>CAYLYZ010000102.1:0-21356 GCA_964387885.1 uncultured bacterium | reverse complement strand
TTGCACCCTCCGTATTACCGCGGCTGCTGGCACGGAGTTAGCCGGTGCTTTCTTGTGAGGTACCGTCCCTCCCACCGAAGTGGGCCCTCGTCCCTCACGACAGAACTTTACACCCCTAGGGGCTTCGTCATTCACGCGGCGTCGCTGCGTCAGACTTTCGTCCATTGCGCAATATTCCTCACTGCTGCCTCCCGTAGGAGTCTGGGCCGTATCTCAGTCCCAGTGTGGCTGATCATCCTCTCAGACCAGCTACTCATCGGAGCCTTGGTGAGCCTTTACCTCACCAACAAGCTAATAAGTCGCGGGCTCGTCTCTAAGCGCCCGAAGGCTTTCATCTATGCATCATGCGATGCTAAGATAACATGCGGTATTGTACTCAGTTTCCCGAGCTTATCCCCCGCTTAAAGGTTGATTACCCACGCGCTACTCACCCATCCGCCACGCTACTTGCCAAACCGAAGTCTGACGTTGGCGTTCGACTTGCATGTGTTAAGCGCGCCGCTAGCGTTCGTCCTGAGCCAGGATCAAACTCTCCGTTATGAAAAGTTTATATCTTAAAAAATAATATATTCGAAAATATATTTTTGGTTAGGCATCGGCTGAAATACCTAACCGTACACGTCTGTCAAAGAACAAAGCTCATGATCCCCGGATTCGAAAAAAATAACCTGAAAATCAGGAGCGACTAATAAGCTAACAAATCGATCTTTCAATGTCAAGTTAAAAAGTAAAAAATGAGTACTTTTTAACTTAATCCGATCAAATTTGAAATTGTAAAAAAGAACATAAAAAAGCACACTGATTCGACCATGTTTTCCCGAGATCCTGTACACGTTGTTTTACAAGCCGGGGCTAAACTTCCGGTCCAATTCGTGTGCGAAGAACCAATATATATCAGCAATTTCTTTAAAGCAACTATTTTTGAAATAAAATATGCCCATTAGAAAATATCCATCAATTTTGATAAACTTTATCCTCTTTAAATGCACTTTAATATCACCTATTGATCACTATCTAACGCATAATCAAACATCTACACATCGGCTCTTTCAATGACCATCTTGTGTACGTTTTTTGGATCTTTTTTTATAATATCCAATTCCTTATAACTCGACTAATGTCTCTCAAGCCCATTGTTTGAAATAACAGATTTTATCTTAATTCTGTTTCTCAAAAATTTCGTGTTTTCTTCCTTATTATATATATATTAGCATCCTCCCATTTGAAAAATTAGTGCAAAAGGGCGTTAAAATATTAATTATTTTCAAATTACACTTGACTTATATTCCCATTCGACATATCTTTAATCCGAATAACATAATTTAGATTATTTCTAACCCCGAAGATTGTAACACAGTTGTAGTTCTATTTGTAGATCTTATTCTTGATCAGAAGCATCTGGAGAGAAAATGACCGTTAGCGCAACTACAACATCCGCAACCCATTATTATGTCTTCGAGAATAGGCTGCCTCTCTTTCTGCTAAATCCTCGAATAGACAACTCCCCTATCCGTTTAAAACATAAAAGCTGTTTCAACTCATGAATGCCTTAATTCACAGAATATACTGCTGTAAACTCTTCAGTACAATTGTTTTCATCGTACTCCTCACATCTGCAATTTCATCAGCACAACCGGAAAATCGCTGGATAAGACTCTTCGATAGTGGACCAGTCGATGAATTTCTCGATGTTTTTGCTCAACGAGACGGTAACTTCGCAATGGCAGGTTATTCCGTGACCGACTTAAATGTTAATGGTTTCTGGCTCGTTATTGCCGATGAAGATGCCAATGAGATATCTCAGCAAACATATACTAATAACAATGTAGATCCACCCTATCGAGCAAGGTGCTTCAGTGTCATCCAAACCGATGACGGAGGTTACCTTATGGGTGGCAGACATCGAGAGCAAAATGCAGGCATTCATTTCACAGTTGTTAAAGTCGATGCCGACCTCAACCAGGAATGGTGGAGGTCATACCATGAGCGTCAGGATGAATGCAATGCAGTAATCGAGACTAAAGCTGGAAACTATGTCGGCGCAGGACATATTCACAATGACAACCGCTGGGTAGCACATGCTGTCATGCTTGATCCTGAAGGTGAAGTAATCTGGCAGAATGATTATGAACAGGGAAGAAAGATTTTTGCGATTCGAGAGGTTGATGACGGTTTATTATTCGCTGGACAATTTCAGGCAGGTGAAAATAGATGCTGGTTATTAAAAACCAATATGGCCGGTGAAGAACAGTGGTCTCAAACTTATCCTGGTACACAGTTTCGCGCTCTGATCTCCTGTCGACAGGGCGGATTTGCTGCCTGCGGCAGTCTCAATTCCGATTGGTTGCTGACTCGACTTGATGACGAAGGAAACGTAATCTGGCAAAGAACATTTGAGTTCGAAGGAACCGGATCTGCACTTAGCATTGCTCAGACTACCGATGGCGGATTTGTTATGACCGGTCCAGGAAACTGGGACGTACCTACTCCCTCGGTGGTACGCACGGATCCACCCGGAAACGAAATGTGGAGACGCACAGACAATAATCGACAAATTGGGCAGGTTGAAGACTATAGATCTACTGTAATAGCAAATGATGGAATGATAATGGTCGCAGGAGCTACGGCTATCGATAGGGAACGAGGCCTTGACGGTGTTCTCTTAAAAATAATACCAGAGCGATCCGGACCTGCAATAACCGAATTTACACCACAGGAAATGGAGCTCACAGTTTTGCTTGGTGATTCACTCGAGTTCAGTGTTCAGGCAGCGGATCTACAGGAAGACTCTCTCAGATATATCTGGACATATGACGGGGAGCAAATATCTGTCCAACCGGATGTACTGGTACATTTTGAAGAGATTGGAAATGTGAATATTGGTTGTACGGTATCAGATGGGGAGCTGGAGACCTCAATCGAATGGACTGTTCGGGTTATTGAATTCCTGATAAGGAGCCATTTACCAGAGGAACTCGATCTGAATATCAGGCGTAATTCAACTATTGAATTTTCTATAAATGCCGAAGCCGTAGAGGATATCGAATTAGAATATCTCTGGACATTCACCAATCGTAATCATCAGCACGAGGAGATTGGCAATGATGATAGAGTAACTGTTGAATTTGACCTTACTGGAGAACATCTTCTCGAAGCTTCCGTTTCAGACGGTGATAATTCCGTAGAGGTAAACTGGACTATAAATATATACTCGTGCATCTATTCATGGTGGCCATCCGAACTTGATTTATCCACATTTGTCGATTCTACGCTTCAGTTTGTTGTCACTCCCTTTAATGAAGACTCAGACTCGCTTGAATACGTGTGGTTGCTTGATGATGAACAACTCGGTATTGACAGCGCTTCAGTTCATATCACCTTTCCTGAAATCAATCAATATGAAGTAACTTCCATCGTCCGCGATGGAATAGAAGCTGATACAATCCGCTGGACAATCGAAGTTTTGGAGTGGTCATCCACTGAAGGTGACATGGAAAAAGCAGATTTGCCAACTTCACCGGTGTTGTATCCGGTATATCCAAATCCGTTTAACTCGACATGCACGGTTTCTTTTTATTTACCTCAAAGTAGTTTTCTAAGCCTTTCACTCTATGATGTGACTGGAAAAAGCATATCACAATTAATTAATCATAAACTTAATACCGGGAATCATTCCATCACTTTCGATGCTACGGAATTGTCAACCGGGTTTTACATCCTCCGGATGGAAACCGGACAAACAATCAAAACCAGAAATATGATACTGATACAGTAAGGAAAAAAATGAACAGAATTTTTCAATGTTTTATTTTTATTATGATATTAGTCTCCATAGGTTACTCACAACCACAATTCGCATGGATTCATACCTATGATGAAGGTTCAGACGAGGAGCGATTTCAAGATATATATGCTGCTTTTAATGGTGATTACGTCATGTGTGGAACATCTGCAGATCGATATTGGATCGTAAGAATCGATGAGGATGGCAATCAAATCTGGTCTGAGACTTACGAAGGATTAAGACTAAACAGCATTATAGAAACCGATGAAGGAAATTTCCTGGCTGGTGGTAGAAATGGTGACCGTCGGTTCTCAGCGATTTTGGTAGATTCAGAGGGCGGGGAGATTTGGTCAAACGGCTATGAAGTTGGTACATGTTATGCCGTAATTGAACTGAAGGCAGGTGAATTTTTGCTGGCAGGTGGTTCATCTGGCCAGGGATACCTGGTCTTGATCAATGGTGAAGGAGAAGTCCTCTGGGATGGAACATATGGTGATCGAAATTTCCAGACTTTTGAATCCATGCGCGAAACCGAAGGTGGAGTAGTTGTCGGTGGAAGAGTCGACAGAGTTGAAAGAAACGGAAGGGAAGCCTGGGCAGTCAAAGTCAATTTTGAAGGTGAAATTATCTGGGAGAACTTCTATCGAATATCCCGGAACAATAGTGGTTATTCCATTGTTTCCTGTCCTGACAACGGGTTCATATTCGGTGGATGGGCTTATGGCCCATGGGAAGGAGCATTCAATGATATGTGGTGTTTTGCCACTGTTAAAATCGACAACGATGGTGAACAGTTATGGCAAAGGGATTACCATAATATTAATGTCCATGAATGGTTCGAATGTGTCACCAGAATTGATGAAAACGAATATATCATGGTAGGTGTGGAACAGGGAGGAATTCCTTCTTTTGTTTATAGAATCCGGAGCGATGGTCAACCTCGGTGGAGAGCTGAATATGACATAGGTCAGGATGAAGAATTTGGATGGGATAACCAGCGTTTTAATTCAGTCACAGTTGACGAGGATAACTCAATTCTGGTTGCGGGGAGCGTAGGTTTCGCAAATGAAGAACAACCGAATACCGATGGTTTCGTTGCGAAACTACTGCCTGAGGTTTTACAACCGACCATAATGCACTGGTCCCCGGAGGACACCGTCTTTAATGTTTTACCGGAAGATACAGTCAGGTTTACTGTGCGAGCAACAGATCAGCAAGGTCAGGAACTTGGTTATGAATGGATGTTCGATGATTCAACTTTTGCTGGTGGAGATACTACAGTTTTGGTACAATTCCCGGATACACTTGGTGGGCACAATGTCACTTGTGTAATATCAGACGAGGAATTTTCGTCATCTATAAACTGGGATGTCTCAGTTGTTGAGTGGTATATAGCAAACTATCAACCGGACAGCACGGATATACTAATAAGACGGGGAACCTCGATTGACTTTACGCATCAGGTCAGATCTGTTGAAGAATTAGATTTTAATTACTCCTGGGAACACTTTGGGCGTGGTGGTAATTTCGAGTTCGATGGGGAGGACTCCATCAGGTATGATTTTGAGTTGACAGGAGAGCACATTATCCGTGCCTGGATAATTAATGGGGAAGAAAGTGAGACAATCGAATGGGACGTGAATGTGCATTCTGTTTTATGGTGGTGGTGGCCTCATGAACTGGCGCTTTCTGCACCAGAAGACACAACAATGGTTTTCGAGGTCTTCCCCTTCAACCAGGAATCGGACTCGCTTGAATACTCATGGTTTATTAATGACGAGGCTTTTGAGTGTGATACTTCTCTGATTGAAATCCCCTTCCTGGAAATTGGGGAATTTGAAATCACTGCCTTTGCAACTGAAGGGATTGCAGCCGACACAATCCGCTGGACAGTAGATGTTCTCGAAAGATCATTCACCGCAGATGAACCGGATTTAACAGATTTACCGACTTCACCTGTGTTGTATCCTGCAAGTCCTAATCCGTTTAATTCTTCGGTTAAATTATCGATGTATTTACCTCGTGAGGAGCATGTTTCACTCTCGGTATTCGACATAAAAGGACGGGAAGTTTCGCGATTTGTTGATGGAAGGATTACTAAGGGAAAACAGACGATTGCTTGGAATGCTGAGAATTTTCCTGCCGGGTTTTACATGGCAGTGATGAAAACGAGTGACTTTGTTGCATTTGAAAAGATTATTATAATTAAGTAAAGAAAGTATTTGCGTGTATTTAAGAGTTCACAGATAGCATAAGTTGGAAGGAAGAAATTATGCGTCCATTAGTACTTTTTACTTTTCTGTTAACGGCATTTATCAGTTCAACCGCTGCTCAACCTCCCGTTGATTGGATCAGAACTTATGACATCGGTGGATGTGATATCTTCACGGATATCTATCGGGTGCCGAATGACGGTTATGCCTTGTGCGGGTATACCTACGATACGAATGGAGACCGACGTCTATCATGCGACATGTGGATCGTCAGAATTGAAGAAAACGGGGAGCTGATTTGGTCACTAATCAATGGTTTGCCTGATAGTCATGATGCATTGAATAGTATTATCGAAACCGATCAGGGAAACTTCCTCGCTGGCGGAAGGTTAGGAGGACAATTTGCTGCAATACTTGTTAACCGGAATGGCGAGGAGATATGGACAGAAACTTATGGTAATGGTGAATGTTCAGCAGTTATTGAATTGAAAAGAGGCGAATTCCTGTTAGCTGGGATGTGGAGAGAAGATCGGACTGGTGCCGCGGTTCTAATCGATGCTGAAGGAGATGTTTTATGGGATGAGTCTTACGGACAGGCTGATACCGATCGGTTCAAGACTATGAGAGAAACTGAAGGCGGTATAGTTCTGGGAGGGTACAGTTATTTTCGAAATCAACCTCCGCACTATCGAGCATGGATTCTCAAAACAGACTTTGATGGTGAGGAATTATGGTCAAATTACATTTCTCCTTACACACTTCAAATGGGTGTCTCGATGGTTTCCGTTCCGAATGGTGGATTTGCCTTCACTGGAAGAATCTGGGAGGTTGACGGTGACTCAGCTGTGGACTTCGGATTGTTCATGATAAATGATCAAGGGGATTTGGAGTGGTCAAGACGTTACGATATACGAGGACAAAACAGAGAAGATATTCCAACTTGCATTGCGAGACTTTCAGATGGAGAATTCGTACTCGTCGGCTTTGAAAGACCTGGATTAATACCAATCGCTCAACGCGTTCGATCAAACGGCTTAGAGAGATGGCATAGCCTTTATAATTTTGAAGATAATGAGAACCTTGGCGGAAATGGAAATATTTTTTACAGCGTTCTCGAAACAGAGGATAACTCGATAATTGCCGCCGGAAGAATAACTCCTGCTGAAGGAAACGGAGGACGCGATGGCTTTGTGATGAAATTGGAGCCTGAAGTTCTCGAACCGCAATTTATTACCTGGACTCCTCAAGATACGATATTAACAGTTTTAGTGGGTGATACAATTGATTTTTCAGTTGGCGTTAACGATGATCAAGAGGATGAAACAGGCGTTTTCTGGGTAATGGGAGAGGATACGCTGTCTCATAACGACTCCGTTCAAGTTGCATTTGAGGAGTTGGGCGAATATGAAGTCAGATGTTTTGTCACTGATCAGGAATTCACGGTTTCAATTGGCTGGCACATCACGGCTGTTGAATGGTACATAGATATGTTCCAACCTGACAGCACTGAATTTGCTGTCAGACGAGGCACCTCGATTGATTTCACTCACCATTCCAGAGCGATTGATGAACGTGAATTTGAATATCGTTGGGAACACTTCGGAAGGGGAGGTAATTTCGAGATTGATGGAGAGGACTCCATAAGGTTTATTTTTGATCTGAGCGGAGAACATATTATTCGAGCGGTTGTAATGAGCGATGATGAGATTAGGACAGTCTCTTGGGATGTGAGTGTGCATTCAATAATATGGTGGTGGTGGCCTCATGAATTGCAGATATCTGCATATCAGGACACAACAATAGTATTCGAAGTTTTCCCTTTCAACGAAGAATCCGATTCCCTTGAATACACATGGTACCTGAATAACGAAGTCTTGGATTGCGATAGCTCATCAGTTGAAATTCACTTTCTGGAAATTAATGAGTATGAAATCACAGCCTTTGCAACTGAGGGTATTGAAGCCGATACAATTCGCTGGACGGTAGAGGTGCTCGAAAGATCATTCACTGCAGGTGAAACGGATTCAGCAGATTTGCTGACAACACCAATGTTGTATCCGGCAAGTCCCAATCCGTTTAATTCATCAACCACAATCAAATATTTCATACCAAATGCAGGACCTGTTAACATGAAAGTGTTTGACACTCAAGGTCGATTGACAGCTACAATAGAAAATGCCTTGTATCAAGCCGGTACACACCAATCGAATCTAAATGCAGCAGGATTATCTGCAGGAGTATATCTTATACATTTTCAAGCACATGGTTTTTCTACAACCAAAAAGATTTTAGTTATGAAATAAGCTCTTAATGATAAGGAGTTAAGATGTTCCGTTTTCTCATATCCTTTCTTTCAATAATTATTTTTGTAACCGTTGCTTCAGCACAACCGGAAGTTGAGTGGTTCCGGACATACCATGCTGACGATTATGATAGCTTTTGGGATGTTTACGCACCTAACGATGGTGGATATGTAATGTGTGGAAAAAGACACCATACGAATCAAGCTTTCCATCCGGGAACAGAAATGTGGGTGGTACGAATCGACGAAAATAGTAATCCCCTATGGACTGGTCTTTACGGCAATTTCGAAGATTACGACGAGGGCAACACAATTATTGAAGTTGATGGTGGTGGTTTTCTGGTCGGTGGGACTACAGGGAGATATCCGGATGGAAATCATCAGGTTGCGGCATGGAGACTCGATGAGAATGGAGAGCAGGTATGGTTCCGAGCTTATGGCAGGGGAATTTGTCATGCTGTGATAGAACTTAAGGCTGGAGAATTTCTCCTCACCGGAGGAACGTATGGAGGGGGAAGAGGTTTCCTGAAGTGCATAAATGGTGATGGTGAATTATTATGGGAAGAATTTTACGTTCCCGGAGCATTCCGTGGTATGCGGGAAACACAAGGTGGTGTGGTTATGGCAGGAAATAACGCCAATGCCAATATAATTGTCGTTAAAGCCAGCACCGAGCAAGAAGGTGAAGTTCTCTGGTCTAATGAGCACTCGCCATACACAGAGAATCATATCTATTCCATTGTCAGTGGTCATGACGACGGTTTCATTTTATCCGGTAGAAATTTGACAATAGAATTGGATGAAAATCGACTCAATAATTTCCTGGTATGTAAAATCGATGATGAAGGAAATTTGGCCTGGGCTCGCGACTTCAATCTGACAGAACGATGGGACTTTGAGATTAGTTATTGCCTCGCTAAATATCCTCGCAACGGATATATATTGGTAGGGGATGCTGGATCACATGTTGATGGAGGTGTCATTCGTATCTCCTCTGATGCAGAATCAAGATGGGAGAGGATTTACGATCAATTCAGAGATCCTGGAAACGAATTAGTTTTCAGCCTTGCAACTCTCAAGTCCGTCATAACTGAGGATGACGGCTCCGTGGTCGCTGTCGGAACAGGTGTCGCAAGGCAAGGGAGAAACAACGATGGGATTGTTATTAAATTTCTGCCTGAGATGCTTGAACCGCATTTCATTTCTTACATCCCCGAAGACACCTTACTGACGACACTTCAGGGTGATACTATCCAGTTCATAGTGCATGCAGTAGACGATCAGGAAGATCCTGTTGATTTCCTCTGGATAATGGGTGAGGATACGCTGTCAACAGATTCGACCACCACCATTATATTCGAAGAAATGGGGGAGTTTGATGTGCAATGTCAAATCACAGATGGAGAATTCACACCTACTATTATCTGGCATATCACCGTCACCGATTTTGTTATCCGCGATTTTTCCCCGGATGAAACAGAACTGTCGATCAGACGAAATTCGGAGATTGAATTCAACCTCAGCGCTGAAGCTTTGGCTGAACCGGATATCACATATGAGTGGCTGCTGTTTGACCGAAATGACCAACGACATGAACTCGGAAATGAACAATCTGTTTCAACTCAATTTGACCTGACCGGCAATAATCGACTTGAAGGTTGGGCATTGCATGGGGAGGATTCCAAATCCGTAGTCTGGTCAATTGATGTAAATTCGATAATATGGTGGTGGTGGCCTCATGAATTTGACTTAACTGTTCACCCCGATACTACAATGACATTTGAAGTTTTCCCCTTCAACGACAATTCCGATTCACTTGAATATGCGTGGTATCTCAATGACGAAGCCGTTGAAGGTGAAGAAGCATCAATAGATATTCTCTTCAACGAAATCGGTGAGTTCACAATAGCTGCATATATTTCAGAAGGTATTGAAGCCGACACAATCCGATGGACTGTCGATGTACAGGAATTGTCATGCGCAACAGATAAGTTGGATTTAGTAGGTTTGCCATCAACTCCGGTGCTGTATCAGTCAATTCCCAATCCGTTTAATTCAACAACAACAATTAGGTACTATCTTCCTGAAAGTTCCATTATCGATTTACAGTTATTCAATATACAGGGAAGATTAGTACAAACTCTTTTTTCTGAAAACACAACCAGTGGTTATCACCTTTTCGTTTTAAAAGCCAATAATCTATCAAGTGGGATTTATTTCCTCAACTTAAAAGGTGATTATTTCAATCGGATTCAAAAGGTAATTCTCATTCGTTAAGGTGTTCTTAAATGAAAAAACTAATACAACTGACCGTTATCCTATTCATGTGTACCTTTGTATTGGCGCAGCCACCAACATCATGGATACGTTCATATCACGTTAGTAATCATGATTTCTTCTGGGATATTTATCCACCAAATGCTGGTGGATTCATAGTTACCGGATATTCTTATGAGCTAAATAGACATCAAAGTCGTGAGGGGGACATGTGGTTAATACGGGTTGGAGAGGCGGGAAATCTGATATGGTCTAATCTCTATGGAGCTGATGATAACTATGATGAAGGGCACAGTGTAATCGAGGTTGACGAGGGCGGTTTCCTCGTCGGTGGTCGAACGGGAATATTTCAGGATGACGCTCAAGTTGCGGCCTGGAGAATTGCTGAAAATGGTGAACAAATCTGGTATCGAATTTATGATGGATGGGGTTATTGTTATGCGGTAATTGAACTGAAGGGTGGTGAGTATTTGCTGGCTGGACACAGAAACCGGCAAGACCGAAATGCTCTTCTGATGTGCATCGAAGCAGATGGAGATCTTCTCTGGGATCAGGAATATGATGCAGGTGGAAGTGAAACATTCTATTCAATGCGTGAAACGGAAGGTGGTGTTATTCTGGCAGGAAATACTATGTCCCAGGGTGATGGGCAAATCTATGTTGTCAAAGTTAATATTGAAAACGAAGGTGAAGTAATCTGGTCGCATCGCTATAATCAATTCAATGATCAGCGCGGTCGATCTATTGTTCGTGCACACGATGAAGGATTCATCATAACCGGATACGCTCAAGTCGAGGAAGGCAGTTTTGAATACATTTGCCAGAAGATCGATGCCGAAGGTGAGTTGTTATGGTCGCGCTTTTACCAAATGGATAATTACAACCGGGGACTTTGTATTGAAAGATTGCCGGATGATGGATATGTAATTGTAGGAGAGATTCACGGAGAAACACTTGGTGGAAGCATAATAAGAATAACATCAAATGGTATTCAACGATGGCGTTCGAATCTGCACAATATTGAAAACGAAGAAGGTCAGTTTTTGATAAGAATAAAAAACCTGAAATCGGTTATCACATCGGACAATGGAGCAATAATTGCTGCAGGCCAGGGTGAACTTGAGGACAACACCCGTAATAATGGTGTAATATTAAAAATCGAACCGGAAATCCTCAATCCGCAATTTATATCCTGGACTCCCCCGGATACCAACCTGACTGTCCTCCCGGGCGATACCGTTCAATTCAGAGTCCAGGTCTTTGACCAGCAGAATGACGAAATATCTTATCTATGGCGTATGGGTGATGATACTCTCTCAACAAACCCATCCACCGAAATGATCTTTGAAGAGTTGGGCAATTTCGATATTCAATGTCGCATTTCTGATGGTGAGTCCTTTAATACAATTACATGGCATGTCAGAGTTTCCGCCTGGTTCATTGACTCTTTTACACCAGACAGTACGGAAATAACTTTAAGGAGAGGAACGGAGGTTGACTTCACTCATCAAACCAGGGCGATAGAAGATATTGAATTTGAGTACAATTGGGAACATTTCGGTCGGGGAGGTAATTTCGAGTTCGAGGGCAGAGACTCCGTCCGCTATAATTTCCAATTAACCGGTGACCATGTCATAAGAGCCTCGATCATAAACGATGATGAAATCGAAACTATAGAGTGGAATGTGAGTGTACATTCCATAATCTGGTGGTGGTGGCCGCATGAGTTAGAGATTTCTGCAATTGTTGATACTTCGATGGAGTTCGCAATATTTCCATTTAATGAGGAGATAGATTCACACGAGTTTACATGGATGTTAAACAATAATCAGATAGATCAGGACAGCTCATTTATAGATCTAAGCTTTAATGAAACCGGACAATATGAAATAACCGGTATCTGTAGAGAAGGCGAAGAAACGGACACGGTCCGCTGGATTGTGAATGTGCTAGACCGAAACTTCTCAGCAGATGAAGCAGATGGAGCAGATTTGCCGACTTCACATGTGTTGTATCCGGCAAGCCCTAATCCATTTAATTCATCAGTAAGATTGAAATTCTACTTTCCCGAATATGAAGGGGCTAAACTTACAATTCACAATATCGAAGGGAGAGTAGTTTATTCCTTGAATCATGATCAAGTGAAATTTGGAAATCAGACATTCATTTGGGATTGTAATAATAATCCGACAGGATTATACTTTGCGGTTCTCAAGACTCAAAATGAAACATTAGTGAGAAAACTCGCTTTAGTACGTTAAAAAAATCGTAATCACGAAGAGGGAGGAAAAATGAAATCAAAAATAACTCTACTGATTCTGATTTTAATCGTTTCGAGTTTATCCGCTCAACCAAACACGGATTGGATTCAGATTTTTCATAACGAAAATTATGATCTCTTCTTTGATATTTACCGAACTGATGGTGAAGGCTATGTTATGTGTGGTTACTCTCATGTGAATTCTGTAAGTCAGGATGATAGCGCCCAAATGTGGGTCGTGAAGATTGATAACAATGGTAGCTTACAATGGTCGGGAACCTATGGTGAGGATAATATTTATGATGAGGGCAATTCTATCATCGAAACAGAAGATGGTGGTTTTCTGATTGGCGGACAAATCGGCGGTTATCCGGATGATTACCAGATCGGTGCCTGGTATCTGGACACTGACGGAAACCTGGAATGGTCGAGAACCTATGGTCAGGGTATGTGCCATGCAGTGATAGAATTGAAAAGCGGAGAATACCTTTTAACCGGCGGAACCTATCGACATGGTGTCGGCTTTCTGATTTGTATAGACAATGACGGTGAAGTCCTGTGGCGACGTGATTACGAGACAGAAGATGGTGGTGTTATTTTTACGATGCGAGAAACTGAAGGTGGTGTCATTCTTGCAGGATCTCAAACAATGGACGACGATCGAAGGATGATTTGGATCGTTAAAGCAAATATGGAGGATGCCGGAACCATCATTTGGGAACAGTTTCATGCCCCTTTTGATAGACAACGGTGTTATTCAATTGTGAGTGCTCATGACGATGGTTTCATGTTAGCTGGTCGTGGAGTTGTGAATGGTACCTGGAATTTTATGTGTATGAAAGTCGATGATGAGGGTAATGCCGACTGGTCCAGGAATTATAATTTTGAAGGTTTAGGCTATTGTCTTGAACGCCTGCCCGGACAAGGTTACATCTTAACAGGTCATTATCAGTTCCAGAACAGACAGGCTGCTGCTGTGTGTATTAGGTCAAATGGAGTTGAACGCTGGCGTCAATTTATCGGGGATGTAGTTAATGAGGGAGACGAGGTTATCGGTCAATTGAGAAGCTTCTTTTCAACTGTGATCGGTCATGATCAGTCAATCTTATCTGCTGGTTATGGAGAATTCAATGAGGGATCTCGCAATGGCGTAGTCGTGAAATTAATGAGAGAAATTCTCGAACCACAGTTTATTTCCTGGTCTCCTTCGGACACTATACTTACCGTTTTGGTAGGTGATACGGTTGATTTCGCGGTTGAAGTAAATGATGACCAGGATGATGAAATTGACTGTCTTTGGATTATGGGAGAAGATACTCTTTCACGTGATGAATCAGCTCAAGTGGTGTTTGATCAGTTGGGAGAGTATGAAGTCAGGTGTTTTGTTACGGATGGAGAATTCACTGTCTCCATTGGTTGGCACACTACAGTTGTTGAATGGTACATAGATATGTTCCAACCTGACAGCACTGAAATAACAATTAGAAGAGGATCATTGATAGATTTCACTCACCACACTCGAGCAATAGAAGATTTCGAGTATGATTATCGCTGGGAACACTTTGGGCGTGGAGGTAATTACGAAATTGAGGGAGAAGACTCAATCAGGTTTGACTTCTATTTAACCGGAGATCACCTAATCCGGGCTATCGTCAATAGAAATAATCAGACTGAATCTGTCGAATGGGATGTGAATGTGCGATCCATCATCTGGTGGTGGTGGCCTCATGAGAATGCAATCTCTGTATATGAAGATACTACAATGGTATTCGAGGTTTTTCCCTTCAATGAAGAATCCGATTCACTCGAACACTCCTGGTCTCTCAACGATGAAATCTTAGAAAGTGATTCCACATTGTTAGAAATTCAGTTCTCCGAAACAGGTGAATATGAAATCATAACATATGCACAAGAGGGGATTGAGGTAGATACAATCCATTGGACAATCAATGTCCTTGAAAGATCATCATTGGTTTACACAAATCTATCAGATTTACCAACATCACCGGTGTTGTTCCCACCAAAACCCAATCCGTTTAATTCGTCAACTTCAATCAGCTATTTCCTACCAGGGCAGGAATTGGTCAGTTTGAAAGTATACGACATATCAGGTCGTCAGGTTAAATGTCTGATTGAGGAAAAACAGCAAACCGGATCATATCGATATGAACTCAACTCAAATGAGATGACCGCTGGAGTGTATTTCGTTTGTCTACGTTTGAACGGATACGATGCAACTCAAAAAATTATTATTATCAAATGAATTCTGAAAAAGAGGTTAAGATGTATCGTTTAATATTAATACTTTTTGCAATTTTTACTCTTATTACGACTGTCTACGCACAACCACCGATTGGTTGGATTAACGCCTATATGAGCAATAATATTAATGGTTTTAGCGACATTTATCCCCCTGCAGCTGGCGGCTATGTAATGTGTGGAAAGACGCAGGCAAATAATGTCGCCGGGGACAATTCAGCTGAAATGTGGGCGGTAAGGATTGACAACGACGGCAATGAGATTTGGAATCGAACATTCGGTTTAAATGATGAGTGGGATACCGGATGGAGCATTATTGAGGTAGATGAAGGTGGATTCCTGGCAGGAGGCAGCTCTGGTGATTACCCTGGAGACAATCAAATCGCAGCATGGCGTATCACTGAAGAAGGTGAACAACTCTGGTTCAGAACGTATGGTCTTGGGACATGTTATGCAATAATCGAACTCAAGAGTGGTGAATACCTGCTTACCGGTAAACGGAACCGCACTGGATTCCTTATTTGCATCAACGGAGAGGGTGAACCATTGTGGGCTCGAGATTTTGAGCATGAGGGAAGGTCCGGCAAATTTGTAGCAATGCGTGAAACCCTGGGCGGTGTGGTATTAGCAGGTAGTATTTCCCAACCCTATGTAGGCTGGTCTGTAAAAGCAAGTATAGAAAACGAAGGAAATGTCATCTGGGATAGAACTTATGATAATTTCATTGCACAGAGCTATAATTCAATCGTGAGTGGTCACAATGGAGGATTTGTCCTGGGCGGAACAATGAATATTCCAGCCGGACCCTGGATTGAGCGTCAATCCGACTATTTGGCTGTAAAAATAAGTAATGAGGGTGATCCCTTATGGAATAGGTGTTACAATTTTGGAGATGGTGAAGCGACTGAAGTATGTCGAAGCATTGAACGACTACCTGTTGATGGCTACGTGTTGGTGGGACATGTAGCCGGTTTTAATGGGGCAGGTGTTACAAGAATTACGTCAAACGGCGTTGTTCGCTGGCAAGGTGAATATAGTGACATCACTGACGCAGATGGAAACCGTATAGGCCAAATTCAGGACCTGACGTCCGTCATTGTGGGACAAGACCAGTCACTCATCTCTTCCGGTTGGGGTCTGTATATCGGAGAAGCTGCGAATTATGGTATGGTTCTGAAACTCGAACCTGAAATTCTTGCACCACTCGTATTTGAATGGTCTCCTGAAGACACGATTCTAACAGTTCTGCCCGGAGATTCCATCCAGTTTACCGTCAACGCAATTGACCAGCAGGATGATGAAATGAACTATCTCTGGTTCATGGGTGAAGACACTTTATCCATTAATAATACCACCAGATTTGTCCATTTTGAAGAATTGGGTGACTATGATGTAGTGTGTCAGGTATCTGACGGAGAATTCACAACCGAAATCACATGGCACATTACCGTCCGGGATTGGTACATCGACATGTTTCAACCTGAGAGCACTGAAATCACAATCCGACGAGGTTCGTGGATTGACTTTACTCACCAAGTACGTGCTATTGAAGATCTCGAATTTGAATATCAATGGGACCATTTTGGACGAGGAGGTAATTTCGAGTTCGAGGGAGAGGACTCTATCAGGTATAATTTTGATCTGTCCGGTGACCACATAATTCGTGCCTGGATTACAAATGACGAGGAGAGGCAAACCATTGAGTGGGATGTGAATGTGCATTCCATTATCTGGTGGTGGTGGCCACATGAACTTGTTATGTCAGCACCAGTCGACACCACGATGGTGTTTGAGGTTTTTCCCTTCAATGAAGAATCCGATTCACTTGATTACTCCTGGTTTCTCAACGATGAAATCTTAGAAAGCGATTCCTCGTTTATAGAAATACTATTTTCAGAAACCGGTCAGTATGTAATCACAGCATATGCAGAAGAAGGAATCGAAATTGATACCATCCGCTGGGCTGTCAATGTTCTTGAAAGGTCATTCACCGCAGATGAAATGGGATTTGCTGATGTACCAACCTCTGTGACTTTGTATCCACCTACACCTAATCCGTGCAACTCACAGGCGCAGATCGAGTTTTATGTGCCAGAAACGAATGATGTTAGGATTGCGATCTTTGACCAGAACGGACGATTGGTCACAGGACTCGATAAAGGTAAACTGCCCGCCGGATGTCACAAAATTATGCTCGAAACAAAGGGACTGAGTACTGGTCTGTATTTATTACAGTTGACAGCAGGGACAGATCGTCAGTTGCAAAAAATTATTGTTATTAAATAGCAGTTAACTTTGCTTTAATACAACATGGTCAGTTAAGCTGTGCTTAAAAAAGGAGGCGTTGATGTACAGATTCTTATTGATTTTACTGGGTGTCTTTGCTCTAATAAGCACTCCATCACTCAATGCTCAACCACAGGTTAATTGGGCTAATTTATATCATGATAATGAAGATCAGGATTGGCTTTATGATGTTTATGCTGCAGAAGACGGGGGATATGCAAGTTGTGGGATGACTACAACTGATGGCAACGAAAACGGTGTTGATGTCTGGCTCCTTAAAACTGATTCCAGAGGTGAAGAAGAGTTTTCAATCTCTTATAGTGAGATGGATGGACAGGTCCACGAATGGGGATATACTCTAATCCAGGCGGATGATGGTGGTTATGTCATTGGAGGGCTTAGTATGACAAATGGGAGTGATATGGTGGTGATTCGCACAGATGAATTTGGTGAGATGATCTGGGCAAATAGATATGGCGGTGATGATTTCGACCAATGCAATGCAGTAATTGAATTAAAAAATGGGAATTTTCTGTTAGCTGGTGAGACCCGGTCCTTCGGAGAGGGACGTAAAGACGGATGGTTAGTTTGTATCGATGGTGATGGAGAGATCGTCTGGGATGCAACGCACGGAACCGCAGTAAATGAGACCTTTGAAGCAATTAGAGAAGTAGATGAAGGAGTAATGGTCGCGGGACGCCAGTTTGAAAGTCATCCTCAACACGATTTCTGGCTGGTTCGTGTAAATGAAGTCGGTGAAATGATATGGGAACAAAATTTCGGAGCTGAAGACCACAGCGAGATATTAATGGATATGACGAGCTGTCGCGACGGAGGATTTATTTTGGGGGGTGCTACTACAGGTTGGCTTCCATATCTTGTCAGAGTCAATAATCAGGGAGAGGCTCTATGGGATACCTATCTCGAAGACGATTTTGTGTTTGTTTCTCCAAATGTCGGTTCAGTTGCACAACTCCCGGATCTCGGATTTGTGTACGTCAGCGCTGCAAATACTTCAACGATAGTAATTCGTACGGATGCAGCAGGAAATTTTGCATGGAGTCACATCAACAATCTCGGATCAGAAAGAGTTTCATACTTTAATTCAGTTGTACCCACACCTGCAGGTGGGATAACTGCTGCTGGCATGCTTAGGACCAATGGCTTAGACGATGAAGGATTAATAGCCCAATTTCATCCTGACGTATCCTCTCCTACCCTCATAAATTTTGCACCCGAAACATTAGAATTCTCTGTTCTTCAGGGCGATTCAATCGAATTCTTTGTCGAGGCATTTGATTTCCAGGATGATGAAATTCTATATTGCTGGACAGTCGATGATGATACTGTTTCAACTGATTCTTCAGTAACTATCGTTTTTCCCGATCTTGGAGACCCTATCGTAAAATGTCGTCTTTCGGATGAAGCTCCGGGAGATTCAATCCAATGGCAGGTTCATGTAAGGGAGTTTTATATCCAAAGCTTCCAACCCGAAGACACCGAATTAACAGTCCGACGAAGGACGGAGGTTGATTTCACTCACCACATTCGGGCAATTGAAGATATTGAACTTGATTACAGATGGGAACACTTTGGGCGTGGAGGAAATTTCGAGCTTGATGGAGGAGACTCTATCAGGTTTGAATTCGACCTGACCGGTGAACACATCATCAGAGCTTTTGTAATGCGTGATGATGAGATTGAATCCATCGAGTGGGATGTGAATGTGCGTTCGATATTATGGTGGTGGTGGCCTCATGAAACCGAAATTTCCATCCCCGAAGATACTACATTGGTATTCGAAGTTTTTCCATTCAATGAAGAATCCGATTCTCTTGAATACAGTTGGCGGCTCGGTAATAGATTACTGGATAATGAAACATCCTCAATAGAGTTGTCTTTCCCCGAAGTCAACCAGTATCAGCTCCTATCTATCGTGAGGGAAGGAATCGAAGTTGACACTATCCATTGGACAGTTGATGTGCTGGAAAGAAATTTCACAGCAGATAACACGAATATAGCAGATTTACCAACCTCTCCGATATTGTATCCGGCATGCCCGAATCCATTTAATTCTTCAGTTTGTCTTTCGTTCTATCTCCCAGGTACGCAAATTACTGATTTTTCAATTTATGATCTCAACGGTCGGATAGTCCAGCAGCTCATTAATTCGCAAATTTCCGAGGGAAATCACCAAATCATTTGGGATGCTTCGAACATTTCCACCGGGATCTATTTCGCAGTTTTGTTTACTCCAAATAACAGATTTGTCAAGAAAGTTGTTTTAACAAGGTAAAGTTTTTAATCGTTCATTACGGCAACAATGACCAAACAAATTCAGGGGGTATAAGGAATGAAATTTTCACTAATCTGTCTAACCATACTGCTTTTAATTTCCGGGGTGACATACTCTCAGCCCGGAGCTATATGGGTGAGTATATTTTCTGAACCGGAAAGTTGGCAGGAGTTCCTGGACATCTACGCACTTCCGGACGGTGGTTTTGTGATGTGCGGAAGGAGTTATGGATTTGGACTATCTCAATTATCTGATATGTATGTAGTTCGCATTGATGCGGAAGGTGAGGAAATCTGGGCAAATCTCTTCCATGTTGATAGCACCGCTCTCTGGCCCAAATCGATTATTGAAGTTGATGGTGGTGGATACCTTGTCGGAGGTACATCATGCCCCTGGAGACAACGTGGATCTGTTACCGCATGGCGAATCGATGAAGAGGGAAATCAGATATGGTCAAGAACTTATTCACCGGGCACTTGCAGTGCTATAATCGAATTGAAAGGTGGGGATTATCTGCTCGCCGGATATAATTATGACAATCATCAGACAGTCGTTATTTGCATTAATGGAGAAGGACAATTATTATGGCAGGAAATCTATCAGAATGGAAGATATCCAAGATTTGATTCAATGCGTGAAACGGAAGGTGGAGTTATAATTGTTGGCTGTGGAGGTAATTTAACATGGTTTGTAAAAATCGACCATGAAAATGAAGGCGAGCTGCTCTGGAGCTGCACTCGAGAATTTGGTTTTCGTTCCAGAGCTAAATCGATTGTAAGAGGTAACGACGATGGATTCGTCATCGCTGGCAAAGTAGAGGAATGGGAAGGAACATATTCCGCTCTATTGTTCAAGATAGATGACGAGGGAAATGTCGAATGGGATAGAAGATATGAACAGGACGCAGAGTATTCAACAACTTCATGCGTAGAACGATATAATAACGGTACTTATGCTCTGGTTGGTGGATATGGAGGACAGTCAGCTCAATCAAATCGAACCGCAGTAATTAGAAGTACAAATAATATTGGTGGTTTAAGATGGATTCGAGAACTGGATCAATTTGACGAGTTCGATTTTCAGACTTTCTATTCAGTAGCTCGAGGAGCTGATGGATCGATTGTAGCTGCCGGAAGAGGATTCGACCAGGAGTACGATGCTGTCGTCGTGAAGATGATTGCAGAAATTCCGGGAATCGATCTGCTATATTGGTCACCCCCCGATACAATTCTGAGCTGTTTACCCGGGGACAGCATTACCTTTGTGGTTCGAGCTGAGAGCCGGATGGAGGATGATCCAACTTACCTTTGGATCATGGGAGATGATACATTATCGCGAGATACAACAACAACAGTGCTATTTGAGGAATTAGGAGAATATGAAGTTCAATGTCAAGTAAGTGATGGGATTCTTACAATTGGCATAACCTGGCACATTAGTGTCGTCGAGTGGTATATAGACCTACTCCAGCCTGACAGCACAGAAATTGCTATCAGACGAGGTTCCTGGATTGACTTCACACACCAAACCAGAGCAATTGATGAGCGGGAATTTGACTACCGATGGGAACATTTTGGGCGTGGAGGCAATTTTGAAATTGATGGGGAGGATTCTGTCAGATATATTTTTAATTTATCGGGTGATCATTTAATTCGAGCCATAGTATCCAACGATAATGA
>CAYLYZ010000101.1:0-21476 GCA_964387885.1 uncultured bacterium | reverse complement strand
AACCTGCCATACCATTTCACCGCAAAAAAATAGGCAATTGCGGAAATAACCAAAACCAAAACAAGATTCATGGGAGCTCCGGAATAATGACTTCCAATGGATTCTTTCGACTTTATCTCTATCGGGATAAATCAGCCGTTGCTTTATTATATAAACTGGATTATTATTTGTAAAACAAGTAAACACGGATTTTATTCCCCATGCCATTATTCTCCTGTTTTTTACCCGGGGTTTCAAAGGTTAACTCTCAAATGGAGGCTTGAGGTGAATTCCTTTATAAAGAAATTTTGTATTATTACCATTCTGCTGGTAGTTGGCTTTTTCCCGGGCAACTGCTCGTTGCTTGCTGCTGATATCATTCAGGGTATGACCGGAATAGAAAATGATCGACGGATAAATTGTATCGGCTACGAACCTGCTTCGATAATCAACGATTCTTATTTAGAGATGACCGACACAACAGACCGGAAAACCCTGATGCCGCAAATTCTCTCCGCGGATGATTGGATTCCGATCGAAGAGATTTCAAAAAAAGTT
Source organism: uncultured bacterium (assembly GCA_964387885.1). GTDB lineage: Bacteria > Electryoneota > AABM5-125-24 > Hatepunaeales > Hatepunaeaceae > JABGPL01. The sequence goes on along the minus strand of CAYLYZ010000101.1, from coordinate 20,939 downwards.
CGGATCCCAATGGGTGAAAGGTATGTTCTCGCACTTGATGGAACCGATGGTTCAATCAGCGAAATCGAACCACCAATTGATATTGACGAATACTCCATGCAGGCAATTGATAGGGCTCCCCGGTGGTTAAAAGCTGACCTGATTCAATGTTTCGCAAAGCTGAGAGGTGACGCTGGTCTTTTCTATCGTGAAATCCTTGCTGAAACAATTCTCGAGGCCGAAGAAAGATACATTGATGAAATTGTGTTCACAGTTGCAAGAATATCCCCCGACCTCTGGAGCCGTGGTACGCTCTATACGGAAATTGTTCTGGACAATGTACAGGGTGTATATGCTGCGGATGAACATCTTGATTATGTGAGAATTGTAGATCATGGAAGCGTAGAAGAAGGGAATTTCTGGAGTACTCTTGAGTACAATGTGAAAACGGCAGAGGGTGATACCGTCCAGATGGAAATAGATCCGTACTACTACTACTGGTGGGTAGTACACCCCCGGATATCAGATGAAGTTCCGATCTATATTAATCCGAATGACGGAAGATCAACGGGACCGGCTCACGGTGGGGAATTCTGGCGAAACTACCTCATGAACCACGCTGATGATGAGTATCCGCTTTTACGTGATATGCTTGATACAACACGCGTTTTGTGGAGCAATCTACGCTGTAATGGCACACCTGAGAATGGGGCAATAGGCGTTGTCAATCAATGGGTACGGCAGTCAATGACATTTACTTCCCGTCAGGAGAGACCTATTCAACCCGTCAGGATCTACCATTTACACATTGGGAGATGTGGTGAACACCAGGACCTCACCGCCGCTGCTGCTCGAGCGGCATTAATACCGTGCGCTGCCAGTATGAACATCTGTAACGATCATGTCTGGAACGAGTTCTGGGCAGGCAGATGGATTGTTTGGGAACCTGTCGGGAATAACATTGATGATTCACTTCGATATGAGGGCAGACAAATTCCGGGGATATTTAAATATCGTGGTGATGGGTATACAGAAAATGTGACATCCCGGTACACAGAGGGTATTGCGACGCTGATTGTTAATATTACCGATGAAAACGAAAATCCGGTTGATGGGGCAAGGATATCAATTTACAGTAACGCTTACAGGGAAGGTTATATCTTTACAAACTTCCATTTCACCGATTGTAACGGGCGGACTGAAATCACAGTAGGTGACCAGAGGGAAATTCATTTACGTGTAGATAGTGAAGCCGGACGCTACCCCTCAAATATCTCAGATATTGTAAGGATTATCGAGAACAGTGTAGATGGTGAGGTTTATCAGTGGGAACACCAAATGAGTGGTGAAATTCCCCGCCTCAGCATTGAGGAGGCCGAGCCGGTTGGGGATCCGGTTAGTCATTTTAACCTCAATATTGATTACCAACCCCAGGATGAGATTGTATTCGGATCGATCTGGAGGTATTCATCTTTCTTTGCAAATCTATATCCCACAATGCTCGATTTCTTTATTTGTGATCAGGATAATTATGATCTTTACAGGGAAGGAGAAAGTTTCCGGGCACATGACATTACTCAAATAACGGAATCGGGACATTTTGATTTTACACTACCTACGGACGATACCTGGTATGCTGTATTTAGTAATGACAATAAAGCAACCACGATCGAAGATATTCAGATTGACGCTTCATGGTCGCGAGATTCCGAATGGGGAGTTCCTGAGGAAGGTGTTAGTAATGGACTGCCGAAAGAATACGCACTTCTGCAGAATTATCCCAACCCGTTTAACTCCGTGACTCGCATCGAGTTCGCGATTCCCAAGCCTGGAAACGTTGAAATTAATATTTGCGACATTTCCGGTCGGAAGATATCTTCAGTAGTAACAAATGGATTAAGTGCGGGATTCCATTCGATAAAATATGACGCTAATCATTTAGAAAGCGGAGTTTACGTTTACGAGCTTAGATGTAACGGATATTTTACATCCAGGAAAATGATCTTAGTTAGATAATTCTGTTTTTGAACAATTTTTCAAGTATTCAAAGGTTTAACTTGACAATTTGCTTAATTTATAGTAAACTTATCTAATGTATTCGTGTAAAATATGGATACAATTAGTGAAGGTTTATTTAGTATTGTACTTTATGAACCGTTTTCGTAAGTAGGGACCGCAGTATAATTGCACCCACAAGTGTTATAGGGATGATGAATGGAAGGAACGAGAGTCAGAGGCAAGGTCAAATGGTTTAACGACCAAAAAGGCTATGGTTTTATTGGTACGGAAAACGGTCCGGATGTCTTCGTACATCAGACTGAAATCGTTTCAGAGGGATTCAGGAGCTTGGCTGAAGGCGACGAAGTCGAATTCAATCTTGATGAAGGTCCTAAGGGGAAAACTGCTCGTGCAGTAAAACGAGTTGGTGACGAATAAATCAGAACCTGCTTTGACTGAATTTTCAACAAAGTGCCCGATCATTGTGATCGGGCACTTCTGGTTTATATCAACAGCGGAGAGAACGGTCAGTCCGGACGACAAAGGTGCTTAACGCAAGATCGAATCTGAAAGACTAATAAATAAAGCCCATTGTTTGTTTGGAGACAGTAAGATGCCATTCAACCAGACCTCTCGCTTTTGCAGGTTATAATAAAACTTCTTATCAGATAGGCTGTGTAGGAATCAAACACAGCAGAACTTAGATCGTTAAACGTAGTAACACCAAGGTTCCAGAATAAAAGAAAGGAAGCATGAGTTTCTTGAAGAACAGAAAAGACTTTCGAAGACGATTAGAAGGTGCACCAATTTTGCTTGATGGTGCGATGGGTACAGAGCTTTATGCAAGAGGTATTTACACAAATCAGTGTTATGATGAATTGAATGTTACCCGTCCCGATTTGGTTGCAGCTGTCCACACCGACTATCTCCGTTCTGGCTCTGAGATTATAAGCACCAACACCTATGGAGCAAACCGATTTAAGCTCTCCACTCATGGTTTATCAGAAGATGTCTTTGAGATTAATAAAACTGGGGCAAAAGTTGCTCGTGTCGCAATGGAGAAATCAGGACGAGAAGCTTTCGTTGCCGGATGTATCGGACCATTAGGCAGACGCCTCAAACCGTTGGGTACACTCGATATCGAGGATGCTCATGCGGCATTTGCAGAACAAACAAGAGGTCTCGTTGAAGGCGGTGTTGATCTGATAGTCATTGAAACTATGACTATTGCAGGAGAACTTGTTCAAGCGGTTAAAGCCGTTCGTGAAGTTTGCGATCTGCCGGTGATTGCGCAGTTTACACTTTCTGAGTGGAACGAAAGCGCTTATGGAACAACCCTGCCGTTGTTTGCTGCAAAACTCCATGATCTCGATGTTGATGTAATCGGGATAAACTGTTCGATAGGACCCAATAAACTGCTTGAGGCTTCACAGGTTTTACTTGAAAATACCGACCATCCGATAATTATACAGCCCAATGCCGGTGAACTCGAATGGGTCGAAGATCGGCTTTACAGCCGTGCTACGCCTGAATACTTCGCTGAATATACAAAACGACTTATCCAGAACGGTGTCAAACTGGTTGGTGGCTGTTGCGGTTCGACACCGTCACATATCACAGCCATGGAAGCTGCCATCAGGGCAATTTCACCTGAGCTCTCCAGAGTCACTATCCCAGTAGGAATCAAGCGGAAACCTCGCGACTTCAGAACCGACTTCATCAAACCCTACCGCGAGATGTCTCAGCTGGCAAAATCATTTGATGATAAAGAGTTTGTTTTTTCAGTTGAACTCAATCCTCCTCGTAGTCCCTCGATTAAACAAATTATCCGAAAAGTAAAGAAACTTCAGGAAAATGGCGTTAGCCTCGTAAATATTCCCGATGGCCCCAGAGCGTCCGCTCGTCTTTCAGCGATGGTGCTTGCCCAGGCAGTACAGGCGGAAACGGGCATCGATGTTCTCCCCCATTACACATGTCGTGATCGTAATATTCTCGGCATCCAATCCGATATGCTCGGTGCGGAAGTCATGGGAATAAACAATATTCTGTGTGTCACCGGTGATCCACCCAAATTAGGGGATTACCCGATGGCTACTGCTGTTTTCGATGTTGACGCAATCGGACTCCTGCATATAGCAGATAACCTGAATCACAGTCTCGATCTTGCCGGAAATCCAATCCCCCATGCAACTGCATTGCTGCTCGGCTGTGGTGCAAATCCGGGAGCACTCGATTTGCATCTTGAGATTGACCGTTTGAGACGAAAAATTGATAATGGTGCCTGCTACGTTCTCACACAACCTGTTTTTGACGAGGAAGTATTCTTTAATTTTGTTGAGAAAGCCGACATACCTGAAGTTCCGATTTTAGTTGGTATACTACCACTTGCAAATTATCGAAATGCTGAGTTTTTCCATAACGAAGTACCTGGAATGGAAGTACCCCAACCAATACGAGATCGGTTGAAACCTTTTACCGACCGGGACGAATCAGCGAAGGTTGGTATAGAGATTGCTTCAGAAGCCCTGATTAAAACTGCTCCAAAGGCGCAGGGAGCATACATTATGCCGCCTTTTGGGAGAATGGAATTGGCTATACAGGTTATTGAACACTTCCGAAACAGTGATTACGGTCGCAAACGTTTATCTCCGCAGGAGTAAAAATGGCACTAAACCGTAAACAAGATAGAAATAACAAAGATACTCTTGAGAGGTTAATCAAAGAGCGGATCCTTGTCACCGATGGTTCCACCGGAACGGCACTCGAATGGATGAATCCAACTGCCAATGATTTTGGAGGAGAGGAGTTTATCGGATGCAATGAAATGCTTAACCGACATGCTCCGGAAAAAGTAATACAACTTCACCGCCACTATATCGAAGCCGGTTCCGACCTGATTTTTACGAACAGTTTCAACGGTTCTCAAGTTGTCCTCAAAGAATATGACATCTCAGAACACGCGCGCGAACTTGCATGCAGATCCGCGCAATTGGCACAGCAGGCAGTTTCGGAATATGCGTCAGAAAAACGAATTTTTGTCACCGGTTCAATGGGTCCGGGAACCAAAACGATTACTGTAACCGGAGGTATTACTTTCGATGAAGTATCCGATGCTTATCGAACATACGCTTCAGGATTACTCGAAGGTGGAGCGGATATATTACTGATCGAAACACAGCAGGATACTCTCAATCTGAAAGCAGCTCTGCTCGGAATAGAAGCCGCTCAAAAGGATCTTAACCGGGAAGCTCCCGTTTCCGTATCAGTAACAATTGAATCCAATGGGACGATGCTCGCTGGACAAAACATAGAAGCTTTATATCACTCTATCTGCCACTTTGATCTTCTCTCGATTGGTTTAAATTGCGCGACCGGACCTGCCGCCATGACAGATCATCTGCGTACCCTGGCTCGAATTTCGCGATTTCCAGTATCCGTCTGGCCTAATGCAGGGCTTCCTGATCATGATGGTAAGTATTCAGATACACCCGAAATATTCAGCAGTGTTATCGAACGGTTTGCACGTGAAGGTTTTGTTAACATCGTCGGTGGATGCTGCGGAACATCTGACAGACATATCAGTGCGGTTTGTGCCATAACGAGGGGAATTCCTCCGCGAGTTCCGGTTGAGAACGGGCGTTTCCCTGCTCTTGCCGGTGCTGAAGCAATGGTCGTCGAGGAGGATAACCGTCCGGTCTACATAGGTGAGAGGACAAACACTATTGGCAGTCGCAGGTTCAAGCGGTTAATATCTGAAGAAAAATGGGACACTGCTGCTGAAATTGGCAGGAAACAAGTCAAAAAAGGTGCAATGGTCATCGACCTTTGCGTAGCCAATCCTGACCGCGACGAACAAGGAGATTTCAAAGAGATCCTTCGACCGCTGCAACGCAAAGTGCGAGTACCTGTTATGATGGACACTACCGATTCTAAGGTCGTTGAAACCGGTCTGAAGAGAATCGGAGGGAAACCAGCAATTAACTCAGTCAACCTCGAAGATGGAGGAAAACGTTTACGTGAGGTTGCAGAATTAGCACAAAAGTATGGTGCATCGTTGGTCTGTGGTGTTATTGACGAAGATCCCGAACAGGGAATGGCGACAACGGTTGATCGCAAGCTCGAAATCGCTATAAGAATCCACGCGATACTTACTACCGAATTCGGAATCCCGGAAAGTGATATAATCTTCGACCCATTAGTTTTCCCGGCTGCTACAGGTGATCCTGCTTATCTCGGAACAGCAGAAGCAACAATCGAAGGTACGAGAAAAATAAAGGAAAGATTCCAGAATTGTCTCACTTTACTCGGTATATCTAATGTATCATTCGGTTTGCCTCCTGCGGGCAGGGAAGTTGTCAACTCGGTTTTTCTATATAAATGTACCAAAGCAGGTCTCGATCTCGCCATTGTGAACACTCAAGGCTTGAAACGCTATCCTACCATCTCCGAAGAAGATCGTCAGCTTGCTGAAAACCTCCTCTTTATCGGAGACAATAAATCTATAGTGGATTTTACCGCCCGGTTCCGCGATGTGAAAACCACATCTTCAGAGGACGCATGGGCGGGATTAACAACTCATGAAAAAGTAGCAAGAGCGGTCGTTGAAGCGAATCGTGAAGGGCTGGAGGACAATTTGGTAGAGCTGCTGGAGACGATGAGTCCACTCGAGCTGATCAACGGACCGCTGATGACGGGTATGGATGAAGTCGGATCACTGTTCGGTGATAACCGGTTGATCGTTGCAGAAGTGCTCGAATCGGCAGAGGTAATGAAAACCGCAGTTGATTTTATCCGCCCTTACTTCCCACCCGGTCAAACTCAGGCTATGAAGGGTAAAATGTTACTTGCGACCGTTAAAGGTGACGTTCACGACATCGGTAAAAACCTCGTCGACATGATACTCTCTAATAACGGTTTTGAAATCATTAATCTCGGAATAAAGGTGCCTCCACCTACGCTTATTGATGCCGTCGCAGAACATAATCCAACGATGATCGGACTCTCTGGCTTGCTTGTACGCAGTGCTCATCAAATGGTAGCGACTGCTGAGGATTTGAGAGCTGCCGGAGTGACAGTTCCGATGCTTGTTGGTGGTGCAGCTCTGACTCGAAAATTCGTAGAAACAAAGATAGCACCGGCATACAAAGCTCCGACGTTTTACGCTTCAGACGCAATGCAGGGCTTAACTCTCGCTAATCAAATTATCGAGCCGAAGAAACTAAATGAGTTAGCGTCTTTGCAACAGGCAAAACTCAAAAAAACCACCTCTAAAACAAAACCGGAATCTGTTAATTCAAAAGCTCCTGCTGAGGCGATATCACCGACCTGGATTGAAACTGATGTACCCGAACCGTCTGATTACGAAGAACACATCTTAACAGACATTCCTTTCGATGAGGTCTTCAATCTGATCAATCCTCAGATGTTACTTGGTAAACACCTCGGCGTGAAAAAATTGAAAGCAAGGATGAAAGATCCAGATGATGCGAAACTAATTGAGCTTCAGAGTCGGATAAAGGCAGTCACCCGGGAAACACGTGAAGACGGAATCCTTGAGCCGCGAGCAATTTACCGCTGGTTCCCGGCAAGTCCGGATACCGATAAAATCAAGGTCAAAATACCGGGATCCATTGACACGGTATCCTTTAATTTCCCACGTGAAAAGGGCGATTCAGGAACCTGTGCAGCAGATTGGATACGACCTCAAATATTATCCCACAACCTCGTTGAAGAGGAGTTGAATATTGTGGAGGATCCAGTTTTAGATTTTCCCGGACAACCTGATGGTTCGGGAGATTCTATCGGAATATTTGTAACAACCTCAGGAGCAGACACAATAGATCGCGCTGCGAAAATGCGCGAGGAGGGACGACTGCTCGATTCAATGATCCTCCAGGCTGTTGCCATCGAACTCGCCGAAGCTACTGCTGAATGGGTACATATAAGAATGCGTAGAGATTGGGGCTTCCCAGATCCATCGAACGCTGACCTTGATTATCAATTCAAAACCAAATATCGTGGCATTCGTCTGAGTTTTGGTTATCCGGCCTGCCCTGACCTTGAAGACCAACGTCCGTTGTTTGCTCTACTGAAACCGGAGCGTATAGGGGTAACCCTGACAGATGGATTAATGATGAGTCCTGAGAGCTCTGTATCTGCGGTGGTTTTCCAGCATCCGGAGGGGAAGTATTATGCGGTCAGATGAGCTGAAGAATAACAAGCAGAAACCAGTATTCGATTAAACAAAAATACAGAATTAATAAAAGGCAAAACAATAATGAACTGGACAGAGTTGTTACGGGGGACATTTGAGTACCAATACGCCGTTGCTTCGAAGTTGATTGCGATGGTTTCAGACGATGAACTCGACTGGAAACCTGCAACCGGGGAAAACTGGATGACGATGGGGCAATTGGTGCATCATATGACCAATGCATGTGGTTCCGGTGTTGCAGGTTTTGTGACCGGAAAATGGGGGATGCCGGAGGATTTTGATGTGAGTGAGATGTCAGAGGAGGAAATGCTTCCCTCGGCCGATAAATTGCCGACAATTAAATATCTATTGAAGGCTCAAAGAATGCTCGCAATGGACAAAGAGCTCGCACTTGAAATGCTCGGTCGCTGCAGTGAAGAACGTCTTGCTACCGAAATCGCGAAAGCGCCCTGGGATGACTTGGAAATGCCGCTTGGGCAGCGACTTCTCCAGATGGCAAATCACCTTGAGCAGCATAAAGGGCAGTTGTTTTACTATTTGAAGTTGCAGGATAAACCGGTTAATACTTCGCATCTTTGGGGTGTTTAGGATGTTGACTGTTCGTTGAACAGGTCGTAGGGGTTGAATATCTTCAACCCATTACCAAATAAGAGGGCTGAAAATATTCAGCCCCTACACAATCAACATCGCATCGCCATAGCTGTAAAACCGGAAGTCGTTATCAAGCGCGGTTCGGTACGTCAGATTTACACCTTCCCAGCCTATCATGGCGGCTACGAGCTGTATCAGGGTTGAGTCTGAACGGTGGAAGTTGGTGAGCAGTTTTTTTACTACCATCAATTTTCGTGGAGGATAGATAAAGATGTTTGTGCTGTCGCGACCGGATTTTAGTGGAATACTCTTTTCAGCGGCACCTTCCAGTGTCCGAACTACTGTTGTTCCTATTGCGGTTATTGGATTACCATCTCCAATCGCTTTGTTAATCAAATCTGCGGTACGGTCAGGGATATCATAGGTCTCGGTGTGCATGTCGTGTCCGGCTATATTATCCCCGCGGATAGGGATGAAAGTCCCAAGACTAACATCAAGAGTCACCGATTCTATTAGGTTGTCTCGATTCTTTAAACTCTTTAGTATCTCCTCAGTAAAGTGCAGACCGGCTGTCGGAGCGGCGAGTGAACCGGATTGCTCAGCGTATACGGTCTGATAACGCTCGAGGTCAGAGCCGTCCGGTTTGCGCCTGATGTAAGGAGGTAAAGGTGACATTCCCGCTCTACCTAGCCACGAAGAAAATGAATCTCCTCCTTCCGATTTCCAAACTCCCGACCATTTTCCTCCTGGTGCTTTTTCACCTAACGTATAAAATGCTCCTTCCGGCAGACTTATCCTGAGTCCGTTTTTGAGTCTCCTGCCCGGATTGACTAAGGCTTTGATTTCAATCTCACTTTCACCCGAATCATGTTCAAAATTGCGGTTGGTTACGAGGAAAAGAATTTGAACGGCACCGCCTCCGGATTTCTTTCCATCAACTAACGCAGGGATCACACGTGTGTTATTTCGGATTATCAGCTCTCCGGCAAGGAAATCTACGATATCCGGAAAATTTCCGATATGGATCACTTTGCGACTGTTCGAATCGTAAACAAGAATCCGAGATGCATCGCGCTGCTCGGTTGGGTATTGGGCGATGCGATTGTCGGGAATATTTACTGTAAGTTCTGGTGGTAAACGGTTCAAAATTCAGGATCAGGTATTGCGAAAAAGAGTGTCGTCAGGCGTCCTCGCCTGACGTAATAACAACGACTTAGGTGTCAGGCGAGGACGCCTGACACCACTCTTTATAATTGCGGAATTCATGTTAGAATTATTCAAATAGAGCTGTCTGGCTTTTCTTTCCGGGTTTGCTGCCAAAGAGATTCCGGGCACGCATAGTTACTTTTCTTCCACGAGGTGTCCGTTCGATAAAACCTTGTTGGATAAGAAACGGTTCATAAATTTCCTCAATGGTGTCCTGCTCTTCACCAACCGCTACTGCCACGGTTCCCAATCCGACAGGACCACCTCCGAAATTATCAATTATTGTCCTTAAGATTCGCAAATCCATCTCGTCGAGCCCGTTGGGATCGATTTCGAGGCGGCTCAGTCCGTGTCTTGCTATTTCGAGGTCAATTTTTCCGTCACCATCCACTTCAGCAAAATCACGCAATCTCCTGAGGAGACGATTGGCGATTCGAGGTGTACCTCGAGAGCGCCAGGAAACTTCAGTAGCTCCCTCTTCATCGATGGGAACGTTCAGCAAACCTGCAGACCTGAAAATGATCTGTTTGAGTTCTTGAGGGCTGTAATAATCGAGACGGTTGGTTATCCCAAACCGCGCACGAAGAGGTGCTGTCAGCATACCGGCTCGCGTGGTTGCACCGATCATAGTGAACTTGGGAAGTGTTATCTGAATCGACCGGGCAGCAACTCCTTTGTCGATCATGATGTCGAGCGAAAAGTCTTCCATCGCCGGGTAGAGATACTCCTCGACAACGTTGTTCAGCCGGTGAATCTCATCGATAAACAGCACATCATGTTTGCCGAGGTTAGTGAGCAGTCCTGCAAGATCACCGGGACGTTCGAGAACCGGACCTGAGGTCAGCCTGAGTTCAACACCAAGTTCATGAGCAATCAGATGGGCGAGTGTTGTCTTTCCCAAACCTGGAGGTCCATAGAACAGGCAATGGTCGAGGGCTTCGCCACGGTTTTTTGCAGCCTGCAGAAAGACCTTAAGATTATCGACAACCTTTTTCTGCCCGACGAAGTCATCCCACGTGACCGGGCGTAACGCTCGTTCTACATCAGCATCACCGGAAAGTTGGTCAGGTGAATTAATGCGGTCGTTGTATTCCTGGTTCAGGATTGCCTCATGTGCGGTTTTGGCTTGAATTTTATGAGAATGTTCAGCATTACATCTAATATAATCAGATTACACATGGTTGTGAAGTTAACTATTCCTAAATGTTAAGTTTGGAGATTAATTGTCGAATTCTTATCCCGCCTGAAAGCGAAGGTGTATTAGAATTTTTTAATTTCATTGAATATGGCTTTTTATGTTCCTACAATTCCCTGCTTTCTAAGTTAGATAAACAGTATCGATCTTAGGGTAAAGGAGTCAATCTCCTTTTTCTTCTCTCGAGATAACCTTAACATCTATCACACCCCCCATCCGGTTATGTTCAAGTTTTAGTTCAGCATCGAACTCGGTGTCCCCTATCAGCACTTTGCCATCGAGTGGGAAGTTATTGGAAGAAACGTCTATCATATCCAGAACCTGAAAATCGAATCTTACAGTTTGTGCATTGCTCTCTTTCCGGATGGTTCTGTATCTCTTTAGCGACTGCGCGTCCCCAGTTCTGATGTAGTCTACTAATTCTGTCAGAGCTCTGTTATCCGCAGGAGAAGCAAACTGTCGGGCGGATTCGAGTTCGGTTATCAGGCTTTCTTTTTCGTTCAAAGATAAGGCTTTGAGTAGGTGATAGATATATTGCTGTTCCCGGAGTGTTAGATCGGTGAAATATTTGTAAGGTTCTTTTTGTTCGGTGGGGTCGGCATAGCCGTGCCCTGTGTCCGAGGTCGATTTATCTGTGGACGGTGTTTTCCGGGAGCATCCGAAAAGGAGAAAAATCAATGCCACAAACGAAATTATTCGGATTGACTGTGTAAGTATCTTTGAAATGCTGGTCATGGAACCATTTAAAATAAAAAATGGCGACCTTAACGGGCCGCCCTTTTTTTTGCGGGGATGACGAGACTCGAACTCGCGACCTACGGCGTGACAGGCCGTCACTCTAACCAAACTGAGCTACATCCCCAGGTTTTCTAAAGTCCTAACCCACCGTGAAAGATGAGCAGTCGTTTAAGAAATAAAAATATATATCGGGATTTTAAAAAGTGCAAGTATCTCTCAAAGATTTTGACCGAAAAAAAACTTTCAGTGTATTTGATCACCTGTTTAGAAATCGTATTTTATTCAATAGGGTAAAAGTTGAACCTAACGGAAATCAAAACAAACTTGAATCTGGATTTAAGCAGACCATTCAGAACTAAATCCCAATCTCCCGACGAGACTTTCAACCTGGGCAAAGAACTCGCAAAATTTCTACAACCGGGAGATACGGTTGCCCTTATCGGTGAGCTCGGTGCCGGAAAAACCCTGCTTACGACAGGAATTTGCAGAGGGCTTGGGTATCAGGGTGAAGTAACCAGTCCGAGTTACATTCATATCCAGACATACCCGGGTACAGTTACAATCAACCATATCGACCTTTATCTCGATCGCTCGGAGGAGGAGGTTTACGATCTCGGGATCGACGAATTGTTTGATGATGATAGTATCGTAATCGTCGAGTGGGCTGACAGTTTCCCGGATCTGATGCCTGATAACTGCTGGCTGTTAGAAATTCGCTGGACAGATGAAGGCGAATCTGTCCGTGAAATTTTAGTTAGTCCGAAGTCATACTGATACGTTGTTGAGATGAAAACGGTTTCTGACTGATTTCAAGTGAAGCGTAATCTGGCAGATTAGATTCACTTCGTCCATTTGGAACATAACAGGAAAGAAATATAACCATGGTGCCTTTGTGATAAGACCGGTTGTTTTACCTAAATAGGACAGGTCTACATATTGCCAAGAGGTATTCATTTTACTATCTTTTATATTGATAGGCACTTGAATACTTGCATCGGAGTTAATATGTCTCGTTTGCTCGCAATCTTCTGTATTTTTTCTTTTCTTTCTCTTACCTCCCTTCCCGGATCTGTCTCAGGTCTGGAAATCCCACAGAATGATATCGTCTGGGACGGAAACCGGGCAGCTCCTTTCCAGAACCACCAGCAAATTCGCGACAACATGGTTTTCGATGGCGTTAACCTTACCATTCGCGCCGGGACATTTGTCTACCATAACCAATCCCTTACAAGAGAAAATGAAGAATTCGAGGGTGATCCCAGAGGTCCGTTTTATCTTCTTTTTATCAATGGAGCCTCCCTAATAATTGAAGGTACCGAAGATCAACAGGTTGTTTTCGGTCGTCCTCAAGAAGGTTGGGATAATCCGCGGTCATGCAGTATATACATACATATCGAGTCATTAGATGGCATGCAGGAAGTCTCAGACGTTTCCATAACAAACACCCAATTTTGGAACGGTGCTTCTTTTTCGCGCGCAAATCCCAACGAAGATCGGCAGTTGATCGAGAACTATCTTGACTTCGAGTGGAATCCTGAAGAAACAGTTGAATATTTCTCCAATAATACAGTTGATCAGAATATATTTATAGATATAAATCGACATCAGTCGCAAACACCGTTAATTGAAGATTGCTATTTCCATCTCTACAAGTTAATCCTCCGCGGTGAAGGCAATGGAGATCAAAATCGACCTGATCTTCTGAATAATGAATTTTACAGTCATCAGGGAGGTTTTGCAGAGTATAGCCCTGAGTACTATTCAATTGCCCTGGGAAGCAGTCACCCATCGGCTCCGCAGCCAGCCGAGGGATTTATAATTACCGGATGTGAGTTCTACAACAGCTTTGATTCCGAATCATGCAATCAGATGTTGCAAATATCGACCGAATACGTTGAGGGGAATCCGAACATTATCCGCAACTGCTACTTCCACCATGCTCATGAATCCTTAGTTCACGTTTACAGCGGACATAATATTTTCCTTAACTGCGATTTTGAACATACCAGCGACGCATGCCTTAAACAGGTTTTCCGTGGCCGAAATAACGAAATCAGAGCTTTAATGGAGGTTTATAATTGCCGATTTCGATATTACGGTGATCATGCTGTGTATCATGATGCGGATGGTCGGGACAATTTTCAACTCGTGATGAAAAACTGCATTGTTACCGAAAACAATGGCATCGGATTCATGAATAACGAAGAGCAGGTTTTTGCCAGCAGGGACGGTTCAATCACTGTCCGTGGTGATGCTTTAATTGAGAACTGCTCGATTTACCACAATCGGCAATACGGGAGACGGGAGGGTATGGATGTCGACCGCACGGCAGGGATATACATAGCTAATAGTGAGTATGAATTTGATGTAACCATTCGTAACTGCATAATCTACGATAACGATATCGGTGTCACGTATGAGGTTGAACCTCAAGCGGAAAACTCTTTTAAATTCTGCAACCTCAACGGTAATTTTATTCCAACAGAAAACTGGGAAGGATGGGAGGCAGAAGAGTTTCATAACATTGCTGAAAATCCACAGTTCGTAGATGCTGAAAACAGCGATCTTCACCTCTTATTTGATTCACCATGCATCAATGCAGGTTTTTCAATCTCCACCCTTGATCCAGACGGCAGCCCGGTAGACCTTGGGATTTTCGGAGGTTCTAAAGCAGATGATTTCCGGACAGTCAGAATGACCCGGTTTATGCATGAACAACGCGGTGAGAATATCAATGATCATGTCTATTTCGAGAACATGAATGACTATTGCCTGATAGGTATAAATGATGTTGAATTGGATGTTGACGCTGAAACTGAAATATTACACGATACGTACAAACTGACCTCAAATCTGATAATTACACCAAATGACAGATTAACAATACAACAAGGAACCGAAATAAGGGCTGCACACGAGACCGGTATTTGGATTGAAGGTTCGGTTGAATTTGGCGGTTCGCCTGTATCGCCAATAAAATTAACCTCTTCTGACCAGCAAAACTGGGATGGTATCAACTTCATAGGAACCGCTGATCAGAGCAGGATACATCATTGTCAAATATCAAACGCTTTTTCCGGAATTAATGTATCTAACCTGAGTAACTTTGCCGGATCGGTGCAAATCTCAAACGTCGTCATAAATAACTGCACCTTTTCCGGAATCAAGATTTACAATTCTCGTGTAGCAGTTGGAATTGATGATGCTCAGAATTCCAAAAACCTGATAAAAAACTGTGGTGAATATGGAATTATAATAACCTCATCTGACCCGGATGATGTGCGAATCAGCAGTACTGAAATAACCCAATGTGGAACAGGTTTATACTTATATGCTGCAAATCCAATAGTTGAGAACTGTAAAATATTTGAAAACCGAAATGCCGGGATTTCAGCCCATAATGTTTCTCTTCCAAATCTCTCACCTGCAGAACAAAGAGCAAACAGAATTATAGACAATTCTAATCATGAGATAATGCTATTCTCTGGCAGCAATCCAACAATTAATAATAATAACATTATTGACCTTGAAGGCATTATACCGGATGGCTTGTCAATCTGGACAGATTTTGATGAACTACTCGTAGATGCAACCGGAAATTATTACGGTCTGCCAGCGGATATGGTAAATGAAGACTGGTTTTCAGGTGACAATATCTTATGGAATCCACCGGCTGATGGAATTTTACCGGGCATAGATGACATCAATCCGGATCGCAGGGAATTGATTTGTAAATTATGGAAGACTGGTAAATTCGGAGAAGTTGTGCAGGTATGCAATCAGGTGTTGACCAATCAACGCTCAACGGAAAACGAGTTATTGGCAGCGGTTACTTACTCTCGCTCAGCGTATAAAGCAGCAGGTTTTAGAATTGGTGAATTACGTGATGTTCTACTTTATGCCTCAGAAATGTTTGCAGGAATCCGAAACAGTCACGTGTTTAAATATCATGCATCACGCTGCCTTATCGACCAGAGGCAATTCAATGAAGCAAAACAAGAATATGAAGATGCCCTTCTTGAAGTCAAAAATACAGGCAATAATCGTCTCTCCGTCTTCTCAGAAATTGATTTAATTGAGTTTCTAATAGCTTGCGGTCTAATCACCAATAAAAACAAACGGTCTGAATATTATAATCGTTTGTTTGAGCTTTACAAAGAGCTCTTCAAAGATGAGGGAATCAATCAATACAGTTTTCCGGAATCGATATTCCCTCAATCATTGCATCTGATTAGTGCATATCCAAATCCATTCAATTCATCTACCAGAATCAATTACTACATTCCCAAACAAACTCCAGTCCGGATTAAAATCCATGACTCATCTGGTCGCGAAGTATCTAATATTTTTGATTGTGAACAGACAGTCGGTCTACAAACAATAACCTGGACTCCCGAAAAGCTGGCAGGAGGAGTCTATTATTGCCGTCTGGAGAGTGAGTTGGGCTTAAAGACCTTGAAGTTGGTTTTAGTGCGATAAGGGTAGATAGCAAAGAATAATATACCATTTAATTTCAGTACCAATTTTGAGCACAGGAAGGTGTTCCTGTCTTGTTGTTTTCTCACAACGTAATATCCAAATCTTCCAGTTGAATGACTTTAAACTTGATTTCCTGAATCAAAGAAGTATAATTTAACCCATGTGAAAAGAAATGATTCTGTAAATGACAAATTGAACTTACGGAATGATTTTAGAATTTTGCTGCAATGTAGTTTCAACTCAACAAATTGTGAAGGGATAAGCACCGTCTAAACTACATTAACAGCGGAATTGATTTGCAGTTTGCGCAGTACCCATCCCGGCTTTTGATTTCTTTTAAAAAATGCCTTCTATTTTGACAGGCATCACAAGGATAACTTATCAACACGCGTAAAATATGGAAATTTCAAGGTTTGGTAAGGCTTAAATTAGAGAGAGAAACAGAATTAGAGAGAAAGAAATTTGGCATTTTGTAACAAATGTGGAGCCCAAATTGGGGATGAAGAACAGTTCTGTCCAAAATGCGTTCCAGTTGACTCATCTCCAAAAATCGTAAAAGACGATAGGGGAGAAACCATCGATATCAAGGACATCCAGAAGGACTACATCCTCGACGATCGGTTTAAAATCGACAAACTCATTGGTATTGGTGGTTTTGCTGCTGTTTATAGAGCAACTGATATTCAATTAGATGAAATCAGAGCGCTAAAGGTGTTTTTTGATCTTAAGGAAGATGACGACGAAGCGCTTAATGAACTTTTACAAGAAGCAGAGAAGTTGGAAAAGGTCACAGAGAATGGCATTGTACATTACTTTGACCTTTGTCTGAAATCCCAAATCAAATATGCTGTTTTAGAGTACATTGACGGCGGTAATTTGGAACAATATATTTCCGGACAATCAGATGCTAAACTCTCAGAGAAAGATGCAATCAGGATCGCAAAACAGATCGCCATAATTCTTAAGGCCGCCCATTCCGAAGGTTTCCATCATAAAGATCTGAAATCATGCAACATTATGATGACAGGTTCCGGTGATATAAAAATTATGGATTTCGGAGTTAATGAGGTGTTTCGAACTTTCAAAGACATACAACCCATAAATGTTTCACCAGTTGATACAAGTAGTATTAGCAAATCAAACTCCGACATTAGTGAAGCAATACAAACCAAAAAAATTGATTACAGTAAAATTGTATTACCAAGTTCGGGTGGAGTAGTAATCCTCGACTCCGATGCCGGAGAATCATTACAGACCAACCGTAGTCGAATGGAAGAAGCCCATAAAGCAAGTTCTGCTGCTTATATGGCTCCGGAGCAGATCATGGGACGATATGCGGGTTCTGAAGCGGATATCTGGTCGTTTGGTGTTATCCTTTTCCAGATGTTAACAGGAAATATCTGCTTCTCCGGAACCCATCGTGATGATGTTCTGGCCAGCATTAAAAGGAAATTGCATGTTGAAAGAGAGGGAATAACCAACAGGTTAAAACAATATGGCTACATGGAGAAAGTTGAATATGTTTCATCTCGAATAAATGATCTGATTAATAATTGCATTAGGTTTGACTACAAAATACGCCCGCGTAATTTCGAGCTGATTTTAAACCATTTAACAGTTAAGAACACCACCGATCAAATTGAAATAATTGACGGACCTCTGCCGGGTCTGAAGTTCGCCGCAATACCGGGTGGGACATTTACGATGGGAGCACCGAAAGACGAAGCGGGAAGTTACGACGGAGAAAGGCCACAGCATCAAGTAACAGTTAAACCATTCCACATGCAAACAACACCGGTTACTCAGGCTATGTGGGAAAGAGTAATGGGCAAGAATCCGGCTGATACAAAAGGCAGCGCTCGCCCGGTCGAAAGTGTCTCCTGGTGGGATATTCTCCAATTTCTTAAAAGATTAAATCTACCAAATCCTGATCGTAACTATCGGTTACCATCTGAAGCAGAATGGGAATACGCCTGTCGTGCTGGAACATCAAGCCGTTTTTATTCAGGCGACGATGATTCCGATCTTGATCAGGTGGGTTGGCACGATGATAACTCATTCGGTCAGACGCATCGTGTAGGTCAATTGAAACCCAACTCCTGGGGATTATACGATATGCATGGAAATGTCTGGGAGTGGTGTTCGGATATCTGGCAGGACAACTATAATGGAGCACCCACTGATGGAAGTGCCTGGACGGAAGATGGTGATTCCCATTCCCGCGTTCTGCGTGGCGGTTCGTGGCATAGTGTGCCGGATTTTTGTAGATCTGCATATCGCAGCAGGCGCCGTGTCAGCGGTAGAGGTGACAGCATCGGATTTCGTCTGGCATTTAGTTAGTTATCACCTGTAATTAATTAAATATATATTGTATTTCCCAAAGTTTTGAAGTGCGTTCGACGTCGCGAGGAACATAGAGACAAAGCGGTCAGTTTGCATATATGTGACATAAGATATTGTTTTTCCAGAACGGTCTGGATCGCAATAACAGGACCTCCAAGAAATGCTATATTACCATTTCTATCTACAACTATATGACTTGATCCGGTCATTCACTGAATACTTCCAATATAATATAGCAAAATAAATCTTCTTTGTCAGTTATTCGTGTCATTTGAAAAAATTTTATTATACCTATCTTAAGCTCTAATTATTACCTAATCTACCAGCAAAAGGTGTTTCATGACAGAAGAGAAAACTGTAGAACAGTTATTGGAAGGCTTAAACAAAAAAGCTGCAAAACGCTTCCAATTACTCCGTGAAGGAAAAACAAAGATCGTGTGTCGGAGTATCTGGCTGCTGATCACTCGCAAATGTCCATTCAAATGTCGTCATTGTTACTTTTGTGGCAGTCCCGAAGGTGAATCTATGACAGAAGAGCAAGTTGAACGAGCAGTGAATAACTTACCCGCAGCCGTTGAAACCATTGGAATCAGCGGTGGTGAACCTTTTACAAATCCAAAGTTACTGAAAAAAACTCTCAAGTCTATTCAATCTCGCAATTTTACCTATCTCACACAATTGACTGTCCAAACATTGGGTTTCTGGGCTAAAGACAGGAAAAAGACTATAAAAAGAGTGGAGGAATTGCTCGATCTTGGTGTGAATTCATTTTATGTCTACGGAAATGATACATGGCATATTGAACAGGGATTGAATCCTGAAAATCCTGAACTGTTAATCGATGTTCTAATAAAAGATTTTGGCGCAATACAGCCATCTAAAATAATGTCCCTCAATCACATTTTCGATCGGGGAACAATCACATACGGCACAAGGAAAACCAATCAAATCTTACCTATTGGTAGAGCTAAGTGGGCGACTGCTAATGATGAATGGCAGTATATCGAAAAAAATCCCATCTGCAGGTGCAGAGATTTTCTTCACCTGAATCCAAATGGTTATATATACACGATTAACTTTAACGGGGAAGTACATTTCTGCATTTATCAGACAGCGCCATCACTGGGAAACATTTTCGAGCAAACATTAACCCAAATCCTCAAAAACGCCCGACGTCGAAAAGTCTTTCAGGTTATGAACAGAGGTGATATATCTGAACTGGCTGAGCATATTTCGGGTGAAAAGAGGCAGGTTGCTGAAAAATCAATTTCAGAACATGGCAGATGCATTTACTGTGTTGATTTACTCGCAGAGTATTTCGAAAATCTCAGTCAGAAACCAGTCCTGTATTCAGTTTTTGAAAAGGAGCGACCTTAGATCAGCTTCTTATCTTACCTTTATAGCAGTTCATGAGAGTAATTTCGCATGTTAATTTTAGTTGTTACTGCCTGATTTCAAGCGAAGCGTAATCTGGCAGTTTAAAATAAAAAGTGGTGTCAGACGCCCTCGCCTGACACATAAGTCATTGTTTTTCGATCAAAAGGGGACGCCTGTCGACACTCAATTCCCATTCTCTCACTGCTTTGACAGCTTGGAGGATTTGACTCAGGTATTACTTCCTGTACTTGCTGATAAAGTCCTCTACTTCCGGGACACCACCTTGCATGATCAGGTAGCCGTTGGATGGTTCACGTTCGGTGATTTCACCTGAGATGGGAGTGTACATGTGCTTTTTTCATCTTTGAGATCGTGCGTTTGCCTGGTTAGTTCGGACACATAGGTAAATCATTTTGGTTGATTAATAACAGTTATCCACATTTCTATTTCCTGAGAAACCCAAAGGAAAAGTTTCCCAAGGATGTAGTATTGTGATCAGCTGACACAGATGCAAATTGGAAGATTCCTATTCAGAACCAATACTACCTAGAGAAAGTTAATAATGAAGAAATTGATTTAGACAGTGGAGGTAATATATAAAGTAAATCTTGACTCCAGTAGGTTTGTGTGTTATACTTAAAACACTCAAAACAAATGTATTAGTTTTGAAAGCAAATAGTTAATCTCCATATTTTCTTTTAGTAAGGCAAAAGTATGTTTAATCCCAAGATATTTGTCGGTTCTTCAACAGAAGCAGAATCTATTGTGTCAAGTCCTAATTTGTGTGTAGATTCATTTTGTATCCGGGATGCTGCTGTT
>CAYLYZ010000100.1:0-21506 GCA_964387885.1 uncultured bacterium | reverse complement strand
CCGCGACCACCAGCAACTTCAAGTACAATTTCAAGTTCAACCGCCTGATCGACAGCAATTTCAATTTCTTCACGGAAGGGGAGATAACCTCGCCCGGTAACCTGAATTGTCCATTCACCAATGGGAACCTCATTGAAATTGAAATTACCATTTTCATCTGACTGGGCTCTAAGTGGTCTTTCACCACGACTCGTGAGTATTATATTTGAACCTGCTACTGCTTCATCATTCTGGTTACTCACAGATCCGGAAACACTGCCAAGTTCTTGAGCGAATAGTGGGACAGAAAGTAACAGGATTAAAATTATGATTGTAGCGGTGTAACGCATGAGTTTCTCCGATGAAAGTTCTAAAATCAACAATTCAAAAAACTTAATGAATAGAATTGTCAAAGTATTTTTTACTTTAAACCAATATAATATAGAAATCTCATTAAGTATAAGTCAATGATTAAGCTACAACACAATATATATAAGCGTTTAGTTACGCAACTGAATCAGATATTCCGGTCGATGATTTCGTTGATTCTAAGATAATCACACATTATTTAAAAAGGCAGATATTGGCTCATAGTATTAAAGTATTTGGTTGAGAGTGTGATTGTTTTTAATCGATCGAAAAATGAAATGTTAATATCACTTTAATCATACTTTTTCTTGACTTAAGGTGGTTTATTTAATATTATGTAAGATTAGCAAAAAATACGAATTTTCCCCCGGAGGATAAACACTTTGAAAGTAGCTCACTCTGACAAAATCAGGAACATAGCTCTGATATCTCATCAGAGCGCTGGAAAGACCACCCTCGCTGAATCCATGCTGCACCGCATGGGTGTTATAACTCGGATGGGTGTCATTGAGGAAGGGAACACAGTATGTGATTATCACAGTGATGAGATATCAAGACAGATGTCAATCTCAACGACAATCGTTAACGGTTTCCATAAGGATGTAAAGGTTAACCTTTTGGATACTCCCGGATTCACCGATTTTTCCGGTGAGGTTAAAGGAGCAGTGCGTGTAGCTGATGCAGCAGGTGTTCTAATTAATGCTTCATCTGGCATTGAAGTTGGTACCGAGCTTGTGTGGAGATTTGCCGAAGAGGTCAATATCCCACGATTCTTCTTTGTTAATCATTGCGATAAAGAAAATGTCGATTTTGATGCCGTTATTAATGCGCTGAGTGAAAGGTTCGGTTCTATAGCTCAGCTTCAATTTCCCGTTAATCCCGGAAGTGAAAGATTCAACCAGATAGTAGATCTGATTGCAATGAAACTCGTCACTTATAATCCTGATGGAGGAATTAAGAGCACCAGTGACATTCCCGCCGAATTAAAGGATAAGGCTGAAGAAATCAGGCAGGGATTAGTTGAATCCGTCGCAGAGAACGATGAAGAATTGATGGAGAAGTTCTTTGAGAATGATGGTTTGACTGCTGAAGAAATGATTACAGGACTTCGGAAAGGATTTCGCGATGGAACCTTATTCCCACTAATCTGCGGAGCTGCTAAACGTCAGGTAGGAACAAGCCTGCTGCTTGATTTTCTGGTTAACACAGCACCTTCACCGGTAGATATGCCAGATTTTGCAGCGACAAAAGAGGTTGGTGGTGAGGAAATAGATGTGCATAGCGACTCAAATGGCACCTTTGCTGCATTAGTATTCAAAACAGTCTCGGACAAGCATGTTGGTGACCTTTCATTCTTCAGAGTCTATTCCGGTAGCCTGAAAGGTGGCAGCGATTGTCGAAACACTTCGCGCGGTCAGACGGAAAAGATCGGACAGGTGTTTACTGTAACCGGAAAAACAAGGACAAATGCCGATTCGGTTATTGCCGGGGATATGGGAGGACTTGTCAAATTAAAGGATACTCATACTTCAGATACGCTCTCTGTCGCAAAAGACGGTTTGGTATTAAAAGGCATCGATTTTCCCGAAACAGTTGCCAGAACTGCGATTGTGCCGCGAAATAAAGGTGATGAAGAGAAGATTTCCAACGCTCTTCACATTTTGCATGAAGAAGACAGATCATTCAAATTTGAATACAATCCTGAACTGAAACAATTGATTGTTTCGGGGCAGGGAGAACTTCACCTTAACATCATTATGGAAAGGCTTAAGGATCGATTTGGCGTAGAGGTTGACCAGGAGGAACCACATATTCCCTATCGTGAGACTATCAAAAGTAACGCCGAAGGTCAGGGAAAATATAAGAAACAGAGTGGTGGTCGCGGTCAATACGGAGATTGCTGGCTACGTCTCGAGTCCAGAAAACGTGGTGAAGATTTCGAGTTTGTCGATGCAATCGTAGGTGGTGTTATTCCCGGTAAATTCGTTCCCGCAGTTGAGAAGGGTGTTAAGATGGCAATGGTGGATGGTGTAATTTCAGGAAATAAGGTAGTTGATGTTAGAGTTACCTGTTTCGATGGAAGTTATCATACTGTTGACTCTTCTGAGAACGCTTTCAAGATGGCGGGATCAATGGCTTTCAAGAAAGTATTCAGAGATGCCAAACCGGTAATACTCGAACCAATAGAAGATCTCGAGGTTAGAGTTCCAGAGGAATTCATGGGCGACGTCATGGGAGATATTTCTTCCAAACGCGGTAAGATAATGGGAATGGAACAGGATGGCACTTTCCAACTTATCCGCGCTAAAGCACCGCTGGCTGAATTGCACATGTATTCCAGCACACTCAGATCACTAACTGGTGGACGAGGGTTACATCGACAGAGTTTTTCCCATTACGAAGAAGTTCCCCACGAGATTCAATCGAAGATTGTCGAGGAATGGGAAGCTAAACGAGCTGAAGGAACGAGTTGAGCGATAAACCGGAAAGATTGTGGGCGCCCTGGAGACTTGAATATATTCGATCTGCCGTCCGGAAACCCGGAGAGTGCTTCCTTTGCGAGGCGGATTCGACGGACGATGATCGTGAGAAACTCGTTTTGCACAGGGAAAATGATTCCTTTGTGATGATGAACCTTTATCCATATAACAATGGTCATCTGTTGGTAGCACCTCGAAGACATGTTGGTGACATGGATGACCTTGAAATAGGTGAGTTGACATCACTTTTTGATTTGGTTCGCAGAGCAACAGGATGGTTAAAGAAAGCCTACAATCCTGATGGATTTAATATTGGTATAAATATTGGAAGGGTAGCTGGTGCGGGTTTGCCGGGACACCTGCATGTGCATATCGTTCCGAGATGGAATGGGGACGTAAATTTTATGCCGGTACTGGGTTTTACAAAGGTTGTATCAGAAGGATTGCAATCGAGTTGGGATACACTGAAGAAGGTTATTGATGAAGATCTGAAGAAGGATGATGGGTGATCGGATAAAGATAGTTCGCGGAGACATTACCTCAGTGCAGGTCGATGCAATTGTTAATGCTGCGAATACAAATCTTCTCCTCGGAGGCGGTGTCGCCGGTGCAATTCGAATAAAAGGTGGTCAATCAATCCAGGATGAATGTGATGCACTCGGTCCAACCGAACTCGGAAATGCTGTTCTGACTAAAGCAGGTGATCTTCCTGCAAAGTGTGTCATACATGCTGCAGTGATGCATCTTGGAGATGTACCTTCAGCGGAGTCGATTGAAGAATCAACAACGAATTCGTTGAGAATTGCCGCTGACAATAATCTAAGGATTATTGCTTTTCCCGCTCTTGGAACCGGGATCGGAGGATTTGCCATGGGAAAATCAGCAGAAATCATGCTTAGAACGGTAATTGAGCACCAGAAGATACATGAATACCCGTCCGTAGTGAGGTTCGTACTTTTTGATGAAAAAAGTCGGACAATTTTTAAAGAAACCTTTGAACAGCTATCTAACAGATAGTTTCACCGTATCATTTGTTGGTTGATTGGATTGGGCGAGATTAGGATATCGGTGCTGACAGTAATTTTCAAGGGGCACGAGATATCGTGCCTTTTGGTTTATCAGGGAGTTTTTTTAGAGATTGTCAGCATTTAATCATAAAGCAATCGGGTTACTATCCGGAGGGTTGGACAGCAGTCTGGCAGCAATATTGATTGCCGAACAGGGTGTTGAGGTTCTGGCATTGCATTTTTATTCGGGTCTCTATTCTGCTGATTTGCCAGTCAGGAAGAAGAAGAAAGACTCGACGATCTCTGATGAGGATGCGGTGACAGCGATGGAAATCTTTAAGGATAAAGGCATTACCATACGCAATGTTGATATGTCAGAGGGATATCTTGATGTAATACACAATCCCCGTCATGGATACGGTAAGAATGTGAATCCTTGCGTTGACTGCCACATTCACATGCTGAAAATCGCAAAGCGAATCATGGAGCAGGAAGGTGCAGATTTTATTTTCACAGGTGAGGTGTTAGGACAGAGGCCAATGTCACAGGGTATGCACCAACTTACCCTGATTTCGGCTGAGACCGAGTTGAAAGATAAATTAGTTCGACCTTTATCCGCAAAGTTACTCCCGGAAACTCATCCCGTGAAAGTTGGTATTCTTAATCGAGAGAACCTAATGGGTTTGAGTGGACGTAATCGTAAGCCGCAAATTGCACTTGCAGAAACTTACGGCTTGACGAAATATCCAACTCCGGCGGGTGGTTGTATTCTGACCGATCCGGCTTTTGCTAACAAGGTCAAGGATGTATGGGTATCATCCGGAAAGGAGGGGATGACCTTTGAAGATTACAGGATGCTTAGAGTTGGTAGACACTTGCGAATAAATCCTGACGTCAAGATTATCGTTGGTCGTGATGAACAGGAAAATGTGTATCTGGATAAGCATGTCGGGAATTTTATTCGAGTTGAAGTGATTGATATTCCCGGCCCGATTGTGTTGGTGGAATGTCCACAGGATAAGATAGATGACAGTGTGTTTGAAATTGCAGCAAGAATTGCTGGTCGATATTGCAGCAGCAGATATTCGGACAATGAACTGGAAGTTCAGATCGATTTCAATGGTGAGCAAAAGGTAATTCAGGCTAAACCTTTCAAAGAACAGGAGGTTGCACAATGGGTAGTTCATTAGACAGGCTTGAAAGTGATCGTAATCTATTCGAACCGGATCTAAGAGATGTGCTGAAAGGTATGATGCAAAATGGTAATCCACTGCACCTTGCGGAATCTGTTGTCAAAGCCCTGGAGATGCAGATTGTAACTGAAGAAATCGCCAGAGAACGAGGGATTGAGATAACCACAGAGGATGCTTCGGAATATATGAGTAGGAATTCTGTTTATTTCCAGGATCAAGTTGATAATGCAATTCGTTTGTTCATCGCTTCTATACTTTCACGTGAAGGTAGTTGATGACTAGTCTCTGTATACATATTTGTTGTGCTCCTGATGCAACAGTTGCGTATGAGAGATTGATCAATGATTGGAAAATATTAGCGTATTTTCACAATCCCAATATCGAACCGGAGAACGAATATAATACTCGAGAAGCTGAAGTAGCCAGACTTTCGAAATATTTTGAAATTGAGTATTTGGAAGCGAGTCGTAATCCAGCAGTCTGGCTGAATGCAGTCAAAGGTTTGGAAAATGAACCTGAAGGCGGAAAGCGCTGCGAGATATGCATTTCATTCCGACTTGAGGAAACTGCTCGATATGCTGTTGAAACTAATGCCGAAGCATTTGCGACAACCCTGACAACGAGTCCACATAAAGACGTTAACTTCATCCACAGGGTTGGAGAGAGTTTACAACGGAAACTTGGTATTCAGTACCTTGCAGAGACATTTCGAAAGAATAATGGATTTAAACGAAGCCTGGAAATGTGTTCAGAACTTGGCATATACAGGCAGAACTATTGTGGCTGCCGGTGGAGTTTACCGGAGATGAGAGCATCCCAAAAATCAAGAAAACAGGAAACCTGAAATAGATATATGATTTATTTCGATAATAACGATACAACTCAGCTTCACCCCGAAATACTGGATAGGATGATTCCGTATTTTACCGAGAAATTCGGTAATCCGGCATCACTCCACAATCTCGGGCTCGATGCTGAAACGGCGATAGATGAAGCTCGCCTGAAGATATCAGGTGCAATTGGTGCAAAACCGAAGGAATTGATATTTACAAGCGGCGCAACAGAGTCGAACAATCTTGCGGTTCTCGGAGCCGCAAGAGCTCGACCGAAGAAACGACACCTTATAATCTCATCTGTCGAGCACGCATCTGTCTTGAATGCTGCCAAACGGTTAGAGAAAGACGGGTATAAAATCACACGATTGCCTGTTGATGGTCAGGGATACGTAAATCCGGATTCACTGATTGAAGCGATTGATGGAGATACGTTTCTTGTCAGTATCGTGATTGCAAACCACGAGATAGGTGTAATTCAGGATATAAAGTCGCTTGCTGAGATATCGCATTCCAAAGGTGCATGGTTTCATACTGATGCAGCTCAGGCATTGGGAAAAATGCCGTTTAATGTCGAGGAACTGGGAGTTGATCTGGCGAGTTTTAATGCCCACAAATTGCATGGACCGAAGGGGATAGGGGCACTATTCTTACGAAGGAAGAACCGACCGAAAAGAATCATGGAGGGTGCTCCGCAGGAATTTGATCTTCGGCCCGGGACTGAAAATGTCCCGGCAATTGTCGGTTTTGGTCATGCGGTAGAGATCGCCGTTCGTGATCTTGATGAAGTAGAATCTCATGTCAGACCTTTGCAGGAAAAACTCGCAAAGGGACTTGCTGAAATTGAACATTCCATGTTAAATGGACCACCTCCCGATGAAAGACTTCTCGGCAATCTCAATATCACCTTCCTTTATATAGAAGGTGAAGCGATATTAATGCACCTTGCCCATCGAGGAATTGGTGTCTCATCAGGATCTGCATGTTCATCGAAGTCGCTTGTCCCCTCCGAGGTACTAACTGCCATTGGGTTGATACATGAAGAGGCTCACGGTGCAATCAGGTTTTCGTTATCGAGATATAATACCGAAGATGAAGTAAATACAGTCATAAAAAGCGTTGGAGAAGTTGTCGATCTCCTAAGATCGATGACTGCATTTATTCCGGAGGAGCATTCGGAACGAAAAGGTGGGACTAGTTTTTATCGTAAAAGATGAAGGCTCAGGCGTTTTTACATAGATAGATTAGAGAAAGGAGCCAAAAATGGCAATAAAATATAGTCAAAAAGTAATACAGCACTTTACAACACCTCAAAACGTAGGTGATTTGAAAGATCCTGATGCGGTTTCAACTGAAGGTAGTGCTGCCTGTGGTGACATGATAACCTACTCAATGAAGATAAATCCTGATACGAGAATCGTCGAGGACGTAATGTTCCGGTCATTCGGTTGTGCATCAAATATTGCTACTGCATCTGTTGCAACAGTTCTCGCTAAAGGGAAGTCGGTCGACGAGATTAAGGCTTTAAAACATGCTGATTTGACTGACGCTCTTGACGGTCTGCCTGCTGTAAAACTCCACTGTTCGGTACTGGCAATCGATGGACTAAAATCCGCCATCCGTCAATGGGAAATTGAGCAGGGAATTATCGAAAATGGTCACGTCAAACTCGATAAGGAGACCGTACACAAATTCCTCAAAGGTGTTATCAATCCCCATACTGGTGAGAATCTGGCTGAAGCAAATATGATCAGACGAATCCTCATTGAAGAAGAGGAAGAAGGTCATGTGTTTATTGAAATTAGAATAACTGATGAAGAAGAGATGTTTGCTCCCAATATAGATGAAGAAATCCGTGAGAAGCTCCATGAAATTCCGGGAGTGATGAAAGTACTGGTGCAGTTTAAGCATAAGATATAATTAACTTTTATGCTTCAGTTTACTTATTGAATTTACTGCCCTTCTTCCAACCAAGTAGTTGCAATTTATAATATGCGTTTGGGAAAAGGGTGAATATAAGTTTGAGAGCTCTGAATGAGAACGGCTCATCATAAGTCCCGATCCATGCCTTGCTCTCGATGAATTTTGCGATATGTTTCGCTACTCGCTCTGCATTTGGAGCACTATCTACCCTTTTCTTTCTTAATATATAACCCTTCTGATTAAGTCGATTTACCGGAGCCCATGCCAACGGGCCTTTGATTGCCCCGGGGCGATATAGTCTCATCCTGATATTCGGATTGGTATTGCCAATAATTGGTCCGACTCCTGTAAAGAAGTAATGAAGCGCAATCTTTGATGCATGATAGACCGGACCGAAACTTGAAGGACTGCCATCTGCGATCGAGCCAATTGCAATTATGTCTAATTGATGTTTAATCCCTTTTTTTGAGGAGACCAAACAGAACTTTGCGGGAAAAGAATAATTAATGCTTGTTATCGAATCAAATTGATCAATCTTTGGTTCACCACGTTTTCCAATCTCCGTTTCAATCTGTCCCGAATTCAGGATTACAATGTCAGGATCATAAGAAAGTATCTCTTTTGCGTCATCTTCTGTAGTTTGAGAGTTTTTATGGTATTCTGAGAAGAAGTTTCCTTCCAGAGTGTCTTTTCTACCGAAGCCGATTACCCACCATCCCATTTCCAAATAATGTTTTCCGAGTGCAGAGCCCAGGACTCCGGATATGCCTGTAATTGCTATTTTCTTCAAAACCCCTCCCTTATGAGATAGTCAGATACCCTCAACGCATTTGCAATGATTGTTAATGCAGGAGCAACTCCAAGTGATGTTGGCATAAAACTCCCGTCTATAACGAACAGGTTATCCGCTTCGTGAAGTCGGCAATTCTTATCAAGTACGGAAGTTTTCAAATCGTTTCCAAAACGACAGGTTCCGACCTGATGTGCAGTGTGTGTCTGATCACGGTCAGATGTGAATCCAGCAACAAATGAAGCCCCACATTTTCTCATTACCCGTGACAAATCTTTTTTCAAATATTTTGCTCTGAAAATATCATATTCGCTGAATTGGTGTGTAATGTTTACGGAATCTTCCCGCAATTCAATTCGGTTATCGGGGTTGGGGAGGTCTTCTACTGTTGCTGCTAATGCAAAATGTCTCTTGTAGAGAAACTCTGCTATTCCAGCAGTAACAGGGATTCTTGATTCTTTCCTGATTGTCAACGGTCCCGGAATTGGCAGCATCTGGGAATAACCTAATTTGTGAGGAAAGTCCGGGCTACCAAAATAATAATCAGTCCAACCCAATTGCTTGAGATATTTATCTGCCGTCCCGGTTGGTTTAAAGAAAAAACCAGCACAGAAAGCGCCTGCATGGTACATATAATTACGACCCAATTGATCACTTCTGTTTCCCAATCCGGAACGCTGCAGGATTACCGGGCTTCCTATTGCACCGGCAGAAAGTACGAACAATTCCGCAGTGACCTTTTCGGTTCTTCCGGTGCCCTTTCTTTTACAGAAAAGTGATTTAATTCTGTTGCCTTTCCCTTTTTCAAATTTTATAGCTTCAACATCTGTCAGGAATTCAGTCCCAAAATCTTTAATTGCAGGCTTAATACACTTATTTAGGGAGGATGCTCGCGAATCGTTCGGGCAGCCATAGCCCGGGCAGGTCGGACAGCGCAGACATGTTTCAAAATTTATGGCAAGAGGAAGATGGAATGGAGTCAAGTCCATTTCCAATAGCCTTCTCTTTATCGTTTGATTTATTGGTTCGAGATCAGGGGAGCAACCAGGGTAAGGAATTTTCCGGTTTCCGATATTTGGAAGATTTGTAGCACTATCACCTGAAACACGGAACATTTCTTCAGCTTTCTCATAGAAAGGCTCGAGTTCGTTATAGCTAACAGGCCATTCGTGGAGGTAGTCGGGAAGATAATCCGGATAGAATTGTCCGGGTTGAAAATCCTGTGGACTTGGACGAAGCATTACGGCGCCATATAATGAAGTACCTCCACCTGAAATTCCACTGTTGTAGAGCCAGGAATTATCTCTGCCATTCAAACGAATTTTCCTGTTATCATAGGCAATCCGGTCGATCAGCATCTTCTTCTCATTCTGGATAATTTCAGGATCACCGAGCATCTGTCCTTTCTCAATTATCAGAACATTTTTACCCGATTTAGCAAGTGTGTGGGCAGTTGTTCCACCTCCTGCACCTGAACCGATAATTACTGCTTCATAATCCATTGGAAAATATTGCGAGGTATATCAATGTTCCAGGTCGGATTGCATAGGTTGAAGTTCTTGACTGGTGAGTCGTTTCAGTACTACTTCCCACCCATATCTACTCAATGCACTCTTCCGGGCTTTGATGCGCATCTTTGTGAATTCATCAGGATTATTATCATGCAGGTCAATTATTTGAAGAACAGTATTGACCCACACTTCGAAGTTCAACGCTTCCAAAACATATCCGGTTTCCTGATCGATTACAATCTCCATTGGACCACCTTTATCTGAAACTATTGCTGGCAATTCACAGCACTGGGCTTCGAGCACAGCCATGCCAAACGTATCGGTGATACTCGGGAAAACGAGAGCGTGTGCCTGTGAATACACACGCGGAAGTGTATCATAGGAGAGAACTCCCGTAAAAATCACTCGGGGATCTTTCCCAATCATGCGCTTCATAGTTCCTTTATATGGTCCTTCGCCTGTTACGATCAAATTGACATCATCTCGGTGTTTTCTAACCTCGCGATACACCTTTGTAAGAAAATCAAGGTTTTTGTCTTTTGAAACACGACCAACAAAAAGTAGATTGAATCCTTCAGGTAAATCAATTCCAGCAGATTTGCATTCATCCTCCGTGCGATATCTGAATGTGTCGTGGTCAATCTGGCGGGGAAACACACTCATTCTCGATCGATCAAATCCTCGTGATTCGAGAATATCTATGTATGCTGAAGTTGGAACTTTGATGTTATCCATAAGTTGGTAGAACCAACGCGTGAAGGATTCGACTGCTTCGATTATCGATTCATCCCCGTCAATTTCGCCAAATTCGAGCGTGAAATCGGAATGGTAAATTCCGGTTACGGGAATTTTGAAAAGCCTTGCCATCAATACTCCGAGCATCCCTACGGGTCCCGGAGTTGAAATGAATATTTCATCAGGTTCAAAATCATTCAGGAGTTTTAATGCTTTAAGTATTGAAGGAACCTTCATGATATATTGTTCGTAATATGGTAGTCGAAAATCATAGGCGGTCGGGAGGTTTAGCATATTCGGAGGTAGATCCCCTGTAAGTTCCTTCTCCAGCAGGGAGGCAACGATCCTGATATCAATGTTATTCGCATAAAACTTCCATCCAAGTTGTTTGAGAGTTATCGAAACTCCATTTAGATCATTCAGCGTATCAGTGAACCATAATATCCGTTTATTGCTCTTTTCTGGAAGTTTATCCTGGATTTGAAACAGGAGTTTTCGATTGTTGTTCATGTGGATAAAACTCGAAAAGAAAGGTACGAGCAAAAAGAAAGCTGGGACAGAACTGGAGAGACCGCTTATGAGACCGATAATGTCTCCTTTCGTCATTGACTTTCGGACAGTCTGAATTAGATCAAAGAGAACCTCATCGACAAAGTCGGATATCTTCTCATACAGTAAATTAAGGTTCTTTTCGATAGATTTGTTTTTCTCTCGTGATATCCCTTCTATAAACTCAGCGATTGGTCTTTTATATCTTTTTTTGATATCAGCTTTCATTACCAGTGCAGTAAAACGGTCGATAACAGAGACCTTTCTTTTTCCGAAAATTAGCTGTGAGAAAGCATTAACAGGTAAAGCTTTCATAAAGGATTGACTTTGAGTACTTGAAAACTCAGAGGCGATCTTATAAACTGAGAAGACTAAACCCTGAAAATCCTCACTCCTGCCCTTTGCAAGTGTTTTACGTCCCCTGATATGCGATATAAAGTCTTTAAGATTGTCAGCAGCAGCCATCGTGTAGGTTTTCCCTACCCATAATCCCGCATGATCATCTGATCCACCGGTATATCCTTTTTTCCATGAATTGCCGTGTTGAGGTGTGATTCCATGTTTTTTTTGAAGGGACTCGAAACCGCTCTTCTTCAAAGACTGCAAATAGTGAAACCAGATTTCATTAGAAGATTTTGTTCGTCCTCCGTTGGCGATTTCAAAAACATCAAATAGCAAAATCAACTTCTCGAGGTGTTTGATGCTCATTTTCTGAGTAAGGATGTCCGTTGCATGGGCTACTGAGTGGGGAAGTCGATTCTCAATAAGAAAATCGCGTGTAAGGTAAATATCCTTTCGGATATTTTGAATTTCTTCAAATTGTTTTCCCGTCAGGTTCCATATTAACAGGTGTATTTTGCACCCATCCTCAGGAAAATAAACTGTTGATTCAACTCCCGTAAATGCATCATCGTATTTTTCAGCAAGCTCATTGGCACCTTCAAAAGCATTGTGGTCAGTAATTGTAACGAAAGACATCCCACTTTCTTTGGCGAGTTGATATAGTGTTTCGGGTTCAGAATACGACTCACCTGCGCCGATTTTTTGAAGGAACCACTCTGTCGGATAATCTGAGAATTTTGAATGGATATGTAAATCCACTTTTGCCATGATAAACCTATAGTTGTAAGAAATATTAAGTTGATCTGCCCAACTTAACTGAACTGACTGTTAAAGATATCCTTTCGATAATGTACACAGAACTAACATTCCTTGCAAGCCAATTCTTCGGGTTCATTTCTATGAAGACATTTGTACAGACACAATGAGTTGATCATAAAACTTGATCTTGGAAATGTGAATGGTTATTCTGTATAGTACAAAAATGGGGGAGAAGGTTCCAAGTTGTTTTTACTCTGGTTGTTATGATCCGACCAAAAAGGATTCTAATCGTCGATGACGAGGAATCCAACAGAATACTACTGACAGAAATTCTGGATACTCTGGGGTATGTATCAAGTGCTGCACCGGATGGACCTACTGCGCTGCAAATAATCGATTCGTCTTTTGATATGGTCCTTCTTGATGTGATGTTGGGATCAATGAACGGTTATGAAGTAGCTCAACGGATTCGAATACGGTCCGATGTTGCTGATATTCCAATCATTATGGTTACCGCTTTATCCAATAAAAAAGACCGGCTTCGCGCAGTTGAAGTCGGTGCCAATGATTTCATTACCAAACCAATCGATGTCGTTGAGCTTCGGCTTCGAGCTCAATCTCTGCTGAAAATGAAAGAAGCCCAGGATGAGATTAAAAGGCATAGATCCGAGCTCGAGGAGACTGTAAAAGAAAGGACAAAAGCACTTCGTCAGACACTCAGGGAAGTAACCGAAGCGAGACAGAAAACGTATGAAGCTCAATTAGAGACAATAACCAGGTTGGCACTTGCCGCAGAGCTTAAAGATAAAGACACTTCTATGCATATCAAGAGGATGAGCAAAATCTGCGGAATACTGGCTCGGGGTATTGGATTGAAAGAGAATGAGGTTGAATTAGTCGAGAGAGCTTCACCGATGCATGATGTAGGAAAAATAGGCATCCCTGATTCAATATTATTGAAACCTGGGAAATTGAATAAAGTTGAACGTCAACAGATGAACAATCACTCAATTATTGGTGCAAGAATTCTTGGAGGTTCCTCATCAGATTTACTGCAGGCAGGAGAGGTCTTCGCCCTGACTCATCATGAAAGATGGGATGGGAAAGGTTATCCGTATGGTTTGACTCACGAGAAGATACCGATCTGGGGAAGAATAACTGCTGTGGCAGATGTTTTTGATGCTCTAACCAATATCAGACCATATAAAGAAGCACTTTCGAATGAAAATGCTCTGCAGATGTTGAAAGAGAATAGTGGAACCCATTTCGATCCGGATATTGTCGATGTTTTTTTCTTGAATCTCGATGAGATATTTGATATACAGAGCATATATCAGGAAAAGTAGTGAAACTGTCAGGTAGAAACAAAAAATACGGATTTGAATTGCAGAAGTTTAAGAATTCTTCGGAGTTGACCGAATCGATAATCTTAACTGATTAATTTGTTGACAGATGGATATTTTCTTATTATATTGCTAAAGATGAGTTCTGTAATGAATACAATCTTGGTACATGTTTGCAAGCCAGGTATATGGCTTACCACGTCGGAAATTACGACAACAAAAGGATTCACAAAGTAACGATGTCAACTGCTTAACGAATTATCGGTGAGCAGGGAACGGACACCTTCCAGGCAAATCATTAATCGTAATTTTTCCAGGTCTCATAACCAATACAAATGATCAACCCATCGGAATCTTCGATTCCGGTATTGGCGGTTTGACTGTTGCTCAAGCCATCCGCAAGCGTCTTCCTGGTGAGGAAATACTTTACCTCGGTGATACGGCGAGAGTTCCATATGGTGTAAAGTCAATTTCAACCATTAAGAGATATGCCCTTGAGTCAACTCTGTTTTTACTCAATAAGGGTGTAAAGCTTGTCGTTGCAGCATGTAACACTGTTTCAGCAGTTGCATTATTGCACTTAAGGGAACTACTGAGAGCACCACTAATTGGGGTTCTTGATCCAGGTGTTAAGGCTGCGTTGAATGTCTCAAAGAATAGACGAATTGGTGTCATTGGGACTCCTTCGACAATACAGTCGCAGGGATACCAGAGTAGATTGAAGACCTTAGATCCAACTGTAGATGTTTTCGGAAAGGCTTGTCCATTACTTGTACCGATGGCTGAAGAAGAACGTCTCGAAGGGGATATTGCAGAATTAGTTATCAGGGATTACTTACGCTCTTTTACTGAAGTAGAAATAGATACATTAATTTTAGGCTGCACCCATTACCCACTTTTCAAACCTGTGATCAAATTTGTTGTAGGGGAATCAGTCACGCTCGTTGATTCAGCAGAAACTACGGCTGTTGAAGTTGAGGAAGTTCTTTTGAGAGAAGGTCTTCTCAGGACTCATGGAAAGGGTGAAGTGCAGTGTTTTGTTACAGATACTCCAGATCGATTTCGTCCATTAGCAAAACTTTTTTTTGGCAGCGATCTGAAACAGGTCGAGCGAGAAACACTTGGCAACATCGTTTCTGAGTAAATGTTATGTGATATTAAAAATCTCGTTTTTAGATTCGGTAGTATTAACATTTTCAGGTAACTTGATAGAATCATTTCTTCCCGACCTGATCCCAGCAGAGTGGATAATTTTGCGTTAAGTATACAGTTTTAAATTCGGAATGCTTTGCAAAAGATCTAATTTCAAACGAAAAGTTCAGTAATTTTAATCCATAACTCGTAAACTGTGCATTTTAAATGTCACGATAATATTTACGTGTTGATTATTTAATAAGTAAAAAGAACATTAAACAAAGATGGTACCTTGAAAGAAAGAAATTACCCAAACCCTCCTGAGCGTCGATATAGACAAAACAATAGTTCGGCACCAGGAAATCATCCTGAGCGTCGATATAGACAGAACAATGACTCGACACCAGGAAACCCACCTCGTCGACCCCGTGTCGCTCCTCGCAACTACCAGAATCCAACTCCACCAGTGGAGACCGACAGCTACGAGGACATTTACACAGAACCAACTCGCAATGACCTTTCTGCTATGAATGGGCAGGTTCTCGATTTAACTCAATTAAAAGAGATGAAAATCGATGAATTGAATAAAATCGCAAGAGGATTATCCATTCCGGCTTTTAGTGGTATGCCGCGGCAGGATCTGGTTTTCAAAATTCTCGAGAAACAATCTGAAACTATCGGATTGGCTTTTGCGAGTGGTGTTCTCGAAGTCCTGCCCGATGGTTATGGCTTCTTGAGATCTCCCAAATCAAACTTTCTGCCCGGTCCTGATGATATTTACGTTTCTCCTTCGCAAATCAAGAGATTTGGATTGCGTAAGGGGCATCTCGTTTCCGGTCAAATTCGTCCGCCAAAAGATTCAGAGCGTTTCTTTGCCTTGCTGAGAGTTGAAGCAGTTAACTTTGAAAGTCCCGAGGTAACTCGAGATAAGATTCTATTTGACAACCTGACGCCATATTTCCCGACGGAGAAATTCAATCTGGAAGAGAAAGTGAACGTTCCTTCGATGCGAATCATGGATATTTTCGCTCCAATTGGTAAGGGACAACGAGGTTTGATAGTTTCACAACCTCGAACGGGAAAAACGATCTTCCTCCAGCAATTGGCAAATGCTATTGCTGAAAACCACCCCGAAGTTCATCTGGTTGTTTTGTTAATTGACGAGCGTCCGGAAGAAGTGACAGAGATGGAACGAACGGTTACCGGGGAAGTTATTGCTTCGACATTCGATGAGAAACCTGAACGTCATATCCAGGTATCGAATATGGTGATTGAGAAGGCAAAGCGACTGGTTGAATATGGAAAGGATGTTGTAATTCTTCTCGACTCTATCACAAGACTTGCACGAGCTCACAATACCGTGATGCCACATTCAGGTCGAATTCTGTCAGGTGGTGTTGATTCCCAGGCACTTTATGAACCTAAAAGATTCTTTGGTGCTGCAAGGAATATAGAAGATGGTGGATCATTATCCATTATTGCCACTGCTCTCATTGATACCGGCAGCAGGATGGATGAAGTTATATTTGAGGAATTCAAAGGCACCGGTAATATGGAGTTAGTACTTGACCGGAAATTGAGTGATATGAGGATATATCCCGCAATTGATATTAATCCATCCGGAACAAGGAAAGAGGAATTACTGCTTGATAAGAATACACTTGCCAAGATTTTAGCGTTGAGGAGTATTCTTGCGGATTATAACACTACCGAAACGATTAAATTCCTTCTTGAGCATATTAGAAGCACCAAGAATAATGCTGAATTCTTCAAGAAGATGAACCGATAAAACAAACGGCGCATAAACAGAGAGGGGTGTTTTAAATGTCCTTCTCTGTATTCACCAATTTGCTGATGTGAAGTAATCCTACTGCGTTGAATTCCTGTAATATGGCTCCCGCAATTGTGAAAAACCTCATTATCATCACAATTGACCGGCTATTACAATTGTAGATTTGGCTTTGTATGTTCGCCCAGATGTTGAATCAATCGACTCAATTATTATGATATACCTTCCTATTGGGAGAACATTGCCTTTGTCATCTAGGCCGTCCCATTTGATATTTGGCTGGGATGTTCCTGCCGGTATATTCGAAACAAGTCTGCGAACACTTCTTCCATGCAAGTCAAAGATTTCTATTGTGATTCGAGACATCTCTCCGGGAAGTTCGAAGTGGAGTACTGTCTGATCATCGAATCCGTCATTATCAGGACTGAATGGATTCGGTATTGCCCAGATCTTGACAATTCCATTGCCAGGGGAACTTTGAAGAGAATTCTGCGAACCAGCCGTATGTCCGGATAACGCAGCACAGGAACCCCAATTAGAAGTTATATCAGTATCTCCCTTCCTGAAAATCCTCTCAAAGGAGCGATCCTTGATGACCTGTAACTCTCCACCATATTGAATATTATCACGGGCATTACTTGCAGGATCAAGTAAAACCAGATTGTCGGAATCATTATTTAAAACTGACCATCCCAAAGGTATAATTTGTAATACAGTGGAATCAAGGGATAAAATTCGCAGAGTTGATTGATTCTTTGCTATTACTGCAAATCCAAATGGCGGAATTATTCCTGATCCATTCGGAAAGGTACAATTACCAGCTGCATCGTCTGTGATTTTCCAATTTGATATATCTGCCGGGAGATGGTTATTATTGTACAATTCAATCCATTCATCAGTAGTTGTCGGATCAGGCATTATCTCTGAAAAAACAACAGCAATTGAATCAGTGAAATAAATACAGAAGCAACTGAATATGAGGTGAGTCCGGGTTAATTTAAAGAAATTCATCCGTTAAATGATCAACCTGAAATGCGTTGATAATGTGATTTATTTTCCATTCTTCTCCTGAACTTGCTTTTAGCAGGCAAACATCAAATCGGACACCTCCATCGGGTGTACCGTGCTTCTGAATGTAATCGAGTGCACATAGGTACAATCGTTTTTGCTTTCGAACATCCACCCGATAATTAATTTCAATGCTATTA
The DNA here is from genome assembly GCA_964387885.1 of uncultured bacterium. Lineage (GTDB taxonomy): Bacteria > Electryoneota > AABM5-125-24 > Hatepunaeales > Hatepunaeaceae > JABGPL01. The sequence goes on along the minus strand of CAYLYZ010000100.1, from coordinate 3,562 downwards.
AGTTTTCTGGTACTTTTAACCTCAACAAAAACAAGATAGTTGTTGTGGAGACAAACAAGGTCGATTTCACCGCGTCTGCTTCTGTATTTTCTATGAATAACTTCATATCCCCTTCGCGATAAATAGTTAGCAGCCACATCCTCAGCCATATCTCCGAATATTTTTGGTGATTTTGATTTGTCCATTTCTCTTTACTTGAATTGAAATGTCATCTGTCGTACGGGTGAAAAGCTGTATCTGTGGTGAGGTGTGGGACCAAATTTGCTCAGAGCTTTTACGTGAGCGGCTGTCCCGTACCCCTTATTTGATTCAAACTTATATTCAGGATACAATTTACTTAATTTAACCATCAATCGATCCCGCACAACTTTAGCAATTATCGAAGCTGCTGCAATACTCCTTGATTTCTGATCTCCCTTTACGATACATTCAAAAGGAACTTTCAAATCTACCGGTGCACGATTTCCGTCTATTAGAATAAACTCGGGTTTTGGTTCCAGTTTGTTAATTGCTCCCCACATTGCGTTCATAGATGCGTTCAGGATGTTAATTTTATCAATTGTATTTACCGGAACAGCAGAAACTGCGTAAGAAAGTGATTTCTTTATGATCATTTCGTATGCCGATTCTCGCAATGCATGAGATAGTTGTTTTGAATCAATAACTCTGGAATCATTGAATCCTTTTGGTAGAATCACTGCCGCAGCAACTACAGGACCGGCGAGGCAACCCCTACCGACCTCATCAACACCGGTGATATTATCAATTCCATTGAGCCAAAGCGATTTTTCCATTTTCAACATATCATACTGGGATTTATTTCGCATATTAAATGTTTCTTCCTATTAGCCAATTAGTGAAGCCTGGATTGCGCCAGTCAATATGTTCCCAATTGCTCTTTCCAGATCGACAGGGTTCAAAAAGCAGGGCACCTTCATGCACTGTCTCAAGAGTTCTAATTTGCTGCTCTGCAAGTCGATTAAGAGTTCTTCCCGTACTGGATGCGAAACGACTTGACCTTGATATGACCGCATATCCTGGATTTACAGCTCTTAAAAAATCTGTGGAACTTGATTTATTGCTGCCATGATGAGATACCTTAAGTAAACCTGCCTTGATTTGATGATTTCTTAAAAGCGCATGTTCAGCCTTATTCCCAATATCTCCGGTAAAAAGCAGATCTGAATAAGAATTACAATCAACATCAAATGAAACCAGCAGGACAACCGAAGCATCATTTGTTGACCAGACGTCCGATTCAGGGGGTGGATTCAAAACCGAGATTTGACATTTCTGTGTATTTGTCTCTATTCTATCACCTGTCGAAACAGTATGCCAGTATAGGTTGTTCAGAACGGAGGTTTTCTTCAGGTTTCTGAATGCGTTAGTTTCAGATCCTGCGGAAGTAGTAACTGCAAGATCGACTGGGAATTCTGAAATGAGTTGACTCATTCCTCCAATATGGTCTGCATCGGGATGAGATGCAACGAGAAGATCGATCTTATTGAATTTTAGTTTTCGTAAAGAATTTACTACTACATTATATCTATCTTCATAGGATTGAGGACCGGCGTCAATAACGAATACGCCCTTGTCCATATAATTAATAACAACTGCATCCCCTTGACCAACATCTAAGAACCAGACCTGACATTTGGAGTTTCTTTGAAGATTGTTTTCCCAAACGATAATGCTCGGGATTATTAAAATCACCGCAACTGTTTTAAACAACATTTTTCGGTTGCTGAGTGAAGTCCAAATTACAATTGATAGCAGCAGAAACATAGACAACGGTGAGAAACTGATCGTCAATCTTGGTGAAGTCTGAGCCAGGAATACTGTCAGTTCTCGCCAAATATAGATAAGTAATTGAAGACTTTCCGAGACGAGTGAGGCGAACGTTTCAGAGAAAAAGGAGAAAAAAATCATTAACCACCCTCCTACATAAACCAGAGACATCAACGGCAGCGCGAAGAGGTTAAAAATGGGTGTAGCAGGTGTTATGTAATCAAAATGGTATGCTGTAAATGGCATAATCATCACAGATGCAGACGCTGAGATCAGTAATGGTACGAGAATAAACCGTTTTATCAATCTAATTGTCTTGCCTCTATTTTCAACGAATCTCCTACCGAAACGATTGATTGGTTCACTAAAGAGTACTAATCCGGTGATTGCGGCAAATGAGAACTGAAATCCAATATCGAATAGATCACCAGGTCTGAAACAGAGAATTAAAATACCTGCAAATCCAATTGAATTCAGAGGGGGATTCCACCTTTTCAATACTGGTCCGGAGATCAGTAGAATTATCATTATCGCAGCTCGAAGAGTGCTGGCGCGAGGTGGGACGAGAAGAAGGAACAATAATATTCCACAGATAGCAAATATGACTCGACCTGTCAGGGAAAACCGAAGTATTGCGCCCAGCCCAAAAAGCATGGCTGCCAGGAATCCGACATGCAGCCCTGAAAGAGCGATTAAATGGAGCAGACCTGTTGATTTCAAAGCGTCAAGAAATGCTGAATCTATATCTCTGCGTATGCCGAGAATAAGGGCATTCAGGACGGGTGTTTCGGTTGGAATGTGAGTTTTTATCGATGATAGAATGAACTTTCGGATGCTAATTAACACCGATGAATTATTTTCTTGCTTAACCGGATTTGAACTTCGGTCGATATAGAATTCTCCGAAGTATCCATTGCGTTCACGGTAGAGCTTCAGATCGAAATCTGCTGGATTTCTTCTGGGTTTAAACGGGTACAATTTACCTGTTGCATCTATATAGCTGCCTAATTCCTCAGGACTTACTTCAGCCTGTGTTCTGATCCATATCTTCTTATATACCGCATCATAATTATCTCCCATCAGCAGAAAGACATTATCCAAAGGAAAAGAGGAGCTGTTGCTATGAATCGAGGGAGGTTCGCAAATGCGACCGATTACTCTTGTTTTAATGGGTTCAAAGCCAGAGGGTGGAATACTCGAAAGATATGCACATGCTCCGGAAGCAATCAGAGCAAAAGGGATTAAATATTGCGATATATTTCTGTGAATAAATATAATCGAAATTAAAAGTGAGAGAATTGCTGAAATCACAACCGGAGCGGGAGGGAGGTTTATCCAGTATGCGATCGAGATTCCAATTGCCAGGAAAATCAGAACCTTGACAGAAGGCAGCGGTTTCAATTTAGATTTCTGGTGGAGGAGTTTGCTTGACGATCAATTTCATGCCCCGCATTCCGGTGACTTCGAAATGTTGTCCTTTTTGTATTTCTTTTTTTGAAATTGCCACCCAGTATTCACCGTTTACGAGTACTTTTCCTTGTGGATTCAAATCTTCCAGAGCTTCTCCGACCTTTCCGATAAGTCCTTCTTTTCCGGTAGTGGCTTTTCTTAATTGTGCCTTGAAACCCAAACCCACAGCGAAAGCAGCAAAAAGAACAGTCAGGACAACCGTCGGAATAATGACTCCAAGTGAAACCTTTAATACCGGTATGGTTGTATCGATTAGAATAACTGAGCCCAGAGCCAGAGAAGTAGCTCCGCCAATTGTAAGTAA
>CAYLYZ010000099.1:0-21609 GCA_964387885.1 uncultured bacterium | reverse complement strand
ATATTTCCCAAACGGGAAACAGAATAAAACCCGGCTTGATTACAAAATGGGATTCTATGCTGCTACTCAAAAAGTATTTGTTGACCTATTGAACAGTGGTAAAAAGGTCATTGTTGTAGGTGACTACAACACCGCCCATAAACCAATTGACCTTGAACATCCCAAAGCCAACGAAAAGACGTCCGGATTCCTGCCGATTGAACGGGAATGGATTGATTCGTGGATTGAATCGGGATTTATCGATATATTCCGTCGGTTTAACGATAAACCGAAACAATATTCATGGTGGGATATGCGCACTCGAGCTCGCGACCGTAACATCGGCTGGCGTATTGATTATTTCTTTGTTAGCGAGAACATGGTCGATATGGTCACGGATGCATGGTTGATGCGGGAAGTTATGGGATCGGATCATTGTCCCTTGGGACTTGAGTTGGCAAGTTAGCAAGTTTACAAGTTTAGAAGAAGCCCGGATTCTCCGAAGCCGGGAAAAAATATGATAATCGTGAAAGCCCCGGCTTCGGAGAAGACCGGGCTACGTTGCTGAAACATAGATTTGAAGGGGAGATAGAGTTTTGTCAGACAAGGAATTAAATCTGAAATACGGATGTAATCCTCACCAGACATCTGCACGGGTTTGCAGCAAGGGTGGAGATTTCCCAATTGAAGTTTTAAATGGAGCACCGGGTTATATCAACCTGCTGGACGCTTTGAATTCATGGCAGTTGGTCAGAGAATTGCATAGGTCACTTGGCAGCCCGGCAGCGACCTCATTTAAGCACGTCAGTCCTGCTGGAGCAGCGATAGCTGAACCACTGGATGATCAATTGCAGAAAGCGTATTTCGTTGAGGGTATGGAGTTATCTCCGCTGGCAACAGCTTATGCCAGAGCTCGCGGCGCCGACAGAATGTCATCCTTCGGTGATTGGATTGCACTCAGCGATAAAGTTGATGTTTCGACAGCAAAGCTCATCCGTCGTGAGGTTTCGGATGGTGTAATTGCTCCGGACTTTGAACCGAAAGCGCTGGAGATGTTAAGCAAGAAAAAGGGTGGTAAATATCCCGTCTTGCAAATTGATCCTGGTTATGAACCTCCAATCATGGAGACTCGCGAAGTTTTCGGTATTATTTTCGAGCAAAAGCGTAACAACGGAGTCGTTTCTAAAGAAAAGCTCGGAGAAATTGTAACTGAGAACAAAGACCTCCCCAATTCTGCTATTCGGGATATGATAATAGCACAAATTACCCTGAAATACACACAGTCAAACTCAGTATGTTTTGCAGTTGGTGGACAGGTGGTCGGCATTGGAGCCGGACAGCAATCCCGCATTCACTGTACCAGATTGGCAGCCCAGAAAACAGCCATCTGGCATTTACGGCAGCATCAGGCAGCTTTGAACCTCAATTTCAGGAAAGGAGTGAAGCGTCCCGACCTGAACAACGCTGTTGACCAATTCCTGCGTGACGATCTTACCCCTGCCGAAGAAAAGGTCTGGCGAACACTGTTTAATGAAGTCCCGACTCGGTTGACCAGGTCTGAAAAGGATGGGTGGATCGGTGGATTAAAAGACATTGTCGTCGCATCCGACGGATTCTTCCCGTTCCGGGACAACATAGATTTCGCTTCACAGTTCGGAGTGAAGTATGTTATCCAACCGGGTGGTTCGATTGCGGATAAGGGGATTATTGATGTTTGTAATGAATATGATATGGTGATGGTGCTCTCTGGGTTGCGGTTGTTTCATCATTGAGTACATTGAATATTTGAGTGGTGCCAGGTGTCATCACCTGGCACTTTCTCTCGTAAAGTGCTTAATAACAATAGTAGGACAAGCATCCTGCTTGTCTTTCGCGCAAAGCGCGAATCCTGACACGCAAATTATTTGAGAAATCCGTCTGACGACGGATAGTCGAACAGGATGTTCGACCTACTGAAAATGTGAGATTGAATATGAAAAAGCAAATACCCCCATCAGTACACTCTTTCCCAGCTCCGGCAATCCTGATCGGCTGCGGGACGATTGATAAACCTAACATCATCACCTGTTCCTGGTTCGGTACTGTAAACTCTGAGCCGCCAATGGTCAGTGTTTCAATTCGGAAGGAACGTTTCAGCTACCCACTTGTCCATAATATCGGTGAGTTTACTGCCAACATCCCGCGAGTTTCTGAGCTTGAAATTGTTAAGGTTTGCGGGACAAAATCCGGACGGGATATAAACAAGTTTGAGGAATTGGGAATCACACCTGTCCCCTGCCCTCCTTTAACAACCGCTCCGATGATTGAGGAGTGCTCATTGGTATTGGGATGTAAGATCAAGCATGAATTGGAACTCGGGACGCATTGTGTTTTTATTGCTGAAGTTGTGAGCATACACTGCGATCCGGACAGGGCACGTCCTTCCGGCCGTCCGTCACCAAATCCCGAGGATCAGGTTGTGTATTTAGATGGGAATTATTGGAATTTGTCGAAGATTTAAATACTGGGTTGAAAATATTCAACATCCGGAGGATCAGGTTGTATATCTCAATGGGAATTATTGGGATTTGTTAAAGATTCAGATACTGGGTTGAAGATTTTCAACCCCTACAATAATAAAGAGAGATTATGAAAAAACTAAGTTGTCTGATTTTCATCATTTTTGTCTTATCCTGCCAAAATTCCTTCGCTATTGACCGATGGGGATTTTTTGCCGGTTATTCAGAAGTCACTTACAGGGAATCCACTCCAAAAGATGGTTTTACGATTGGAGCTGGTGGTTTAAATAATAGACCTTTTAACGAATTTGAAAAATTAGATATGTTTTATCTCGCAAGCTATACCAGAGCTGATAACATCAGAAGCATATCTTTTGACATTGAAGGCGACTACTATCTGATAAATAACTTCCCGTTAATTGGCGGACTGTCGATCAACCGTGCAACCCGCAAAAGTACCATTAAAAATGTAACCGAATACAGGTTCGGATTCACATTAGGAGCAGGATACAGACACAACGATAAATTCGGGCTTGAGATAAAAAACACATGGGCTGGAGACAGTGAAATGCTGAAAATTCACCTCTCGTATTTTGTTGAGCAGAAGTCCTTTGAGGAGAAGGATTGAATCACTAATAGCATTTCCCAAGGTAATGATTGGTGTGCGTCTTCGCGAGGAACGAAAAGACGAAGCGATCTGTTTGTATATGGGATATTTAAGAGATTGCTTCACTTCGTTCGCAACGACATTACCTTCAAGAATTGCCGTATTATCCTGCCAGATCAATATTTTTCTCAGAGTATTAAAAAAAACGAAAGCCACCTGTCATAATTCTTAGCAGGTGGCTTTCGTATTCACAGGAAGCTATTAGGAAGTCGGATATCCCCAACCGTTTTAGTGAGTATTACCTAAGCGGACAGGAATATCCGTATTAATTTACTTGCGGATAAATATATCCGCACTCCCCGATTGGCGGATAATCTGCACTCCATATTCAATTTACTTCACCAGCATAACCTTACTAACACCAGTAAACCCAGCAGTTTCCATTCTCACCATATAGAGTCCGGAAGGTTGATTTCTGGCATTCCATATAATCGAATGATGACCTGCGACTTGTTCACCAACCACTAATGTTGTTATTAGACGACCGGATAAGTCATAGACTCCGATTGAGACCTGTGCAGCTTCCAGAAGTCCATAAATCAATCTCGTTGTTGCGTTAAACGGATTCGGATATGCTGCTGACAGGTAGAAGTTCTCGGGAGTAAGGTTGGTTGTTACTACATCGAGCACCGTGAATGCTTTGGTTTTGTAAACAAGTCCGTTACCTTCAAACAATGTACCTGCTGACAGTTCAACTTCGACTTCAGAATCCCAGAGTTTCAACGTGAAGGTTTCTCTTTCGTTTAGACCCTCAACTGATTCCGTTCCGAGTTCGTCACCCCAAACCGCAAGGCCACAACGACCGTCCTCATCAACGACGCCAGTACCCACAATTATTCCATCACAGTTAACCGCAGCAATCTGGTCACCTGCGTTCAGGTCTACTCCGTTGATTGAAGTGATCAGTACACTCATGTTCTGGCTTGTCGTTGTTGGCTGTGACCAGTGAGTGTTCTCCTTAACCATTGTTATCGAAGCCAGATTATCTTCCGGTTCTGGATAATTCAATACTACGGCTTCATCAACGTTGATCTGATATCCCTTGCCCTCACGTAATGGCACCATATTAGAGAAATTCCATGCCGGTGAGAGGAAACGACCGAGTTCATCCTTCATCGTCAGGATGTTATCTGCTATTCCAGCAACACCATAAAAATCGGGAGCACTGACATCAAGTTCGTAAGTCGGGAAATAGGCGATAATATTCCAGCCTGCTGCTATCGGTACATCAGCGTTGAATGGTATTGGTTCTCCCGTCCACATAACCTCGACATCATCATCGAGATCAACCTGATACCCTTGAGCCAGATCCCAGAATTCGATATTGCAGAATCCCCATGATGGGGTGTAGAAGCGCCCAAGTTCATCTTTCATCAGCAGGATGTGATGTCTGTCTTCATCAACTCTGAGCTGCTCCATCATTAACGGAACATTTGGACCTCGATCCTCATCGTCCGCATAGAATTCTTCACCCGGAGATACATTGATTGACATCATGTTCCAACCAGCATGCATATCGAAAACAAGATCGCGGCCTGCGACCGCTTCGAGTCTGATCACGGTAAAACCATTTGGCGCCCAGAGACGCGGACCGTCCACCCAGTCAACTAATCCACTGTACTCAACGTCCTCAACATCATCCCAGATCCTGAATGTAAATGCTTCTCCGGCAACAAAGCCATTGTTTTGATTCTGTTCAGCACCCCATGCTACGAGTCCGATTCTCTCACCCTGTTCATAGACAGAACCACCGGCGAGAACACCCTCGGGAGTAAGCACTCCAATCTCCCAGCCAGTTGGGATTTCTTCCTCCTCGAATGTGCAGGCGAGGACGAGGATACTGTGGTTTATGTCGGTAATTTCAAAATCGTTGAAGTGTCTCAATTCTGGGATTTGCTCACCTCCGACCTCAAGGACAACGTCGATAACAATTTCGTCATTTTGCGGATCATTTGAAGAGATAACTACTGATGCTTCATAAATTTCCTCATCCTCAAGATCTGCAGCGTCAATTGTTAGAACAACATCGATTTCATCTCCCGGTGCTATAGAGCCGTCGTCGGGTTCGACCGATAACCAGGTATCAGGTTCATCCATTCCAGCATCGAGAACTATCCATTCCTCATCTACCCACGTCCCATGCCATACAAATTCACCGTCGTGACCTAATCCAATTCCATTACTACTGTCATTTGAAGCAACCTCGAAACTGTTTACCAGATCGAGTTCAAGATCATCACTGACCGAGAATTGGAATATGTGCGTCAAGCCTAAAGCCCATAATGGGCTATCCGGAGTTTCCGGTACCCATTCCATTGAACCTATAGCTTCATCATCTGTCAGGTGCAAATATTCCATTACCTCAATTTCACGGAAATTCTCCATTCCCGTTACATGAATAGTAAAATCATTCTCATCCCATGAAGAAACATACACGTAATCTTCCTGGTCACATGCCATACCACCTGATCTGATTATAGGCATCCCGAGGTTCCTTATCAATCGTCCATTGCGGTCAAAAATACTCATTGTTTGTGTCGCCCAATTGGCTACCCAGAAGTTATCTCCATCATAGGTCATGCGAGTAGAACGCTCCGGTAATTCAATCTCACGGACAATATCACCATCATCAGGATCGAGTGCGACAAGAATTGGATCAGCGATATCCTCGTCATTTAGTCGAAGACAAATACCCCATATTGAATCTCCATCCCAGGCAAGTTCGGTAACGTGTAGATAGGGCACATCAAACCGATTTACGACATCACCGGGATCATCACGTAACGGTCCGAAATTATTTTTTATGCGAAAGTCAATTGATTTTGCACGACTTCTCGAGAGCATCTGGTTTCTAACCTGTTCAAGAGAAACCGGATGCAGAACTTTGTCCCAGGTAGTGATACTTGTGCTGATTGAGCCCGGGTTGTCAAAACGATTGCCTATGCTTCTTACGTTACGAACAGCACGATCTCTCAGGAAGCCCTCTTCTTCAATGTCAATATCAAATAATAAATTACCTGCGCCACGTGCTGCGTCATTACCTATTGTAATGATCTCCTCGACCGGTTCATCGTCCACACCCATCACAATCCGAATTTCATCACCATCTTCCGGATTAGTGACTATCTCCGGTGGATCAAACTCAACAATCAAACCTCTTGCCCGTAGCAGCAGATCTACCTCAATCAATTCCCAGTCCGCGTGAGCCTCGCTTGGTTCGTCACCCTCAACTAAAAAACTTCGGTTTACATCAGTGTCTTCATCAGTAAGGTTCCACCAGCCAGCGCCCTGTTGCTCAGGTTGATATTCACCACCAGGAGCAGGTCCGTACATAATCGCAAAATCTTCACCTTCCTCGAACTGAACCCAGTCTTGTTCATCCATCTCAAGCGTAATCCACATATCCTCCATATTGTCGAAATCAAATGGTTCCAGGCGGTCAATACGGTCTTCCCAGAGTAATTGCTCGAGATTATAATCACCATCAAGGCTGTATACTCTAATATTACAGGGAGCATTGGGATTAGGTCCTGCATTAAGAGGCATAAATACAATGCTCTGGAGTTCGAATGTTTCGGGAGCAGTGAAAATCGTTTTAGACCAGTAATTTTCAGCGGTAAATAGTAGACTTGGTTGTCCATCGTCATATCTGATTATATCCTCACCCGGTTCTCCTGCGCCCTCAACACCTGATCCCACAAGGATGATTTCAACAGCGTCATTATTCGGGTCATCAGAGGAAATTGTTACAAGTCCGTCAAAATTACCTTCTTCTTCAGGTTCAAACTCAATTGTTTGATCAATTTCTTCACCTACTGCGATTTCGAGAGGATCCTCAAATTCCAAACTAAAGTAATTCCCTTCAACCAAAATGTCTTCAACAGTCAACAAATCGTTTCCAACATTGCGAATTGTGAAGGATGCCTCTCTTGTTCTACCAATACCCACTCGACCGAAATTGATTTCTTCAGTATCGACTTCGATAGCAGGAGCACCTTCCAAATCCATTGTAATGTTTACAATAATATCGGGATTGTCCTCATCATTGGAGAGTATATGCAGATCTGCCTCATACATTCCGGCCTGTAATCCTTCAGAATCCAGGGTTACAATAATCTCTGTTTCCTGACCGGGTGCAATGGCTCCCCGTGTCGGCTCATAAGAAATCCATTGTGAAGGGAGGTCTCGACCAATTGCGATACACAGTCCCTCTTCTATCCTTCCAGCATCACCATAGACTATTGTTGAACCTAAAGTACCTTCACCATTTTCATAACCAACGGCACTCCATTCACCATCAACTCCCTGCTGAGGTCCATATTGATATAGAACAATTCCCTGACTTGAAAAAGCAGCCTGGAACGTAGATTCAACATTCTCTTCATCAAAGGGTGGTACTCCTATCCAGGATACCACAGCCAGATCTTCCTCATTTGTCCAGAAATACATTGCACCACCGGCAATGGGATTCCAGTCGCGATTAAGAACCTGGAATAAGTTATTCGGGGCGGCCTCATTTGGCGCTCGAGGCAAAACCTGCCAAGGTGCATCAGCATAATTATCAAACGTTATAAATCCGTTCGAACAAATCCTGAGCTGGTTAAATTCTTCATCATACCAGGGGAATTGAAATCCAAGTTGAATCCACTGGCTAGTCCAGTCGTCAGCCACCTGCAGCCTATCTCCGACCTCTGTGATATCTATCCATTGATATTCCGGACCGCCTTCCTCATTACTGTCAATCCAGAAATATCCCGCGTCATCTGGTTCGCCTCTATCATCCCTGCGAGGTCGCGAAGCATCTTCCTTTATGGCAGCGATGTAGCTATTAACTTCTTCAATCTGAGCCCTTGTTGCGGTTCCATGTTTAACCGCCTGCTGAGTTTGATCGCTCGGAATTTCAATTCCTCGCTCAGGACCCACTCTTCTTGTATCCCTGCGACCTGAATCTCGCTCTGGTTCGGCTACAATTTCAAGTTCAGAATCCCAGTTCAGGACTCCATCACCAATATTTGCAATATTAATGACATGCTCTCCACCGTTTGCCGCTTCAATCGCGAGTGGATTAACCTCTATTGCAGGAGGTTGGATTTCACCTGCCGTTCCATTTGCTCTTATGAACAGGTCACCATCGGCAATGTTCTCCCATTCGTCGTGAGCTCCCGGAGGATTTTCACCTACTGCCATAAAACTGCGTCTCGTTTCAGAACCTTCATCCATGAGATTCCACCAGCCGTGACCCTGTTCGCGAATATATTCACCACCTGGTGCGGGACCGTACATAATAGAGAAACTCTCACCCGATCCGAAATCTATTGGTTGATCCAATTCGAGGTTAATCCAGTTATCAGGCATATTATCGAAATCAAATTCATCAAGCTGCTCGATCGTAGTTTCCCAGAGCATTTCATCAAGGTCATTATTCTGCTGATTTTCGCTGTAAACACGAATATGACATGGTGCGTCAGGATTTGGCCCTGCATTCAGGGGCATGAAGTTAATGCCTTGAAGGGTGTAATCTGCATCTGATGTGAAGATGACCCGCGACCAGTAATTCTCGCTTGTGTAGAGTGTGGCAGGTTCTCCATCATCATAAGCTATGATATCCTCACCCGGTTCTCCACCTCCACCACCACCATTTGATCTGCCCGGAGTTGGATTTTCAATCTCAACCCAATTGTTGCCCCCGTCTTCTTCCCTTCCAAAAGACCAGTCCTCTGTTTGTTGACCAAACTCTACGAAATCAATTTCATCACCATTTGCTCCCCACAGCCCAACGCTCTCTCCACGCTGGTTAAGTGTAAAAGATGCATGTAAACCATTTTGTTCGGGATCTCGATCAGCCCAGACAATCAAATATCCACCTGAACGGATTACAGTCCCATTTGGAAATACCCATTCATCGGGAACGTCAATATCATCGGACATCGTATATCCAGTCAGGTCAATATCCTCTTCTGTTCCATTGTAAAGTTCAACCCAGTCATCATATTCACCGGCAGGATCTTCAATTGTGCTCTCATTATCAGCCTGGAGCTCATTAATACAAATCAAGCCCTCATTCTCTCCCGGTATTATGTTAATATCACAGAAACCGATCCTGTTTCGAATTAGGATTTCTGTTATAGCTACATTTGAATTCGCGCCGGAATAAGCTCGGCTATCTGGTTCACTATCCGCATTGAATGTGCTGTTTTGCCTCGTTCCCGGAAATGGGTCACTTGAGTCTCCACGACTGTTTGTTTGTTCGAGTTCCCATTCCCCATCTGCCTGTTCAAGAGCCACTAGATAATGTCCTTCGTCTTCATGACCGGGATACCATTCGTTGTCGTTTTGAGACTCTATCATCTCTTCGTCGACATGATAGATTAGTAATCCTTGACCAGGTAATCCACGATCAAAACCAATCCTTTGCCTATTTTCAATAATGAAGTACTCTGACCTCGGACGCCCTCTGTCCCAGACAATAAAAGCAGACTCATCCAGTTCAGCAGGACGAATCTCTACATTTTCAATATTTTCCTCAACAACCACCGGTTCGATAAAACCAAGCTGCATTTTAAGCCAGGCATCGAAATGCGCTGGACTTGCAGCCCTATCATTCCAACTGCCACTTGCCATTACCGACCAGTTTCCAAGCCCATTTGAACTGCCATCCCGGTCATACATATCCGGTAAATCAAAAAGTCCATGTCCAAGTTCGTGAGCTAAAACTCCAATACTACCATCTTCAGGAACTGTGACATAGGTCCGTATCATAACTCCATCAACCCTAAATGCATTTCCAGCGAGACTTGAACAATGCGACCAGATCATATCCTCGTCACCATTATTGTTTTCTGCTGATGATCCGGCATGAACAATAGCAACTACATCAACAGATCCATTATCGTCGTTATCATACCGGGAGAAGTCTATTTGATCATTTGCCGCGTTGACAGCATCTCGAGTCATTCCGGCTGCATTTCGCGGAAAATCCCCGATTCCAAACTGGCCATCCACATAATAATCGTAAGATTGCTCAAGTCTTATCCATCCGACCACATCACCGATTACCGCTACTTCATCATAGGAGTTCTCAAGGAACCATTCACGGAGACTGCCCGGATCAAGCTCATCGAGGCTGAAGAATAGTTGAGAATACATATTCGCTGTATTCTCATCGCGATCAGCTTGATTATCATCAAAATCAACGAGAATTATGGGTATTCTAATCTCAATATCTGCGGGATTATCCCTGTGCAATGGACGCAAATTATCAAGAATATTGACACCGGGATGCTCAATGCCTCGACTGTGAGCTTCGGCAAATCTACTCAGTATTTGTTCAAGTTGCCCTGAGGCTCTCAGATTTTCAAAGGATTCAGGTGAGAGTGGCATTCCATTTATTGAAGTTGTGAAAACAAAAAGAGCTAACAACAAAATTAGTTTGACGGATTTCATTAAACCTCCGGAAATTCGAAATCACTTTTAATCGAAATGTGGTATTTCACTTAGAAACGTAGACGCAGAGTGAAATAATGTGAAAAGGTAATGTACAAAAGTTAACATACTGTTACAAGTGATTTCGTCACAACATGAACAAAAAACACCTTCAGATAAAGGCAATATTCAGCGTAATTCTCACCAAATATCTAATTGACATTGAATCATGAATTAAAACCTTGATTAAAGAAACAACTTTAACTTGACATATTTCGGTTAAGTGTATATATTTCTTTACTGTCAGAGAAAGTGTTGTGACGTTCCACTGTTTAACTTTTCGAAACGTATTCGCCCGGAGGTTTGAAGATGAAGTCTGTTATTTTTTCTGCGCTGTTGATCTTCCTGTTAATAGCCCTTCCTGTTAGTGCTGCTACAATTCACGTTCCCGATGATGAAGAGACCATTCAGGCGGGTATTGATGCTGCAGAAGCTGGTGATTCGGTACTTGTTGCGGATGGTGATTATGAAGGAAATGGTAATGTAGATATCACAATTAATACTGCGATTACAATCCTATCGGAAAATGGTCCGGAGGACTGCATACTAAACTGCGCTCAAAACAATGCTACCAATGGCATTGAATTGCAAGATGCGGTGTTTCTGAGCGGATTTACGATAGTTGGCGCGGACACGGGTATAATTGTACGGAACGCTGATGACGTGAACATAGAAAACTGTGTTGTTAGGGAATCGAGTGTACACGGTATATTAATCATTGGAAGTTTAAATTTGAACATTAACCTCACATCCTCTATTGAAAATGACTGCAATGCGGCCCAGCAGGGTATTGGGATGCGGGTTGAAGCTTCGGAGGGGACTGTAACTAACAGTACCTTTAACGATAATACAACCCAAGGTTCCGGAGCGGGAGTGTGGTGTGGAGGTTCCGAAATTGCATTTGAATTGTGTGAATTTTCCGGAAACACAGCCGTTTTATACGGAGGTGGGCTGTATATCGGCACAGAATCTAACTGTCAGTTGACAAGCTGTTTAATTTCAGGGAATTCAACTTCAAATGATAATGATCAGGGAAATGGTGGTGGAATTGCCCTGATAGATGCCAATACTCAATTATTGGTTGATGGCTGTGTAATTGCAGAAAACACAACAGAACGATCAGGAGGAGCCCTTTACATTTCCGGTTCAGAATGTACAATGAGAAATTCCTTCATTCTAAATAATGAAGCGACTCGTAACGGTGGCGGAACATTAATGTATGCCACAGCAACTGGAACATTCTTCAACAATGTCTTTGATGGGAACTCTTGTGGAATAGATGGTGGAGGAACATCCATATCCAATAACTCTCAAGGGGAAATCGGTAATTGTACTTACTCAAATAACACCGCAGGAACGGTAGCCAATAATGGGATGGGTGGCGGTATCTATATGGGTTCAGGAACCACTACTTCGATTCTGAATTCTATCATCTGGGGGAATCAATCGGATACTGGCGATCAGGAGTTTGGTCAGAACGCTACTCAGATAAACATAACAAATACGTGTGTTGATAATGGGGTCGATCCGAATGCATGGCAGAATGTGCAGGGCAATAATGTTGAAAACATTATTGAAGATGATCCGGCATTTGACGAATCAGAGGAAGATCCGAACTGGGGTGCTAACGGTTTCTTCATTGAACCTGATAGTCCTTGTGTTGATGCGGGTGATGATGATTCAGATGTTTATGAACTTGATACACATACTACACAAACTAATCTGGATGTCGATCAGGCGGAAGTTGACCTCGGATTTCATTATGATCCTGTCTGGTTCAGGAACTTCGGAAGGCTCTTTGGCAATGTTGTAGATGCTGAAAACAACGAACCACTTGCAGATGTAGCTATAGAGACCACCCTCGATCAGGATGCCGTAACGGATGAGGAAGGTTTTTGGGAAATTGAAGATGCGGAACCGGGTGATTTCGATATAACTGCTACCCTTGAAGGATATACACCTCTGACCATTGAAGGTTTAAATGTAGCCGCGGGACGTGAACGACAGGTTAATTTCAGGCTCGAACGTATTACCAGCCGGCTTCATGGTTTAGTTACTGATGCAGTTTCTGAAGAACCTCTCGAGGGTGTTCTAATCGTAACTTCAAATGATCAGCAGACCTTCACAGATGAGGAAGGAATGTGGGCAATCGAGGATGCAGTCCCGGGTGAGTTTGAAATCACAGCTACATTGGAGGATTACGAACCCGTTACGTTACGTGATCAAGTCCTTGAAGAAGGTGGTGATCTTGAGATAAACTTTGAGCTATCTCAAGGAGTGGGAAGGTTATTCGGAACTGTTATTGATGCTGATGATCAAAGCCCACTTGAAAATGCTCTTGTTGAAACTTCCCTTGGTCTGGATGCCCGTACCGATGCAGATGGAAATTGGGAAATCCCCGAAGCCCCCGCGGCACCGTTCGATATAACAGCTTCTTTTGAAGGATATATATCTCAAACTATCGAAAATCAAAGGGTTGAGCCTGATGGTGAGCTTGAGATTAATTTTGGTTTATCTGCACCACGAATCAATATCGACATCGAAGAAATTGTCGGTAACTTAAATGTCGAAGACCAATTAGAAGTGGAATTCCAAATCAGTAACCCTGGTGGTGCTGACCTCGAATGGAATGCATATACGAGACTGAGTGGTGGCAATGGCATAGAACCCTGGGAACTGAGAGCTTCCGGAGATCAAATTGAAGGATTGCATGGTGTTGTATGGGCGGAAGACAGGTTCTATGCTTCCATGACTACCGAAAACGGAAATGAAATATACGCTTTAGGTCCTGACGGAGATATTCTCGGTTCATTTGAACAACCTTCGGACGGTGGTGAAACTATGCTTGATCTGGCATGGGACGGTGAGTATATCTGGGGTTCGGGTGAATTCTGGTTATTTGGATTTACCCCTGATGGTCGTGAAAGAGCCCGTTTCAGGGGTGTGGGTGATGTTAACGTCGGTCTGGCATGGGATACTGAAAATGATTGGCTGTGGGCTACCAGCGCGCTGATGGATGATCCGATTCGCTCTTTTAATCGCAGAGGTGATCGTCAAGCTGTCTTTGAAAATCCGGGATTAGACATCAAAGGGCTTGCATTCTGGGCAGATGATCCGGATGGATACAATCTCTATACATATTACGATGCTCCTGAGGGCGGTTTGGGTATAAGTAAAATGAACACTGAGAATGGTGAATTTATGGAAGTCGGTGTTCTCAATCCTGAGGGAGGCGGCACTGCTGCCGGCGCGACCATAACCAGCAATTACTACCCGATGAATGATGTATTCATCTCGGTTGCGGAAACTGATGAGGGCGGTCGGGTGGATATTTGGCAGCTTGCAGCAAGTCAAGCCTGGATGAGTTTCGCACCTGGTCAAGGCATTATTCAGCCTGATGATTCTCAGATAATTACGTTTACATTCAACTCAACCGGTGCGCTCGATGGATTATATCAGGGTGAGTTTGTAGTTGAACATAATGCGTTTGGCGGAGAGGAGATTATACCTGTTCAAATGCAGGTTATTGAAGAGCCGAGGCATACTACTAAGAGAATCAATCTGACAAGTAATTGGAATCTGGTCTCAATGAATCTGCAGCCGGATGATGAAAATGTTGGATTACTCGTCAGTGATCTTGTAAATGCACAAGAATTGGTAATGGTCAGGGATCAGTACGGAAAATTCTATCTTCCATCGAGAAGTGGATTCACCAATATGGATGCCTGGTCTGCTGAAACGGGATATTGGATACTGATGAATTCGCCTCAGACTTTAACCTTATCCGGCACAACCATCAGGTCTGATCAACCAATTCAGTTGGATGCCGGATGGCAAATCGTTGCATATTATCCAAGATTAGCGATGAGTCCTGAAAATGCTTTTGTTTCAATAGACGAAAACCTGGTCCTCGCAAAAGATGGAAATGGCAGATTCTATTCACCCGAATGGGATTTCAATTCACTTGAGATGTGTCGAAACGGCAAGGGTTACATTGTCAATTTACGCGAAGCCGATGAGCTGATTTGGTTTGGTGGTGGTGAAGAAATGGCACCACACCGGGGCGCACCCCGCAATCCCGAGGCTCAAGCGGAATACTATTCAGTTTTACCTTCAACCGGTTCAGATATGAGTCTCCTGGCAACCCTCCCGGAATATGCAACAGGTGAAATTGGTGTTTGGGTTGGTGACCAACTCGTTGGATCTGGTGTTATTAAGGATGGTCGCTGTGGAATTGCTGTTCGAGGTGACGATATTTTCAGCGGTGATATCAATGGCGCAATGAACGGTGACGATTTAACAATTACCTGGTGGGATAATAATCAACTCGTGTCGAATATCGAAGTTGATATTCTGCTGGGTGATCTTCAATACACGACAAACTCCTTTACTGTCGTTGACATTAAAGAAACTGATTTACCACAAGATTTCACAGTTCTTAGTGCATTTCCAAACCCGTTCAACAACAGGACAACTGTTACGTATAATTTAAAGGAAGAAAGTCACGTGACAATATCTGTGTATGACTTATCCGGACGTAAAGTTTTGCTGTTAACCAATGAAACAATCAGTGCCGGAATCCATACAATTGAGTTTAATGCAGAGAATCAAGCCAGTGGTGTATACTTTATACAAATGAACCTTGGTAACGTCAGTCATACCGTAAAAACCTTGCTTCTGCGTTAAACTGAAATGAACAGAAAAAAGAAAACACATTAAATCGAGAAGACTGAGAAATGACAACAATTCTTGTTGTAGATGATGAGCAATCCGTTCTTGACACCACGAAAACATTGCTCGAATTATCAGGCTATGGAGTGCTAACAGCTGAAAACGGTTTGGAGGCTTTAGATCAGTTTCGTGAGAAAAGAGTAGATATCGGTGCTGTACTTTTAGATATGGGATTGCCTGAAATGTCCGGTACCGAAGTTTTGCAGCGATTAGTTGAAATTGATTCAGGTGTTAATGTGATTCTTGCGAGTGGTGACATTGATGAATCAGACAATTATTTTGTAAAATTAGGCGCAAAATCCGTCCTGCAAAAGCCATTTCAACTTAAGGAATTACTCGCCTGCATCAAGGACGTAATTGAATCACCCTGATTAAGCATCCACAGTAATTTTTTTCAAATGGGCACAACCTTCGTGCCCATTTTTCTTTCAACCGTAAACTTGTTAAGTGATTGAATATATTTTCAAAAATGATATCAGTGTCCGCCCCAAAGAACCAGAATCCCTGCATTGCTCTTCTGGGAGGCGGTGGAAAAACATCTTTAATGAAGAAGCTGGGAGCTGAACTTTCGTCTAACGGTCAGAGAGTTATACTGACCTCACTGACAAGGATGTTGAATGATCCTGATGATCACGTTCGGATATTAGATTACTCCGAGAGAAAACTAATTCCTGAGATTTTGGATTCTGAAAGTCCACTGCATATAATGACGGGAAAAACAAACGAATCCAAATTGCAGGGATGGTCATCTGAATTTCTGAGAGAAATCTACTCAATACCGGATGTCTGTATTTTTGAATGTGATGGGGCCCGAAATCTTCCTTTAAAGTGTCACAATGACCGTGATCCTGAGGTTCCCGATTTTGTCTCGCAGGTTCTTATCATTGTTGGTGCTGACGTAATTAACACGACTCTCAGGGATGGACTGATACACCGACCGGAACTGTTTATACGAAAGTGGAAGATTGATCGTGATTTTATCCTGCATGCTGATTTCCTTGCGGAAGTTTTAACATCTGAGAAAGGATACCTGCAGAAGGTCCCCCATAACCAGGAAATCATATTCTACATTAATAAGACAGATATCGACCTTGATTCGTCGAGAGACCTGGCTGAAAAAATCGCCGAAAGATCAAGGTGCCATACCTGGATTGGCAGCCTGAAGAACAGTTTCTGTGAACAGGTTGCATAATATGAAAGTCGCTATAATTATTTCTGCTGCGGGCATGTCGACGCGTCATCCACCCAATAAGTTACTCCTCACCTTGAACGATCGACCGGTAATTGTTGAGACCATTTCAACATTTATCGGGTTGGGAATAGAAATTTTCGTGATTGTCGGATATCAGAAATCCCTGATTGAACGAGCTCTTTCATCAATCTATAGTGATGAACTGAGAATCTTAAGTAATCCTGATTACAAATCAGGGATGTCTACTTCAATAAAAGCTGCAATGCAAAAGATTGGGAACAACTACGATTATTTTGGTTTTTCCAACGGAGATATGCCATTTATCTTGACTGAAACAGTGTCTACTCTAATGGAAGAACTCCAAATAAATCAACCCTTGATACTCGCTCCCTCGTACCGCAACAGAACCGGACACCCGGTTTTCTTCAGGTCTGACTTGAAAGACGAGCTTAATGCAATATCAGGAGATGTGGGCGGACGGGAAGTTATAAAGAATCATCAATCGGAGCTAAGAACGGTTCCGGTAGCGGATGAGGGTGTGGTTACAGATATGGATTATTATTTGGAAAAAATAGATGTTTAATAAAACTGTCTGGATTCGCGGAACCGGTGAAATGGGTAGCGCTACTGCTCATATCCTGCATGGAGTGGGATTTAGAGTCTACGGTAGTGAGCTCCCCCTCCCTCTTGCGATCCGCAGGAAAGTAACATTTAGCGATGCTATTGTAACAGGCAAAGCTGATGTCGAGGGAACGAAGGGAGTATTCTGCCAGGTTGATGGAGTAGAAGAAATTTTCAAAAGCGGTTCAATACCGATTTTAATTGATTCTGAAAACCTTGAAGAGAGCATCAAAACGGATATTTTAATCGATACCAGGATGCTGAAAAATGATTCGGTTAATATCATTGGGAAAACACAATTGACAATCGGATTAGGACCCGGTTTTAATGCCCAGGGCGATTGTGATATTGCCATAGAGACCAACCGAGGACACAATCTCGGTCGTATAATTACTGAGGGGCATACCGCAAGTGATACAGGAATTCCCGGAGTTTTGGGAGGAGAATCGAGTCGGAGGGTTATTTACTCACCTGGTGCAGGTGTGATTAAATGGTTCGTGAATTTTGGAGACATTGCCAATGAAGGAGATATAATTGGTTCGATTGATAACAGGATCAATATAACCGCGCCTCTTTCCGGAATTGTCAGAGGTTTGATTTCTCCCGAGGTCAAAGCTATTGCCCAATTGAAAATTGGTGATGTCGATCCAAGAGGAAATGCCGTTGATTATCTGCTTATTTCGGACAAAGCAAGGCTGATTGGACGAGGAGTCCTTGAGGCAATACTAAGGTATTATCATAAAAAAGAACATCCGGAGGGTTAGTTTGGAAAAGAGTCTTTACAAACATCTAATTGATTTTGATTTCTCACAGAATGCTGTTTTATGTTCGCAACTTGAGTGGAGCGGTTCTGTACCCCGAAAGGACTACCCCTATATGCTGGTTTTAGAGGATGGGAGTTCACGAGGAACAATTGGCGGTGGGACTATGGAGTTTAACGTTATTGAAACCGCCAAAGATCTGATAAAAACCGGCTTAACTCTTTTCACTGAATTCGACCTTGGACACGCGGACGCTGACGCAGAGGGAGGGATATGCGGTGGCAGGACAAAAATCCTGATAGAACCTTTTACAAGAGACATTCAAAATTTCTGGAAATCACTCGATATGGTGCGGTCTGGCAAGGATGAACTTGTTATGGTGACGGAAGTATTAGAAACCGAAAAAGTAACCTGCAGTCGCGTTTTCATCTCGGAGGAATTTCTTTTTTCGGATTTCAACGAAGATACAATTGCTAAAATAAAGTCAAGTAAACCAAAGAACAAAGCAATTACTTTCAATCTGGATGGTGGATTTTATTTAATTCAACCATTAATATCTCAACCTTTACTCCACATATTCGGTGCAGGACATGTCGGAGCATCGGTTGCGGAATTGGCTGGATTCATCGATCTTGAAGTCGCTGTATATGATGACCGACCAGATCTTGCAAATTTTGATCGTCTACCGAATGCAAAAAATATCCTCACCGATCCATTCTCAATCCTTGAAAAGAAAATCGTTATTAATCCTCAGGATTACGTCCTGCTTGCAACACGAGGACACAAGCATGATCTTGACATGATGCGCTGGTTGATCAGATACGATTTTAAATATCTTGGACTTGTCAGTAGCAGACGCAAATGGCGATTGTTGATTGATAAATTGAAAGAAGAAGGTGTATCAGATGAGCAGCTTGATCGGGTACACGCTCCAGTAGGTATTAATATTCACTCTGAAACTGTTCCGGAAATCGCTGTAAGTATTATTGCAGAGATTATTCTGGAATCAAGAAGTAAGAAAAAATCCAATTTTGGTGGATGATGCAAATGATCGACCAGTAGAATCTCGTTTCTTAATTCTGGACTACTGTAAAATGCCAATAGAGAAATTAAAGGTAACTGATCTGTCGAAATCAGAGCTCGAATTGATTGAGAAAGCAAAAGGTGTGATGGCAAACGCCTATAATGTATACTCTCATTTTTATGTGGGAGCTGCTGCAAGAACGGCTTCGGGGAAGATTTACACTGGCACAAACGTTGAGAATGCATCGCTTGGGCTGACTATATGCGCTGAACCAGCAACCCTATTATTAGCGTTTTCGGCTGGAGATCCTGAAGTTATTGAAATGGCTGTGGTTGGGGGAACTTCGCAGGATGCCAAAGGTGGAAAAGTAGCTACGCCATGCGGGCGGTGTCGGCAGGTTATTTACGAAACGAGTCAGATATCCAATAACGACATTATTTTGTATTGTTGCAATCCCGATCTATCTGAAATTCTGAAGATGACCATTTCTGACCTGCTACCTCTCCCGTTCGGACCAAGAGACCTCGGAGTTGAAGAGGAAATAGAGAAATACCTCGTCCAGTTTAAAACGCCTGATTCCGGAGAAGAAGTTTGAAGAGCATAGCAGAACTGATTATTAAGAAACGTGAAGGAAATCCTTTAACTCACACTGAGATTAAATACTTCATTGAATCTTATCTCGCAGGTACAACACCGGATTATCAGATGTCATCATTACTCATGGCCATCTTCTTCAATGATATGGAAACCGAAGAGATTTCAGCATTAACGGATGTGTTTGTCAACTCAGGAAAAAGGATAGATTTTCCGGAAGAGTATAAAACTGTGGATAAACATTCCACCGGTGGTGTCGGTGACAAGATTTCACTGATTATAGCGCCTATTGTCGCTTCGCTGGGTGTGAAAGTGCCCATGATGTCAGGTCGCGGACTCGGGCATACCGGAGGTACTTTAGATAAACTCGAGTCCATTCCCGGATTCAGGACTAATTACTCCCTTGATGAATTCAAAGCATTGGTCGACGATGTTGGAATGGCAATTATTTCCCAGAGCCCTGAACTCGTCCCGGCGGATTACAGGATATATGCCTTGCGGGATAAAACAGGCACGGTAGAGAGCCTACCGCTGATCACTGCGAGCATAATGTCGAAAAAGGTCGCTGAGGGAGCCCAAAACCTCGTAATTGATATGAAAGTCGGATCAGGCGCTTTTATGCCGAATATTGAACTCGCTAAAGAATTAGCCGGGATGCTGAAATCAACGGGTGAAAAGTTCGGGCAGAGGGTCTCAGTTGTCTTCACAAATATGAATTCACCACTTGGTGAATATGTTGGAAATGCTCTTGAGGTAAAGGAGACAATCGAATTCCTGAAGGGTAAACGGTTACCTGATATCGATTCAATTGTTGTTGCACTTGCAACAGAGATGTTGTTAATGGGTGACAGGTGCAAAACTCGACAAACCGCGAAATCATTAATCGATCAGACAATTTCGGATGGGAGCGCTCTCGAAAAATTCCGCCAGTTTGTAGAAGCACAAGATGGTGACCCGAACATTTGTGATGATCCTTCTCTTCTGCCTCAGTCGAAGGAAGTTGTACCAATAGTTTCGGAGAAAACCGGATATGTCAGAGCTATTGACAGCCGAGGTATCGGATATTCCCTGATTCACCTTGGCGCAGGGAGAAAGGAGGCGGAAGATCCTATTGATTTCGGGGTTGGAGCAAGGTTACTACAAAAAATCGGAGATCACGTAAAAAAAGGTGATATACTTGGCTTTATTCATGGACAGGATGGACAGGATCGACAGGATGCCATGAAGACAGCAGTTGAAATTCGGGAGCATTATGAAATTTCAACAACAAGAATAAAGAGCGAACAATCAGTTCTTGATTATTGGAGCATTTTTGACGTTTAGGATTGGGGAATTTATTATTGTTTCGAACATGTAAATCGAAAACGGAACTTGAAAAAAACTTCACAATGCCATACATTTATGGTTGTCGCTGACATTACCACTAAACCCTGTTCCTGTAATTGAGGTATGATTGTGGATGAACAAAAACTCAGTGCAAGTCTTGAGGATTATCTCGAAGCTATTTACAATATAGCTAAAGATAAAGGAGCCGCTAAAGCCAAAGATATATCCGTGCGGCTTGAAGTCAACAGCTCGTCGGTAACAGGTGCTCTGAGAGCGCTCTCGAAACGAGGGTTGGTCAACTACGCGCCCTATGACCTGATCTCACTTACCCCTGAAGGGAATATTCTCGCTAAAGACATTGTTAAGCGACATGAATCGCTATATAAGTTCTTCATCTCGATCCTGGCAATAGACAAACCTGATGCTGAGGATGCTGCATGCAAGATTGAACATGTTATCCCACGAACTGTATTAAACAGACTGATAAACTTTGCAGCATTTTGTGAGTCCTGCCCGCAGGGGAAACCGATATGGGTTGAAGGGAAGGGATTTGAATGGAGTAAAGATAAGAATTCTTGAAATAAGACAGCTTTACAGATAGAAAAAAGGAACGGGACACGAAATATCGTGTCCCGTTACATTTTTTGTGTTATCTGATCATTTCAACTATCGTATAAAAGAGTGTCGTCAGGCGTCCTCGCCTGACGAAATAACAACGACTTAAGTGTCAGGCG
>CAYLYZ010000098.1:0-21883 GCA_964387885.1 uncultured bacterium | reverse complement strand
ATAACTTCAACCCCACCCTCTCCGTCGTAAGCATAAGCATGGATAAAGTTGGGTCGTTCAGCAGCAACCCACATCACGTTTGCATCCGGGTCCCAGTCAAATCCCTCATTCCTGACATGGTTGATCTCGAATTGAAACAGAATATCTCCAGGATCATCACGGTAGGGAGTATTCCCAATGGATGAACGTATCCGTCGAGTATTGTTCATATCCCGGTCAGGTTCATCGATAATTTCGTGTTCAATACTAAACTCGATTGCATTCTCACCAAGATTTGAAAAGGTTAATAAATATTCACATGAACCACCAATATTTAGTTCATCCTCTATTGCATTGATATCTACCTCAACCTCTGGAGGATCCACTTCTCTATCCCTTGCTCCAGGATCAAACTCCGAGTGATTGGCTCTGAGATCTCCTGCTTCCTTAATGTTATCATCGGCTGTTAGCACAAATGGGGCGGTAAAGAAAACAGCAAAAACGAACAGAGTTACTAATCTACTTGTCCGTAACATGACTTCTCCTGAGACATCCATTATTTGAAAATCACAACTTCTCAACAAACCTTAAGAACGATGGTATGAATGTTGAGTCTACGACGTGAATATTACTAATTACTTGTTTCTACATAAAAAATTAAATCCGCCGATCACAGTGGGATACTCAAAGTTTTTCCGGACTTCATTTTCTTGATTTGAAACGTTGATATTTCCGGTTGTCATTAACATTGTATGAGTTGACAAAAAACACAAAATGCATACTTTAGTAAACAGAACAAATCTTGACGTAATCCAACACTTCAAATACTATTTAATCAACGTTACCTTCACAACGGATTTGAATCCGTTCGATGCTCCCAACTTTACGAGGTAAATTCCTGCCGAAACGTTCCTGGTATCCCATGTAATACTGTGATTACCAGCTCTGAATGCGTCATTTAAAAGTTCTTTTACAAGCCGTCCGCTCATATCGTAAACTCTAACCGAAATATTAGAAATTTCCGGGCATCCAAAAGAGAAACGGGTGACACTATTGAATGGATTTGGATAATTCTGAGACAGATAGTAATTCTCGGGAACTGCAGACTGAACAGCTATATCAACAACCAATAAGCTATTTGACTTATAAAAGAGCGCGTTACCTTTGAGGATTGATATTATGTCAATGTTTCTCTCAACCTCATTATCTGCATCCCAGAATTTCAGTGTGAAGGTCTCTCCACTAAGTGCCCCTTCAGCAGTATCGGTATTCTCCTCATCACCCCAAACTGCAAAACCACAACGGTCTCCGTTGAACTCTCCAGATCCGACTTTCAATCCTGAACTCGAATATGCTGATATCCTGTCTCCATTACTCAGATCGATTCCGTATATTGAATTGACAAGCACACTCATATTTTGAGAACTACCAGCCTGAGATGCTGTTAATTCTTCATTTTCTAGCCTTTCCAGTTCTTCCCGTTCGGGAGGATAGTTCAAGACAATTGGGTCATCCACATCGATTTTCACCTGATAACCCTGCCCCTGTGTCCAGGGAACCATATCAGAAAATTCAAACTCAGTCGACATGAATCGTCCCTGAACATCCTTAGCAATTATTACGTTCTCGATTATTGGAGACAACACATAGAAATCCGGTGCTGAAGCATCCAGATCATAGTCCGGGAAATAGGCTATCATATTCCATCCATGCTCTAACGGAATATCGGCATCTGGTGGAATTATTCGTCCTCGAATAGTTGCTTCTGCTGCTTCGGTCAAACAAATCTGATATCCCCGTGTCAAAATCCAGAATCCGATATTGTTAAAATCCCACCCGGGAACCCAGAACTGCCCTCGGTCATCCTTAAGGAGTATAATTCGTTGGTTTCCATCCTCATCTTCAAGCTGCTCGAACATCATTTGGACATCCGGACCAGGATCGTCCTCATTTGCATAGAATTGTACCGGATCAACATTAATTGAAATAATGTTCCATGATTCTGCAAGTTCGAGTATCAGGTCTGTCTGCTCCCTCCCGTGCAATTCAAGTGTTGTCTCACCCTCATCAGCCCAAACCTCGGGTCCGTCCGTAAAAACAGGTTCTATTTCACCTTCAGCATCAGCTTCGTTATCCCAGATTCTGAAGATGAAGCTGCCCCCCTCTTCAAAGCCTTCAAATCCCTCATCAACACCATATGCGAGGAACTCTACTGCACCGACACCTAACCAGACTACTGATCCCCCAAGTTCTTCATTCTCGGTAAAAACTCCAATTTCCCATCCGGCAGGTGAGATTTCATCGTCCCACCTTAATTCATTAGCTATCAGCAGATGCCGCGCCTCAGGAGCATTTTCTCTATCAAATGGTAACGTAAAATGTTCAGGCTCGGGTACAGCCAGCCCCATTCCTGTCAAATTCCACCATACAATCCCATCTTCTACATTCATCGCATCTGTTTGGAGAGTTAAGATTGCGTTTTTTTGACCGGCCTCATCTGGTTGAAATGTTAAAGTAACATCAATTTCTTCTCGAGAGGGAATTACTACTCCGTCTTCGATATTATGACTAAAATCATCAACATTCTCACCCTCAATCTCAATTCCTGCGATTTCGAGCTCTATTTCGCCTGTGTTCTGAATTGTTAATATGAATTCCGAAGGTGCCACACCAATATAAGCTTCTTCAAATAATATAATGGCATCCTCCTCGGCACCAACCGGAACAGGCTGGACGGGTTCTGCTGTTATAAAGGATCGACCGTTAACCGAGACTCGAACATTTACCTCTGAGACAGGTGTTTCAGGATCATTTGAAATGAAGAAAAGTGTACCTTCATAGAATCCATCTGCCAAATCTGCAGTTGTAATAGTAGCAATTACATCAATATCCTCACCCTCGGCAAGTTCACCTGATGTAGGATCCCATGATATGAGGGGTGACATTTCCTGGATGCCATCTTCAATTTTGTACCAATCCTCCTCTTCCCACATTCCAAACCATATGTTTTCACCATCATGACCAAGACCACAATAACGTGAGTCCACCAGTGCTTCAAATTCCTGGATAAGTTCAGCATTTCTCTCTTCATCGATGACAACTTGACATATCCTTTCATCAGACAAACCCCATAGTTGACCATCCGGATGTTCCGGTACCCATGTTATGCAACCAACTCGATTATTACCCACAGCATTACGAATACTGAATGTCCCAACCTCATTATGTTCTTCAATATCAATAATATGAATAATATTCTCATCTTGTTCAGTAGCATTGATATAAGCAAAATTCTGCCGGTCACAACCTATCCCGAGAATACGTTCAAAGTTCAAATCAAACTGTTCAATCAACTCCCCGGCAACATCATAACGGAAGATAGTTGGAGTTCGGTGGTCACCAATCCAGAAGTCTTCACCTGTCCAGGTCATTCCCAATGGGCGACCCGGTCCCTCCCAATTATTCAGAATCTCACCATTTTCAATGTCCATCGCGATAACTCTATTAGTAAAATAGGCGCAACCCCATATTCTTCCGTCATGCGTAGATGTCATCCCTGCACAACGTGTAATGCCAGAATTAAATTGATCAATAATATCTCCCGGTTCATCCCGGTTTGGTCCATGTGAACTTTTTGTTTTACGAATAGAACGTCTTTGATTGTCAATTCCAGGTTGTTCAAATAACTCGAAATTGGTATCCCAGATAAGCACACCCTCACCCTCATTTGCAATTGTCAACGCAAATTCTTCCTCATCCCCATCACCATAATCACCACCGATTTCATCTGGGATTACACTTATTATTGGCGCTTCAAGACCGTCACCAGTCAATCTGACAGGATAGCCATCCTCCCAATCTTCATGAGGAGGATCAGTGATAAAAGCTATCGTAGCTTCTTGATTTTCTTCTCGTTCACGAGCATTGAATGCAACGTTAATAATTACTTCCTCATCGACTTCAAGATCGAATGGAAATTCAACTTCCTCATCTACAAAAAACACCTCGTTATTACTTATTGCCTCAATAACAGTTAATACATCGGTACCTTCATTCGAAATTGAGAATTCCTCCAATTTTGGGAAGCCAATATACCCAATCCCGAAATCAAATGGCTCATCATCTGGTCCCCCCGGCTCTACAACTATTTGACCTTCACCTGTAATTTCCATCACCACTGAGATTGTTTGATCTGGCTCACCTTCTGGTGCTGCAGGATCATTGCTAAACAGTAAAATTTCCGACCTGTAAACACCTCCCAATAAACCGTTGCTATTGAGTGTAATTGTCAATTCCTCGTTTCGTCCCGGAGGTATGATACCATTTTTCGGCTCCCAATCTAACCATTGAGAGGTGGTCTGTGATATATAATAGAGAATCTCTGCAGCAATTGATCCCCATTGTCCTCCATCTTCTGCCCAGTTAAACCAGCAGTCGCCAGGGGGATGCCCCACAGTCAGGACAATTCCTCTCCCAATACCATACGCAACCGCCCCCCACCGATCCCGGTCATCCTCCATACTTGCTATAGGCTGAAACCAATCAATAATACCATTTCTTACACCTCGCTCGAATTGACCATGAGAATAGGTAGAATACAGCCATGGATCACCTTCGATAATCTCTCCATCAAGCCAGTAATCCGGTTCTGAAGCATGCAGGATTTCTGCAAAGCGGGAGTAATTTTCATCCATTCGATTCGGGCTGACAAGAAACATACCATTGACACTTCTATCATTCTGATCGTTAGAAATCCCACCTGGCGTACTGTGTCTTTGAATCATCCCTGTTTCAAAATATAACCCACCACCGCCATCGATATAATCCGTCAAACGTTCCATGTTTGCATTGAAGTGGTTCATAAATCTCTGGTTATAGAGGTTGAACACCACACCATCATAATCCCAGAAATCAAAACCATCAAGATCATTCACTCTTCTGAAGGAAACCAAATTACGTCGATTCAGTAGTGGATCTTGTCGCATACCATCATCTATCCAACCCCAGTCACTGTTGGTTGTAAAGCAGGCAAATCTAAGATCGTTGAATGCTCCATTCGCTAAAGGATCACGTTTAGGTCCGATTCTGTTTGAACGGGAATTTCTCATAGATCGAGTTTTCCGATCAAGATCAGGTTCATTGATTATGTCTGCATCCGAAGTCCAAATTAGGTCAACAGCTCCAACGTTAGTTATTGTGACTACATGCACTGAAACATCACCTTCGATCATTTCGTCATCTATCATCTCAGGCTCAATTTCCATAATCGGTGATGATATTGTAGTGCCCTGAACCACAATCTGAATTTCCTCATTGTCCGGATCATTCGAAATAATAGTCAAAGTTCCCTCGTGCTCACCATCCTCTTCAGCAAACAATGTCAACTCGATAATTCTCGAATCTAAGGCTGGAACGACAATTTCTCGTCGGTTGGGATTGAAGTAATCGTTATTAAATGAAATATCTTCCACAATCAATTCATCAGTTCCAACATTTATAATCTCAATTGTTATGGGATACTCTTCTCCAGTAAATAATTCGTCATAAACTCCATTCCAATTAATCAAATCCGGATACCCGGCATCCTCACTCCATGCAACTTCAATAATCGGTATACCAGTTACGTTTAAAGTGATTTCTATAACGAACTCTTCTAAGGCCGGATCATTTGTTTCAACAATAATATTAGCATTGTATTCACTGGTCACTAACCCATCAGCATCGAGGGCAATCAAAACGTTCTCGTTCTCATCTGGCTCCAGTTCACCAGAATGTGGCTCCCAGGTCAGCCAATCTGAAAAAGTTGAGAGAAAATCCAGGTAATGAATTATCCCTATCCCGGTGCGTCCCCATTGGAATCGCTCCATTCGTGCATGCAGGTATCCATCTACAGTTGTTGATGCAACAACATAGCCGTTTCCATAGGAATAGACCAGGATAATTGGCTCATTTATTGGATTTCCCATCGCTATTATTTGATGCCAGTTAGAGTTCTCCAACTCATCGATGTCCTGCTGTCGAAATACACCATGTGCTCCACCTTGAAGTCTCTGCCCCTCACGCCATTCCCAATTGAACTCGTCATTATCATTCATATAGTTGATTAGGAAGTTGTCTTCCGGATTGAGATTCAAAGGACAATTATCCTGTAGACTATCTCCTTCCATTTCCCCCCAGGTGTAAACAAGACCACCCGGATTAACCGGTCGCAGATTATGCCGGTTAGTCCCGGAACTGTGGTATAAAGTACCTCCATTATCGATAAACTCCTCAATCCTTTCAAGATTCTGGTTGTAATCATCTACCCATGCTTCAGTCTGAAAATTCCCCAGCCACATAAAATCATAATCATTAAAATCAACCTCTTCAACCTGATCCCAAAAGGTAAACCTGTCGTATTCTAAATCCTCAATTTCTCGGAAATATTGTCCAAAATCCCATCGATCCCAACCACAGGGTTCTGTGATGAGTATACCTCTGCCTTCAACCTGGTCTCGGAGGGGAAAGCTATTTGCACCGTTTACCCTTCTAACATTTCTTCTCATTCTTCTGTCATCTTCCTCACGACCATCTACTATTTCCAAGTCAGACTCCCATCTCAAAACTGATTCACCTTCATTGACAATATTCACCACAAGTTCGGCTTCTTCATTATTTATTAAGTCAATACTGAATTCATCTGGTTCAATTGCTGCTACAGGTGGAGAAAGGGCATTAGCATGCAATTCAATTTCAATCCTGCCCTCATCGGGATCATCAGAAATCACAATCATTGTGGCTTCAAATTCGTCTGGTTCTTGTCCACTAAAGTTAAAATTAACATCGACCGTTTCTCTGATTTGAATTTCTACTGGCTCCTCAAAATCAGCACTGAAATAATCATGCTCCGAAAATATCTCCTCGACGTTCAGAACCTCTGTACCGGTATTTGTTAGTTCAACAGGTATATCATAAGATTCTCCCGGAAAAACATCCTCGAAATGTAAATTCCAGTCCACAACATCGGGAAAGCCTATGTTTTCAGACCATTCAATTTCCAAATTTGGTGCGCCATTGACGAACATAATGATACTCACAACGAGATCAGGATTATCAGGATCATCGGAAATAAAATGAATATCTGCCTCATATTCACCTCCAATCAAACCGGTTGCATCCAAGGTAACAATTATATCGAGATCAGCACCCGCCTCCAATTCACCTTCATCCGGATCAAAACTAATCCATCGGATTTCGGAAATCCCATCATCATAAATCCTAACAAGTTGTTCATCCGAATTGTTTGGTCGCCATATGTTTTCACCATCATGACCAATACCAAGCCAGGTAGTTCCACACGGTGTTTCGAAATCCTGAACTAATTCTGCCTGCCAGTTTTCAGTGTCAACAAAGTACTGCCAAACCCTGTCTTCTGAACCGAACCATAGTTGACCCTCCGGGTGATCATCCACCCAGCATATTGATCCCGCTCTAACTCCATTATCAATATTAAATTCCTGTGGTGTTTCAATTATCCCAATGTTTTGGTAATCATCTGCAACATCATAGACATAAATTTGCCTGTTTCCACCACTTATCGCAAAGAGCCATCCTTCTTCTTTACTCGTTGCTAAATCCATGGATTGTCTACAATTAATCTCAAACTCATCAAGAGCTTCACCCTCTTCATTGTACAAATAAATTAAATTGGTCGGGTATTGATTTGTATAAATGACTCCATCAAGATAGGCCATAGCCATACTGTTGTTGTTGAGTTGACGATCAAAAACAAGTTCAATCTCACCGGCGCCATCGTATTCATAAGCATGAATACGAGGGGGTGAATAGGAAGCGACCCACATTACGTTATCGTCCGGGTTCCAGTCAAAGCCAGTTAACCAGATGTTTTCGAGTTCCAACTGAAAAAGAACTTCCCCCGGATCATCACGGGTCGGGACATTATTGCTGACTGAACCTCTTCGACGTGTATTTTCAACATCTCTATCTGGTTGGTTAATTATTTCATACTCAATTCGGAAATTAACATTTTCATCGCCAATGTTAGAGAAGTTTAAAACACACTCCAGGGACTCACCAGTATTTAATTCTTCTTCTATTGCATTTGGTTCTACTTCAACTTCAGGATGGGGTAAGTCTCTGCTGACAGTACTAAGATCGTTCCTTCTGAAATCAGTATTAACGCTCCCGGCATAAACGTTGCTATCAATGACTGGAACTGCAAGTAGGATACTAAAGGATAAAGCAACAACGAGGAAAAGAAAGGATGTACTTGTTCGCAACATGATATCTCCAAAAGAAGCAAGGTTAAAGATATTCCCGCGATGAAAAGACATATAAATAATGTCTTTTTGTTGTATTGCCTCAATGATGGTTCGGAGTTACTATAATTATTGCCTTTCCGAATCATCATTGGTTGCGAAAGGCATTCAATCAATTGTTGGAATGTAGTATAAAAATCCGGATATTCCAAGTCCTGTTTTAAAAATAATTTACAAAACTATACCACATTCTAAGTTTAGAACCTCTGACTATTAAACAAGGCATAGCTAACACCATTCTAAAAAGACCTACTCACTCCCATCATCTGCTGTTGGATCGATTCCGTTTTCCAGGGTTATGTAATCCCATATATCCAGAATCGTCTGCCCATACCAACGCCGCCTGTCAAGGATGAAACTCTCGGATTCGGGATGATCCGTATGTTTTGAGTATTCAATACATACACTACCACCTGGCATTAAAATTCCCGCACTTTCTATTGCCTTTAATATTCTATCAGGTTCTGGAATTTTATATGGTGGTGCGACAAAAATGAGTGCAAATTGGACGGGTTGTATCTCACGACATCTTTTTAGAAATCCAAAAGTGTCGTTTGTAAAAAACCTACAATTATTTTGGAATTTCAGCATTCCGGCATTTTCTTTAGCTACACCAATAACATCTCGTGAGAGATCCACAAACCATGCTGCTGCTGCACCTCTCGATATTGATTCCAATCCGAGAGCACCCGATCCGCAATATAGGTCCAGGACGAATGAACCTTCAATTACTCCACTCAGGTAATCAAACATCGATTGCTTCATTCTAGCGGTTGCCGGTCTAACATCACCCGGTGGTTGCTTAATAATTCGACCACGGGCAGTCCCACCTACTATTGTCGGCATTTACACTCTCCCTCAGTGGTGGACTCTAAAAACAATTATGTTGACAGGTTGATTGATGAAAGCGTTTATTGAACGGTAACAGACCAGGAACCTTTCGAATGGGAAATATAGACCTTCGAAAAACCAAATATGTCGCTCCAGTTTTGCTCAATTAAACGCAATGCTTGTTCATAGTCCCCGAATGCCGAGCGATCCTTACTTTTCATCCCAATTGATTCGGCACTCTCTTTCCATCCGGTAAGATTCTGTCTTGAGTTATTTTTTCCATTGAAACCGATGGGATTTGATTGAAAAACAGTTCTTGTCTTTCCATCTCGTTTAAATCTTCCTGCAATTCGAGATTGAGACAACCACTTATTCCCGTCTATGATCCTGAGAACTTCATCGGGATTATCGATACCTGTCATCTCGATTCTCATCTCAACTTCAGTTATTGTGATCAGATTAATGTTTTCAACAGAACCAGTCAGAATGTGCAGCATTTTAGATAATCTATCTGTCTCTCTCTCTTGGACTGACGGAGTCTCAACAGTTTCCACGACAGGTTGGACTATGCGAATTGAGTCAGGTGATGTTTCATCAGTATCAGTTGTTGTTTCTGTTTCTCCGTCGAAAAGAGTAGAAATTACGAAGACACTGATGATAATTAACAAAAGAGCAGAAATTCCGATGATAACTACAGAAGGTTTTTTTGATTTTTCAAATGGTTCGGGTAAATCTTGATCTTCATTAATATCAACTGTGATAGATAAGTCATAATCTGGTCTGAATTTATACTTAGCTCCCTCATCAGGCTCTATTCCTAAATAAATGGAGTCCAATCCAGCTTCCTTAAATGAATCAATTAGAGTTTCAAACAGGTCATTCCTTATGGCAACAATTCTGAATGTATTGTGTTCTATGTGAATCCGGGAGATATGAAACTCAGTTATATCCTGGTGTAAATATTGCTGCGTTTCCCATAGAAGATGATCGTTAATCTGATCTGTAGAATCAAAATCCGGACACTGAACCTCAAACTCCACTGCCCAGGATGGTGGGATAAGAAACCATATCTCGGAATCAAGTGCCGTTTCGCGTTTGAGCTCTTTTAATGCCTCCACAACATTATCACGTGAAGATGCTGATTGCAGGCGATCAATACGCGTGGGACGAGGAGTTTCAAAGCTGCTTATTAATTCGTGTTGGCTTTCCCAAATCCCTTCGTATGGCAATCTGGACAATTGAATTGTTTCTGCTGTCCAGGTAACGAAGAGAACTTCTCGCATATAATTCCTCTAATTCTTTTTTCCAGGATGAACTTTCAAAGCGATTGAATCGAGCCTTCTTAATATCATGACTCAATACCATCCCTTTCCTAACTTAATAATTTCCGTTTGAATTATCTCCTGTCACTCCAGGATAAGTCACCATTAGTTATCTTTCCGTGGTTCTCCTCACCCTTTACAGCAAATATCTTCTCTAAAAATGACCTGTTTTCAGACTGGTAGATACCCTCAATTGGAGATTCGATGGTTATGCCAACAGTGTCAACTCGACTTACAAAGTAATCTTCAGTGTAGGTGAAATTACTAAAAAGATCAACGATATCAGGCCGTTCTAAATACTTAAGAGTAATAGAATCCAGATGAGCTTTCGTTAGTCTTGCTTTTATTAAGGATGGTTTCGAGTAATGTTCCAATGAATCAGTGATTGTATTGACCATTCCTGTTTCTGTAATTGAAATCGTCTTCTCACTCCTGATAAACTCAATTTTTGCTAAAAGGTTTTCAGCGGCAACTTTGTCTTTAATCTCGTTTACAATATTATCTCTCTTCTTCTGAAATTCCTGATTATCCTTTAATCCATTCATAAAAGTGTAGCTTGAATCACGAATCACTTCCCATTCCCGAAGTTCCAGACTATCTCCCAAAACACCCTCATCAAGTAAAGAATCAAAAATTGCATTCGCCAGGGCTTCCTTGCCATTTGCACGCAACTTATCTGCAATGGAATTCAGCAACGCATCATTTTGCTCTGTGATGAGAGAATCCTCAATAGTCTCAAATATTTTAGCTTTTGTGAGTTCTGCATTCGCCAATGCATCCGATTCCTTCAACCACCTAAAAACTAACATACTCGACAGCAACTTTGACGAAGAAAGTGATGTATCAGGTTGTTCTTTGTGCAACTTCCCTGTAACTTCAGCCTTGAGTGCCATTCGAACATTCA
Source organism: uncultured bacterium (assembly GCA_964387885.1). Taxonomy (GTDB): domain Bacteria; phylum Electryoneota; class AABM5-125-24; order Hatepunaeales; family Hatepunaeaceae; genus JABGPL01. The sequence goes on along the minus strand of CAYLYZ010000098.1, from coordinate 10,529 downwards.
TTTCTGTTTTGAATTGCCTGCCAGTCGTAGGACAACGATCAAGGTCCTTACGTTCCGTATTAGTAATGTACTTTATTGCATGTACTGTAGTTTTTTCAGGTAAAATCTGTTTGCGTTGCATAACACCCTGTGATCCAACAAGAAGGAATTTACCCTGATCACCTCTATCATCAACTCCAACGTTTATTTCACTTTCAGCCGAAAAGATCGACTTTGACTCGTGTAGAAAGCTGAACCTTGGGAGGGGCTTTATGGTCAGGATTACTGAATCCTTCCCGGCAGGATATTCATATCGCGGTAACACTTCAAAATGGTTAAATAATCCATACGGATCAAAATAATCGACCAAAAAGGAGTCAATGCCACTATCCTCACGGGTTAAACGATCATATTTGAATCCAGCGGGATACACTGATAAAGATTCTTGCTCGGCATAAGCCAATAATTCATCCAGATCAGCCGAATATAATTTGTTATATTTTGTGAAGAAGTTGGATACAAAATAGAGATTTTCCATCCTTTCACGGGCTAACCTCCTGTTTTCCTCCTGCTGAATCCATTGGTTCTTCGGGACTGTTATTGCAAGTAATAAAATTACTGCAAGGCAAACAATCAATATTTGAAATACTATGGATCCTGATGAGCGTGTACCGACTTTTTCGGACATTTATTTCTCCCTTCCTGTTTTTTTCAAACACCAGCAAATTCGACTAATCAGAGCGTTGGTATGTTCCAATTAACACTCCTTTTGATAAAATATGCCCCTTGATTTCCTTCAGCACATCATTCTTAGTTGCCCCCGGGGGCAGACCTGTTTTCTTATCTACAGCATAGACTTTGTATCTGTACCGGTGTGGTTTTCCCGGAGGTGGACAGGGCCCGTTGTAGCCAATCCTGTCAAAGTCGTTTCTTCCCTGAAATGCACCATCCGGGAGCAATGGTAAATCCTCAATAGCCTCCGGGAGAGAACGTAGGTCCGGAGGTCCATCATATAGAATCCAATGTACCCAATTACCTCCCGGAGCATCGGGATCATCGCAAATGATCACAAAAGACTCGACTCCAGATGGAGGATCATCCCAGTACAAGTCAGGTGAGATGTCCTCACCATCACATGTATATTTCTTCGGGATTACTGTTCTGTCTGTAAATCCGTTACTCTGAACAATTAAGCTCAATATTTGTTTTTTTACAAACGATTCTTCAACTTTTCCAACATGAGATTGAGCTTTATGGTCACATCCAATCGAAATTACCAGAGTTAATATTCCAGCAACTATGAAGTAACACTGTTCTTTCATACTATTTTTTATTCCCCTTAAGGGAAGAAAATTTTGACATCTCATAGTCTAAGTCTTCAAGAGTTATTTTCTACTGTTGAGCTTCGGCAATGAGTCCTGCAAAGTCTCGTGCACGGTGTCAATAATGATAAAATTCGTCAGGTTTTCTATCATTGCAGGCCCTATCCCGTATACTTTTTCCAACTCACCAATCTTTTCAAAAAATCCATTTGTCTTTCGGAAATTTATGATCGCTCGCGCCTTTACAACACCTATTCCCGGAAGTTTGCAGAGATCTTCCAGTTCTGCTCGATTTAAATCAATTCTAATCTGAGAAACAATTTCTGATTCACCGAAATAAACAGAATCATTTCGATCAAATCTCCCCTTCTCAACCTCTCGTGCAATCCAAATTTCTAATTTTCGGGATAATACTCTGTGCTTATAAAATCTGATACCTGAACCGATCAAAAGAAACGCGATCACAACAATAATTGCTCTTTTCTCATAAGTACTGAATCCCAATCCGGAAATTCCGAGTTTTTTCTGACTTTTTCTGTCAGACATAATTCAAAGTTATTTTTATTTAGTATAAAGTGAAAGTCTTTAGCGGACTTTGAACATACAATATTGATTATTTTAGGAGAAAGCATCCTTTACTTTTTTAAAAAAGCTATCTTTCTCACTATCATCCGGCGAGATCTCCAGGTCTAATTGATGTAAAGTCTTTTTTGCTTCATTACTCACTTTTCGAGGCACATAAATGGAAATCCTGACTAATTGATCACCGGTTCCAACATTATTCAGATGTGGGATACCTCTGCCTTTTAACCTGAAAAGTTTGCCAGATTGAGTTCCTGTCGGGATATTCAATCGTACGTTACCACTCAGGGTTGGCACTTCGATTGAATTCCCTAACACCGCTTGAGGGTAAGTAATCACAAGATCGAACAAAATATCATCACCATGTCTGGTAAAGTGTTTATGCTGTGATTCACTAAAACCAACTATCAAATCTCCAGCATCACCTCCTCGAGCCCCATAATTACCCTCTCCTCTCATCTTGAGGTAATTTCCATCAGACACACCAGAAGGTACAGCAACAGGTACTACTTTCTCATCTCGCATGAGTCCGGTGCCTCGACACGATTGACAAGGTGATTTTACGACCTGCCCCTCACCGTTGCAGCTTGGACATGCGGAAACGTTTACGACCCGACCGAAAAGTGATTCTGAAATATGACGAACTTCACCAGCACCATTACAGCGAGAGCAGGGGCTGGTTCTACCATCTTCAGAGCCCGAACCGTTACACGATTTACACGGTGCTTGATATTTGATCTTTACCTTTTTCTCTACACCTTTCGCGACCTCTTTAAGTGTGAGTTTCAGGTTGACCGAAAGATCCTTCCCTCTCCTGTTCCTTTGAGTTCGTTTACCTCCGGACTGTCTTCCGAAAATATCATCCCCAAATCCTCCGAATCCCCCACCGAAATTACCAAAAACAGATCTGAATATATCGAAAGGATCTGAACCTCCCTCAAAACCAAATCCTCCAAAACCTCCGGCACCTTGATTTCCGACATGTCCAAATCGATCATATCTTGCGCGTTTGTTTTGATCAGAGAGTATTGAGTAGGCTTCTCCGACTTCCTTGAATTTGGCTTCAGCTGTTTTATCGTCCGGATTACGATCCGGATGATATTTCATTGCAGCCTTTCTATATGCTTTCTTTATTGAATCTGAATCAGCATCTCGAGGAACACCAAGAGTTTCATAAAAATCCCGTTTACTCATCTTTTGCCTCTATTTCACACTCGGTTTTCTTATTAACGACTACTTTCGGGTGTCGAATGATTTTATCTCCAAGTTGAAATCCCTTTTCAACCTCAACGAGAACAATACCATCCGGTTTTTCCTGGTCTTCGATTTGTGCGACTGCTTCATGATATTCCGCATTAAATTCCTCCCCTAATGAATCGATAGGTTTCAATCCCTCACCCATCAACACATCATTGAGCTTTCTGTGTATCAATTCGATTCCATTTAGAATACTATCGGAATCAACTCCATTGAAATTCTGCTCAAAAAACCTGTTAAAATCATCAATAACCGGCAGGATATTTAAAATCAACCTTTCACTTGCCTGTTGAACAATATGCCGATATTCAGATTGTGTTCGACGCCTGTAGTTATCGTACTCAGCAAGGAGTCGCAATCCTTTATCACGTTCGTGATTTACTTTTTCCTCAAGCTGCTTTATAATTTCATCCTTATCAAGTGACTTCACTGCTTCATCGATTGAAGATTCACCATCTGTCGAATTGTCATTTTGTGGTTCAGCAACTTCAGTCTTTCCCTCAGGAATATCATTATCTTGAGACCTATCAGCTGCTTTGTTTGCTTTAACTTCAGCAGCAATCCTGTCAGAATTCAGCTCATTCAATTCTTTACTGTTTATGTTTTGCTGTTTTTCTTTTTTATCTTTTTTTCTCAAAAGAGACATAGGATATCTGTTTCCCCTAATTCTGTTTACCTGCTCTTATCAAAATCGACACGTTCTGTAACAAGTTTAGATGTATAATCAACAAGAGCGACTAATCTGGAATAGTTCATTCGAGTTGGCCCTATAATTCCCAAAGTCCCAAAATGATCACCAATTCTGTATTTGGATGTAATAACACTCATGTTCTTCAGTTGATCATCCTGGTTTTCCTCACCGATTGTAACACTTAAACCTCGCTCGCGATCCTTAAGCAAATGCACAATAACATCCCTGTCTTCGATGAGTTCAATTATTCCCTTGAACCTGTCATGTGATTGGTACTCTGGGAGTTCAAGTACGTGTCGGGTTCCCCCAATCAGCATTTCAGTTTTTGCCTGCAAATCAAAGATTTTATCGGGAAATTCCATAAATAACCGGACTATTGCATTTTTTCGATTCCCCTCTCCGGCTAACCGTTTCAATATATTCCGGGGAATATCTGTTAAAGTCAATCCAACCAATCGCTGATTCAAGAAATGGGCTGCTTCGAGAATCTCAGGATCTGTAATCTCAGTGTTTAATTCGAGATTAATTGTTCGAACCAAACCCGATTTTACTATAATCACAACCATGATCCGACCTTTTGTCAGCCTGACCAATTCTATCTTTGATAGTTCACCAACAGAAACATCAGGCGCAGTAATCACAGAAAGAAGACGGGTTACTTCAGACAACAATTCACTGACGCTATCCAGAACATTGGTAACCTCATTTGAGGAATGCTCAATATGGGCTGAAATCGTATTAATTATCTCTTCCGGCAACTCCTCGATTTGCATAAGATTATCAACGTATGACCTATATCCAAAATCTGTAGGTATTCTGCCGGCAGAAGTGTGGGGATGTGTCAGCAATCCCATGTCTTCAAGATCCGCCATTACGTTCCGAATCGTTGCAGGAGACAGATTAATTCCATACCGTCGAGAGAGTGCTCTTGATCCAACCGGTTCGGCGGTCAGAATAAAATTATGCACCACAAACTGGAGGATCAACCTCTCCCGTTCGGTTAGTTGGTACCCATGAAAAGGATTTTTATTCAACTTCTGCTTCTTTTCAGACGCTGGTCTGATTATAGTCAGATTTAAATTATCCAAGATATTCAAATTCCGATGATTTTATCTGAGCCGGAATCCTCGAATATCTCATAGCTTTAAAATTTCGTAAAAGATCACAAGAATGTCAAGTGTTTTTGAGCCTCTAACGAGAATTACTCGTTGTTAACTCATGTTCTTTAACATTTTTAACAATTCAGCAAGTTTGTGATATCTTTCGCAAATTCTCTTTAAAATATTTGCATTGTCTGAATCGAATTAATATATTGTTCGTAAGCCGACAAATGACAGGTAATGCCGATGCTTGCACCATGAGCGCAATAACCGCTTCATGATCTTCGGAATTTCATTTACCTGATTCATGTCGGCTTCTGTGGTTAAACCTGAAATTCCGTCATAGTTCAAAGAATATCTACATGCGTTAGGTATCAGTAATTATGATTTTACAATAACTTAGAGGAAAACATGGACCTCACTACTCTTTTAATTTCGATCGGAGTTGTAGTTGTAGTGCTGGGGTTGATCGGTTTCTCAATGTCGAAACAATACCGGAAAGTCGGACCTAATGAGGTGCTGATTGTATCCGGTGGACGTAAACGTACAGTTGAAGAAGTTGACGGCACCAAGCGCAAGGTCGGTTATCGCATGCATATCGGCGGTGGTACATTCGTACTTCCATTTGTCGAAACTGCTGAAGCACTACCGCTTGAGACATATACAATTTCACTTAAAACACCTGAAGTTCTAACTAAACAAGGTGTACACATAATCGCTGAAGCTTCAGCTCAAGTAAAAGTAGCTTCCAGCGAAGGCATGATCCGGGCAGCTGCAGAACAATTTCTTGCGCGTGGGTCACAAGCAATCAAAGAAGTTTCCCAACATATTCTTGAGGGATATGTAAGAAATACTCTTGGAAAACTCTCCGTAGAAGAAGTCTACCAGAATCGTGACGAATTTGCTCAGAAAGTTAGAGTTGAAGCCGAAGCTGATCTTGGAAGAATGGGCTTGGAATTACTGTCATTTAACCTTGGAGATATCAGCGATTCTGAAGGTTATATAAAGGCCTTAGGGCAGCCGCGCATTGCTCAGGTCAAACGTGATGCCTCAGTGGCTCAGGCTGAAGCTGAGCGAGATACTGTTATCCGGACAACTCAGGCTCAGAAAGAAGGAGATGTGGTCAGGTATGAGGTTGAAACCGAGATTGCCTCAGCTAACCGCGATTTTGAGCTTAAACGTTCCGAATTCCAGATAGATATGAACAAGCGGAAAGCTCAATCTGATTTGGCATATGAGTTAGAGCGCAATTCACTTGCCATTGACCTGAAAAAGGCTGAAGCTCAAATAAAACTAGTCGAAAAAGAATCATCCATCAAGATTGAAGAGCAGGAGATTAAGCGACGAGAACTTGAGCTGGAATCTTCCGTGCGTAAACCTGCAGAGGCCCGACGACAGCAGATCGAGGTTGAAGCAGAAGCAGAAAAGTTCAAACTTGCAGCTGAAGCAACCGGCCGAGCTGAAGCCCACCTTGCGGAGGGTAAAGCAAAAGTAGAGATAAAGAAGGCTGAAGGCATCAGTAAGATCGAGTATACCCGTAAACTTGGTCAGGCCGAAGCAGAGGCAATGCAGGCTAAAGCCGATGCTTTCAAGTCCTACAATGAGGCTGCAATATACCAAATGGCAATTGACAAAATGCCTGAACTTGCAGAGGCTGTTTCCGCACCCCTTTCCAAAATTGATAAGATAGTAATGATTGGTGACAATCCCGAAGGCGCATCTAAAATTACTGGTATGGTTACAGATGTAGTAGCTAAGCTCCCGGAAACACTCAAAGCTCTGACAGGAAAAGATCCACTTGAGTTATTTGGAAAAGCGAAAAGTAAACCAAATGAAGAAGCCCAGACTGATTAGAAGATCGGTTAGAAAAGTGAGGTTTCGAAGGCTCCGTTTTCAATCAACCGGAGCCTTCTACTCTTTCTTTAAATGCACTACTTGACTTGATGTCAACCGGCTCTAAAGTAGACAATGACCTCCTGATTGAGGAGCGTAAGCTTCAAATCGAGTCCAAATTTATTATACAGATGATAAGCTCATGTTAGCCGATAAAATACAACGCATAGGTTTTTCCTCAACTTTCCGCATTAATGCTAAAGCAAAAAAAATGCGAGCAGAGGGAATCGATGTAATTGATTTTTCAGTTGGTGAACCGGATTTCCCAACCCCGGAAAATGTAAAAAATGCTGCCAAAACTGCACTTGACCGAAACCTGACCAGGTATACTGTAAACGATGGCATACATGAATTAAGAAAAGCAGTAGTCAAGAAATTTCGAGAAGAATATGGTGCTCATTACAATATCTCGAATGTAATCGTCTCGACCGGTGCTAAACAATCACTTTATAATGCCTGTGTTGCTTTGTTGAACAAGGGTGATGAAGTCATAGTTTTATCACCTTACTGGGTCTCATATCCCGAGATGATTAAATTAGCAGGTGGTGTACCTGTTTACATTAATACACGAGAAGAAAACGGTTTCCGTGTTACTCCTGAAGAACTCGGAAGGGCAGTTTCTCCGAGAACAAAAGCCATTATCCTGAACAATCCTTCGAATCCCACCGGTTCTGCATATCCTGAAGATGAGCTCTTAAAGGTTATTGACATTTGCATGGACGAAGGTGTTTTCATCATCTCAGATGAAATATATGAGAAATTAGTTTATGATGGATTCAGACTGAAATCAGTTGCGTGCTTTGGTGAGAAAGTTCAGAAGAATTCCATCATAATAAACGGATTTTCTAAAGCTTATGCCATGACAGGCTGGCGGTTGGGTTACGCAGTTGGTCCGGAAGAAGTCATTCAAGCAATGTCTAAGGTTCAGTCTCACTCCACTTCAAACACAAACACTATGGCTCAATGGGCGGGAGTTGAAGCACTACTCGGACAACAGCATGAAGTCTCTCAAATGAGAATAGAGTTTGAACGACGTCGCAATTTCCTGCTTTATAAGATGAATGCTATCCCTCACTGTTCCTGTTACAAGCCTGAGGGTGCTTTCTACATTTTTGCTAATTTATCCTGGTATTACGATAAACAGTTTGATGGAATGCAGATCAGGAATTCCTCGGGATTAGCGTACTATTTACTTAAACAGGCTCATGTGGCTCTCGTTCCGGGTGATGCATTCGGTGCAGATAATTTCATTAGGCTGTCATATGCGACATCTATGGAGAACCTTGAAAAGGCAGCAACCCGGATACACGACGCTCTTTCACTGTTGAAGCCAACTGTGAAATCCCGTCGCATTTCTTTACAGAATAAACAGACTAAAATCAGAAATTATGTTGAAGTAGAAACAAACATTACACCTCAAACTCGAGATGCGTTGGTTCATGAGGCCGAATCTGTTATTTCATATGATAGATATCATGAATGGAATGTCAGTATTGGCGGTGTGATTCTTAAATTGGCTACGAATTCTCCCCATCTTGTGAATCTCTGGACGGACAACTGGTATCCATCACCGCTCGAATCTGACCTCGAACCTCACGGTGTGATTTACGGAGTAAAAGATGCGCCTGGTAGACTGGAGAGTGCTTTCTATAATGCTGAAACTCGATCCGCTGCAATTTTTAATACTGCATACTACCCGCAGTTACACTCAATAGCGCTCGGTATGGTTGACTCGATAGCGTCTCGAATGTTTGATACTTTTCTTGTTGGAGGCTCATGTATTGATGTTAATGGAAAGGGAGTTGCACTTATTGCTCCTCCAAGCACCGGAGGTTCAACCCATTTCGCAGGACTAATGCGCCATAAAGAATCAAAATTGCATAGTATGAACGGATTCTTTATCCGTTGGGCAGGTGGTGAGCCGGTAGCGGACTCACTTGAGCGTAAAATTCTGATGAGGACAAATATTACGAATCATCTCCCGGAATTGACTGAACTCTTCGACCGAAGCAATCTTGAGAATGTTGTCAGCAAGCGTGAATATTGTCAGGTTGAATCCTGTACTTTTACAGATAACTGTCCATTAGATAGAGGTGAACCTCGCTGTTATACAGCATCAAAAGGTTCGCATGCATTATTGGATCCATATTGGATTGGGAGTACTTCAAGACATGTCAAACGCAGCACAATCAATAGGATTATATTACTCCAGTATGATAATCTTGGAGCGAAAACATCCATATTAAAAGGTGATGCTGCTTTACAGAGACTTGAGGAGGGTGCATTCAGTTCAAAACGTGGCGGATGGCGATCAATGCCATTTTACAATAAATTCATGCTCGACAAAAGTGAAGATCGACTAATAACGCTTCGTCGCCAATGGCAAAGGTTACTGACAACATCACCATTGCATATTGTCAATATTGCTTCCATGAGTAAACAGGAAACTCAAGACGCAATCTGGCGCATTGTAACTGATTAGATGCAAAGTTACTCACAGATCACGTTGTTATGGAAAAAGAGTTGCATTAAATAATATTGATTCGTAGATTGTATGTTCATCAAAAATCGGGGCTGATCATATAGTCGCTTCGAAGTAACTCGGCCCGTTCGTTCAGCGGTTAGGACACCGGCCTCTCACGCCGGCAACAGGGGTTCGATTCCCCTACGGGCTACAGACTTTATCTTAGTTTATAGAAACGAAATAAGCCTCTTCAGCAGAAATGCATGGAGAGGCTTTTTTTATGGCTTGGGGATTATATGGGGATGTTCTTGTCCGCTATTTTAGATATCCGGCACCTCCAAAGGGCTGTGATGCATCTTAAATTTCTGAATAAAATTATTCAAATCATCATGAGTGAAGAAAACAGACTTCGCAGAAAACCGAACGCAATCCAAATCACCTTCATAGACAAACTTCATCACCGTCTGGCAACACATACCGAGCATTTCAGCAGCTTCACGCAATGGAATCAGAAGACGTTTATCGCTGTGTAGAGTATTCGTCAAAGTTTCATACTCTGGTTTCAGACCTTTTGGAAAGGTTCTTGTTAAATGATGAATTCGCCATCAACTGTTTTGGTGTCCTTCTTTAATTAGGTTCACTATCTCACTAAACCTTTGACACTCATGATGTCAGTTCCGTCCTGGAATTCGACTCGGTGGAAACTAAATTCCAGAATCCGTTGCCCCCGGCTGTCCCCACCCCCCATGTCAGGTCTTTTTACTTGAAGATGGTGAAGCTTCTACGAGTGTCTATACCTTTGATTTTTCACAGCATGAAAGAAATTCACCTAAACACCTCTCCTATCAGGTGTTCTCACCCTCTTGTGTGCGCGCGATCCACCTGTAGAATACTATTTATCATGCTCCTTTAATGCGTCAATTGTGCATGACCCCTACATCAATTGAACCGGATAATAAACATAAACAAAAATGTGATTTTCTCGCTTTCAATACCGATACCCGGAGAAATATCGGTAATCAACGACATTTCCGAATGGATTGAATTCCAAAGTTCCATTTCTGTTTTTGGACTCATTTCAGAAATCAGGTTTCAAGCTACTCTCTATAATTGATTTCTACCCTACCGGCTTTAATCCTCTGGGCTAAATACTTTTGTTTAGTGTTTTTATGCGTCCTGCACAAAAGTGTTTAGCGTCAGAACCTTTCGGACATAATTGGACAAAAAGTTAAGGTGTGCTT
>CAYLYZ010000097.1:0-22166 GCA_964387885.1 uncultured bacterium | reverse complement strand
CATTCAGATTGACGACCGAACAGAGGTATTTTTGAATTCATAGGTTTTTATTGAAAGTTAATCAAATCGCTAAAAAGTTAATATAGAACCCATTTCAAACTTAATCAAGTTAAATGCAACGCTGCTAGGCTTCGTACCCCGTGATCCTTGGTCAGGGAGCTCTCGAAAGTTACAACCATAAACAACACAACAATAGCAAGCCTGATAAACAGCGAAGTAAAAATTCACAAGTTGAATGCAATGCAAACTCCAGAAACTGGACAGAATAGAACTACTCGACTCAGGTTACCAGAATCACGGTCAGCTCAGATTTTTGGTTGTGTGGATTCGGGAATATCTTGCGGGTTTAAGTGATTCGATTATGAGAGGGCTGGGGGTGCGGCAATGGGGGAGCAAAACTTTGGATTAATTTTTTGTTTTTGGGCGAATGATTATTTGGTCACTAAGGAAAATTGCTTCGCAATTTTGACCCCCCTTTTAAATTCCCCTCCCCGCCTTTGCTAGAACAGGCTCTGCGAGCAGGAGGAAGAGAAACGACAGTTCTGCTTAAAATGTAGGTGATCGTATCTGTACTACCAATATATATCCAGAGCCCTATGGATTACGTTTATAACATTTCCCGAAAGTAATGACTAATGTGCGTTGTCCGAGGAAGGAAGTGAGGAAATGACCTGTTTGTATATTAGCGAGTTAAGAGATTGCTTCTCCCGACCGTTCGAGATCGCAAAGACATTACTTTTACGAAATGCAATATAATACTGCTTAGAAGTAATTTTGCGCTGGGGTTGATCCCGATTGGGGTTGAGGACAGGTTTATCAAGGCCTCTATGTTCGCTAAGGTATGAGGGCTCAATAAATTGGCCCCTACGCGAAAGTGAATAATTACTTTATTAATACTTCAAAATAGGTTATTTCTCATGATTCTGTTCATCTTCGGTTCACAGCGTAAACGATGATCCGCCTGCGCGGGAATGGTAAATTAGTGCTGTCAGGTATCCTTGCCTGGTGGAAAACAATGACTTAAGTGTCAGGCGAGGACGCCTGACACCACTTTAAGTTTTGCAATGCATAAGTTGATGTTTAACATAGATAAAACAACCCCACCTTTCACCCCCTTCAACAGAACAAACCTCTTTCTTCTTCCCTTCAACAAAACAACCCCACCTTTCTCCCCCCCTTCAATTGAAGGGGGGGAATTTTGTATTCCTGCACTGCTTGTGGAGGGTGGGAAGGAGAAATACCCCTTGGAATTTAGTTTGTTTTGATAAATGAGTTTTGTATATTTAATGATGTTCAGTTCTTTGGCGGAGTTTTGAAATCACCGGAGGTATGTAATGAAGCGAAATGTCTGTGGAAGCGTCCTATTCCTTCTTGGTATTTTTGTGATTACCGGGCTGGGAATCGGAGCAACAGGATCTTCTTTTGATAAATATTGTGATGGTTTTGTGTCAGGTGCGGTTGAATCACCCGTGCGGATAGATGTCGACCAGACCAACCGGATTGTAAACCTCAATGTCAATGTCTCAGGAACTGAGATGCAAACCGTCGATAACCACACAGTCTGGCGGATTCCTAATGAGGGTATTGAAGGTCGTGAAAACTACCCCGACCTGCCGGTTATAACTCGATTCGTGCGAGTTCCCGATAGAGGGAGGATTGTCCTTTCTTATCAGCTAAACGGAGAACAGCGGATTGCAGCTCCTCCCCCTGCTGAGTTTTATCTATCTGATGAGGATGGTAACTCAAGCCCCTCACGAGATTCTAATCCTGCCTATGATAATGGGATTTACCCCACTGAACCGGTTGTAATTAGTGATCCGGCAATTATGCGCGGAGTACGTATCGTCACCCTCTCTTTTTACCCGATTCGATGGGATGCCGACAGCCAGGAATATATCAGCGTTCAGAATTTCCAGGCTGAAATATCAGCTTTGCCCGGACAGGGAAGGAACGAGATCCAGGAAATCAATCGTTGTGCTTCAAAGGGCTTTGACAGGATGCTCGAAGCACTGTTGGTCAACCCTCCGCGACGCGACAATCCGGAGTATCCTCCGGGTGGATATTTAGTAGTTGCCGATGAGGAAGCTCCGGAGGCTGTTCAGGAATTCGTAGAATGGAAAAGAAGAGCCGGTCACCATGTTGAACTTTTATCAATCCGAGCGCAGGAGATGGATCATAATATGCTGCGTGGATTTATTCGTGAAATATACTTTGAGATCGGATTTGAATACCTGGTTCTGATGGGTTCTGATGATGGTGAACCTCCTACGTACATGCCAATGGATCAGGAGAATAGAGACGGTTACTATGATGTGTTTTATGGATTGTTAGAAGGTGATGATGAGTTTCCTGAAGTCGGTGTCGGGACGTTTAATTGTATAACCGAAGAAAGCCTGATTTGTGCTATACGCAGAGCAATTTCTTATCAATCCGCTCCTTACAATGATGAACCCGATTGGTTTACAAGGGCTGGTGTTGGTGTGGGAGCGTGCAGTGTTCCTGACGACCTGTCGCCATCTTATACCGGAAAATGGATCGAAGAGGTTCTGAACCGTAATCAATTCGATGATATAGCTACCAGCTTCTTCTCAGATAATGAAATTGATTCTCCACATCCTATGGTGGAAGATCTCTACAATCGTAATACAAATTTCATAATTGTTAGGGCTCATCTTTGGAACCTCGATGTTAATAATATTAATCCCGGGCCGGTATATCCATTCCAATTCCTCGTTAGTTCCGGAACTATTTCACCTCCCGACAGGGGAGCCTTTAATGAGGTGTTCCGCCAGGGGACTCCCGATAATATGAAGGGACCATCTGCCGGATTCGGGCATTATTCAAGCCCCCGTACTAATAATGCCAATGCGCTGGTCGGTGGATTAGTCGAATCATTATTCTTACTTGATATAGATACTTATGGCTGGGCGAGGAATTATGCGGTTACAAACCTGTTTCGAGTTCTGGGTGATGGGGCGGATCATATAGAGTACTGTTTCTCACACTGGCGTTATTACGGAGATCCCGGTCAATGGTGCTGGGTTGGAGTCCCTCAGGAAGTGGAGGTTTTTCATCGACAGGAAATTGATCCGGACGCTACCGAATTCAGCGTCAGAGTGACTAATCAAGGTGGTGAGCCAGTACCAAATGCAACGGTCTGTATCAATCAGGATGAAGGTTTGCAGCTTATAACCAAGACAAATGAAAATGGTCAGGCCAATTTCACCTGGCAGGTGGGTTTACTGAATGAATCTCCTTTGCAAGTTACAGTTACCGGAGATGGAATCTACCCAAACCAGGGTGAAATTGAAATTGTAAATTCAGAAATCTGGATATCTCTAATTAACAGTATTGTCGATGATGGGGAAGGCGGTAACGGAGATGGAATTGTGAATCCGGGAGAAAATATCAACCTGTCACTGGTGCTAATGAATACGGCCGAGGAAAGGAGTCCTGCACTTGCTCATATTACAGTTGAGAGTCTCTCGCCTTGGGCAATTGTAGAAGGTGTTGATTTTAATGCCGATCCTTTAGAGCCAGAGGCGATTATTCAACTGGAAAATCCGATACCGGTCGAGATTTTACAGGGCTGTCCAAATGATGATGTCATACAGTTGCGGGTGAGTATTGATGTTGGTGATCAATTTCCGGTTATTAATGCTGGTGTTGAGCTGGCTGTAACCGCACCTGATTTAGGTTTTGTCGAAAGGGATGGTGAAGTAGTCATTGAAATTGATGGAAACCTGTTTCCCGGAATGAGAAGTAATCTAAGTATCCCGGTTCGAAATAATGGAAATCTGGCAACACCAGGATTGGATGCCAGACTTGAAACGCTCTCCAATGTTGTGATGGTTACTGCATTTGAAAGCCATTACCCGGAGATTGGTGAATTTGGTGAAGGACTTCCTGATGGTCCTGATTTTACAATTGCAACGGCTCCGAGTACTGTTCCGGGTTCAGTTGCTGAATTCAGATTAATACTGAGTGGTGGTCCGGTGCAGGATACGCTATTATTTGATCTTACAATTGGTGAAATTGATCAGGGTGAACCGTTAAGCCCGGATAATTATGGCTATATTGCGCTCGATGTCGGAGATCAGAATGTATTTTGGGGGGAAGCTCCCGTATACGACTGGATTGAGTTGAATCCTGCTGATGACCCTGATTTTGAAGGGGTACAATTGGAAATAGAGATGGGGGAAGAAGAGGACACATCAGTTTTAATCGAACTCCCAATGAATTTCCGATATTATGGAGAAGATTTCAATCAGATTACCGTATGCAGCAATGGTTGGATCGCTGTTGGTGACCAGACTAACCTGCTGAATCAGCAGAACTGGGTAATGCCGGGATTTGACGGTGCTTTCGGGATGATGGCGGTTTTCTGGGACAGATTAGTTTGGGACGGAGGAAACGACGGGCTTTTCAGTTATTATGATGATGCGAATGGACGCTTTATTATTGAATGGATCACCGGAGTTGAAAATGACCGGGATCGAGCGGATAACAGGTTTGAGATCATTCTATATGATGTAGATCGTTTCCCGTCCTTAACCGGTGACAGTCAGTTTCTATTTCAGTATCACACAGTAAATAATGTACAGGATCAATGGGAGGCAAATGCGTTTGCAACTGTCGGAATTTCCTCACCTGATGGTAAAGATGGTTTGCTTTATTCCTACTGGGATGTTGAACCCGAGTCATGTCCCACTTTGGATGGGGAAGATGCGATTCTATGGACAACGGTGAACTATGCAGATATAGTGCGAATTCACGGTCGGGTAACTCGTTGGATTGACGCAAATCCGGTTGCAGGTGCTACTGTAGCTACTTCTAATGGATTCGAAACAATTTCGCAGGAGGATGGCTCATTCGTGATTTTCGGATTATTCCCCGAACCGTTCGATATCACATCAACTGCGCGTGACTATTCAGACCTCGTAATTGAAGATGTTGTAGTTGAAGCGGGTGAAGAGTTTGAACAGGATATCCTGCAGCCGCATGTCTGGCTGGAGTCTGAACAGGATACTCTCCGGTATGGCTTTGAGATTGAACGCGATCAGCAGTTAACGCTGAATGCAACCGGTGAGGGGATATGTGAATACTCGATCTCGGTGGTTTACGATGGTGAAATTACTGCCGAGGACTTCTGGCTGCCGGAAGAGCCTATTGAGGGAAATCTCGTGGCAGGAAATAGTGTTTCTATCGATTTAGTTCTTGAAGGCCCGGGTCGAGAGATTGAGATTGGAGAATATTTCATTGAGTTGTTGATTGCCCACACAACTCCTCAGGAAGACATCTTAATTCCTATCGAGATTACGGTCAGTGAAGACGTTGAAAATCCGAATCGAGGTTTGCCAACCACTTTTAAAATGTATGATCCGTTTCCAAATCCTTTTAATGCAAAAACAACATTGGGATATGCTCTGCCGATCAATTCTGTAGTGACATTCACAATTTGTGATATTACGGGGAGAATGGTATCTCAGGTGATAACCGGTAACTACGCTGCCGGTGAACACGAATTTGTGTTCGATGCAAATGAACTTTCAACCGGATTCTATTTCATTAGAATGGAAACCGAAAACTTCATAGCTATGCGGCGGGTTCTTTTGCTTCGTTGATGAATTTACGACGAAGGCACAAAGGCAGAAAGTTGACTTTAATTTGTGTCTTTATGCCTTCGCGGTTCTACAAATTGTCATTCAACTTTTTAATCCGGAGTTTCAACTGATAGTAAATACTGACATTTCAAGCCTTTTTGTGGTCAACTACAATGTTCTTCATGTGAACTTAAAGGATATCTCGCATCAGGAAAGTCTGATCCGCCCGACATCCGGGAATTGCTTGAATTGGATTGTGGGTCATATCTTAGTATCAAGAGGGACAATTCTGAATATCCTTGAGGAAAAATCAGTTCTGAGTGATATTCAGTCAATGCCATATAAGCGAGGTGTAACTCCGAATGAGGGAGACTACCTCCTGCCTCTAAATGCACTCATTGAACGGTTAAATACATCACAGGAGCGGCTAATCAGCAGTCTTGAAGATAAGTCTTCCGAGTGGTTAAATGGCTCAGACTCTGAAAAGGAAATCGAGTGGCAGCAACAGCCAAGGCGGGATCAGCTCATGTTCCTGCATTTTCATGAGGCTTATCACGCCGGGCAAACCGGCTTAATGCGGAGGATAATTGGAAAAGAATGTGCAATTCCATAAGAACTTTAGCATTTTCCGGAAGTGATGACTTGTGTTTGTCTTCGCGAGGAACGCAGAGACGAAGCGATCTTTTTGTATATTAAGGAGATAAGAGATTGCTTCACTTCGTTCGCAAAGATAGTACATTCAAGAAAGGTTATATTTACCACAAAAGCACGAAGACACATATTTGGAAACAGTTCTTTCCACAAACTTAATGAAATCAATTAAAGCAGTCGGTTAGTATTTTGAAACATGAACGTCCTACTCGAGCTGAGATTGATCTGTCAGCTCTTGATCACAATCTCAACATCGTCAAAGAATCAGCTCCATCTGCAAAAATTATGGCAGTCGTCAAAGCAGAGGCTTATGGACACGGTTTGATTGAAATTTCCCGTGAATTATGTCGGCTTGGAGTAGATTATCTTGCTGTAAGTTTTCTCGAAGAAGGTGTACTACTTCGAAAAGCAGGTATAAAAAGTCCAATTTTAGTGATGGGTGGATTAGTTGACGAACAGATCGATTATTATCTTAAATATGACCTTGATATTACAGTTTCTTCAGTCTGGAAAGCTAACCAGGTTGAGCAAGCAGCAGAAAAGCGGGGTGTTACTGCTTCAATTCAAATCAAAATTGATACCGGAATGGGACGAATCGGGCAGAATTGGCAAACAGCCGATGTTTTGCTGAAGAAAATATCAAGCCTTAAATATGTAAAAGTTAGCGGGATTTACACCCACCTTGCTAAAGCTGATGATGAAGATATGTATTTTTCTTATAGACAATTGAATCGATTTAATGATGTAGTAATATTCGCTGAACAAATCGGAATAAATCCTCCTTTTATTCATGCTGCGAATAGTGGATCAATTATTCAGATGCCTGAAGAGTCATGTTTTACAATGATTAGACCCGGTTTGATGTTATATGGATGGGCACCCTCTGCAAAATTACAGGCATCGAGTAATCTTAAGCCGGTTATGACTTTGAAGAGCACTGTTGTCTTTGTAAAAAAGCCGCCGGTTGGTTCAACTATAGGATATGGTGCAACATGGATGGCACCCGGAGACAGTTGGGTAGCAACTCTACCAATTGGTTACGGTGACGGATTTTCACGACGTGCAGGAAATAACGCCTCAGTAAATTTGAATGGCCGTCTCTGTCCGATTGTCGGAAATGTCTCGATGGATCAGATTACGATAGATGCTGGTAATGAAGCCTATCTCGGGGATGAAGTTACCATTTTCGGTGGAGAGGGAAGCTCATATATTTCAATTTGGGATTTAAGCACTGCTTTAGAGACGATCCCGTATGAAATCATGTGTGGTTTAACTGCGAGAGTACCTCGCATATATTTTTATAGTGAAAAACAAGAATAATTTTATTATATTTAAGATTGACCGTTTTTTGATTGTTCGCAAGATGTTGAAACAAAGGTAAACTCGTAATGACTGCCGCCATTTCCCCCGCAAGAATTACTCATTTCAGTGTAATAGTTCTGGCGATTTTAATACTTATTGCAGCTCCCGGATATGCACGCTGGGATGATCCTGCATATCATCACATTGAAGAAATCCTACCCGAATTGCTTGAGTTGCAAGCAGAATATCCGGATTGGGTACGGATTGATACAATCGGTTTCTCACATAACGATGGGCTACCAATTCACAGCATTTTTATTTCAAACGATGTTAATGATACTTCATATACGCGCTCGCGATGGCTGCGCCCGTCTGTAATTTACATCGGCCAGGTTCATGGTGAAGAGATTCTCGGTGTAGAATTCATCATGTGGCTCGCGAATGAAATGATGACCGCCAGAAGAGGCGACTGGCGGGAAAGAATCGATACATATCTGATTCCTACAGCGAATCCCGAGGGATTGTCGATGGTTTATACTGTTGATAATACATGGCGGAAAAATAAGCATGACAATATAGGTGATGGGATTCTTCGTCAAAGAGACGGGTGGGGAGGTGACACAACCGGAGTTGATTTAAACCGAAATTTTCCAACCTTTTGGGACAAAGGCAATACATTTCTGCAGCTTCCAGATAAGGAGTTCTATGACTACTACCGAGGTCCGGCTCCTGCAAGTGAATCAGAAGTTAAGGCATTGATCGCATTATTCGATCGAGTTCGTCCTCTCTACGCGATGACCTTGCACAGCTCGCGTACCGGATTTGTTGCCGAGAAAGTAATCTATCCATGGGGATGGGGAACAACTGAAGACACAAAAAGACCTCCGGACGAGGACTTTCTTGATGAATATGGTAATCAGATCGCCATTAGATGCAAGACCGTTGACGGAAGCACAACCTATGAGCCCAATCCTATCAGCAAGCCACGTGGTGATTCCGAAATGTTCTATTACTATTCGTATGGTACATTTTGTTCGCGAATTGAAATCGGTCAGAAACAAGAAGCCATGCAGCCAGATTCTGCTGGCATTTACAAGATCATTACCGAGGATTGTATTAATGGTTTGACATGGATGCTGAATAGTGCCGCAGGTCTTGGCCGTGATGATTATGGTGATATTATGTCCAGTCGTCTGGACATAAGGGTAATAGATGGTACCACAGGATTACCGCTTTACGCCAAACTCAAGATGGATTCGCTTTCATTGCCAATAATTCCGCATCGCTATACAAATCCACATCCCGGCCATCGACAGGGATGCTATTCCTGGGCTGTGACACCAGGTCATAATGATTCGCTACGAGTAAGTTGTTTTGGTTACGAGACCCGAAATCTTAAAATATCCGCTGGTTCGAGTCCTGCATTTTTGTTTTACAGGACTGGTGGAATAGAACTTACACCCCTCGAATGGCGTGATATCCACGTATCGGTCTTTGATGATGCCGGGGTAGCCCTCACATCTCCAGTAGAGCTAAAGATAATGCACGCGGACACTACCTTTACAACAACAATATTGGATGGTTCAGTTCAACTGAATCTGCCCGATGGTGATTATAATATGTTGTTCACAAAAGGAACGGAGTATATACCGCGGACGATAGATGTTACAATTAACGATTCGGATACTACCTGGGCATGGAATGTTGGTTTGAGTCCCGCATCTATTCTATTTTCACAAAATTTCGATGGAGCCGATGTAATTCACACTTCCGATAATATTATGAATAAGAACCGTGTGGATTCATTAGGAAGATGGGAGCTGACTTTTGATTTGTCATATTCACCTCCAAGGTGTCTGACAGATACACGATTTGGAAATTCACCGATATTCGAAGACGGTTGGGATGCACCATATGATATCTATTCCAGATCCTTTGATCTTAGTAACGCTGCAACAGCCGCATTAACTTACATGCTTAATCAGTACCTGGAGCCCGGTCATGATTCTCTATGTGTTGAGTTCTCCACTGGAGGATCAGATCCCAATCCGGCAACCTGGACGTGGGTGAAAGCTGGTGAAACACATGACGACGTCGCAATTCTTAAATGGAAAGAAATGGACGATTATGCAAATCGTCCGTGGAATGCTAATTATATTAACCTGATGCAATTCCACGATTGGGAAAAAGTTGTTATTCAAATACCTGAACAGTTTCTTGGGGAACCAGATGTCCATTTCCGCTTTCATCTGATAACGGATTTCTTTGTCGAAACGGATGGTGTTTATATAGATGATATCTACCTGTTGAGTTCTGGCTCAGAACCACCGGAAGTAGCTTCCGAACCATTTGTACCAATGGAGTTTTCACTTGGTGTTCCCTACCCGAATCCATTTAACAGCACACTTACAGTCCCGGTTAACCTCCCGGAAAGCGGGATGGTTGCAATATCGCTATTTGATATTAATGGAAGAAGAACTTACTCCAGCACAAGTTCAAAGTTCGAAGCCGGATCGCATCGACTGACACTGAATGCAGCAACTTTACCATCGGGAGTTTATTTCCTGCAGGCTGCATTGGAGGACAAGTCAGCTATCAGGAAAGTAATGTTGTTGCGATAACCTATTGCTTCAAAGTTGGGTTGAATTAGGTTAACAGGAATTAAAAAAGAGAAAAAAATGTTTGAATCGATATACAGACGTTCATTAATACTAATTGTGGCTATCGCAGCAGTTTTGTCGTGTAGTTCATTTGCATCAGGAGCGTCCGGAAAGTATGTTCCTTCGATTGGGATTTCTAATCAAATCGGATCAAATTCCGAAGAGTGGAGAGCAGGATATGCTTTCGGACTCGATGCATTGATCTGCAATAAAGGCGCATTAAAGTATGGACTGAGACTGGGATATCAGTTTGCTGTTCCGGATGCGGAGTCGATGCTGCAAATTGAAAACAGCGATGTCCAGATTGAGAGGAAAGAAGGTTCCCGGCATATCTTCGAAGTTTCTCTTCTGGGTCGTTATGAAATGCCCTGTATGAAGGAAACAGCAGTGGGTATGGCAGTTACCGGTTGTCTGGGTTTGAATTATGTTGAGACTTCAGCAGTCAAATTAAAGGGCTTTTACGATCGGTATGAAACTGCGGTAAACCGTGAGATTCACAGAGACGCCGATTCTCAAATAGCTCCATCAATTACCATCGGAATTGATTTCAGTATCGCTCATCAGGTTCAGCCGAAGTTTGAGTACCAACACATATTCACATCCGGAGATGCGAGTACCGGACTCTTTGTGATCTCATTGGGCTTGCTGGCTCGCAAATAGAAGTAGAGACTACACTGTTCTTAAACAGCAGCATAAAACCAGAAACTCACTGGATGGATCTGGCGATTCAAGAAGCCAGGTGTGCTTTTGATGAAGATGAAGTTCCTGTCGGAGCAGTAATTGTCAAAGACGGCATCCTACTCGGACGCGGTCATAATCAGATGCGCAAGCTTTGTGATCCGACCGCCCATGCTGAAATTATTGCGATAACTGCCGCATGCGAAAAGATAAATCAGCCCCGTTTACAAGGGGCTGATATTTTTGTTACCCTTGAGCCCTGCTCAATGTGTGCAGGAGCTCTGGTTCTCGCCAGGATTAAACGCCTGTATTTTGCAGTATACGATGACAAGACCGGGGCATGTGGCTCTGTTTTCGATATAGTTCGCGAACCGAGATTGAATCACATTATAGAAGTTTATAGTGGTTTGGAAGAGGATCGCTGCAAGGCTCTGATGGAAGAATTTTTCAAAACAAAGCGGGTGTAGATCTGATAAAACCTAATAGTACTTCTAAAGGGGAGGACGGATATATCTATCCGTCAATCTTCTCGATAACAACAGTATAAAGAGCAGGACACGTAGATCGGAATCTTATTCCGACAGGAATGCCTGTCCTACCTCATTGTAATTACTGGGTTCCTGTCCCCGATCGGGTTAAGGGTAGATTCTTCGCAGGAACGACGTTGGTGGTGTCGATGGCTGTAGCATTATCCCGCTCAGCAATCCAACCCCGCAGAATCTTCACACGTTCCCGCGCTGAAACTGCTACTCGGTCGTCGCTGTCTACCGGTAATGTGGCTCGTTTCTGGAAGTATTTTTCAGCTTTCTCCCAGTCGCCTTTTCTCTGGTTAGCAACTCCTATGTAATAGAGGTTGTCAACTGTTCCTCCATTGCGGTATGAGCTGTCGAGGACTGCAATTCCTTCGTCGTATTTTTCCATCCAAACCAGAGCAATACCCATGTTGTACAAAGCTCCGGGATGGCCAGGTTCGAGCTTAAGTATCTGGTTGCAGATATCAATGGCTTCCTGATTGCGACGCAGTTCGACAAGTGCTGCAGACCTTGTCAGTAAAATCGGGACTGAAGCGGGATTGACACTCTGTGCTTCTTCAAGGATCTCAAAAGCCATCCTTCTCTCAAGCATCCCAACGAAGTATTTGGCGAGCGACAGGGAGGCTGACTCGTATGCCGGAGCAAGCTGCAACGCTCGTTCGAGGAGCTTTCGTTTTGATTTCCAGGGCAGGTTTTCGAGCCTTTCATCGCTTAATCGAGACAGGTAGTAATATGTCCGAGGATCGTCCGAGTTCAGGTTATTAGCAAGTTTAAGTGCCGATTCCGCCTTTTCCCACTTATGATCCTCAAGATATGCCCAACCGAGGAGACGAAAAATTTCTGCATCTCCGGGACTCTGTCTGGATATATCAAGCAGAGCACTAACTATCTGATTCTTATACAATGACGGATGGTACATCAGTTGAGTTCTGGCGAGTTCCCTGCGAAGCAATAACCAGTTTGGATTGTCACGGTTCAGGGTGTAAAGCATAGCATCTGCTGTTTCCAGATCGCCTGAATCTCGAACGACAAGTGCATTAAAAAAGGCTGTAAGGACGGAATCAGGCTGTAGAATGTCTAACTTGAAAACATTTTCTTTGTCCCGTTTATCATCCAGTAACTTCCCAACGGATTCGACTATATCCCTTGCAGAATTCCTGAAGGTTGAGCCTGCGGTGCTGAATTTGCCCTTCTGAATGAATGAACTTCCGCTCCGTTTCATAACTCTAACTGAAACAGCACCTTCTTCGGGTTTAAAATGAACAACCCATGAGGCTTTAGCCTGAATAGCTCCCTCAAAGTTTGCCCGATCCGTCTTTTGCTCCATTCCAAGAACGGGACAATAATCACCCGTTAGCACCACAAATGCTTTTTGTGAGGATAACACACGATCTTTAGTGAACTCAGAGAGTCCTTTTATGTGCCAGGATTGTATTGAATCTGCTAAATGGCAGGATGAAGAAACTACTACTCTTATGGGTATGGGAGGGGGTGGATTTGCAATCCAGGCAATTAGATAGATACCAAGTAGTAATGCCCAGCCTCGTATCAATATCCTCCAGAAATGACGCCTGTCCCAGAATTTTGTCCCGAACCAGACCGTCATCCAAAAGGCGGTGAAGGTTCCGCCTATGAGTGGGATTATCCATAGTCCAAGCGGAATCCACCCGGACAAGTATGTGAACATGTCGCCGTTCATCCCGCTGCTCATCCGTTAAAAAGATTGAGTGCTTCGATCCGGGTAATCTGTTTACGTAAATAGCCTCTCTGCGCTGAGGTAATAGTCTCGCAATTCTCCCTTTTTACACCCTGCATTGCAATACAAAGCTGCCGAGCTTTAATAACTACCATAACGCCAAGAGGCTGCAACCGCTTGACAAGCGCGTCTGCAAGCTCAGTTGTCATTCTCTCCTGAATCTGCGGACGTTTTGCTACAATATCGACCAGACGCACAAGGCTTGAGAAGCCCGTCACCTGATTGTTTCCTGGAATATAGCTTATCGATACATGTCCCCAGAAAGGCAGGAGATGATGTTCACACATCGAATAAAACGGAATGTCTTTAACGACAATCATCTCGTCATGATTCTCGCTGGTGTAAAGAGAGACCTTTTCCTCCGGGGCAACACCTACCCCGGAGAAAATATCTGAATACATCCTCGCGACCCGACCGGGAGTTCGCTGCAAATCTTCCCGCTCGGGATCTTCACCGATCCCTTCGAGAAGGAGTTTCACTCCTCTCATGATCTTTTCTTCGTCAATCGCCATCGCTCTGTTGTCCTTCATCTTTCTTTGGTGCTGGTTTAGACCGTCTTCTCACCGGTGCGGCTCTTCGTCTTACCGGTGCGCGCCGTGCGGTTGATCTCCTCGGTTTTTCAACTGGAGATTCTTTTGAATCATTTAGACCTACCGGTTGAAAATCTGAGTTGTCCTGTGGTGGAGCGACTGGAGGAGCAGCAGGCGGAGCAGCAGGCGGAGTTGCAGGCCGAGCAGAATTTGTATTGATTCTTGAACGATAAGTACGTGTCGTCCTTCTTCTGGTCACCGGTTTTACTGGTGCTGAAGAATCCTCTTTGACCTTCGTTGGTGTCTCAGGCACTTTTGCCGGAGCAGCCGGTTTTTTTCTCACCGGACGTTTTGGACTTTTCCGAGGTGGTGGCGGAGTTGATTGATCAGTATCCATTCTTGCCAGTTCTCGAGAACTGGGACGACGGTTTTGAGGATCACGACTACTAGCAACACCCATAGAACGAGCGGTTTGACGGCGTGTTTTCGGGGCTGATTTTGTCGCTGGTCTTGCTGCTGGTCTTGCTGCAGGTTTTGCTGCAGGTTTTGCTGCAGGTTTTGTCTTAACAGCAGGTCGATTTTTGTCAGTGGTTTTAGCACTTACAGCTTTACTGCTTCGAGCTGTCCTCGCTCTCGATCTTGCAGCAGAAGGTCTCCGACCTGAAGGTTTTGCTTTTTTATCGGATGTGATTGAAGACTTTGGCACTAATGGTGGAAGTTTTCCACCTTTGAGGATAATGTCAATTTCATTTCCGTCGAGAATTTCTCTATCAAGAAGAGCCGCTGCCAGAGCATGCAGGCTTTTTATA
The DNA here is from genome assembly GCA_964387885.1 of uncultured bacterium. Classification (GTDB taxonomy): domain Bacteria; phylum Electryoneota; class AABM5-125-24; order Hatepunaeales; family Hatepunaeaceae; genus JABGPL01. The sequence goes on along the minus strand of CAYLYZ010000097.1, from coordinate 7,644 downwards.
TTCTCGCGAATTAGTCTTTCAGCGTGACGTTCAGCTTTAACTACAATACTACGTATTTCAGAATCGACGAGTTGCGCGGTTTTTTCACTGAACTCGCGTTGCTGAACGAAATCTCTCCCAATGAAGACCTCATCGTTTTTCTTGCCGAGTGCAATTGGTCCGACCTTATCGGACATTCCCCATGCACAGACCATCTTATTCGCGATCTCGGTGGCGCGTTCAATATCGTTTCCGGCACCGGTTGAGAGCTCGTTGAAGATTAGCCTTTCAGCAGCACGCCCACCAAGGAGATGAATCAGATTTAAGGTGAGATATGTTCGCGAATAGTTATGTTTTTCATCCATCGGCAGGTAATGTGTGAGCCCGAGTGCTCTACCTCGTGGGATGATTGTAACTTTGTGGACAGGATCTGAACCTTTAGTCAATTTTGAGACGAGTACATGTCCCGCTTCATGATAGGCGGTTTGTCGTTTTTCATCTTCAACAATGAGAAGACTTTTACGCTCGGTACCCATCATCACTTTATCTTTGGAGTTCTCGAAGTCGATCATAAACACTTTTTCTGCACTCCGTCGCGCAGCCATAAGTGCAGATTCGTTTACGAGATTTGCAAGGTCAGCACCGGACATTCCGGGAGTGCCTTTTGCGAGCACATCCAGTCGGACATCCGAAGCCAGTGGGATATCACGGGCGTGAACTTTTAATATTCCTTCACGACCACGAACATCAGGACGATCAACCACAATCTGGCGGTCAAATCGACCCGGTCGGGTCAGGGCAGGATCGAGCACGTCGGGGCGGTTAGTAGCAGCAATCAGGATCACTCCGTCGTTGGATTCAAATCCATCCATTTCGACAAGTAATTGATTTAAAGTCTGCTCACGTTCATCGTGACCGCCACCGAGACCGGCTCCACGTTGACGACCGACGGCATCTATCTCATCTATAAAGATTATGCAAGGTGCACTTTTCTTACCCTGTTCAAACAGGTCGCGCACTCTTGAGGCACCAACCCCAACAAACATCTCGACGAAATCAGCTCCGGACATTGAGAAGAACGGGACATCCGCTTCACCTGCAACAGCCCTTGCCAATAATGTTTTACCCGTTCCCGGAGGTCCGAGCAACAGTGCACCCTTGGGGATGCGTCCGCCGAGTCTTGTGAATTTCTTGGGATCCTTCAGGAACTCTATTACCTCATGGAGTTCTTCCTTGGCTTCATCACATCCGGCGACATCTCTGAAGGTCACTTTCAACTTGCTCTCGACCATCAGTTTTGCGCGTGATTTACCAAAGGAGAATAACCCGCGTTGTCCACCACCCTGCATTCGCCTCATTATGTAGAGCCAAATGGCGATGAATAGTATCCATGGGAATATATTCATTATCAGGTAACCGAGCCATCCCGTTCGTTTCTCTCGGAAGAGATAGTCGATTTTCAGACTATCCCATTCAGCAATCATATTCTGGTCAATAAACGGTAATGTGGTTACAATCCCGGTGCCATCTCTCAATCGACCATGGAATTCCTGGTCGAGAACCTCTGCAGATTCGATCTGTTCCGCTTCAAGTTGTTTGCGGTACTGCGAGTATGACAATTCTTTTTCAGGCTGTTCGGGGAGCGAAAACTGTTTAAACAGTATAAATGCTACAACCACGATCAGTATCCAGACTAAGAGTGTGCTTCGAGCTTTTTTCCACTCGAACTTGTCATCATCTTTCTTGCGTCGGTTTGGAAGCTTCCTGCCCTCCTTGCGATTTTTCTCGGGAGGGTTTTTCTCTGTCATTTTAGCCTTGTATTAAATTCTGTGCGCTTTGCCAGAATGCAGGCTGTTGTAATGTCATGTAAACAGCTTAATAATTCTGTTTCAGACAATTTTGTCTTCAACATATTTTTGTATTTTGCGTCAGGTGATTACGATGCTTTAAGATATCATGGATCTGTGAAAAATTTGTCGTTGCCGAAAAATTGGATTACCTCAAAGTTGGGTTGTTTCGGGTCCCGTCTGTGCGGGAGCGACGTGTTTTCAACAAATCAAGTATTTCAAAGCTCACAATAATACCTGTCGACACTCATGCTGTAAATTGGTTGAGATGGAGCTGATGTGAAAAGTTCGTTGTTAACCAGGGTCTTATTTATGCCCTGAAAAATCAATTCCATTTACTCTCAACACGACAATGCAAGTGCGGTTAAATAATACCGCTTGATTAGTCTAACAGTCCGTCCATTGTATCTTTAACACCCGTTTCGTTTGCGGGGTAATTTTAAATCGCTCGGCAATCTGAAATGGCGGAACTGCAGCAATCTGGTCTTCAGCGCGAATCACTGGATATCTTCTTCTATGTATAGGGACACCGTTTTCACTCAAGAAATCTGAAATTTTCCTGTGACCTGTCATTCCGAGCGGTTGGAAACGGTCTCCGGAACCCGCAGGTTCAACAGTGAGAGCGTCGTTTCCAATTCTGTCCAGGTCAATAAATAACCGCCCTTTTGGCGGAGGAAATTTCTTTTGATCAGGTGAAATTATCTCAAGTTCGAGTCCACCCCAATCAGGAAGATTAAAACTTCCGGGGTACGTCAGCCGTATCGGGAGAAGGTTGCGTGGTTGTCGAAAAATCCAAATTCGATCTTTATTTACGCAAGACGATACGCCATTACCAAGCTCGGTGATCCCTGTATACCTGTTCAAAAGCCTTTTATCTGCAGCCTTAATTCTCTCAGTAGTAAATCTAACGTGTCGAGGCGATAATCCGCGAGCTGCATTCAAAAGGCATTTATACCTCAGATTAATAAGATACGAACTAAACCTGTTGTAATCAAGTACAATATCGCATTCTCTCATTTCAATAAGAGCATCTTCGTATGCTTTTTCAGTAATAACACTTAATAATGCATCTGCTTGACCAGCATTTTCAGCTGTTCGCGAAATACCATGCAGGGCGGGAGTGCTGAACATATCGACTATTTTTGGAACTAATTCATGCCGAATTCGATTTCTCGGGTAAGTTGTATCGTAATTACTTGGATCTTCGTTGTATTCAAGTGACCTCTCTCGACAGTAATCAATCAGCTCATTGTGCCTGAACTCAAGAAGAGGACGGATCAGTTTAGCTCGAGGAGGTTCCCCGAATTCAAGTTCCCGCCTGATCCCGGCAATTCCCTCAATCCCACTCCCGGAAAACAAACGCATCAGAACTGTCTCAACCTGGTCATCAAGGTGATGCCCGGTTGCAATCAAAGGCAGTTTGGTGCCTTGAAATTGCTGTTCGGCAACATCCATCAGGAAAGAATAACGCATTTCACGAGCCATATCATGCACTGCCCGTTTTTCCTTTACAGCAGCTGATTCGACCAGACCCTCACCAATAATACATTCAATCTTCAACCTGTCACAGAGGGTTTTGACAATATCGCTTTCTCGATCAGATTCTTCACGTAATCGGTGATTATAGTACGCAGCAGTAAGTGTATATCCTCCCCCTTTATCCTGCCATCTTTTCAGTAAATCCAGAAGAGCAACCGAATCTGCCCCACCGGAAACAGCAACCAGGACGGAGTCATCCTTTCTGATCAGTTCATTGTCCTGGTAGTTTGTTACGAATCGATTGAATATGTCAATGGTGCTTTTACTCAATCACTTTGTCCTGAATGTTTAATGTGCGCAGTTCTCTCTGGAATTTAGTTCAGTCTTCAGTTGAATACAGATGCGAACGAGCAATCCGAGAATACTCTTACGCGCTGTCACACGCCCTCGTGTGACAGTAATAACAACGACTTAACTGGCAGATGGGGGCGTCTGCCAGCGCAACTGATGTATTCCTGAACAGCTCGAATCTGTCCACTTTTAGAATAAATAATTCAATCCCAAAATCTAATGGCAATCAGCTCATGGGAAACTCTCCCATTTTATGAAGGTAAAGATAACAAAATACTGAATAAAAGCATAGAGTTCAGTCCAACTGTTCCAATAAGCTCCAAACTCTTAACACCATCATTGACAATCTACTCAACTTGACATATTTTAACCAATTACAATTTTTGTCAACAAGTCAACAGTAAGAAAATGCAAGAATTCCTGCTTATTGCACATCGCGGTGGGCTTTTTTACCGTCCGGAGAATACACTTGCCGCTTTTGATTACAGCCTTGAGAACGATATACTCTGGGTTGAGTGCGATATCCGTATGTCGAAGGATGAGGTGCCTGTCCTGGTTCATGATGATCGGCTTGAGTTGCCACACGGCAATCTCCGTGCAGTTCGGGATATGACTTTTGGTGAGCTCAGTTCAATAGATGTTGGGGGAGGTGAGTGCATTCCAACACTTAAAGCATTCCTCGAGCGTTTTCGCGAAAATCTCAGTTTTGTAATCGAATTCAAAGAATTAGATGGGACAAAGCGGATAATTAAGCTGATTAAGGACATGGGAGTGAGTGATCGTGTTATCCTTGAATCTTTCATCCCGGACGTCCTTCAAATTGCCAAAGACATTGCACCTGAGATACCTCGGGGATTTCTCGTTGACCGCATAGCAGGCAGGCTTGCCGGCCAGAAAAGTGTTATAAACGCCGCGAAATTATTGAAGTGTAAATATTTTTTGCCTCACTACCAGCTACTAAATTCGAAACTCACCTCAGCAGCTCATCAGAGTGGTTTGAAAGTTCTGCCCTGGACTGTCAACCGCGACGAAGATGTAAATCGTATGCTGAAACTCGGTGTTGATGGTATAATTACCGACCGACCTAAACATCTTTTGAAACTATTCAAAAATCGTCTGATTGAAAGTTAGGTTATGTGTTTATAGCTGTACCTGAGAGTATTTTCGCATGTTAAATAAAAGCGGTTACTGCCTGATTTCAAGCGAAGCGTAATCTGGCAGTTTACATTCACTTCGTTCATTTAAAAACAGCCAGAAATTTCGTAAGTATCTACACAAAAATACTTTTAAGCCGTGTTATAATTCGAAATTGAATTTCACTGGAGATTTGGCGTGAATTTTACCAAAACATGTTGAAATTAGCAGGTTAAGATAGTATATTTAAAGTATAGTATTGCCAGCATTATCAAAGTTTAAGAGCCCGATGCAAATTTTGTCCTGATGTCACTTGAGGAGGCTTCCAATGTATTTTCGTTCACATGTAATGCGTTTGACTGTTCAATCCAACCTTCTATCCCGACAATCTCTGTTTTCGCACAGAATTCCGATGCAGAAATTTTTCCTGCCCAACCTTGAGTTTACCTAACAAAGAGTACTCTATTTAACCCAAAAAGATGACGCTGCAAAGTATTAATTTTTAACCGTTTCAAGCGGTTCAAACAGACATAATATCTATCGTCAAAGAGCAAAAGTTCTTTGAGTCTAACATGAAAAGGCAGGGAGAGCATCATGCGTTATGCTGTTTTAAGATTCATGATAATTTGTATTGTTTTTACCGGAACAACAGGACTTTTCGCTCAGGATAGCGAAAATGTTGAACACATCGGAAGTTTTTACAATAGCTGGGGTTATACCAGCCATGTTGTTGTTGATGGGGATTATGCATATCTTGCAACGGGATTTTCCGGTTTACAGATTGTCGATATTTCCGATCCTGAAAATCCAATAATTGTCGGACACTGGGATGACAATCCCAGCCATTGCAATTTCGTCTCTGTTCAAAACGGAAAAGCCTATATTATCAATAGTGATGGTAATTTGCAGATAGTCAATGTATCAGATCCTTCACATCCCTTTTTAGTCGGACATTATGAGAACGAATTTTTTATTGTCGGTTCAGCCGTTCATGGTGATTATGTTTATTTATCAGGATTCGTGGTCAGAGGTGGCGGAGAAGGAGTTGGAGTGAGAGGACCGAGTGAATTTCGCATTATAGATATAAATAATTCTGCGGAGCCTGATTTAGTTGGCGGTAATTTTAACTTCTCTTTTGATTATAGAAAAATAGTAATCTCTGAAGATGGAGATTATGCGTTTGCTTTTCTGCGAGCGGCAATATCGATTAAAGATATCAGGAATCCCGAACATCCTGAAGGTCTCGGTTACCTGCGTATTGAGGGATCTCCCACTGACCTATTTTTAAGAGGAGATTTTGCCTACGTTACAAGTACCGGTGGTGTTTTTTCGGTGGTAAACATCCGTGATCTGGAAGATCCCATCATAGAAGGATCAATCGAAATCCAGGGTTGGATAGGAAGTGTTTACGTCGAAGATGATTATGCCTACGTTTTTGATGGGCGAGATAACGTTTTTTACGTAATTGACATTTCCGATCACGAAAACCCAAGAATAACAGGCAGTTATGTTAACTTACAATTAGCTCGAGGGATTGTTGTCCGGGAAGACAACGCATATATTGCAGGTGGTTATGATGGTTTATCCATATTAGATGTTAGTGAGCACAATGATATACATGAAGCTGGGAGCATTGATATTGTAGGCTGTGCGACAGGTCTGGCTGTATTAGACGACTATGTTTACATCGCAGATGGATTTGATGGACTATCCATGTTTGATATTTCTGATCCGGAAAATCCGCAAGAGGCAGGCTCCCTTGCGACTCTTGGATCGGCTTCTGATATAGACGTTCAGGGTGATTATGCATATGGTATTGTAAATAGGTCTATGCGGGTTTTCAATGTATCCGAGCCGGACAATATCGTACAGGTGAGCTCGGTTCGCACATACAGATCACCGACCAAAGTGATTGTTCAGCAGGATTATGCCTACGTTAATGGATATGCATTTCAGGTTATAGATATCAGACGTCCCGAACATCCAGGAGAAATTACCGAACTTTATCTACAGGCGGCAGGATTTACAATAAATGAAGATTACGCTTTTGTTGCAAACTGGGTTGGTAACTGTCTTTATGTAGTTGACATTCAAGATCCTCCCAATCCGGAGGTTATCCATACTTTTGAAATAGCAGGATCGGACTCGATTAAGGATATCGCTGTCCAGGGAGGCTACATCTACTTCTCTAATACCGAAATGAAATGCGGACTAAGTATCCTGGACATCAGTGATCCGGAAAATCTTTTTGAAGTTAATCAACCAGATACTGCGCATTATCCACCCTTAGATAGAATTCAGGTTATTGATAATCTGGTATACATAACATCCGGCTCGAATGGCCTGAGAATCGTCGTTGTCAGCAATCCGGAAAATCCGGTGAATGTCGGTTTCTATAACACTCCGGGATATGCGCGTGATATTGCTGTACTGGAAGATGGTCTGATATATATTGCAGATGAAACCAATGTCGGAATTTACCGTTTCACTGATCCCGCTGGAGTTGGCGATTCATTCATCCTTCATCCCTCATCCTTCATCTTTTTCTCCCCCTACCCCAATCCTTTTAACTCAACAACAACAATCTCCTACGGATTACCACATCCGGGAAAAGTATCGCTGCAACTATACGACGTGAAGGGACAGCAGATCAGTACGTTGTTTGAGGGTAACAGGCAGGCGGGGATTTATTCCACGAATTTGGCAGGGAAGGATCTGGCTTCGGGGTTGTATTTTGTGCGGTTGGAGGGGGCGGGGCAGGTGTTTACGCGGAAGGTTATGTTGGTTCGTTGAATACATATATGGAGTGCGCAAGCCGTGCTTGCGCGGCACAAGCATGGCTTGTGCACTCCAG
>CAYLYZ010000096.1:0-22587 GCA_964387885.1 uncultured bacterium | reverse complement strand
CTACTCCTTAAGTTAACACACTTATAGGGTGTCAACCTATTTCAGGACAAGACATGAATAATAGATTCCCAATCAAGTTGGGAATGAGGAACCTCAAAGTAATTTCACCGAGTTTTAGTCTTACATCCCCTCAATCAACCAAAACACCATCTCCATAAACAAATCCTCCCCATCCAAAAAACCACGATAGGTTTCCTCTACCGGGTAGTGCGGATAGATCGGCTTCGTCTTGTCCATATCCTCCACTGCAGCAGCAAATGTACTGCGTCCGAAGTATAGCATTATACCAGTATTTTCAAGCGTTACATGGGTGTTTTTGCCGGCGTTGCATTTGTAGGTTGCGCCGGTTGGAGTGCCTATGAATTTGCCGATGTTGTGGTAGCTTAACAGGGCGCAGAAATGGCCGTTGGTGGAGAAGCAGCGTCCGTCGATCAGTGTGTAGAGGTTGCCGGTGAAGTGATTATCGGGTAATGGGATTGGATCAGCAAATTGGGAATATTTGCCGTAGCGTTCGACGTAATATGGCAGCGGTTTCGGCTGCAGGTAGGAGAATAACGGTACCGAGCAGAAGGGATCGCCGCCGTCATTGCCGCGCAGGTCGAGGATCAGGTTTTCTATCCCCTTTTCACGGATCAGAGCGAAACTGCTGTCTACGAAATCTTCGAAATATGACACGCGGTCGTAATAGATGAACGTCGGGATAGTCATCACTGCCGTGTTCTTCTCTTCGATTATTTCTATAGTTAACTCGGGATGTTCAAAATTCGCGAACACCACCGTCCTTACCGATTCGAGAGTAGCAGGCGTCAGAACAGCAACATCACTTGTTTTTCGGCCAGGAAGTGCATAGCTGATTTTATACCTGTCCGAGAATCCAAAACGCCTCGCGAATATCATCGGAAACCGCCGCTCAATCTGCTTTCGGATGAAATGTATGTTAAAAGCATCAGCCGAGTAATTTGCCTCCATCTCAGCAATAATATCTCCTGCGGGACGGTCGTTAATCGTCAGGATTACACTACCGTATGGAATCTGGCTTGTGTCGCTGTAACTCCCCGCGACAACAACGTAATCCTCTATCAGCCTGATCTGAAGAGGAAACAATTTTTGAGAGCCCCGAGCCCAAAAAGAAGATGGCATCCAAACTGCAGTATGTCCACAGCCAACTTTCGCAGTAACAGGAGTAAGTATCTTGTAAAATTCCCGCAGTAACAGCGGCCTGTCTATCAGACTAAATTGATAATTAAACAGGCTGTCGAGGGCTTTTCTACTCGTATATTCGTAAATACTCTCATGGTTCTCTTCGAGTGTCTGTCGCATCTGGTTGAAATCCGCCTGTAACTCTTCAACATTATAAGCTGGATAACGCGAATAGTCTTCAAGATAGTTAGAATTCTGGTTTTGGGCAAAAATTGAACTATGTAATCCAATTATCACCGTGATGAGCTGTACAAAAACCAATTTACTGAACATCAAAATTCCCTTCTCTCAAGGTTAAGATTCCGGGATGCATCGTTCCCGGGTATTAATACTAAAGATCACAGTTAGGTTGCCCAATAAAAACAATTTCTACGTCTTTCCTACTCCATCAGCTCGAATCACATTGAGTTATAAATTGTTGATTATATACATTCTATAGCTCTGTTGTTGCCATCAATGCTCGAACAGTCATATGCCAGCTTTGGGGATCAAACCACTCATAGCAATCAGGAAGTTCAATATCAACTGCAATTTTAAAATTCTCAATGATTTCAATCAGAGATGTGGAAGGTTTGATATCGTATACAAGAGTCGATTCGACGTGTGGAGCACGATAGTAGGTATCAATTGTTCTACCTTTTGGTGCAAGACCCGGGTAATACTGCTCGTGTTGTTCTTCGCAAAAAGCTGCCATTAAATTTGAAACATTCATCAAGTGTTGTTGTGGAGATTGGTCATTGATGAAGCGCACTCCTTCAAGACGCATAGGTTGAGATATTAGCCTTCGTTCTAGAGTACGGCAATGAAAAGTAACAAAATGAAGTTCTATGACCTTCAAAATTTGGTCTGATTTTTCGATTTTTTTCAATTCGATACTTTTTTGCTCACAGATTTTCCTCAACTTGCGAACTTGGTTATCACTCAGTTTAACATGTTCGCGTAGACACCCGAGCGAGGTTTTCGGCCACTTAGAACCAGGATTTTCGGGAGTAAGACCTGGAATTTCTTCCTCAATTTTCTGCTTGATTGAGAGCAGAGTCCGGCTGAATCCAGTATATGCCAGGGTCGCAACAGAAGCCCATGGGATAAAGAATTGATTCGCAAATACCGAGGTCTCACCATATTGCGACACAATCTTCCGGATCATATCTTCCTGTATTTGCGAAATTTTAAATCCCTCCTTGTCAACTAAGTTCGGCTTAGCTTATTCGAATAATTATACATCTTTGCTTCAAAACTCCAAGTAACACATAACCAACAAATCAAAGTTTAGTTCTCCCGAAAAACTGCTGGGATACTTAAAATTTACAACTCAGGTAATTACTGAGAATGCAATGGTGAAATTGTCCTGAAGCATTCCTAAGCAAATCCCTATAGGTGGTTATCCCTTTGAAATTATACTAAAAATTAGCATAGATATGCAAGAAATGTCAAAGAGCAAAAACACTATATAAAACATAAAGATCAGTCCACTCACTGAAAAGATATCCGGAATAGCTAAACCATGCCGTCTGGGAGTTTTCTTCATTTTTGCTTTCTCTGGGATAACTCCATTTAAATTAACTGGAGTGATAATTAGACCGAGTTTCAATTCTGCAGAATAAATCCAGTTGAGTTTATCCTGCATCAACACTCTATGTCGGCAAGTAACTAAAGCACCAATGATTGTCACAAACAATCCGAAAAAGTATCCAACAAGGGCGATAACAGAAGGCGGAATAGTAACACTTGTCCCACCGAAGAGCTTATGCATTTGTGCTACGACTATATGTGCTCCTGTTACAACACCCAATGCAGACCATTCCTGCATTCGGGAATGGTGAAGATCTGCCCATTCGGTTTTCATTAAAGTAAGTAAAGCTTCTTTCAATAATTTATCTCCTATTTATTGTTTCCTAATACTCTACTAATTCCCTCATAAAATGCCTTTTGTTCCTCTCCAAAAAATAATCTATCCATTCACGGTTATTATTAATTGAAACTAATTCTAAAGGGACACTCTCGATTTGATTCATATTCAGCCGAACGGCCTTCCCATTCGAACCCGGATTATAATACAAAAATTCGCAATGATTTACGTTTTGATCTGCTAAGAAGCATGCTATCTCATCGAGATTTTTCCTGTTTGCTACATACTCCGGAATCAAGGGGATTCTTGGAATCAGGGTGACGTTTTGTTTTCGAAGATATTTGAAGTTCTCAATTATGAGATCGTTCGATTTTCCAAGGAGACGTTTATGAGTATTGTTGTCCATGATTTTAAAGTCATAGTAGATCAGGTCTATATAGGGGAGAACTTTTGACCTGAATTCCTTCAAATTGAAATAACCACATGTTTGCACGGCTATGTGGATTTTTTGCTCCTTTAGTATTGGTAATAATCGCGAGAGGTAATCTATGAAGCTTAATGCCTCACCTCCGGAAAATGTAACTCCTCCACCTGAGGTTTCGTAGTAGGAACGATCTTGGAGGATAATCTCGACGAGTTGCTCGCAGGAGTAGTATTTCCCGATAGGACGTCGAGCGAGAGCAAAACATTCCCTTCCGATTTTACAGTTTCCACACTCGATGCAGTTCTCAGGAAAAAACATTTCTTCCGCCTCATAGCTCCGAGACTCCGGATTATGACACCATGGACAGACGAGGGGACAACCCTTAAAGAAAACAGTTGTCCTCACGCCCGGTCCATCGACGAACGATCCCCTTGCGATATCAAATATCAGTGGCTTGGAGCTGTGCAAAGCAAACTCGTTAACTAGCTTTTAACAATTTTTGGAATTCATCTATTCCAAGCATATCCGGGATAAGCTGCAACAGGTACACAAATTTGAACAGGTAATTCAAATTTCCGGAAACGCTCAGCTGGTTATTAAGCATCCCCACAAACACATCCGGATTCCCGGAAAGCAGGAAATCAGCCATTGCTTTCCCATCTTTGAATGTAACTGTGGAAGTCGCGTTATCAATTACCTTATCCGATACTTTCATCCCATCCTGTTCCATGCCAAATACGCGAATCCTTTTAAACTTGGCTGAAACGTCGATCATGCTGTCCTTGCTGCAGATAACATAGGTGCCGGAGAAGTCTTTTATGTTCTTCCGGTAATCATCGTTGACCATAAACAACAGGCTCATTGCATTGAGCAGCAGGTAGAGCAAATTATCAAGGACATCCCCGGCAGCTTCGGTTTTGATACCGGTTGTTAGTGCTTTTATCCTGTTTTCAATCAGAGATAACTGTATTTCATTTGATCGTTTTTCAAGGTTTTCAAAGAATCCCATTTTACTCTCCCTCCGATTGTAAAGGAACAAATTTACCTGATGACAGGTTATACTGACTTCGAGTTATCAACTCGTTTTTCATCGCCTCGTTTAAAGTATTAAAATATGCAGAGTATCCGGATACCCGAACCAAAAGGTGGGGGTACTTATCAGGATTGATTTTCGCCTCCTTCAGTGTCTTATAATCCTGAATGTTGAACTGAACCTGTTGACCTCCATGATTCATGTAAGTCTGAACAACACTGCCGAATCTGTTCACGTTCTCCAGTGTCGGTTCAACCGGTGAATATTTAATATTCAGTGCATAAGCTCCGGGGATGCGCATACTGTCTAATTGCGCTACCGAATCGAGAGATGTCGTCAATTGTGTTTCAATCTGGGAAGTCGGAGTAATTCCGCTTGAGAAAGGTACATGCGCCTTCCTCCCGCTCGGAAGAGCTCCCGTTACGCTCCCGTAACCGGCATGATTGGTCATTGTCCAGTAGGCTACCCGGTAATTACCTCCACGATAATTCATCTTATCATTAAAGACGGCGTATCCAAGGTCAATCAATTTCTGCGAAATCTCAGCAGCGACAGGATGTGTTGTCCCATACTTGGGAGCCTTGTTTTTCAGATACGCTTCAAGTAATTCATATCCCTTGAAATTATTATCAACAGCTTTAACCAACTCAGCAAGGGACATCTGCATATCGGTATTATTTACGTTGAAACAAACATCTTTAATCGCGCAAATGGAGTCGCAGACATCCGGAAATGCTATATGAGTGACACCGGAAGAATTGTAAATTGAGCCACCATAGATCAAATCCTTGCCTTTATCTATTGGTCCATGGAACATAGCAGATAAAATCGGAGTCGGGAGAAACTCCTGATGTTTCTTCCCATAGGTATTGTTAAGCGATATAGCATTTTCGGCTGTTAATCTCGTCTGTTCAGCATAAGCTTTCCAGAAATCGTCAAAGTTTTTGAAATCAGCAGGTTTCCCGGTTGCCTTCCAGAGCGGTTCGTCACCGGTTACGGTAGTTCGTCCGTTGTGAAGAGCCATGTAGAGAATTGTATACATCGGCATGAATACTGAAGAACTTGCGCTGTAGTCCCTGCCAACACTTCCGAGCTCAACGCAGCCTATGACAGCGTAATCGCGAGCATGTTCGAGAGTCTCACCCTGGTTGATAAGAGTCCTGATATTTTGAACGTCATTGAAAAATGCAGGGATGGCTTTGTTGGTCAGGATTGTCCGGCTGACTTCGTTTCTATATTCCACGGGATTCTTATCCGGATGATACCTTGCATTTACATTCGGATCTCTTATCGGAAGAAGTTCGGTTACTTTCAACAGGACGTAGGTCAATTCATTAACAGCATCTCTGCCATCTTTGTCAACTCCTCCAAGGGTTATTGCCGGAACTGCCCCAGCACCTCCGAATAGCTTCTCCGCCGCCTGAGGTACCAGATTGACGTTATCCGCAATTTTGAACCACAGCGAGCCGGAGATGTTAAGTGCTTCCTCAATTGAAAGCTGTCCTGATTCATAATCCTTCAAAAAATACGGATATAGTATTTGATCCAACCGACCGGGATTAATCGCCATGTTCGAGTTTTCAGCAAACACACAAACCTGACATATCCAAAGAGCATTTACCGCTTCATGGAAAGATTTTGCAGGATTCGCAGGCACCCTTTTGCATATATCAGCGATACGTTGAAAATTCTTCTTCCGTTCGGGATCAGATTCTGTAGATGCCAGGTGAGACGCCTCCCGTGAGAGATTTGCAGCATAATTAAGAACTCCCTGCATAGCAATCCTGACAGAATGGTAAAAAGAGGATTTTTCCTCATCATCGCTGTATTTCGCTTCATTCTGCACAGCTTCGGCTAGTATACCCAGAATCCCCTTTTTAAGTATCAGCTCATAACATGGTGTTGTATGTGAAATCGTTGCAGCCTTGGAAATGGTATAGATGATCATCTTCTCCTGAAGGCTCTGCCGGTACTGATCAACTTTGCGAACTTCCTCGGAGATTGACCTGTCTAACCAATAGGGAAAGACATCAAAATTGAGGGTATCTGCATCTTTCTCATCGAGAAGCTGCGGATTGTCCTTTCGATTGCTGATTGTTTTAAGCTCTGGCCAGATAGTCAAACCGATATATTCCGGGTATAATGGAGCCCCTAATTCTTTAGCTGTAGTAGCTCCACCAAGCATATTGTCATCATGGAAAAGAATCTTTCTCCCGGACAAATAGTTGCTGATCGCTTGAGACCGCCTGATCGACATAGGTATACCGGAGTTCTCAGTCTGCTTCAGATGATCTGTTAAAAATATGGCTCTTTCAATATCGACAGCTGCTGCTGCTGATCGATGCCGCTCTAACAATGTATCCAACAGCGGAAGTTTCTCTTTCAGGTTCCCCGGATTATATTCTTTCAGTTTGTTTCTTACTTCGTCAATTTTGTTACTCATTTTTTTCCTCGTATATTGTTATATAAGTTAAAAATAATGACGAGAATCCAATTTTCCCAAATGCAAGCACATGATGTTTGATAAGAAAAATTGAAATCATGCTACACAGATTCCATAGTTCGGGAGGATATTCCTGATGACATCGATTCGGTGAATCTGTAATGCATCATGGAAATGTTTCCAGTCGCTATCCAGAAACGTTTCTTTGAAGGGATATCGCTCAAATCCTGTTTCAACCTCCTTTTTCGTATCGATAGCTTTGTGCTTCCAGGAATCCTTACCTTTTGGAATATACCTGTCGATCTTCTCGTCATCCTCTGAAAAACTGAAATCTCCATTATTAATTGAGGCGATCCATTTATCATGTCGGTCATCCCCGTCTTCATCCTTGAAGGAAAGGAAATTATCTCTGATTTTATCTTGATCATTCTTGGGGATTGATTCATCTTCGGTTATTGGATAGTTCGGATTCTTCATCCGATACTTAACCATTATCTCATGCATGCGGATAACTGCATCCATGAAAAAGTCCGTATTGTTCCGAGAAACAAGTTTATCTGTTCCATCCTTATATTCCCAGTCAAGATAAGGCATGTCGGGGAAGGTTAGAGCTGCCCCATGTCCGAGGGGGAATGCATTACTGATTACCTTATTTGCTGTCCTGTCAAATAAATCACCAAAATAATCTTTTAATTTTCCCACGAGGCTGACTGGTTCTTCACCAAGATCCTCTGAGTCTGAAACATCGTTGATTTCATTGTTAATACCAGCAAAACCCTGGTGGGCAAACGTGTCGGCTAATACATGCATTGTGATGCCCAATCTGTGCAATCCATAAGGCCTGTCATGACATGCTATGCAGGATTTCACCATATCATTAGCAACGTAACTATCCGGAGTACACACCAGCTTTTTGATAAAGCCACCATCTGGATTATCCCCGGCTTTCGCTTTACCATTCCCGGGCAGGAAATGAAATGGTATCCAGGTCAAATGATTGGCGAGTTCTTCAAAATTGCGGTAATCCAGCATCGTATGTGCTGAGCTTATCCTGCTGTACATTGCTTTGTTTCGAAAACGTATGACGCCTGAATTAATCGCATCATCCACATATTGTGCGGCATAGCTTATTTTGTTGGCGTCTTCAATAGAAAATTTTGCGAAGCGTGCTGCAACATAAGTCACGGTGTGGTGGAAATCAATTTGCATAAGATATCTCCTTTTTTTGTTAATTATTTTAGCCTATACGTGGGTTTTTGAGATTGAAATCACGGAAAGGCTTTATTATGCTTAAAGGCATAAGTATTCAAAAATAAAAAAATGTATATTTGCAACGAACGGATATCGGATTTAGAAATTGTTTACCCAATATCTCATCCGGTACGCCCAGATTAGGTTCATATTCTCAGAAAGGTATCGATATTTAATCCAAAAGTCAAGGAAGAGTTATCCGAGATTATACTTCCAACTTATTCCAATCAGAGCCTGTGCTTATCTGATTGTTAGATAGTAAGTTATCGCAGACAGATGATTGATGTATTAAGATAAATACGAACCTCTACACGCTTAATCCACGTCCTCTATTGACAGTGATGCAGAGGTTTCCTTACTTTTCATTAGTGTTTACATAGGGCTAAACGGGAGGCGCGGATTATGGGTGTGGAGATTGAACGGAAATTCTTGGTTGTTGGTGATGAATGGCGAGAGAATGGTGTTGGTAAATATTGCCGACAAGGGTATCTCTTAAATGAACCGGGACGTTCCGTCCGAATTCGGATGATGGGTGATGAAGGTTTTATCACCATAAAGGGTAGAACACATGGAATATCAAAACCTGAGTATGAGATTGGAATCCCACAAAAGGATGCAAGGGAGATTTTGGATACACTATGCTCTGACGGACAAATCATCAAAACAAGATATTTTGTAAGGTACGGAAGCTTTACCTGGGAGATTGATGTATTTGAGGGTGAAAACGATGGTCTGATCGTCGCTGAAATTGAGCTCGAATCTGAAGATCAAAAGTTTGAATTGCCTCCCTGGGTAGGTGAAGAGGTCTCATTTGACAGCCGGTATAAAAATGTGAATTTAAGTCGTAATCCGTATAAAAACTGGAAATAGCCTCATTCATGAGCATCCAGCCAGTTTTCTCCAGCACTGATATCAACATCAAGAGGAACCGTCAATTCCATTGCTCCTGCCATCTCCTCAACGATTCTCTTTGAAACGACCTCAATTTCATCTGCAGGTGATTCAAAAACAAGTTCGTCATGCACCTGCATAAGCATCCTGGTTTTAAATCCCTCGTTCTCAAGCATATTAAAAACATTAATCATCGCGATCTTCATCAGATCTGCAGCAGAACCCTGAATAGGTGTGTTTATGGCGATTCGCTCAGCATTCTGGCGTACTCTTGCTGAATGGGCATTGATTTCTGGTAACGGTCGTTTTCGACCCATGATGGTTTCAACATAACCATTTGCACGTGTATTTGCTTTGATCTCCTCGACGAACTCTTTCACACGAGAAAACCGTGAGAAGTATTGATCAATAAAGTCACTGGCTCTTTTTCGGGAGATCCCCAACCTCTGAGCGAGTCCGAAAGCACCCATACCATAGAGAACTCCAAAGTTGACCTCTTTTGCTTGACGCCGCATGTCAGGTGTGACCAGATCAATAGGCATATCATGCATCCAGGCTGCTGTACTACTGTGTATATCAAGTCCATCATTGAAAGCTTGAATTAAATGTTCATCCCCTGATAGATGCGCCATTACTCTTAATTCTATCTGGGAGTAATCCGCTGAGATTATTTTCCAACCGGGATATCCGGCGACAAATGCTCTTCTTATCCGACCGCCCTCTTCGGAACGGATGGGAATATTCTGTAGATTTGGATCATTCGATGACAGCCTTCCTGTTGCCGCGACGGTTTGGCTGTAAGATGTGTGTACTCTCCCGGTAATTGGGTGGATAAGTTTGGGCAACGCATCAATGTAAGTCGACTTAAGCTTTGTCAGATGCCTGTATCTGAGAAGTTTGTCCGGTAGTTCGTGGATGGGAGCTAACCGTTCCAGCTCCTTGATGTCGGTTGAATATCCAAATTTCGTTTTTCTTCCAACAGGCAGACCGAGACGATTATAGAGGATTTCTGAGAGTTGTTGTGTGGAATTCATATTGAACTTTTCACCAGCAAGTTCATATACATCCGTTTCGAGAACTTCTATTTCGGACTGAAATGTTACCGACATCTCTTTCAGCAAATCAGTATCGAGTTTTACACCTTGACTTTCCATAGCCACTAAAACTCCCAATAATGGAAGTTCTTGATTATAAAATATTTCCGAGAAGCCTTTTTCAACTATTTCCGGTTTAAACAGGTTGGTAAGTTTTAGAGCAACATCTGTATCTTCACAGGCATATTTCGATATCTCTTCGAGAGACACCTCTGCCATTGATATCTGCTTCGAACCTGTCCCAATCAGTTTACTTGTTGGTATTTTTGGTATTCCAAGATGGCGTTCTGCCAGGATGTCGAGATTATGTTGTCGGGCTGAACTGTCGAGGATGTGAGATGCAATCATAGTATCGAAAATTACACCTTTTACATCAACGTCATAACAATTTAACACATGGATATCATATTTGAGGTTTTGGCCGGTTTTGGGTAAGTCAGCATCGGCAAATATCGGTTTTAATCGATTCAAAATATAGGCGGTTTCCGGAGGCGTGTCAGGTCGCATTTCGGGACTTTTTGGTGGATCGTAACTTTCCGGCATTTTCTCAAAATGGTTAACAGCGACGTACCACCCCTGATTCTCTTCTATTGAGAAAGACAATCCCACCAACTCTGCCCGCATTGGATCGATCGAGGTTGTTTCGGTATCCATCGAGATTAGTTCTGCACTTCGTAATTGGTCAATCAAAGTCCTCAGCTGATCCTGAGTCGTAACCGTTTCATAAACCTGATCTTCAGCAGTCTCGGTAGATTCCGGAACAGATAAATCAGCTCCGGACGGATCAATTTCATCCAATTGACGGATGATTGATCCAAAATCAAGATCAGCGAGTTTGCTCCGGATTTCAGGATTATTCACCGGTCCAAAATCGAGCTCATCCGGTCCCACACCTACAGGTGAATCTGTGTCAATTATTACAAGTTCTTTCGAAAATCTTGCTTGATCTGCAAACTCAATCAGGTTTTCACGCATTTTTGATTTCTTCATCTCAGTTGCAGAGCTCAGCACCGTCTCCATATCACCATATTCATTAAGCAATTTAACAGCCGTCTTCTGCCCGACCTTGGGAACACCCGGTACATTATCCGATGAGTCCCCCATTAATGCGAGCGCATCGGTTATCAGTTCTGGTCGGACACCGAATTTTTCCTCGACTCCCTTCGGATCAAAGATCCTGGGATTGGGTTCTTTTCGCGTAGGCAGTGTATAGACCTTAACTCTTTCGGTTACAAGTTGGTAAAAGTCTTTATCACCAGTCACAAGGAACATCTCATGACCGGCCTTCTCCCCCTGCACGGCAAGTGTACCCATAAGGTCATCTGCCTCCCACCCCTCCTTCATCAGGTATGGAATGCGGAGCAGGTCGACAATTTCATATAGCAAGGGTAATTGTTCAACAAGGTTCGGATCGATTGGCGGACGGTTCGCTTTATATTGATCATACATTTTATGCCGGAATGTAGGAGCTCCGGTATCAAAAGTAATTGCCATTGCATCGGGTTTCTCACGCCTCAGGATCATTAAAAGAGATAATAAGAAACCATAAACCATCCCAACATCCTGCCCCTGAGCGGTTAGAGGTGCACTTCTTGCGAAGGCATGAAAGCTGCGAAAAACAAGAGCCGTGCCATCGATTAGAAAAATTCGTTTCATGATTGGTTTTCTTTGTCGGGATCTAAGTTTGATTCGTCATCTTCCCCTTTGTCGAATGATGGTGGGGGTGTTGGTGACATTGGAGGACGCGGACGTTGGCGTGGATTCATTATATCGTCAAAAACATCAAGCCCGGCTTCCCGTTTTAATTGATTGGTCATGCGTCGAAAATTTGCAATTATTTTAGCAATATTGCGCAATAACTCGGGGAGTTGTTTCCCTCCGAAAAGGATTAACAACGCAGCACCAATCATGATAAACTCAGAGCTGCCCATTTATTCCGATTCCCCTTTTCGTTTCTTTTGCGCCATCATAGCTAAAATAATCCCTGTCTCATAAAGAATTACAAGTGGTATTGCAAGGACAATTTGAGTGAAAATGTCAGGTGGTGTAATAATTGCTGCTGAGACCAGCACTCCCACATAGGCATGCCTTCGATATTTCCTGAGTTGTTTTGTGGTTACAATACCCAGCATTGCAGCAGCATAAATGATCAGTGGCAACTCAAACACCAGAGCAAAGGCAATCAACAATCGAAGCGAGAAATCCACATATTTCCCAAGCGACCAATAAACTTCAACATCTGATGGCGCAAGGGACATGAAGTAATGTGCTGCATGCGGCAACACCCAGAATCCGAATACTGCTCCAAGTAAGAAAGCTCCGGATGAAGCAGCAATTACGGGAACAATGACTTTCTTTTCCCGTTTATATAAAGCGGGGCTGAGGAATCCCCAGACCTGCCAGAACCAGAGAGGTGCTGTTATAAATATACCAGCCACAAAAGCCACTTTGAGTCTGACTACGAATCCTTCGGTTGGATATAACAATGCGAGATAGGGTGCGTCATCAAAGATTGCTCTTCCCGTTATGAACAATATCAATCGTTCTGAGAAGAAAAGACCGGCTACCGTAGCCACAGCTAAAATTATTAATATTCTGAGAAATCTTTTTCTCAGTTCGTCGAGATGACCCAGAAATTCTTTGAAAGGTGAGGAGATAGTGGGATTATCCGGGGAGATAGAGGGATTATCTTCTGAGCCCGGAGCCTTTTCAGAAGGTATCGCTTCCACACTATTTTGTTTTGATTTGATTAATCATAGACCTGAAGAGTAGTTCTCCATCAGGTTTACCAAGTATCGGATCGCATCTGCGTTCGGGATGTGGCATCATTCCGAGTACGTTGCCCTTCTTGTTGATTATCCCGGCGATGTTATTAACCGATCCGTTGGGATTTGCCTCTGAGGTGACCATACCGTCACGGTCACAGTATCTGAACACTACCTGACGTTCCTCTTCTATTTTATCCAGTTCATCCGGTGGCAGATAATAATTTCCCTCGTTGTGCGCTATGGGAATACATAAGACCTGCCCTTCATCGTACTCAGATGTGAAAACCGTATCGGTTCGTTCAACACGAATGAAAATCTCCTTGCAGATAAAACGGATGTTCTCATTCTGCATCAAAACACCGGGTAACAGGCCGGATTCGGTAAGAACTTGAAAACCGTTACAAATACCAATTACGAGTTTTCCATTCTCGACATACTCAGGTAAATGGGCGACAACGGAGGAAAAACGCGCGATTGCACCTGCTCTGAGATAGTCTCCATAACTGAAACCACCTGGGAGGAGAATGCCATCGAGGTCTTGTATATGATCCTCTTTGTGCCATATTTCTATCGCATTCTGATCACAAATTCTTCCGATTGCATCCAATCCGTCATGATCGCAATTCGATCCGGGAAATACCACCACCCCCCATTTTGTAATATCGGGATTATTATTCGTCAAGTGACCACTCGAGATCATATTCTTCCATCTGCGGATTCGAAAGTAATTTACGGCTCAATTCTTCAATCCTGTTCTCAACTAAACTTTTATCGGTCGCTTCGATTTCGAGCTCAATCAGTTTCCCAATACGAACCTGTTGAACTTCATCGTATCCCATTTGTTGAGCAGCACGAAGCACTGTTTTGCCTTGAGGATCAAGGATTGATGGTTTTAGTCGGACATAAACACGAGCTTTCATAATCTATTTCCTTCACCTGCATAGTTCTCAGGTTTTCCAAGTTTTCTTAAATATGTGACTAACCACTCAACAGGTCCGGAGAAAAGGTAAATAATCATAAATGGGAACATTGTCAGCTTTGGTTTCCAGATCACAGTTGCTATAATCAGCAACAATGACATCCAGCAAAGAATTTGATGCCGATTCCCATACAGTGGAATTACCGGAATCCTGCGATATGGGATAGTGCTTAACATCATAATCGAGCAGATTATTATCAACCCAAAATAAACTGGTGCAGTTATTAATGCAGAATGGTAATAAGTAACATAAAAATGGAAAGTAATAAGAATCAGTGCTGAGGCGGGAACAGCAAGACCTACAAGATGGTGATGACCGGGATTAGAAATGTTAAACCTGACCAATCGAATCACACTTGCAGCAACAAGCATGAAACCAAATAACAGACCTGTCAGCCCTAAATGTTGCAAAGAAGACAGGTAAATCAGAATGCTCGGTGCCAATCCAAACGAAATCACATCTGAAAAACTGTCGAGTTCTGCCCCGAATTCACTGCTCTGGTTTGTCAATCGTGCTGTTAAGCCATCCAACCCATCTAAGAAAGTAGCACAGAATATCAACCAGGCCGCGAAGTTAAACCGACCCTGAATTGCCATTATAATGGCAAAATATCCCAGGAAAAGGTTACCCAGGGTCAGAATATTCGGCAAGGTTCGTCTAAGCCTCATCCAAGAATTCTCCGATTACTGTTTCACCAGCGGTTACTCTGTCACCTTCACGGATAAAAAGTCTCACATTTTCCGGTAAATAAACATTCATTTGCGATCCGAAACATATCACACCGACTCGCTGACCAGCTGCTAATTTCCATCCGGGTTTACCATGAAAGATTATTCTCCTCGCAAGAACTCCGGCAACCTGCGAAAAAGCCACATCTCCCCACTTTGTATCAACTTGAACAACATTGTGTTCGTTCTGCAACTCCGCACCTGGCTTAAATGCCTTAAGGAATTTCCCCGGAATGTGAGTAACCTCCCGGATTGTTCCATAAACCGGTGACCTGTTAACATGTACATCCAGCGCAGACATATAAATCGATATCCTCTGGCAGGTTTCCCCCAGTGGATTTTCCGAAGTTGTTCCGGCAGCGATTACAAGACCGTCTGCCGGAGCAATAATCAGATTTTCACCTTCCGGGGTAATTCGTTCGGGATCACGAAAAAAACGGATCACTGAAATAAACCAGAGTACAACCGGAACGAAAACCAGCCACAAGGCTTTTCTTTTTGATAGAGCGAGAGATAATCCGGTCACTGCGAGAAGAGCTCCACTCCATTTTATTATACCAAATCCCTCCGGAGCGAGTTTGGTTTTACAAGAATGTCCTGTCAATTGCCAATTCGATCTAAAACTTCCTGATAAGCCTGTTCCATCCCGCCCATGTCAAACCGGAATCTATCCTTATCCAATTTTTTCCTGGTCTTTCTATCCCAGATTCGGCAGGAATCGGGTGAAATCTCATCCGTCAGCATAAGTTCATTTTTATGACGTCCGAATTCCAATTTAAAATCAACCAGAATCATACCTCTCCGTTCGAGGAATGACCTTAATATTGCATTGATTTTGGCTGTCATCCTGAACATAATACGAATATCTTCCTGAGCACACAAATTCATCGCATAGGCATGATACTCATTTATCATGGGATCACCAAGATCATCGTCCTTCAGGAATAACTCAAATATTGGATATGAAAGTTGTTTTCCATCTTCCAGCGGAAGTCTCTTTACCAATGAACCGGTGGCGATATTCCGCATTACCACTTCAATTGGAATTGTTTCGACTACCTTTACGATTTGTTCAGTAGGTGACTGACGCTTTACGAAATGGGTCGGAACATGATAGCTCTCAAGATAATCAAAGAGTATTGAACTAATGCTGCAGTTTAGTTCACCTTTACCTGATATTTCAGCCTTTTTTGACCCATCAAAAGCGGTTGTATCATCCTTAAATTCAAGGATTGCAAGATCCGGATCTTCCGTTGAGAAAAGTCGCTTTGCTTTTCCTTCACGAATTAATTCTTTTTTTTCCAATTCTTTGCCTCAAGTATTTTAAGTTTAAATTACAGTTTTGTACTAACCTTTTAGCCCTACACGTTTGAGTGGAATATCCGTCCGTTCAAGGACAGCTCTGTCATCAAACAAGGAATCTAACTGATCCCCGATCAGTTCCACTATCGCACTGTCACTCTTAATTCGCTCGAAGATTGTCGCCCCACCTTCGCGTGAAGCTAAGGCGTGTTTCTGGACACGTTTGTAAATATCGTCATCTTCAATCCCGGCTATCTTAAGCGCGGTCAGTACCTGACCAGATGCCATCAGGCCTCGATCGTTTATGACATGACCTTCCATATTTGCTTCATTTACATGCCAATTTTCGACAACCCATTGACAACGGGTCAGCATATAATATACAACAGAAGTTGCGTCAGGAAAAATAACCCGCTCGACAGATGAGTGAGATATATCTCTTTCATGCCATGATGGGATGTTCTCAAAAGTTGCGCTGAGCCAGGATCTGAGCAAACGAGACATTCCACAGAGATTTTCCGTTACAACCGGATTTTTCTTATGCGGCATTGCTGAAGATCCACGCTGCCCTGACTTGAAGGGTTCCGAGAGTTCCTCAACTTCACTGTGCTGAAGCAAACGCACTTCAAGGGCGATCCTTTCTACAAGCCCTCCAATCAACGTCAGAGTCGACATAAACTCAGCATGACGGTCACGTGGAATTATTTGTGTTGAAATTGTATCCGGTTCCAAACCAAGTTTGTAGCAAACCCTCACTTCCTGCTCCGGTGTGATCGTCGGGTATGTTCCGACAGCACCGGAAAGTTTTCCTACCTGAACCGTTTCAATAGCCCGTCTCATCCTTTCAATATCACGGTCTGCTTCCGCGACCCAGCCGCAAATTTTCCAGCCAAATGTTGTATGCTCAGCATGGACACCGTGAGTTCGTCCGGGCATGAGTGTGTCCTTATGCTTTAAAGCCTGTTGTGCTAAAGCTTCGCGAAGCAGTTTCAGTTTATCCAGAATAAGCACACCAGCTCTCGATAGAGCAATAGAAAGAGCTGTGTCCACAACGTCGTAAGAAGTCAGCCCAAGGTGGAGGAATCTCTTGTGATCCCCAAGAGAATCACTGACACTCATCAGAAATGCAATCACATCATGCCTATAAACAGCCTCGTACTCATTAATCTTATCAACGTCAAACGCTGCTCTCTCGCGCATAATCCTCGAAGCATCAGCAGGGATAATTCCATCTTCTGAAAGTATATCGGCTACCGCCAGTTCCACTTCAAGTACCCGTTGCCATTTGGCTTTATCCCCCCAGAATTCAGCCATAACTTCAGGCGTGTAGCGTGCAATCATCTTTTTATTTTATCCTCTAAATGAATCTATTTTCTCGTAGGTCAGAATCTCATTCCGACAATATCCTCCATGAGGAAATTCGGCGGGATAAGATTCCGCCCTACGTATTGGACAATTTTCTAATTGTCCCTACAAAGCCTAATTTACAACCAAAGATGCTTTATAAAAACCCACTACTTAATAATCGTAATCTGCGATGAAAAAATTTCATCAGCTGTAACCATTTTTATATAATAAATTCCTGTAGGAATTCCATCTGACTCCCATGTAATACTTCCCTGCCCCCCCTGTCTTAAATCTTCTGATATTTTCCGCACTTCCTCACCAAGTATATTGTGCAAAGTTAATTTCGTATATCCTGCGGTTTTAAGTGCATAATGAATTTTCACTGTCGAATTAGACGGGTTGGGAAAAATCGTACTGATCCCGGATTCTAATGGCAGATCTGTGATCTGATCTCTAACACCGAGACATCGTCCGGATATGGGAATTTCAACAATTTCATCATAAGGATCATCGGAGGTGATGCATAGTATCGCTTCATATCCAGTCAGGATCAACGGTGCGAAAGTTATAACAGTTTCATGAGTATCTGAACTCGCAATTGCAAATTCACCTCCACCCTCGTCGATGAAAAGAAATGGTGGGCCTTCGATAGTTTCGATAGTCTGAGTATGAACTGTGAGCAACCGGTCACCACGATTAGTTATCAACAGACTCCGGCTGAGCATTGTTCCGGGTTCAACGTCCACAAACTCGATTTGAGCAATGTTCACAGCAATATCTTGAGGCAAACCCTGGTTAAAAAAGAAAGCTCCCATGTCAGCTCGTGTGCAGTCCTGATCGACCGCTGAAAAAGGCGAACCTGCATCAATACAAACGGATTTAGTATCATCCTCAACCGGAAAACTACCCCAGCTCAGGTGAAAATTCCCATTATCTTGATCGACAAACGCAGGATCTGTGTCAATATTACCTTCTCCCGGAAATCCGTTGTCAACATTGCTGTAGGTTATAAGCATGGTATCCGGCAGAACTGCAGGGAGATTATCCCGTATTATTGAATTAACCACAATCGGGATTGATTCGCTGTTAAAACAATGTATTGCACCACCATCTCCGCCAGCAGTGTTCCCGATCATGGTAATATGATCCAGAAATGGATTTGAACCGCGTGTGCAATATATTGCTCCTCCACTTCGATTAGCATGATTGTCTTTTATGACAAGGTAACTCAGAGATGGGCTCCCATTGTTACAGTATATCCCACCACCAAAGCCAGTATTAGCATTCTGGAGAGTAAAACCAATTAATCGTGCACCCCGTGATTCACCATTCCTGAAAAGTGCAACACTTCGACCACCTTCCGTTCCCTCGAGTACCGTGGAATCTATAAATGTATCATCCCGATTATTTATGAAATGACTTGCAAGGATTATGTCACGTCCATTAAAGTTCACCACTCCTGGATACACCCCTGGCGCGACCAGCACAGTATCTCCACTGGCAGAAACATCAACCGCAACCTGAATAGTATCAAAATCCTCCGGCACTCGCCGCAGAGTTGGACGGGAATAATCCACCATTCTTTCCGCCAGATACTGTGATTGCCTGTTTTGGAAGGCAGCCACTACTTCTGGTGCAGGAAGTTCCTCACGCCACTCATCGAGAGCATTTTGCGTTCTCAGGAGTATGGTTTCGAGTGCCGGACGGGTAACAGTCAGTAAGCCTCCGCCCTGACCATCACGTAATTGATAAGTGTTTAGGGCATCAAATGAAATATGTCGGTCATAGAAATCTCCGACAAATTTCCAGGCACAATCGCTTATTATCGAGGTCGAATCTCCATTAATTTCCTCAGGAACTGATCCCGCATGTACCCAGAGCGGAACCGGAACGGAGAGTATCGGTTGACCTACCGTGGCGTAAATAGTACTCAACAGAGGATCCTCTCCCTCTGCCACACCCTGCACAATAATTACACTGCGAGTTGTCCTTCGATTAATGGCTTCATTTGTAGCGATAAAACCGAGAGGCATATCGAGATCTTCATCAATCTCATCAAATGGTAATGGATAGGGATCGACATTTTCAATGCAAATATCAGCAACCACATATCTTTGTAGAAACTCAACAGTCAGGGAATCAACCTGCGCTGCATCGAGTATTAACTGATATGCCCTGTCGTGCCTCCATTCTCCAATACGGCCATTTTGTTCAGCCCTGAAAGCGAAATTGGCGCGAACGAGGAGACCATCGGGAGCATCGTCTGGGTTATTGACATCAAGAAGGGTGTAATCGTTAGGACCGGCTTCGAAAATAGCCGCACCACCTTCCGCGTCAATTACACCATAATTCGATGGCGTTGTCCTTCCTGTAACATCTGTGCTATCCAGGATAACCATAAAATCTGCAACAGTCCGGCATGTCTGAAGGGCAAGTTTCATTATCAAACCATCATCATCCCGACCGGCAATTGTGTCCGGGAAATTGAGGGCAGTGGAGTTCTCAATGGCAAATCCCACCGAGTTCACTCCACCCCATGCATTTAATGTATCCCCGGCACTGGTGTTTGTTATGTAAGGGAAATCACCATCATCGAAATATGCGAACTCCTGATTGGGATTGTTCATATCCCGATTCTTCCACAGAATTGGCCTGCCATCGGAGGTTATTTCACCGGATATTATAGCGGTCGTACACTCACTTCGACCTCTTATGTCAATATTAAATTGTGTTTGATGGAGCGGTTCCTTAATATTCTGTTGCTTAAAGTCAGGCAGCAGAATAATAAACAATATCAGGCAGATAAGTATCAATTTTTTAATCATCTAACAATCTCACCCTTAAGCAAACCAACAGCAATAACAGTGTCAAAACAGACATTACCTCTAACCATGAAACGTAAGAAATAAAGGAGAGAATTGCAAGTGTTGAAATTAGCAGAGGAATAGTCTACAATTCTGGAAATTCATATTCATAAACAAAATTATTAATTCTAATTATTCTAAGAGATTAAATTGCTGAATTCCTGAATAATTTATTGACAATAGCAATAGTCTATTTTATTTTTAAGGAGACTCATCAAAACTGATACAAAATTTAGCACATTATTTCTTCAGGATCAACATGAAAAGTACAGGAATAATCCTGAAAATCACGTTTGTCGGCCTGATCATACTTACAATTGGTACAGGAGGCATCCGTTGGAGTATCCGGAAAGGAATCGAGGAGGCTGGCACAACAGCACAAGCGACTTATCCACACCCCGGAGATAATGTAGCAGCCCTGATTGATTATGTACAATCAGATAAGCACACACTTCACGATCGCAACCTCGCGGTATGGGCTCTCGGTCAATGCCGTGATAAAAGGGCTCTGCCTGTTTTAAAAACGTTATATAAGGGTAGAGAATGCGAACACAGCACGGTACTGTGTCAATATGAGATAGGGAAAGCAGTTGAACTTTTAAGGAAGTAACTGCGTTATATTTCGATCGTAGGTGATAGTGGAATGAGAGTGGTTACTGAGTGATTTCAAGCGACTTTGAATACGACAGATTATGTTCAATTCGTTCATCTGAAAACAGTAAGAAACGGCTGACACCTTTTTTATCTTCCCGCAGAGCCTTAACTGTTTTTAGGAATTCGTAACTTATATTATACGATATGTTGTACAATGGTTTCAGGATTGTCTCATTTATTAGGGAGTTTAAGACCTAAAACTCCTTTTTTTATTTCAAAGTACAATATTTGACACACTTTTTATTGACACACTTACCCTTAAAAGGTATATTTACGTCTTAAGCTTACTGAGGAGGAGCTTTCATAAATACGTCCATAGTAGTTCAGGACGACAACTACACTTATTCAGGAGGTGTAAATGCCTGTGATAGCGACCCTTATTACAGCTTTTCTGCTTTTGCTCTCAGGAAATACGTATGCCGCAAAATGCGTGAAATGCCACACAGACGTTAACAAGAATATTGTTAAAGACTGGCAGATGAGCAAGCATTCGGAAAACGACGTTTCCTGTGAGGATTGTCATGGTGATGGTCACACCAAAGCTGACGACTCACACAAATCACTTATACCAACCCCCGAAACCTGCGCGACCTGCCATGAAGATCAAGTTAATCAATTTTCCAAAGGTAAACATGCAGCAGCCTGGGCAGCTTTAAAAGCAATGCCGACAACACATGGAGCACCCGGTGAGCTGATTGATGGAATGAAAGGCTGTGGCGGCTGTCATAAAATCGGTTTAAAATCCGATGAGGATATTAAACAATTAAAAGAGGATGGACACGGTTACGGATTAGCATCCTGCGATGCCTGCCATACCCGTCATACATTCTCATTAAAAGAAGCACGTCAGCCGCAGGCTTGCCAGACCTGTCACATGGGATTTGACCATCCGCAATGGGAGATGTATTCTTCATCGAAACACGGTGTGAGATATCTTCTTAAACAAAATGGGACTCTCCCGGAGGAAACGGTTGCCCCGACCTGCCAGACCTGCCACATGCAGGAAGGTAACCATGAAGTAAGAACCGCTTGGGGATTCCTGGCGGTCAGGTTACCGATGCCGGAGGACAAACAGTGGGCAGCAGATCGAGCCGCAATTCTAATGGCATTAGGTGTGCTTGACCCTGAAGGTAATCCTACCGGACGACTTGATGTAGTAAAAGCCACCGATGTTGCTCGGCTTGATCATGCGAGCTGGCAGAAGGAACGTGACAAGATGGTCAACACATGCAGTGATTGCCACTCCGAGAAATTTGCTATTGGCGAGCTGGAGAAAGGCGATGAGATGATCCGTAAGGCAGACCGGCTGATGGCAGAAGCAATTCACGTTGTGGCTGACCTCTATAAAGATGGAGTCCTTGAAAAGCCAGAATCCTATGCCTATCCATTTCCTGACTTGTTGACATTCCACGATGCTCCTCGTCCAATTGAGCAGAGGCTCCACAAGATGTTCCTCAAGCACCGGATGAGAACTTTCCAGGGCACTTTCCATGCCAGTCCTGATTATGCACTCTGGTACGGCTGGTCAGAAATGGTGCAGGATGTTAGTGAAATCAAGGAAACCGCTCTGACTCTGCGCGAGAGACATTAGGAAGATTCGGAGAAATCCGACAAAATCTGTTTTCCCCCTTGCGAACAGGCTGTGCGGGAATTGCAATTAATCCCAAATCCTCATTCCCAACTTGATTGGGCGATCAGCTTACCTGTCTTGTCCTGAAATAGGTTGACACCCTATAAGTGTGTTAACTTAAGGAGTAGG
>CAYLYZ010000095.1:0-22803 GCA_964387885.1 uncultured bacterium | reverse complement strand
ATATGTTTACTTACAAAGAAAACGTTTTCAAAGAACTGTTCTTGGACAAGCTGAGAATGTCCATCCTGCCCCTTTTTTTACTTAATCAATGCCATCTTCATTCTCGATACCTGACTACCCGCCTCAAGCCTGACAATGTACAAACCACTGGCATAATCCGCCGCATTTAAGGTAATTGTGTGTCGTCCAACCTTGAACTGCCCCGAAGCAAGTTCAGCTACCTGGCGTCCTGAAATGTCAAACACTGCAAGTTTGATATCTGCAGTTTTTGTGAGTGCAAACGGGATTGCAGTTGTCGCATTGAACGGATTCGGGTAGTTCTGTGTAAGGCCAAACTCGAGAGGCAGATTTGCACCTTTATCGACATTAGCCTCTTCATTAACCTCGAGAGAAATGGTCATTTCATTTTCGAGAGCAGCAGCATTATGCTTGAAGTTCAGGAGCAATTCGTATGTCCCGACATCAAGTCCCGTCGAATTGTACATGAAGGTAATTGGGATAGTTGCACCCGGTTCAACATCGGCAAAACGTGGAGCGAACTGAATCCAATCGGTGTTAGGTCCGAGGTCGTATACTGAAACTTTGTCGCCAGCGGCATTTGTCATAACAACAGCCATAACCCATTTCGTCGGATCGAAACCCTTGACAATCGACATACCACCAACCTGGTCTTCGATTTCACCTTCAAGAACCGTTACAACTCTTAGTTCACCTGTTACAGGATTCATCTTGGATACAAGGGCAAACGGGATTCGCAACGCAGGATTTGTCTTATCACGACTGACGATGAAAAGGGGAAGTCCATCCGAATCGTCTCTGAAATACCCCAGTCCCCAGATGTCGAGCTCGTGATCGTAAGTGTTCAGGACGTTACCTTCCATATCAATCTGAACTAAGGGATCGGTTCTGCCATTGGCAACGAAGAAGAATCCCTCTGGATCGTATGTCATAGCCCTCTGGAGATCAAGTGGCCCGGGGATAGAGTCAACAGTGTTTCCCGCAAGATCAACACCGAGAATCCAGTCTCCGTCACCACCGTAGATAACGTCATCAATAAGAGTCATTCCCCTGAAACCGTAACTCGATTCTCCCGGCTGGTCGACCATTCCGGCTTGATTGCCTTCACGGTCGAACAGGTAGAACCGGTTAGGATTTGATCGATTGTTTGAACCTGTAACCCACAGATTATTATCTCTGAATGTCACGCCCTGGATTTTGCCATCACCAGTAGAATCAGTAGCGTTTAAATGAGCTAATCTCTGCCAGCGCTGATCCTGATCCTCACCAGAATAGTCAAAGAAACTGCTGTATGATAATACACCGTTACCTTCATTTGTCAAAGTAATTACACGTTCATGTTCTGTATTGGGCTGTAATACAGCTGAGATAGAATTAGCTGAAAGCTCAAACTCAGGATGCCGCAGTGCAAATTCCAATTCAATTACACCATCTTCCACCACATCAAATCCCGATTGTGTCGAGTCATTATATCCCGGAGCCCATGCAGTGAAACTGTAATCCTCACCAATGAGAACGTTGTCCATAACGAAGTCACCGTCACGGTTAGTCACACCAAAAGATCCTTTACTGCCACGAATTTCTGCGTCGGGGATGGCTTCGCCTGTCTCATAATCAACAACCGAACCTTGAACACTGCCGGTTACAATTACTAATTTTGTCGAGAATTTAATGGCTCGCTCATCCTGAAGTACCGCAGCACCATCAGCGTATTCATTCCAGAATACATATTCCATTCCATTCGTGCCATTGAGATTTACCAGACCAACTGTGGCATAAGGGGTGTCATACTCAAGCGGATCAACTTCGCGGTCATCGTTAGAAGTCTGATACTGGAATACTATTTCACCATCACCGGTATAAGTCGGATAATGCTGGGGATCGTAAATTATCGCCTGGAATGTGTTCACAGATCCTGGCCGAATTTGCCCTTCAACCATACCAATATACCTGCGCATCTGGCTCCACTCGATAATGAAACGGTGGTTTTCTTCATCATACCAATAGTAAACACCTCCGATTCGATTACCATCGCGGTCTCTGTAGTTTACCAGGTCATCCCAGAATACACATACTTGCGCCCAGGGACCTAAAGCCGGAGGGATGCGGCGGTTCTGGAAATCGGCAAGTTTTGATTCATCACCGAATGCAAACCAGCCATTTGAGCATATTGTTATCTTCTTCAGCTCATCGGGACCTTCAGGATCTCCAAAAACACGCCCATAATATTGAAATTGGAAGGGTAAATCAATGGGGACACTGAAGTCCTGCTCATTTCCGAGGTCCATGATTTCGGTGTCAGTTCCGGGACCGCCCTGTTCCGGATCTATTTCTACCCATTCGTAAACCGGTGCAACTTCAGGCCACTCCCGGTCGGTGTCATCAAAGCAGACATATCCGTAATAATCCGGTCCAAATGGAGTTCCGTGCGCTGCCTGACCGACCACAAAGTTGAACGTAGCCTCATCACGAAAACCATTTTCCGCTTCAAGCTCGATTGTCATATCAACCGTTGTCCCTGGTACCGTCAAAGTGTGCGCATAAATTCTGAATCTGGCAGTTCTGGCTTCACCATCAGGATGAACTGGTTCGTAATCGGCCTCATTATTATAAATGACGATAACTTCTCGGTTCGAAACAAGCCTTGCTACCATCTCATCGCTAACAAATGGACCGATATTGCTTAGCGAAACATCAACCCATGCAGTATCCCCGGGAGTAAAAGGATCAGGTGTAAATGCGAATTCCGTCACTTCAAGGTCAGCCGCTGCAACGTCGAATTCGAAAGCTGAATTCCATTCGGAATCACCTGATTCAGCAGCAAGCGCAAATACTACTGTATCACCATTTTTGTTTAAGGTTCCGACATCAACTACAAACGTGACCATAACGCTGTCATCTAAAGCAGGTGCGTCTTCGATTCTCTCATCTCCATCGATGATTTCGGCAAAACCTGAAATGAGCGTCAGGTTCAGGCCGACAACACCCTCGACAGCCTGATTTCCATAATTCTTGACATAAGTTCTTAATTCAAGCCTTTCTCCGGGATTTGCAATTTCGTTACTATTACCCCGGCTCTGATCTTCTCCGTCGTCGTCGATTACAAGGCTACCGAAAGCGAAAGATAGATCCACTTCCTGAACTTCGATTTCTCCGAGGTGTGGCACTTTGTCATGCTGGAAGGCGGTAATCAGATATGTTCCCAGTTCGAGTTCACCCGGTGTGAATGTAAATTCGACAACACCTTCATCATTTGAAGAAGCTATTCTTAACACATCCAAATCACGTACGAGAGTTACGTAGACATCAGATAGGGGATTGTCCTCTGCATCAGTGATAAACACCGTTATCCGGTTGTCACCGAGGGTCAGGTTCTCGGGATAATCGGCAGAAATACTTTCCGGAACGTCTGTCCAGATCTGGGTTGCCGGATCACCCATCAAGTTAAACTGATATGCGTGTGCTTCCCACACCAGAAGGCTCTCAACCTGGGGATCCTGAACGTCATTATACATCCCGAAGTGACGATATATCTCAAGCTTGCCCTGATTTAAAGCCCATCCGAGGTGCCAGTTGTTATCCCTGAATAGACCGTTTTGTATACCACCGCAGAGTACATTGTTGTAATTCGTATGCGTAAATCCGGACGATCCCATTGCACCAATACCCCCTCCCTCTACCCAGACGAAGTTTTCGGTGTATCCGAATTCATTCAATATGTGATCTGCAAAATCACCTGTATTACAGGTTGGGAGAATCAGAACCGGCCATTTACCCACATTGTCCAATCTGTTCGCATCGTTATATGCCCATGCACCGTTAAACTGCCCCCAACCGCGGTAATTGAACATAGCAATACCTTCGTTCAGATTACTTTCCATAAAATCATGACAGTCCTGTTGAGTTGGTTCTGAAGTAAAATAAAGAGTATCGACTTCATCAAAACCAACTTCCAGCAGCATTTTGCGCAGCCAACGATTCAGGAATATTGCTGAATAACCCGTCTGATGGTCATTTGCAAGTAATGCAGCTCTTCTCAACCAGGCCGAATCGTCATTTCCTTCATCATCTGTAAGGTGAGGATCGGTTTCGTAACTGATGATCTTATTGACTATCGTACCTAATTCTTCCAGGTTACGAGCACTGAGGCGGCCAATTGCTGCATCAGGCAGCATGTCATTACCTTCCAGAAGCGAATACGTATAATCAGTTTCCCACATAAATGCACGCCCTACGTCAAAAGTAGGGACACTGAAATCAGAGCCTCTGCGATCGGCATCTCCAACCAGGGTGATGTATTCAGGCGGGATTTCCCAATCGAAATAGGCGTCTATCAGCATATTCCTCAGCTCGTTATTGCTGGTACGGCGTCCAATCTCTATTATCTGGACAGGATAACCCTGTCTTGTTCGCCACTCAATCAGAGGTGCCATAACGTCTCTAAGCCCATCAAATTCAGGAATAACGAAAACATAGGAACCACGAATTTCGGGATCATCTCTATCCAGTGCATTAGTGTTCAGAACCATAGAACGTGCTACTGATAACACCGCCTCCGAAGCACGGATCAGTCCAGTGCTACGAACCGGATTAATAACATTGTTAGTTGTGAAATTGAGCATCACATCGACTTTATCATAAACAAGAAGGTCACCGCTAACCGGATCATATTGAACTGGATTTACAGTAACATTAACCATTCGAATGCCACGCATTATCACAGGATCACCAATCTCGACAACCTTCTCCGGGAGAAGACCGCTCTTGCGCATAAGTGTCGGACCTGCCCACCGGTGTTGTTCCGATTGAGATTTATCAGTGACAGTTTTGGGAGTTCTGGATTGTATTCTGCGAACTGCCGAAGCACTCCAATCCAGTTCGATTCCCGCGGAGGAGGGAATGACAATCATACGACTGATGTGAGGTAAATCAAATCCACCTGGTGAACCACCTACGGATTCACCTGGGATTCGAATTACATAATCCTCTCCGTTGTTATCCCGTTCAATATCAAGGGTTAAAAGATCAACCGAGAACTCAACATTATTAATATCGGAGTATTTTAAGGAGATGCTGCATCCCGAATCTGTAGATGCGAAAAGTTGAGAAACTCCAAGAATAACACTGAAGAAAAGGGCTAAAGTTATGTGAAAAAAGACGAAAGACCTGGAAAAACGAAACACGGTTTCCTCCCACGGAAAATCAGATGTGCTAAAAAAACGCTGAGTTATAATATAATACGGAGAGATACTATCGGACAATAGGTAACAGGTTCTGGTTAAATGCAAATGTTTTATTGACCGGTCCAAATATAATGATCTTTTTTAAGCGATTCCACCCATTCGACAAACACATCTTCCCGTTTGTTTCCTGTGGCATACATTTCAAGCGTATTCCAGTCATCGTTCAGGTTCATCCGGTGCTCGGGAATTCTTTTTTCCAATCGAATAATGTGAATGCCGAAATCAGATTCAAATGGATCTGAAATGTCTCCGGATTCGAGAGAATTGATCGCATATTGAAACTCACCTGGGAGGTTATCCACAGGAAGTAGATCAAGTCTCCCACCCTCTGAAGCAGTTTCGGAATCATCGGAAAACGCTTTTGCTAGGTCTGAAAAAGACTCACCATTGATAATTCTGTTTTTTATCTCTTTCGCTTTATTGTTGGTCTGCTCCCTGTCCTCACCAGTCGGAGCAAGTTGAATCAGAATATGTTGCGTTGAGATTCTCTCCCCCTGACGCTCAATTAGACGAATAATATGATAACCATACATTGTCTCGATAATATCTGAAATCTCTCCGGTCTCGAGGGCATAAGCTGCTCTTTCGTATGAAGGGACGAGATCTCCACGGTTGGTAAAACCGAGTCTGCCCCCCTCGGATGAAGGATCGTCGGAAATTTCATCAGCAAGAGAATCAAAATCAGTTCCGGCAATAATTGATTTTCTGGCTTCGGAAATTTTCCGTTTTGCTTCAGATCTGGCTTCTTCGGAGGGTTTAATTTCGAGTAATATCTGGGAGAGTTCCACCTGTTCCGGCTGCACAGGCAATTGATCGAGGTTCTCTTCGTAAAATGAAGTTACTTCATCTCTTCGCACATACACATTGGTGATTTTTGTCTGCTTTAACATATCAATCAACATCCCATCTCGGACTTCATCCATCATTTCGCGCTTAATCTGACGCATCGGTTTGCCGAAGTATTCAATTAGTTTGTCTTCGGATCCAACCTGATTGATCAACTGCCCGAGTTTACGTTCCAATTCTTTCTCTACGGTTCTGTCATCGACGAATAGAGTTTCTTCAAGGGCTTTGCTGAGGAGGATTTTTTGGTTAATGTATGCATCCAATACCTGTTGCCTCATCTCTGCAAGCTGTTCAGGTGTCGGGAACCGTAGATTTCTCTCAAGCAGAATTGTATTTATGCCATATGCAATTTCAGATTCTAAAATTATTTCATCATCAACTATTGCTGCAATGCTGTCTATGACCTGCTCAGCATGCAGAGGAGAGAATGTCATAAAAAGGAGTAAAGTGAAAAGAAAGCATCCTGCTAAGCCTGAACAATGCTCTGTCATCTATCAACCTGGAGTTTATTAATGCAAAAACCGGATAGGGATAATTCAGATTATTCCCTGACTCGTAATTTAGATAGATATAAAGAGGATTTCAAGTGAGCTTGGAGAACCGTAGTTCTATTTTTTGGAAGAATTGTTAAAATCACGTCAGTCAAAAAAAGATTATGACCTGAGCAAGTTGTTATTTAGGTATCTCTATCTTTTGGGTATTAAGATTCGTCATCTAATATTTCCCTGATTTTTTTTGCTAAATCAAAATTCTGAAATGGTTTTCTTAAACAGGGTATTTTATAATTCATTACTCCATGCTGGCTGATTGTTTCGTGAGTATGGCCTGAGATAAAAAGTGCTTTCACATCAAGCCCAAATTCATTGCGTAATTCGCTTATCAGCTCAGGACCGCTCATATTCGGCATTACAACATCGGTGATAACCATGTCAATTTTCCCATCAAGCCTGTGACAGATATTTAACGCCTGTTGACCGGATTTAGCCTCAAAGACATTATATCCGAGTTTCTTTAAATTCAAGCAGGCAAGATTCCGGACTCCATCTTGATCCTCAACAAGTATTATTGATTCGTTTCCGCGAGGAATCTCGGATGATACGGAACTAAGCTCTTCACTGTCGATTTCTTCATCAGTGCAAGGAAAGTATATCTTAAACTCACTCCCTTCACCAACTTCGCTCCGGACCTGGATAAATCCCTCACTTTGTTTTACAATACCATATATAGTTGATAAACCAAGACCTGTTCCTTTTTTTGCATCTTTAGTAGTGAAGAACGGATCAAATATTTTTGCTCGGACTTCCTCGGTCATACCGCAGCCCGTATCACGAATTATTGTTTCTATATAATCTCCGGGATTTGCATCAGGGAAATTTTTGGCATAATCTTCATCAATTGTAACATTCGATAGTTCAATGCTGAGTTTGCCACCCGATGGCATAGCATCTCTCGCATTCACGACAAGATTAGTAAATACTTGCTCTATTTGTCCGGGATCTGCAAGTATATTGCAAATATCGTTGGTGGAATTTATCTCAAACTCTATATCCTCACCAATAATTCTGCGCAACATCTTATCGAGGTTTCGAATTACCTCATTCAGGTTCATTACTTTGGGTTGAAGTGCCTGTCTGCGACTGAAAGCCAGAAGCTGTCGAGTTAATTCTGTCGCTCGATTTGAGGCTGCCTTAATCTCTGAAATTTCAACTCTGACCGGGTGGTCAGGATCTAATGATATCAGCGCAATATCGGCATAACCCGAGATTATTGTCAGAAGGTTGTTAAAATCATGAGCAACACCACCGGCGAGACGACCTATACCCTCCATTTTTTGTGAATGGTGAAGCTGCTCTTCAAGGTTTTTCCTGTCAGTGTTATCAATTAGATACCCACGAATCTCGATTATCTCTCCGTCGTCATCAAATACGGCGATTGAGTTTTGAATTACATCAAGTTTGTGACCATCCCGGTGCAGCAGCTTTTTCTCCTGAAATTCAAGTTTTTTCTTTTTCTTTAGAAGTTGAATGAATTCATCTCTCTGTTCCGGGGACGGATAAAGTTCGCTCATTGACAAGGACTTCAATTCTTCAATAGTTGAATAGCCGAAGATATTTAGAAATGCATTATTACAGGTGATTAGATCACCATTTGGCTTACTGATGTAATTTCCAGCGAGATGGTTATCAAAAATTCCCCGATACAGTTCTTCGCTTAGTATTCTTTCTTCTTCTGCCTTCCGTTTATCGGAAATGTTATCGATAATGCATACAAAATATCCTTTCCTTGGGCAATATGCTGTTACTGAAAACATGCGATCAATGGGCTCAAAATACAATTCAAATTTTGCAGGTTCCTGAGATAGCGCAACCTTACCGTAAATTGCAATTAAATCCGGATCGTTATCTCTAATCCCAGGAAAAACCTCAGTTACCGTCATACCGATAATATCTCTTGTTAATCCGGTATGATGTTCAAACGCACTGTTAATTTCCAGAAAAATGTAATCTATGGGTTTGTTGTTTTTATCTGTTACGATCTTATGATACGCAAATCCATTTGGCATGTTCTCAAAAAGAGAGTGATATTCCATTTCTGATTTCCGAATAGCTTCCTCCGTTTTTCGGAGATCGGTAACATCTTCACCTGAGCTTAGATAACCGATCACTTTACCTGCATCATCGTCGATTACTGTATGATGCCACAAAATTATTCTTTCTTCACCATTTTTCGACATAAGTGGAAATTCAGTGAATTTGCTGAGTTCAATTTCATTGGTTAGTGGATTGTGACCCAACGGTGGAGCTTGATCTCCGTATCTTTCCGGGATAAAACTTTCAGACCAGTTCTTTCCGATTATCTCGGATCTACCATATCCGAGCAATTCACAAGTCTTTAGATTTGCTAAACAGACATTTCCTGAAGAATCTAATGCCACAAACAGAACATTTGCGATATCCATGTATTTTAGATTTTTTGCATATTCTTCGATGATCCGATTTTTAATTCGATTCTTAAGTTCTATTTCACCCTTATTACTGTGAACAGAAATATTCTGTTTAATCTCTAATTCCTGATCCGGAGGTTTAAAAATCACTTTTATCCCGTTTTGTTAACTACATGAGTAGAAAAACACCAAATTTCCGGCAAAAAACTAATAAGATTTAGCAATATGCCAATTTTTGGAGTTTTTCTTCTAAAATGAAAAAAAAAGTTAGCACCAACTTATAATCAACTTCGCCTGAACATATTGATTCTTTTTTCATACCTTACAAGAACAAGTTTATAACCGGTTCTGATTCTATTTGAACAAAGCTATCCAATTGTTTAATTCACTCTTTGGCATAATTTGTTTATAAATTAATCATTAAAACAAATGGATAATCCATCCGGTTTCTTTCCTTGTTCAGTTGATGTAACAAAAATTCAAAAAATAATCCTTTTGAGTTATTTCAAATCAGTCTGCGTGAAAATACTCACTTATTCGCTTTCAACGACTTAACACCCAATGAAATTATTGAATTTTGTTGAATTTTATTAGATTTTTCGTTCTAAACAAAATGTAAACGGATAAATATAGTAGAATCTTATTTAGTATTTTTGTAACACTTTGATATACTTGTATTTAGTGATAAGAAAATTCGACGGGCTCAGAGTTTAATTTCGCAATAACTATACCATTTTCATTTCCATTATGCAAATTTACGAATAGATCAGACAGAGGAATAATCAATACTCAGTCTTTATAAGACTATATACTAAGGGAATTGTTTAAAGCTTGAGTTTATCCACGAGGTTGTATTATTATATTAGGTTATGCTTTTTTTAGAAAGTTGATTTGCAGAAATTTGTTCAAACAAAGATTTTAGCTGAAAATGTCAGAGATTTCAAAGCAGTATGATCCCAAAGCAGTTGAGTTAAAGTGGTACCGGGAGTGGGAAGAAAACGACCTCTTCGAGGTCGATCCGGATTCCGGAAAAAATCCATTTTGTATCATTATGCCGCCTCCGAACGTGACCGGTCAATTACACATGGGGCACGCCCTCCAGGATTCCATTCAAGATCTCCTTATCAGAATGAAAAGGATGCAGGGATTCGAGTCACATTGGCAGGCTGGAAAAGACCATGCTGGAATTGCCACGCAAAACGTCGTTGAAAAAGAACTTGTTAAAGAGGGAACAACACGCCACGAATTGGGTCGTGACCGGTTCGTAGAACGCGCTTGGGAATGGAAGGAAAAATATGGCAATCGTATTTTCGAGCAAAAGAAGATGCTCGGAGATTCAGCCGATTGGTCTCGAGAAAGGTTTACGTTTGATCCGGGTTTGGTGGTCGCTGTTTCGAAGGTGTTTAAGCACCTGTATGATAAAGGACTTGTGTATCGCGGCAACTACATTGTAAACTGGTGCCCTCGCTGCAACACTGCAGTCTCTGATGAGGAAGTTAATCATAAAGATCACGATCATAATCTGTGGTATTTCCGCTATCCACATAAAGATGATGATGGATATGTTACGGTTGCGACCACGCGTCCCGAAACAATGTTGGGTGATACGGCAATTGCCGTTAATCCAAAGGATGATAGATTCAAAGATCTGGTCGGGAAAACGGTAATTCTACCGCTCGCTGAACGGGAAATCCCGGTTATTGCTGACAGATTTGTCGATCCTGAATTTGGAACAGGTCAGGTTAAGGTGACACCTGCGCATGATCCTAATGACTTCGAAATGGGGCAGCGTCATGACCTGGAGCAGATATCCGTACTTGATGAGCACGGACGGATGAATGACAATGTCCCTGACCGATTCCGGGGATTAGACCGATTCGAGGCGCGAAAAGAAGTCCTGAAAGCTCTTGATGAAAAGGGACTACTCGAAAAAACAGAAGACTACGAAACCTCTGTAGGTCACTGTCAGCGTTGTGAAACGGTAATAGAACCTTACCTGTCATTGCAATGGTTCGTGAAAATGGAACCCCTTGCAAAACCAGCGATTGATGCTGTTAAAGATGGCAGGATTAAGTTCTTTCCGAAACGCTGGGCAAAGGTCTATTTCGCATGGATGGATAATATACGTGACTGGTGCATTTCAAGGCAATTATGGTGGGGGCATCGTATCCCAGTCTGGTATTGCCAGGAATGCAAAGAGTTGATCGTTGAAGTCGAAACACCGGATAAATGTACAAAATGTGGTTCAACAGACCTTCTCCAGGATGAGGACGTGCTCGACACGTGGTTCAGTTCATGGTTGTGGGCATTTTCATCGCTTGGGTGGCCTGAAGAGACTGAAGACCTGAAAAAATGGTATCCTTCGGATGTGATGGTTACAGGCTACGACATAATCTTCTTCTGGGTTGCACGGATGATAATCGCCGGGCTTGAATTCAAAGACGAGATCCCGTTCCATGATGTTTATATCACCGGAATGATCAAGGATGAACAGGGGCGGTGGATGTCCAAATCTCTCGGAAATGGTATTGATCCTGCAGACATGATTGACCAGTACGGAAGTGATGCTGTCCGATTCACATTGATAGCACTTGCATCGGAAGGACAAGACATCAGGCTTGCACCTTCGCGCTTTGAGAGCGGACGAAACTTTGCGAACAAACTCTGGAACAGCTATCGTTTTCTCCATTCACACATTGATCGGCTTGAAAAACCGCTTAGAATTGAAGATCCGTTTAACCTAACTGAGGGTACACCCCTTCCGGACAGGTGGATCATAAGCCGTCTGCATCAGACTGTGGAAAAGATCTATTCCAATGCTGAGAAGTATCGAGTAAATGATATAATGCTTGCACTTTACGACTTTGTCAGAAAGGAATACTGTGACTGGTATCTTGAATTGATAAAGGTTCGATTGGACACCAAATCATCTGAGCAGGAGAAACATAGAACCCTTGGCCTTGCGGTT
This sequence comes from uncultured bacterium, assembly GCA_964387885.1. GTDB lineage: Bacteria > Electryoneota > AABM5-125-24 > Hatepunaeales > Hatepunaeaceae > JABGPL01. The sequence continues at coordinate 10,784 of CAYLYZ010000095.1, read as the reverse complement.
GCCCTGTTTGACTCGGCGATTAAGCTCCTTCATCCCGGAATGCCGTTTATTACTGAGGAAATATGGCAGGTTTTGCGCAAGTATATGCCTGCTGTGAAGAGCCAGTACATAGTTGATCAGAAATATCCGACCAAAGAGTGGTTCTTTAAAGATGAGAGGGCAGAGTCCGAGATGGACTTCCTGCAGAGATTGATTGGTTCGATTCGAAATATCCGGTCCGAAATGAGGATTCCTCCCGACCGAAAAGCCGAGGTAGTTCTTGCGAGGTGTGATAAAGCGAAGAAGAGGTTAATTGAAACCAATCTTGCTGATGTTTCACGTCTGGCTTCGCTTTCAAATCTTGCTTTCAATGACGAAAAACCCCCGCAGGCTGCTTCCGCAGTTGTTGACGAGATTGAAGTTTTTATTCCGTTAGCCAGTCTAATTGATCTGGATGTGGAGAGAAAACGACTTGATAAAGAGATTAAAAGACTGCAGGGCTTAATAAGGGGATCCGAGGCGAAATTGTCAAACTCGAAATTCCTCGAAAAAGCTCCGGAACATGTCCGGGAACACGAGACGAAAAAACTCGATGACTGCAGACTGCAGTTAGAATCAGTTGAACAAAACCGAAAACTGATCAATTGATGTATTCAAACTCCCCTTTGCAAAGGGGAGTTTGCTGAAGGGATGATCCGTTTAAAAGCGGATTAACAAAATAGCTGCAAGACCTTGTAAAGATGTGATGTAATCTAAATCGAGGTGATAATGAAGAAGTTACTTTTCTTAATAATTAGCATTTTTGTCTGCCAGATTTCAGTTGCTGAAGTTGCAGTGACAATTTATAATAATGATCGCGGTCTGGTGCGCGATACCCGTGTATTAACATTCCCAATTGGAAAAGGAGAGATACGTTTTACGGATGTAGCGTCGCGTATCATCCCAACTTCAGTGCATTTCCATTCCGAAAGAGCAGAGCTTCTCGAGCAGAATTACGAATTCGACCTCGTCGATGCAAAGAAAATACTCACCAAATACATCGATCACAGAATTCAACTCTTCACCGAGGGTGGAGAATCATTCGCAGGAACTCTACTCGCAGGCTCGGGTGACGTTGTAATCCGGGAGGATGATAACTCGATTCGTGTCATTTCATCAGAGAGGGTTCTGAATTATCTTTTCCCGACTTTACCCGAAGGTTTAATTACCAAACCAACTCTTGTCTGGAAAGTCAACTCCTCCAACGGTGGACAGGGTGAGGGAGAAGTATCATACCTGACACAGGGCATATCCTGGACAACCGAGTACGTTGCAGTTTCGGACAAAGAGGATAAGAGCCTCGAATTCACCGGATGGGTGAACATCGATAATAAATGCGGGACATCCTATAAAGATGCCCGGTTGAAGTTAATGGCAGGTGATGTTCAAATTCTGAGAGATGGAGGCTACAGGCTCACCCAAGAAGCAATTGTCACGTCTTTCGGTAGCAATAGTGGTGATTCTCGGTTTCAGGAAGAATCACTCTACGATTATCATCTTTATTCCCTGAATGGCAGATCGACAATTCTTAATAATCAAATTAAACAGATCGCGCTATTTCCATCTGCTGATGTTAAGGAGGTTAAGAAGGAATATTTCGTGGAGTGGAGTAGCACCAAAGGTAAAGTGAGAGTTTCCCTGCTATTTGATAATACACAGGAAAATGGTCTTGGAATTCCTCTCCCGAAAGGTAAGGTCAGGGTCTATAAAGAGAGTAAGGGTGGTGATCTCGAATTTGTCGGTGAAGACAGAATAGGGCATTCTCCACAGAAAGAGGGAGTTCGGATTAAAACCGGATATGCTTTTGATTTTGCCTGTGAGAAAAAACAACTTGAAAGAAAACGAGTTGAGGATGAGTATGATGAAGATGAGTATCGAAGGTGGAAAATCTGGGAAGAGGAATGGGAGTTGAGAATTCGCAACCGGAAGGAGGAGAGAGCTGAGGTTATTGTTCCTGCAAGGTTGAGCGGTGATTGGACTATTATCGATGCAACTCCGGGCTGGGAGAAGACATCTTCAAATAAGATAAGATGGACTGTAGCAATTGAACCGGATGAAGAGATTATTCTCAACTATCGAGTTCGGTTCAAGAGATAAAATTGAAATGAACCGATTGAATGTAAGTTGATTTTACCGAAAGACATTTCGTTAGCTGCACTGTGTTTAATATTCTGAGGCGAAAATGAAAAAGCTGTTTGTAGTTATATTGGTACTGTTTATTTGTCGGCTTTCAATAGCTGAGGTCGCAGTAACAATCTATAATAATAATCGCGGTCTCGTCCGTGATACCCGCGAGCTGAAATTTCCCAAAGGTACAGGTGAAATACGTTTTACCGATGTAGCAACACAAATAATCCCAACTTCCGTACATTTTTATTCGGATCATGCACTTGTCATTGAGCAGAACTACGATTTTGACCTCGTAGATTCCCGGAAGCTGCTAAGCAAGTATATTGACCAACGCATCCAACTAAATACTGAAAGCGATGGATTATCTAAGGGTACACTACTTTCGGGATTCGGTGATATTGTTATTAAGGAAAAAGATAAGACAATCCGGTCGATTGCAAAAGATAAAATTTCAAATATACATTTTCCCAGCTTGCCTGAAGGATTAATTACACGTCCCACCCTTGTGTGGACAGTAGATTCACCAAAAAGCAGAAAGGGATTGGGGGAAGTATCCTATCTTACAGAAGGGATATCCTGGACTACCGAATATGTCGCTGTAATGGATTCAGAAAACAAATCTCTTGAATTTACCGGATGGGTAAATATAGATAATCAGTGTGGGACATCATTTAAAGATGCCAGATTAAAATTAATTGCAGGTGCTGTAAAAATTGAATCCGAATACAACCGATATTCTCGACGCAGGAATTACTCAACTGGTTCTTCAGGCACACATCCACCGACAGGAGCATTCAAGAAGGATTTCTTTTCAGATTATCACCTATACACTCTGAAACGAAAATCAACAATCCTTAACAATCAGATAAAACAAATTGCATTGTTTCCAACTGCTACTGTAAAGGAGTTCGAAAGAGAATACCGGGTCGACTGGAGCAATAATAATGGTAATGTAAGAGTATCATTGCTATTTGATAATACCCCCGAAAATGGGCTCGGATTAACTCTTCCGGGAGGCAAGGTGAGGATTTACCAGGAAAGTGCCGGAGGAGATGTTGAATTTGCTGGAGAGAGCAAAATTAAGCACAGACCGCAGGATAAGCAGATTCGAGTTATGATCGGATATGCATTCGATTTTGTCTGCGAAAAGAAGTTGATAGACAAGAAGATACTAAAGAACGGAAGCCGGGAAGAAGAATGGGTCTTGAATATCAGTAGCCGGAGGAATGAGGCAATTGATCTAATCGTCCCGGCGAGGATCTGGGGAGATTGGACAATCTTAAAAGCAACTAAAGGTTGGAAAAAAAGATCAGCAGAATATATCAGGTGGGATGTTGTACTTCAACCGGATGAACTACTTAAACTTAAATATCGTGTTTTGATCAAAAAGTGATTTTATTTCTGAAACCTCATAAACAGAAGTAAACATGAACAAGCCGGTATTTATAATACTGTTCCTGATGCTCAGTCGGATTAGTGCAGCCGAGGTTGCGATCACGGTTTATGATAATAATCTTGGATTAGTTCGTGAAACCCGCGACTTGAACTTTCCTTTCGGGATAGGTGATATTCGATTTACCGATGTCGCATCGCGAATAATTCCGTCTTCCGTACATTTCTATTTGGAAAAAGCAGAACTTATTGAACAGAACTTTGAATTCGACCTTGCTAATCATCGAAAAATCCTCTCGAGATTTATCGATAAAAGGATTCGGCTTTATACTGTAGAAGATGGATCGTTTACAGGTATATTACTCGCAGCGTCAAATGATGTAGTAATCAAAGAGTGGGAGGATTTGATTCGAGTTATTCCGGCAGCTAAAATCACCAACTTTCATTTCCCAACTCTACCAGATGGTCTCGTTACAAAACCAACTTTAGTTTGGAAGGTGGATTCACAAACCGGAGGGAAAGGAAGGGCAGAGATTTCATACCTGACTGAGGGGATATCGTGGACTGTCGAATATGTCGCAATTTTGGGATATAATAACGCATCTCTTGAGTTCAGAGGATGGGTGAATATAAACAACCGATGTGGTAAGACCTTCAAAGATGCAAGACTTAAACTAATTGCCGGGGACGTTAACACTCGAAAAGCGAGGAGTTTTCTGAAAAAGCTTGGAATGGAAACCGTTCCGGGTAGTCCGGTGAGTCCGGTTAAGTTTTCACAGGAGTCTTTTTTTGATTACCACCTTTATACCCGTAACCGGACATCCACAATACTAAATAATGAGGTAAAACAGATCGCACTTTTCCCAACGACTTATGTAGGTGATGTTTCAAAGGAATATGAAATTGAATGGGATGGTAATACAGGTGATGTGAAAGCTTCGCTGTCTTTTGAGAATATCGAGAATAATGGTCTTGGTATCCCATTGCCGAAAGGTAAGATAAGAGTTTATAAGGGAAGTTCAAGGGGTAATATCGAATATGTAGGGGAGGAATATATCGGACATACCCCAAAAAAGGAGGATATACGGATAAATACCGGATTCGCATTCGACTTATTATGCGAACGGAATCGCCTTGTTAGATTAAGTAATGAAGATGGCTGGGAGGAGGAATGGGAAATCAGAATTCGCAACAATAGTAGGAAAACGGTTGATATTATTGTTCCTGTTAAGTTTAAGGGAGATTGGAAAATCCTGGATGCATCACCAGGTTGGGAGAAAATCTCATCGAACAAGATTCGCTGGATTAAGAAAATCAAAACGAACAGTGAACTTCTTCTTCAGTACCACTTTTCATCCGGATATTAGATGCTGAAGTGGACTGATCCCATAGATAAAATAAGTGGAATTGCTGAGAAGAGGAGCCAGTTCCTCAGCGAAAAAGGTTTCGAAACCGTCGGTGATCTAATGATTCGAGCACCTCTGCGTTTTATTGACAGACGCGATTCACCTCCCTTCAGCAAGCTGCATGAAGCTGTCGGTGCCGAAGTAACAGCGATTGGTACAATTGAATCTGTCGGAGAAAAGGGTCGATACCGCAAACGAAGATTGCTGTGCATAATCAGCGACGGCAGTGGTGGAAATGTGATGGGCGTCTGGTTCAGCAAATATAAGTATATCAAACCAAAACTCATCCCCGGATTAAAAGTTGCATTTGCAGGGAAAGTCTCCTTTTTCGATGGACCTCAAATCACTCATCCGAGGATTACCTTTCTTGATTCATCAGCAGAAATTACTACGAAAACAGGTTTGATTCCCGTCTATCCGGAAGGTGAGGAGTGGAAAAAAAATGGATTCTCCAAAACAGTATGGGAAGGTTTCATAAAAAACCTGATCAATGCCTGGGATGGTTCCGGACCTTTCCTGCCCGAAGAACTGAGAAAATTTGAAGGACTTATGTCCTTACATGAAGCAATTCGAGGACTGCACTTACCTGAAACTGTTGAAGAATACGACAAAGCTGTGATGGCTCTTAAATTCAACGAACTTTTCCAGCATCAACTCCTTTTGGTCGCCTTGCGACGGAGACGTCGGCAGAAAGGCGGGATTGTATTCAATTCGGGTGAAAGGTATAAAAAATTCATAGATATCCTACCATTCAAGCTCTCCAAAGGGCAGAGTGCGGTTCTCGAAGAGATGAGTGGTGATTTCGTCTCTGGTAGACCCATGCACCGCTTGCTGCAAGGTGAGGTCGGATCTGGAAAGACGGTTGTGGCATTTGGTGCAGCAGTAATGGCAGCCGATGCTGATCGACAAACTGCAATCATGGCACCAACTGAATTGCTGGCTCGACAGCATTATGAGAACGCATTGAAATGGCTCGAGCCAATTGGAGTCAAACCTGTGCTGATCGCTGCCGGAAGACATCCCGATGAGATCAAACGGGCGCTTTATGAAGCTACCACCGGACAAGCAGACCTTATAATCGGAACCCATGCGCTGTTCCAGGAGCGCGTTAAACCACCACATCTCGGTCTGGTCATAATTGATGAGCAACAACGATTCGGAGTTCGTCAAAGGGCACGTTTGATCAATAAAGCAATCCGACCGCATGTTTTGCTGATGACAGCAACACCGATCCCCCGCACATTAGCGTTGGCATATTACGGTGATCTCGACCTGATTGAACTCCCGATGCGGGAAGGGATCGAACGGAATGTGACGACCCGAGTCGTTGGAGATACATCCCGCGATAAAGTGTTCAAGTGGTACAGGGAAAAATTGGGAGAAGGTGAGCGAGGTTATCTTGTATTCCCCGTAATTGACTCTGGAGTTGCCGGATTAGAAGCAGCTCAGGCACGGTTTGAACCTTATCAAAAAGTAGATTTCAAAGGTATTCCGATAGCACTTATGCATGGACGGCAACCTATCGAGGATCGAATACGAGCCATGGATGCTTTTAGAAAGGGTGATGTGAAACTGTTGATGGCGACAGCAGTCGTTGAGGTTGGAGTTGACGTCCCCGAAGCAAACTTTATGGTCATTGAAAACAGCGAGCGTTTCGGACTGGCGCAAATCCACCAACTCCGGGGCAGGATCGGCAGGACGGGCGCGAAAGCATATTGCATACTAATGACCAGAGAACCCGAAGATTCCCCGTCATTCGAACGATTGAAAAAATTGCAACAGTGTGATGATGGCTTTACACTGGCAGAGGAAGACCTTCAATTGCGCGGTTCCGGTGAGCCACTTGGAGCCCGGCAGAGCGGTGCTGCCCGTTTCCAGATCGCTAATCTCGGTACCGATATGAAGTTGTTGAGAAGAGCTCATAAGTCGGCAGAGTGGCTGCTCGACAAACACCCTGATCTCGAGCCATATCCCGAGCTCCGTGAAAGACTGCGCAGTAATTACCGCAAAGGACCACGGACAATGTTGGCGGGATAGAACTCCGGGGAGTGCGGATATATCTATCCGCCTTATACGTTATGTGCCTCGTTCATTGTGCCCAGGGCTATTTTATTACCCGGATTTCCTTACCGCAAGGATCAGCGGACTATGCTATCCGGGTAATTCCATGATGTGTGCCCCGGGCTATTTATTGCCCGGATTTCCCTACCGAACACAGAGATTTTCGAATTTAAATCTTTTACATATAAAGGTCACCTTATAAAGAAACCTGGGCAACAAGTAGCCCAGGCCACACGAGCACGTATTCTCAGGCGAATCAACCATTCCCTTTTACAAAAGCTTGAAATCCGTCCCAAGAAACGATATATTGATTGTCCTAAAGGAGAGGTGCCGGAGTGGTTGAACGGGACGGTCTCGAAAACCGTTGAAGGCTCTGCTTTCCGTGGGTTCGAATCCCACCCTCTCCGCTAATGATTGATGAGGTCATGCAGGCAGAGGTCCTCATCTGCCATTTAAGAGTGCTTGCCAAGTGCCATGACTTAACAGTTAAGTAATGCATTTCAAGTAGAAAGGACTATGATTATGGATGAAACAGTTTAACTCTATGAATCCAAGGGTAATCATACTCGCCGGACCAAACGGTGCTGGTAAAACTACATCAGCCCCCGATGTATTGGCAGGATCTCTTGAAATTACTGAATTTATCAATGCTGATGTTATCGCGAAAGGAATTTCAGGATTTGCCCCCGAGCAAGTCTCCTTTAGTGCTGGGAAAGTGATGCTGAAACGGATACATGAACTTGGTGAAAAAAGCGCAGATTTTGCATTTGAAACCACACTTGCATCACGAAGTTTCTGTCCATTCATTCTCAGATTAAAAGAAATAAAATCCTATCGGGCGCATCTGGTGTTTTTATATTTAGATTCTCCAGATATTGCAGTTGAACGGGTACGGAACAGGGTTAAATCTGGAGGACATCATGTTGCTGAAGAGATAATTAGGCGCAGATATGTGACTGGACTGTGGAATTTCTTTAAGCTGTACATGCCCATTTCAGACGACTGGTATTTCTACGACAATTCTTCTCCGGATGGACCAAATCTGCTAGCAAAAGGGCAGTTCGATAGAATTCAACGAGTTTTCAATTCTGAAACTTGGGTAAAACTTGAGAGTGAGTATGGAAAGTGATAAAAAAAAATTACCTCCTATGGACGAGGCAGTCGAAAAAAAGATAACTGCAGCTCTCCAAAAGGCCGCCAGAAAGGCTCGTCTTTTCCACAAACATAATGGCTACCCGATGTACGTCATGGTTGATGGCAAGATCGTGAAAATAGAGCCTGAAGATATTAAAGTGGATTAAGAATTCCCCCATTAAAAGGCAAAACCACTGTAAAAGTACTCCCTTCTCCCTCAACACTCTCCACCTTGATTTCACCATAATGTTGGTCAACAATATTGTAACTGGTAAATAATCCCATGCCTGCTTTTACTCTGGAGTCCTTTTTTGAAAATTCCAGATTGAACAAACCCGATAGTTTTTCACGCGGAATACCAGCTCCGGTATCCCTGATTTGAATGAAAACCTTTCCCTTTTCTTCGAATGTTCGAATGGTTATTTTTCCTCCTCTTTCCGTAGTTTGTGCGGCATTTGTCAGAAGATTTAAAAATACCTGATTCAGTTCACCGGGGTAACAGGCAATCTTTGGAATTTCACCAAACTTTCTTTCTATGGATGTTCCGGGTTTCAATTCATTCCGAATTAAAAGCAACGCGTTATCGATCCCCTCATGAATATCAACCCTTGCAAATCCAGCATTATCCAAACGGGTGAATTGGATAAATCCATTTACTGTTCCCGATATCCTTTCACTAACTGTTTTGAAAACGGAGCTGTTTGTTTTTAACACTTCTAACAGTTTCAAAAACTTAGAATCATCCCTTATTGAGTTGAAGTTATCATCATTTTCAATACGTTCCTCAATCTGGATCAGACATTGTGAGGTAGTATCTGCTGAGCTTTTCAATGCACCAACCGGGTTGTTTATTTCGTGAGCAATTCCCGCAGCTAGTTTACCCAATCCAGCCATCTTTTCCGACTGAACTAATTCCGATTGAGTTGCCTTTAACTCACTAAGTGTGAGCTCAAGTTCGGTGTTGGATTCCCGAAGTTCTTTTACAAGCCGATTTGATCTGGATTGCTCCTTTTGAAATGCGCTGACGAAGTATGTCATAGTGAGGAAAATGGTGATTGATAGCATTATCAGGTTAAGTGAATTGTCAATGACCGCCAGGTTATTAGGAGTCGGGATGACATGACGCAGGGCAGAGTCATCAATGCTAACTGAATGAATTATCAAATAGAGGTAACCCGCAAACCAGAGCAACGCTTTCTTTATACTTTGGAACATCAAGGAACCGAGAGGTGCGAGTAGCGCCCAAATCAGTATTCCAAATCCAATTCTTGTTGCGAGCCCACCTGCGTTGAACTGAAACAAAACCGGAATCAGGAGCATTGCAAACAAAAATGGGTATAAGAGAACATTTAGCCTTTTGGTAAAGAGATAGACAACTGTTGCTGTTCCAACAACACAAAAATAAAGTGCCGGGTAAAGAACTCCTGAATCGAAACCTGTTAAAATCATATTTCGAGAGGCGAAAAAAAGACCGGTTAAGGTTGTGAAGAATGCAATTACAACCAGCGAAATCTTTTTTCTTCTCTCACTTAGAGAATCCATTTCAAGAACGCACATTCGCTCAAGACGGCTCCGAAAAGTACTCAGTGTTGCAATCATCTTAGATCCAGGTTCTGTTGTGAGATTGACTATGAAAATCAAGTAGGGCTATCACCATTTTCTTTACAGGCTTTGCGGTGATGACCTTTTTATCAGGTCCTACTTAGTGATTATATACATGTACATCCGTCTGCGGGAATGGTATTGAGATGCCATTATCATCAAAAGCAAGTTTAACATTTTCCATCATATCAAAATAGATGCCCCAGTAATCGGTACCAGTCCCCCAAACCCGAACAGCGAAATTGACTGAGCTGTCAGCTAACTCAGCAAGTAGTATCTGAGGTTCAGGATCTTTTTGGATTCGGTCATCTTTTTCAATCAGTCCTTTAATGATTTCCCTGGCTTTTTTGATGTCATCGTTGTATCCGATACCGAATGTGAAGTCAACGCGACGGTTTGGTTCGGTGGAGTAGTTAACGATATTGCCGTTAGACAGATCACCGTTAGGGATGATTATAGTTTTATTATCCGGTGTATTCAAGATAGTGTTGAAAATCTGAATTTCCTTTACCACTCCTGCATAACCATTGGCTTCAATGTAATCACCGACCTTAATCGGTTTGAAAAGCATTAAAAGAGAACCACCTGCAAAATTGGAAAGACTTCCTTGCAAAGCCAAACCAACTGCAAGACCGGCTGCACCGAGTAAAGCCACAAAGGATGTCATTTTGACACCTATCATAGAAATCACAGAGATCAACAGCACCGCTTTCAGAGCCATTGAGACCAAACTACTTAAGAAAGCTTGGAGTGTATCCTCGACATTTTTTGATGTCATTGATTTCTGAAGTACTTTCTGAATTCATTTGATTATCCAGAGGCCAATTATCAGAGTAAGAAGCGCAAGAAGAATTGTCGGTACGTATGTCAGTGCCCAACTCATGGCAAAAGATAGAATTGAATTAAAACTCAAGATAAACCTCTTGTTTAGATGTTTCCCTAATATACAAATATTTCTATACTTGACAAGACAAGATAAAAAAAGTAGGGGCACTTCGCTGTACAATCCGGGGACATGGGTAACAGTTTGTTCAATGACAT
>CAYLYZ010000094.1:0-23431 GCA_964387885.1 uncultured bacterium | reverse complement strand
TAGTAACAACACTGCCAGATTACGCTACGCTTGAAATCAGGCAGTAACCACTCTTAAATCGAAATGCGAGAATACTCTTTAGCGTTGCTATCAATGCTATTTATTCGATTCCGTAATGACTTTATATCCAATAGCAAGCTTTTCCCGCCTGCTTAATTCGATGCGTTCGTAATGGGATTTAGTTGCTTTAATACGTTGAAGAATCGTCTGATAGATTCTACCCATAATTGAGGCAGCAATCAGCCTTTTGCGAAGGTCTCGAGGGAATTCCCGTGATGCTTTCTCATAAAAACTATCAGCTCTTTCAGCTTCCCATAGTACTAATTCTTTCAGACGCTGTTTATTGTCCTTTGAGAACATTTCCGATTCATCAATACCAAACTTACGAAGATCCTCTTTTGGTAAGTAAATCCGGTTGCGTCCGAAATCTTCTTTTAAATCCCGGAGAATATTAGTTAACTGCATGCCAATTCCGAGATTTTCGGCATAAATCCTGGCTTTTTCTGTGTCAGCATCAAAAATATTCAGGCAGAGCAGTCCGACGGTAGAAGCAACTCTGTAACAGTATTGACGCAATTCGGAAAATGATTCATATCGTTTTACAGATAAATCAGCATTTAGGCCAAGGAACATGTCATCAAAATGTTTGCGGGGGAAATTAAACTTTTTAATGGCATGAGCGAGTCCCAACGTTAGATCATCACAGAAGTATCCATCATAACACAAATCGAGTCTGCTCTTAACAATGCTTAACAGTTCTGCTTTGTTTGACTTTTCAGAATCAGCGGCATCATCACCTGCGCGTAGAAAAGCATAAAGAGCCTGAATTCCTCTACGTCTTTCACGAGGCAGGAAAATGAATGCATAATAAAAATTCCCCGCCGCCTGCCTGGTTACAATTGCACAGTATTGCCATGCATGTCGCAGTTGCGCTAAACTGGCATTTTCCAAACGTTTGATATTTTCTGACTGAATCAAAAGTTGAGTTTTCTCAAAATAATAGTCGACAAAAACCACGTAGAGCAATTTTCGCCTTGTTTATGCCAGTAACCGTTGTTTCACAATTGAGTACATCGTAGTTTGCTTTCTCGATTGCATTGAGTGCAGCCATCCCACCGCCCCAGTACATCTCGAGCTGAACTCGTAGTGGTCTTTTAACCATTTCAATTAATTTGCGCCCTTCACTAAAAAGGAGTTTTGCTCGATCAACCTCAAATTTCAGGAGATTTCTGAATTCTGAATTTACGTGCTTTTCCGAGATCATTTCTTCACTTACATCAAACTTTTCCATATCCTCGACCGGAATATAAATTCTACCCTTGTTAAAATCTTCCGCTACGTCCTGCCAGTGATTTGCTAACTGGAGAGCTGTGCAAATTTTGTCAGAAAGTGCAAAATATTCAGCATCTCGATAGTCATACAGTTCTAAGACGATTCGCCCAACCGGATCGGCCGAGAGCCTTGTATAATCATTCAGCTCGGAAAAAGTATTGTATCTCTTTATGTAAAGGTCTTGCTTGAACGCCAGAAGTAGATCCTTAAACGGCTGGAGAGACAATCGGCGACGCTTTATCGTATCCGCTAATGCTGTGAAAAGCGGATTTGATACGGCATCGCCGATTGAATTTTCTAATAGTTTTTCCCAGCGTTCTAGCGCTGCTTCTGCAACTACCGTGTTTGATTCCTCGTCTGCGAAGTCATCAGCAAGACGGCAGTATGCGTAGATATTGAAAAGGTCCTGTTTATGCCGACCGGGTATGAATCGGGCGGCGATTGCAAAGTTTTCGTAATGTTGCGTCGCGAGCTTGCGACTTATATATTCACCCTGTCTAATCAGTTTTTCTACTGTATCAGGTGATGACCCGGCAGTGGAATCATTCTGACCGACATCGGTTTTCATAGAAAACTAATCGCTTTTTCCATCGAATCCGGAGCTTGCATAGTCATAAACACCTGTGCTTACTGCAATAGATTCAATTTCTTTTGCACCAACTCGATTTGCATGATGACATGCATCAACAAAACACTGCCAGTGGTAATGTCCTTTCATACCAGCCTGTCGGCTGTAATACCTGCGATCCTCTTCACGAATCTCACGTCGACAATACATGCATACCATAATCGCCTCCTTCCTTTTGTAGCATAAGCCTAATGAAGTTGCCCCTCACTTCCTATATGTGCAAACAATATGCCAAATTAAACAAGTTTATCACGCTGAATCTTCAACGCATTTTCTATTTCGAGCTGAATCTCAGATAATCTTTCTTCTGACTCGGCCTCGAACCTTAGTACTACTACAGGCTGGGTGTTAGAGGCTCTAAGTAGTCCCCATCCACCAGGCATGTTCACTCGCATTCCGTCAACATCAATTACTTCGTATTCATCGAAAGTGCGGAAATAATCGCGAGTTTGCTCAACAACCTTAAATTTTATTTCATCCGGACATTCCGTTCGAATTTCCGGGGTACTGTATAGTTTTGGCCAGGATTCAAGATATCGGCTGACCGGTAAATCGGTTTTGGATACTATTTCAAGAAATCTTCCAGCAACATAAACAGCATCATCGAAACCATAAAAACGATGTTTGAAGAAGATGTGACCACTCATCTCTCCAGCGAGCAGTGCTCCCGTTTCGAGCATTTTAGCTTTGGCGAGGGAGTGACCAACCTGCCCCATCAGTTGACGACCACCGTGTTTTTCAATGTCCTCAAACAACAGTTTTGAACATTTAACTTCACCCAGAATCAAAGATCCCGGTTCTTCCCTGAGAAGATCACGAGCCAGAATAGCCAGTATTTGGTCTCCCCAGATAATATCTCCATTTTCAGCAACAATCCCAATTCTATCGGCATCTCCATCAAAACCGATACCCAGCTCGAAATCCCCATTGATAACAACTTCTTTCAGCTGCTCGTTATTCTTTTCAACCGTGGGATCAGGATGATGATTCGGGAAATTGCCATCGATTTCAGAGTTAATACTATGCACATCACATCCGAGTTGCTTCAGGATAGGCTCTGAGGTTAATCCACCAACTCCATTACCGGGGTCCACTGCAACCTTAACCGGTCGTTTCAAATGAAGACGACCGACGATGTCCTTTATGTAATCCGGTAATATGTTCTGTTCTTCCACAGAACCATTACCGGTTTCAAGATCGTTGTTAATTATCAGATCATAAATGGATAGAATTTCAGATCCATAAATTGATTCTGTGCCCAGGCTAATTTTAAATCCATTATAGTTTGGTGGATTATGGCTTCCTGTAATCATCACACCGCCACCTACGTCCAGTGTATGGGTAGAAAAGTAAACCACCGGTGTTGGGACAACACCAAGATCTATAATATCAACTCCGGTAGAAGTTATCCCTTCAACTAAATAATCACATAGATCAGGCGAGCTGAGCCGTCCGTCCCGACCGAGAGAAATCCTTTTTACATTATTCCGTAAGAAATATGTTCCATATCCCTTGCCCAGAGTTCGAACGACATCCGGAGTCAGGTCAACACCAACAACTCCACGAATGTCATATTCTCTGAAAATATTCTTGTTCATTTTATCTCCACTGAGACATGTCAATCAACTACAAAGACTGGTACATTACGAAAAATCTTTATTTAACAACTATCTACTTCCCTAATAATACTCAGCCACGAATGGATCATGTAGATATTGAATCTACTTTCAAACAAGATTGTAAATCGCATACTTTAATATTTTTTTAATTTTTTCATGTGATGCAGATCACATAATTGAAAAAGAAATATAAATTGTTCAAAACCGCGAAAATGTTTAATTTGATTTGAGAGTTCTATAATAAATATCTTCATACTGGGTGATAGCTTTTTCGATATGGAATTTCTTAAAAGCCCACTCACGAGCGCGATTACTCATTTTTTTCATTTCTGCGTCGTTAGTCAATAAATCATAAGCTTTTGAGACCATCGCGTTGCTATTTCCTATTGGTACTGTCCATCCTGTTTTCCCATTAAGTATGACTTCTGGCAGACCACCTGCATCAGAGGTTATCGGGGGAGTACCGCTCGCCATTGCTTCGAGTGCAGCCAATCCGAAACTTTCTGATTCACTTGGCATAATCATTAGATCCGCAGCAGCAAGAATCTCCTCAACAGAACTGCGATTGCCGAGCATAACAACATCTTTTTCAATCCCGGCTTTACGCGCTCTATCTAAAAACAAGGGAAGTTCGGGACCCTCACCAATTAATAAAATCCTAATTCTCATTCTTTTATGCAGTTCCGAGAATATCTCAAAAACATCTTTTATTCGCTTAATTGGACGGTAATTTGAGATATGAACTAACAGTTTTTCCTTTTCCGGAGCGAATTCGTTTCGGACTTGTTCCGATGATTCAAGAGTGTGATTTGATGGTTTAATGAAGTTGTGAATTACATCTATCTCTCTTTTACAATCGAATACCCGGGATATTTCATTTTTGAGAAAATGTGATACTGCTGTTACAGAATCAGAACTCTCAATTGCATACTTGGTTATCGGCATAAAGGATGCTTCCTGTCCGACGAGTGTTACATCAGTGCCATGCAGAGTTGTCATCACTTTAATCTTGCCGTTGAGCATATTTCTTGCCATTAACGCACTGGTTGCGTGAGGGATAGCGTAGTGAGCATGAATTATTTCAAGGTCATATTCCTGTGCAACATCAAAGATTCGTGATGCCAGAGCCAATGAGTAGGGAGGAAATTCGAACAGAGGATAATCCGGGACTTTGACTTCATGAAATATAATATCATTAGAACTGAATTTTAGTCTTCCCGGCATTTTATAGGTTATAAAATGGATTTCATGACCTTTTTCAGCCAATGCCAGACCAAGTTCGGAAGCAACAACACCGCTCCCGCCGAAAGTAGGGTAACAAGTAATTCCGATTTTCAACCAACTACACCCTGTGTGTCTGCCCAGGTCATCAAATTATCAACCCGATTTACTTCACGGACATAAAATGCTTCTCCGTATTCGACTCCTATCTGGGAACCGTAATTTCGGGCACGATTGATCACCTTCTCGAGGAATTCAGGTCGACTTATATAGGTCATTGACCTGTCACTTGGCATAGTAAGGAATTGAGAGTGATATGACCTTATAGCCTGGAGTTTCCTGTCAAATGTTGCACTTATGTCTACAATGAAAGAAATAGGACCTTCCCAGTGAAGGAAATAATATACCAACCTGTGAGGTCTGTGAGGGGGCTGATTATCTCCATATTTGGAAACTCCAGACCAGAAACAGGCGGCATTAAGTAATTTTGATGCTGCCGTATGATCGGGATGCCTGTCTTCAAAATATGGGGCGACAACCAAATGGGGTCTGGTTTTCCTAATCAGGCTAACCAATTTATAAATATTCTCAGTGGTGGGAAATAGCTCACCCTCTTTCATATTCAACTGAAATCGTTTCTGAGCTCCCATCACCAGTCTTGAAGCTTCGGCCTCTTCGCTTCGAATCTTCAAATCCCCACCGGTGGCAAGAACTGCATTTGTTAATTCTACCATGCCAACGCGATAACCTTCATCAATCAGGTGAATCATGGTACCGCTGCAGCCGATTTCAACATCGTCCGGATGAGGACTTATGGCCAATACGTCAAAATTCATCGTTCCTGCTCCAAATCTATTACAATGTGTTGTGGATGAAACATGTCTTTTTCCGAATCTATAGCCTGAACCAGTTGATTTCCATATTTTGCCAGGAAATACAGGAAATTGAACTGTCTTTCCTGAAGAGTGTTATCGGGAAAGAGGTGATTTTGCAATTTTTGAGCATGATTGACACGAGTTTGATCCCTTTGTGAGATCTTCTTCATGGTTGTACGAAACAATTTTGCCCATTGATAGCCGAGTTTTCTACCGGATTGATCGAGTTCGCGACTGATGTCTATTCCGGCGATATCAGCCTGCTGCTGTATTCGAGCCAGCCATCCGCGAAGATGAGCAGAGCCTGTATCAAAGAGTTCTTCAAGAGAGCTTGAGCTCCCAGTTGTGCGTAGGAGTAATTCCTTACCTCCGAAAACTTCAATGACTTTCCAATTATTTTTATCAAGCCATCTTCTCACAGACCTTTCAACAAGAGTTGCACTAATCCTTGGAGCAATGATGGGACGAGGGAGATCTATTTGATCGTATGCCCTGCCAATTTGCGCATGATAGGCTATCTCCGAAGGTCCGCCGATGTATAACCAGGTCGGAAGTAACCAATCCTGGAGTAATGGTCTTAAAAGCACCGCAGGTGAAAAGGCACCCTTTTCATCATCAACCATATTTGCGAGCTCGGTATTGCTGTAAACCTCCGGATCTGTGCCTTTCTTCCAGGCATCTTGATCTCCTGCTAACCTTTGGCGGATCCCATTCTCATTTACACGAAATATTGGCAGAGTTTTTGTTCTCAGACGAACCTGGAGAGGTAAACGCATTGCCATAATCTCGCGGGAAGAAACTGAGAATGCATTGTTCAACGCCTCGGGACGAGTCAAACATTTTCGCCAGAAAGTTTTTGAGATGTCTACGATATTTGGATCGAGAGCATCAAACATTACCAATCCATAAGTTCCGAGAAGCGATGTGAACAACTCCCTAAACGCTCCCACAACAGGTATGCCGGAACGATAACACCTCCCAATAATCCGACTGAATTTTCGGCGGTGCGGAGAGGTGTTCATCCAGTTATATATTTCATCCCGAACGACATCGATCTCAGGAGTTAAAATATGATGATGGACTGATTTTCCACTGGCAATATCTCGCAACGTGTAAACCGATTTTCTGGGGTGGTCATTTGCAGGAGGGAAACCTACTCTGTTTACTTCGCTATAATCGGCATCTCCAGTTTCCATCCAAAAAATCGGCACAACCTTGGTTTTATATTCAGTCTCCAATTTTCGTGCGAGAAAAATTGCTGTAAGAGCTTTGTAATAAGTTAGTAACGGACCTCCAAAAAGTCCTAATTGCTGACCGGTTACAATTGCAAGAGTGTCTGGAGAGTTGAGTGCTTGCAGGTTTTTCTCAACAGGTTCCGGTATTTTGGTCTCGCTGTATGAACTCCGGATTACATCACCGAGGTTGGCGGGATTTTGAAATGATTGTCTGCGCTCCCTTGCCTGCTTAACAGTATTTGAATCTCGCCAATCACCACCAAGAAGTCTGACAATTTCACCTCTGCCATCATAAAAATCCTTGGTGATCTGGGGTCCTCTTGCCATGCTTGACCATGGAATTCTCTCAGCCAATACGTTCTCCGAAGTATATCATTCTTGGACTTGAGTGAGAATATGGGGAGCCGGAATAATCACCCCATGTAGATTCAATGGGTTTAATCCCTGCAGATTTAAGCATGGTGTTTATTTCAAGGTTGGTGTACAATCGTACTGACTCTGTGTATTTGAATGTATCTCTTTTGTTACTGATAATGATACGCTTGATCACACGTTTAGGTTGCAGCTGTAGATGCCGTTCTTCCCGGACAAGAATATTATCCAAACTCCTTTCAGTGACAGCCAGCTCAGCAACTTTGCACTCAACTTCAATATCGTTTGGTAAGTCTAATACTAATAATCCTTTTGGGCATAAACGTTCTTTAAGGTCATTTAAAAGAACAACATGTTCTTCGTCTGAACTGAAATATCCGAAGCTGGTAAAAAGGCTTGTAATCAGACTAAACTTATGGGTAGTCGGTAAATAGCGCATGTCTGATCTGACGTAAAACGGATTCGAATTACAAGAATTTCCTTTTTGGGCATCTTTTAAAAGTGAATCAGACAGATCAATTGCCAGAACATTAAGTCCTTTATTGGCGAGAAGCCGTGCAAATCGTCCCGCCCCGCACCCAACATCGAGGCACCAATCTTCGACACTCAGCTTCTCCCATATATTCCATTTGGAAATGAACTCAGCGGCTTCTTTTTCATCCCGATGCTGGTAGACTTTCAGATACCATTCATCGAACCATTGAGCAAACCAATTCTCCGGATACTTTTCACTCTCATTTGACATGGGATTTGAGTATACTCTAATAGTCGAATTGAAGTCAAGCATTTGCATGGTTTTTCGAGGCGATGTCATTTAAAAATTGGGAACTGGACATAAAGTTTGCCTAATACAGAATACAATTGTTAATTAAATCCGATTTAACTATTCTTGTTCGAATCTACACGACAATCAACTGCTATACGCAGATTACTTATCAATACCTGTTAACAGGCTTCTGAATGTTGTCATTTTTAATCTTTATCATTACTTTAAGCACTGTAATACATCCAGAGCAGGATAAGTTCATTTTTTTGTACAATCTGACTTGAGACACAAGAAAACTCCTGATAACAAGCTGGCAATTCATTGTAATCGTGTTGCCAAAACAATAATTCGTCGTGCATTGAATGAGGACATGCGCAAGCGAGGTGACATAACCACACGCGCAACTGTCCCCACAAATCAATTGGGCAGAGCTCGAATAATTTCCAAATCCGAGGGTGTAATCTCGGGTCAGGGCGTCGCTGCTGGTGTATTTGAAATGCTCGATAAATCGACTGATTATGAAATAATCGTTCCTGACGGTGAGAATGTTGAACCAAATACAGTTGTTGCGCGTATCAAGGGTAAGATGTGGGTGATCCTCGCTGGAGAGAGAACGGCATTAAATATAATGGGGAGATGTAGTGGCATCGCATCTCTGACAAATAAGTATGTTACTCAGGTAGTTGATACCCCTGCTAAAATAACAGAAACTCGAAAGACCGCTCCGGGACTTCGGTACCTTGACAAAGCTGCGGTTATTTCCGGAGGTGGGGTAAATCACCGTTATGGTTTGCACGATGCATTCCTGATAAAAGAAAATCATATCACCGCAATTGGGGGGATCAGGGAGGCAATTCTTGCTTGTAAGTCATTTGCTGAGAAGCATGGTGAATTCAGGGTGATGGTCGAGGCTGAGGATTTCGATCAATATTTATTAGCTTTGGAGGCAAATCCGGATCGAATACTTCTTGATAACATGTCACCCGATCTAGTAAAAAAATGCGTTGATGTGCGAACGGGAGATACAGAACTGGAGGCAACCGGAGGGATAACTCTCGCAAACGTTCGAGAGTATGGAAAAACGGGTGTTGATTATATATCAATTGGTGCTCTGACCCATTCTGTAGAGGTTTTAGACCTTTCGTTACTGGTTGAGTAGAGATCACCTGTTTCATACGGAAAAACAACGTAAACCTACTTATATTAAACAACAAAGACTTTTTTTGGAGAATGAGATGGAAGTGAAAAGTGGATCAGATTACAAACGACTGTACCGATCTGAAGATGATCGAATACTGGCTGGTGTATGTTCTGGTATTGGAGACTATTTCCGTATTGATCCGGTTTTAATCCGGGTTATCTGGGTAATCGGATCGCTGATGTGGGGTGGAGGAATCCTGATTTATTTGCTTGCATGGATATTGATCCCTAAACAGCCTTTGGATTTTAGTTGAAACGGTTATACAAGTCAAGTTCTAACCGAATAATTTCAGGTGTATGCGGAGGAGTTGGTGAGTATTTCGGGATTAATCCTGTCACTGTCAGAGTTATTTGGATTCTTGCAGTTTTATTTCTCGGGACAGGAATATTAGCTTATTTGGCTGCCATGATCCTCATTCCTAAGAACAAAAACGATAAAAGTGTAGAAAACTATAAGAATGCAAAGCCCGCAATAGGGCTGATTCTAATCCTTTTTGGTGTTATTCTCCTCTCTCAGGAATACTGGATGCCTTTCTCCTGGGATGGATTCTTCGGATATGAAATGATGCCTGCTATAGGATTAATTCTTCTTGGTATCTTCGTAATTCTTGCCGGGAGGGAGCGAAGAATGATGAGGAGTGGTAATATTTGGCCTTCATCGGTAAGTTCCCTGTCAGGAGAAGGAGATGAATCCCGGAGAAAAATCCACCGCAGTCGCAGAGAACGAATGTTACTGGGAGTCTGTGGGGGGGTAGGTGTAAGATATCTGGTTGATCCTGTAATTATTAGACTTGGCTTTATTGGTTTGGTTTATATAACAAATGGTTTTGGGGTTCTGTTTTACCTCCTTCTTTATCTGACTATTCCTCTCGAATCTGCGAGACCTCAATGGCAAACAAGTGATTGAGGCATCCCAAGAAAAGAAATCCCTTCCAAAACGCGCTTTAGTCCCATTCGGGTGCTTTGGCTGGACCTTGTTTATAATTGGTTCAGGGTACCTTGTCCACCAGTACTGGATGGATATTTGGGAGTGGCTGCTATTTGGTTTTGGAGTATTATTATGTTTCAGGGCATTAAGAGTTAATGATAAACAGTATCTTTTTCCCGGTACGATCCTGATAATAACAATGAGTGCCCTGATATCTCGTAGCCTTGGGTGGATTGATTTTCCGTTATGGAAATTCTGGCCAATTTTATTTTTAAGCACGGGATTTGCATTTATCATTTTATGGACAGTTCGGGACAGTAAAATATGGGTTTTTATCCCCGGAGGCATTTTATTATTGGCAGGAGGAGGTGGAATAGGTTATGATTCCTGGTGGGGATACCAACACTGGTTAAGGGGAGTTGCAGACCTCTGGCCAGTACTGATCATCGGTCTTGGTTTCTATTTGATTTGGAATCACTGGCGTAAGAATTCTGAAAAAATAGGCTCCAATATTGAATCATAAAAACAAAATTTTCCTGATTATTCTCGATGGTTTCGGAATAAATCCGAAATTTGATGCAAATGCTGTTCACCTCGCTAACACACCATTTCTAAAATCAATGTATTCACGTTACTCGTGGACAACACTCCGCTCATCTGGTACATCGGTAGGTTTGCCTGAAGGACTAATGGGAAATAGTGAGGTTGGGCATCTCAATATCGGTGCCGGACGAATTGTTAATCAGGATATCACCCGTATTGATGAAGCTATTCAGGATGGGAGTTTCTTTGAGAATTCAGCAATTCAGAATTCTATCAGGCATGCTCGAGATTACAACACGCCCTGGCATCTGATTGGATTAGTCTCTGATGGAGGAGTGCACAGCTCTCTTGACCATCTATACGCTTTACTCGAGTTAGCTAAATCCGAGGAAATTGACAGAGTCTACCTTCATGCTTTATTGGATGGTCGGGATACTTCTCCTACAGCCGGTGTTGAGTACATCAGACAGGTCGAAGACCGGATGGCAAACATCGGAGTAGGAAAGATTGTATCTGTATGCGGAAGATATTGGGCGATGGACAGGGACAGGCGTTGGGATCGAGTAGAAGATGCATATCATATGCTCACTGCTGGTGAGGGTGAGAAGTTCAGATCGGCGGACGAGGCAATACAGGCATCATATCTTAAGCATGTAACCGATGAGTTTGTGAAACCTTCAGTTATTGTTGGTGGCAATGGAAAACCAGTCTCAATCCTCAGGCGAGGCGATGCAGTTATGTTCTTTAATTTCAGAGCTGATCGTGCGCGAGAGTTGACAGTTGCCTTGACTTCACCGGAGTTTAGAGAATTCAGAACTGAGAATTTGAACCTGCATTTCTCGACAATGACTCAATATAGATATGATTTCGATTTTCCCGTTGCATTTGGACCAGAGCAATTGGAGAAGATCCTTGCAGAAGTTTTATCTTCTAACTCCCTGAAACAACTTCGAATTGCCGAGACAGAAAAATATGCACATGTAACTTTCTTTTTCAACGGAGGAGAAGACACTGCATTTCCCGGAGAGGACAGAGAATTAATCCCTTCACCGAAAGTTGCCACCTACGATTTAAAACCCGAAATGAGTGCACCGGAAGTAACGCAGAAGGTTATTGAATCACTGGAAAAGGATTATTCATTTATCCTGCTAAATTTCGCAAATCCCGATATGGTTGGTCACACCGGTGTGCAAACAGCAATAATCGAAGCATTGGAAGTCCTGGATTCACTCGTTGAAAAGTTAGTAAAGAAAGCTTTGGGGAGAGGTTTTAAGGTTTTATTGACATCCGATCATGGTAACTGTGAACAGATGATCGATGATGATGGAGAGCCACATACTGCTCATACAACAAACCGTGTCCCGTTTATACTGTTTGATCCGACTACAGAATTGAGATCGGATGGTATCCTTGCGGATGTGGCGCCGACTATTCTGAAACTTCTCGGTATTGAACAACCCGTGGAAATGACCGGTAAAAGTCTTATTAAACAATCTCGAAGTGCAGTGTAAAGTCCAGAAAGACGAAAAACTGTACAATCTCTTTGATCGAGTTTTAGTTTTCAGGAAGGGAACAGGATACCCATGCGTTTGATTTTCTTGGTATTGATTTTACTTTTTTTTATCGGATGTGCTGCCCACACTAATCTCGAACCTGTAGGCACAAACCGGGTCAATATTAATACGAGTATTGGTGGTCCGATCATCGAGATATTCGATACGAACATGCCGATTCCCTATCTGACCACAGGTATTAATTACGGAGTTTCAGACCGTATCAACCTCGATGGAAATCTGCATCTTCTCCCTCTGGCATACGAAATTTTCGGACTTGATGTAGGGACGACATTTTTCCCGGTGTTGAATAATGGTCTCATCCCGACATTAGGCATTCAACCTCGCTATTTAGTTTTGAGCAGCTTCAAGAAAGATGTGAAAATTCGTTATCGGGCATATCCGGTTGTTTCTGTTTCTGCGGCATGGAAGGTGATGAAAGGTCTCTTATATTCAGGAATGGATGCAACATTTCCGCAAACATCCCTTGATTACGTCTATTACGATCCTTACATATTCCTTTCACCATTCGTCGGATATCGCTGGCAGCTTCCTGGAAGTTTTAAGTTGTATACAGAATTAAAATTACATGCAGCAAATAAAGTTAGCAGGGATATGGCTGTTAATTATACAGCTTTGGATAATCATGGTGCGACGACTGTATTAATATCTCTTGAAAGGAGATTTAAATGAGGGTTGTTAATCTTCTTGTGACTGTGCTGATAACTCTTGTTATTTGTGGTTGCGAACTCGACAGTTTTATGTTTAATACTGAACAACTTGAGCAATATTCACTCCCAGGAAACTCAATTCCCGACTCTTTAATAGAACACGTTACCTTCGAAAGTGGAAGTAATACCTTGCATGGATTTTGGGTTAAGTCAAATGCGAGTCATTTCATGAGTTCGGTGACGATATTGTATTGTCACGGCAACAAGCACAATATTGATTACTACTGGGACAGAGTGGAATATCTGCACAATACAGAAACGAATGTATTTGTTTTCGACTATAGGGGATTTGGCTTGTCGGAGGGAGAATCTTCTGAACAGGGGCTATACGAAGATGGAGTTGCAGCACTTGATTATTTATGTACAAGACCAGATTTTTCACTTGATTCATTGTGCTTATATGGATTTTCTCTCGGTAATGTCGTATCAATTTACCTGGCATCTGAGATTGTTGATCCCATGTGCTTGATTGCCGAAGCACCATTTGCATCTGCGAATTCACTAACTCAAGGCAGCGCCTTACTTGACCTACCGGGCAGATGGTTAACAGATGGTAGGTTTGATAATGTCGAGAAAATCAAGAATATTGACACCTACTTTTACCTGATCTTCGGAGATCATGATGATTTTGTCAGACCGTATGATAATGGGCGTGTAATTTGGGAAAATGCACCAATGCCGAAAATGTCTTTGGTTGTCCCTTTTGCGAATCATGAAAATATTCCGGAGACAATCGGAATTACAGAATACATTTCTCTGATAAGTTATTGGATATTCTGGGCTAGACCCGATAATCAACTTAAAGGAGAATCCCAGGAATCTCTAAAATGGAGTTTGAATTGAAAACTCAAAGACACACACTATCTTTTTTACTTGTATTGATAACATTTACAGCAGCATCTATAAGTCTTTCCGGTTGTCACTGTAAATCAAGGGAAGTTTCGGGGTGTTCACACCAAATTGTCAATGATCCAATTGCAGAAAGCAGTGGTGATTTTCTCGATGTTGATGTTAGTAAACATGTCAAAAAAGCATACGAGGAATATCAGGCAAAAAAATACAGGGAAGCTGCTGGCCACTACCTTACAGCTCTTCAACACAACATTGATGATAGCAATTCTATTTATAACCTTGCATGCTGTTATGGTCTTCTCGGAGAAGAAGATCTCGCTGCAAAATACCTCGAAAGGGCAATAAAAGCCGGATTTGAGGACATAGAACACATTATGCGAGATCCTGATTTCGATAGCGTTCGTGAAAGTGACACTTTTAAATCTGTAGTTGATAGTGCTGCTGATAGAATGAAAAAGAAGGCTAAAGCTCTTGGGAAGATTGGGTATGTAGCAGCTCCTCTGCTACAGAAATACAGGCTTCATATACCTGAAAATTATGATGAATCAAAATCCTATCCACTCATTTTAGGTTTGCATGGCTATGGAGATAATGCCGATGGATTTATCCAACTCTGGAAAGGATTTGAGAATCAGGATATAATGTATGCTGCACTTGAAGCACCATATCCTTTGCCGGGAAGAACAAGCAATGGCTATAGCTGGGTAACATGGCTTCCGGGTGTGGAAGGATTAGCTCCCGGATGTGGAGAAATGACCGAACAATTGATCGTTAATACTGTGAAAAAACTACAAGGTGAATTCAACGTACATGGAACTTATTTGCTGGGGTTCTCACAGGGGAGCTGGTATGCCTTCACAGCTGGTATTAAAAATCATGAGGATGTAAGTGGTATTATTTGTTTTGGCGGATGGCTCGATGAAGAAATAGGTGACGAAGCTCTTACTGAGGCAAAAAGTTTAAGGGTTTTTATTGGGCATGGAACTGGTGACACGATGGTAAAATACGAAGAGGGAACTTCTGCCAGAGACAGGCTGGTAAAAAGTGGATATAACGTGAAATTTGTGGATTTTGAAGGCGGGCATACAATCGAAAAAGAGGCATTGAAACAGGCTATTGAGTGGATTGGAGAAAAATAGGCTGAAGACAAAGTGAAATCTGACAATAAACTATTGCATTTTCGTGAAGTTCAGAGATTCAACAGGATTGGACTCTGGATCTCGATAATTTTTATTTCAGGATTTGTACTGTTTGGAACAGTGCAGCAGATTATTTTTGGTGAAGAGGTCGAAACCGATCCGGGTACCCACATCGGAATCATCATTCTGGGTTCCCTGATTGGTCTCGGTCTACCGGGCGCGTTCTTTACAATTAAACTAATAAGCGAAGTGAGGGATGACGGTATTTATATAAAGTTTTATCCATTCCAGCTAAAATACCAGCATCTGACATTCAATGAGATATTGACCTATAAAGTAAGAGAATTTAATCCGGTTAAGGAGTTTGGTGGATGGGGTTTAAAGTATGGAGCAAGTGGCAAGGCATATAGCATGAACGGAAATTATGGTGTCCAGCTTGAACTTCAGGACAGGTCTGAATTGATGATCGGATCACGAAAACCTCAGGATCTTGCTTCTGCAATTGAGAAAGCCAAGATGTCAGTGAAATAACTCTTCCGGAAATTACCTGACCATGCAGACAATCAGATGCGTTAAATGCAAACAGAAGCTACTTAAGTATAAAAAGATAGGTAAGGGAAAACTGCTCAGGTGCTGGAAGGTTAAAATCAAAGCGGATTTTACCATCCGGGAAGGAGATAGAGTTATGTGTCATTGTGGAAACCTGATTGGTATTGAAGAACCGCAATTGATTCGAATGCGACAGAGTGCTTTTTCCCGATCAGGTGCGATTTCAAGGAAATAGGATTTCTTTAGGATGTTGTATGTTAATCCTGCTCTTGTAAAGTAGTCAGAATATTATCAGAATGAATTAGGGAGAAAAAGGGAAATTGCCGACCATTTTTTCTTGACAGCATCAAATTAAAGCTTTATATTCCCAAGTATGTAGGTCGAAAATGAGTCACAACAGATTTTACGAATATTGCTGATCAAATAACTGTGTCAAATCTACATAACATAGCATTCTTCCGTCAAAAATCCCGATCTACAGTGGTCTAAATACTGATTCTCTCAAGGATCGAAATCACCTATTAATGACCTTGCAGAGATTATCTTTCACCTTTCCTGCCATCATCTTCTTTTTGATGACTGGCAGCCCTAAGCACTGAAATTATCAAAACCGGTGCCATTGATACATCCAGCTACAGGAATTAAGTCCCCGGATTTGGTGAATTAACGACTTCGCGTTTGTCAGCCTCGTTAGAACACAAAGCAAACTTCGCTACTCCGGGGATTATACGTTGTTTAATTGCACGTTACGAGTCCCTACAACAATGCTTTAATTTATGTTCTTGAGCAGGATTAGATTTCACGGATTTCCAATCCCGGTATGCAGACAGTGGATTAGAGAAATTCCGATAACAATCACTGAATTGCTTCAACTCCAACAGTTGAGAATATGAGATTCCTGATTTCCTCGATCTCAGGGATAGAACTCAATGTAAACGACCAAACAGCTACCTATAAACGTGATGGTTACTTAAAGGATTAGGAGGGTAATGTTTGTGAAATAAATCAAGCAAATTATTCACTTTACATTATGGAGTAAAAAAATGAAAACTGCATTTTTAATTTTGTTCATTATCCTATTGTTTTCAATCGTCAGTTCATTGCATGCGCAGAATCCCATCCAAGACATAATTGTGAACGAGGATCCGGGTTTTGTAAGAATCGCCGACCTGAATGAAGTTTTTGAGGGGGTATTGGAAGGCAACGAACTTGTTTTCATGTTTGTTAATGCACCCGATGGGCTTAACATGGACATCGACTGGAATGGCATCCTTTTCTTCAATCCTGATGAAAATTACAACTTGCCTGATGGTGTCGATATCGTCGTAGTTGCAGAGGACGAAGAGGGTATGATGGCAGAAGTTGTTTTTAATCTTGTGATCCGTCCGGTGAACGATCCGCCTGTTGTAGTGGAACCTGTATGGGACATCGAGGTTAACGAGGATCCGGGTCGTGTTGATGTAGCGGATCTGGATGAGGTGTTCTTCGATGTTGATGGAGACGAACTGACATTTAACTTAAGGGACGCACCTGACGAGATCAATATGGTCATCGACGAGGATAATATACTTTTTTTTGACCCCGACAGAGGCTTTTTCCTGGAGGAAGGTGTCAGAATTACTGTTAGAGCTGAGGATCCTGATGGTGCTGCAGTAGAAGACCGATTCACCCTGGTTATTAACCCGGTGCAGGGAGGAGATCGTCCAATTGTAGTAGGGCCGATTCCCGATATCCGTGTGAACGAAGATCCGGGACGCGTGGACGTTGCTGATCTTGATAATGTTTTCGAAGACGTCAACGGTGAGGAGTTGATGTACACTATTGTTGATGCTCCTGAGCAACTTAATATGAATATAAACTGGGAAAACATCCTTTTCTTCAATCCGGATGAAAATTACAACCTGCCTGGTGGTGTCGAAATTACTGTGGCAGCAGAGAACTTCGAGGCTGTAACCGAGGATATCTTTAACCTTGTGATTCGACCGGTGAATGATGCGCCTGAGGTGGTTGAGCCTATTGATGATTTCATCGCCGTTGAGGACGCTGGTGTTATTGTAATCGCAGATCTTGATGATGTGTTCTTCGATGTGGACGGTGACGAACTGAGTTTCGGTTTTGGTGGTGGGGTTGATGAGCTTAACATCGACATTGATGAGCAAAACAACCTGTTTTTCGATTCGGAACCGAATTTCAATCTGCCAGATGGAACTGACATTACAGTTACAGCTGAAGATCAGGCAGGGGAGACAGCTGAGGATGTTTTCAATCTCGCGATTCGTCCAGTGAACGATGCTCCTTTTGTTGTTCAGAGGATTGATGATTTTGTTTCTGAGGAGAGACGTGGCGAGGGGTGGAGGTTTGGGGCTCAAATTGATGATGTGGGGGTGGATGAAGATCCTGGGCGGGTAGACATTGTCGATTTAGATGATGTCTTTATTCAGATTGATGGTGAAGAATGGGTAGATTATGTTGCTGATCTTAACGAGGTTTTTTTCGACATAGAAAATGATGATGAACTAACATTCAGCTTTGATGGGGCACCGGAAGAACTCAATATGGAAATCGATGAGGATGATATATTATCATTCTCGCCTGAGCAGGAATATGTCCTGCCTAATGGTGTTGAGATTTCAGTGACTGCTGAAGACCCAGAGGGTTTAACGGCCGAAGACAGGTTTTTCCTTATTGTCTGGCCGGTGCATGATGCACCTCCTCGAGATGACTGCGGTCAATTGGACTATGAGATAGCTGGGGCACCCAACGAGCTGAATATGAATATCGACGGGAATGAGATTCTGTTTTTCGATCCAGATCCAAATTTCAATATTCCAGATGGCGTGGAAATTTCAATTATCGGTGTGACGGAAGAAGGCAGGATGTTGTTTACTGATTTCATCTTGATCATCCGCCCAGTTAATGATGCTCCAGTGTGGATCAATGCGCCTGAGGAGATTGGAGCTCAAGCAGGTGAAATGGTAGAATTTACACTTGCAGCAAACGACGTTGATCTCGATCTTGAGGGTGACGATCTTACGTTGCGGATAACTGACGACGATGGCACGGGAGAACTGGGAGCTGAGTTTATCGATAATGAAGATAACACAGGGGATTTTTCGTGGCAAACTGATGCGGGTGAAAACGGCGTTTACAACCTGGTGTTCGAGGTTGAAGATCAGAACGGGCTTTCTGCTGAAATAGCAATCACCCTCACCCTCAGCGAGTTATTGCGCGAACTGGCAGTACCGATTCATCACGGCTGGAACATGATTTCTATCAATGTGACTCCTCCCGAAGAGATGTGGGAACGTGATGAAGGACCTGATGTCATCCTCATGACCGAACAACTTCGCATCGACGATGACAATCATCACCTGTCACTTCTGAAAGACGAAGACGGAAGGTTCTATTTGCCGGAATTTGGTTTCAATAATATCCCGTATTGGAATCTGGTAGAGGGATATCTCATTAAAGTCGATGAGGATGTTGAAGCATGCTGGTCTGGCGAACCGATCCCGACAGATGCAGATATTCCGCTTGAAAGAGAATGGAACCTGATCGCATACTATCCAACCTATGAACTTGATGCCAGTGCTCCGGATTATTTTGTCCTTTCTCCGATTATTGATAATGTTTTAATCGCTAAAGATGGTGATGGAAATTTCATGCTTCCGGCTTTCAACTTCTCTAACATGCCTCCCTGGCGGGAGACGCAGGGGTATCAGGTTAGGGTTGATGAGGATGTGATTTTGAATTATCCAGCGGAACAGGAGGAACTTGTCTTTGCGAGGAACGTAGCGACGAAGCAATCTCTTTCGTTCGAACTATCTGCGGGATTGCTTCACTTCGTTCGCAATGACAGGACGGGTGAAAATATGAGTGTACTCATCACTGGCATTACCGGTACTCAACCGCATGCCGGTGATCAAATCGGAGCATTTAACTCAGATGGAGAATCAGTCGGAATCGGAACAATTGATTCCGACAGCAGATGTGGGCTGGCTGTGTGGGGGGATGACGAGTCTACTGAAGAAAAGGATGGGCTCTCTGAAGGTGAAACCTTTGAACTTAAGTATTGGGATTCAGCTAATGACATCGAAGTAAATCTGGATGTAGTTGTAACCACTGCTGGAAAACGATTAGTTTATGGGACGGATTCTTTCTTAGTGATTGTCGTCGACCGGAAGGCAGAAATCCCACTTGAATATTACCTGAATCAGAACTATCCCAATCCATTCAATAACATAACTCAAATCAAATTTGGGTTACCCGAAGACGGAAATGTTTCACTAAGAGTTTATGACATATCGGGTCGTTTTGTATGTGTCTTAATTGATGGGCAAGTAGTTGCGGGTCATCACACTATTGAGTGGGATGCCGAGATTGTTTCTTCTGGACTGTATATTGCACGGCTGGAGAGTTTAGGCGGTGTGCATAACTTAAAAATGATGCTGGTGAAGTAGAACTTAATTCCTAAATTTCCGATGCAGGGAAAAGATCTCAGATTAACGGTTCACGCTTCTGTTCTTTTCGAGTAGAAGCGTGAACTTTTTTTGACTGTTGTCAAAAAATCCCACCAGTTTATTCCCGAATTTGCTTTGAGTTTGTATGTTTCATGTTATGGGAGCGGTAGAGAAAGTCAAGTGGCAGGTAATTCAATTTTGTTTTTAATAGGAGTCATTATGAAAACAGCGATTCTTTTATTTTCGATTTTGCTGGTAACTTCTTTGTCAGCACAAAATCTGGTGCTTAATCCGTCATTTGAAGACGGTGAGAGGAGTAATCCCGATTACTGGACTTCCGGATCACCGGAT
The DNA here is from genome assembly GCA_964387885.1 of uncultured bacterium. Taxonomy (GTDB): domain Bacteria; phylum Electryoneota; class AABM5-125-24; order Hatepunaeales; family Hatepunaeaceae; genus JABGPL01. Next base: position 3,077 of record CAYLYZ010000094.1, on the reverse strand, counting down.
GGGGAACCGCCAAATACTGAGTTTATCTGGGAAACTGAAGGAGCCCGGACAGGTGAAAAATGTGTGTCGATCACAAAAACCGGTGACGCACCGATTGTCTACTGGAACCAGGGAATCAGGGACTTTGACGCAGGTGAATCTTATGATTTGTCTGTATATTCCAGAACTGAGGAAGGTGATTTCGATTTTAATATCTATGTCATAATGTGGATGGGTAACCGTCCGGTGATGCCACCAACGCAACTCGATGGCAGTTCATCATCAGATTGGTCACAGACGACGCATTCCGTAAATGTCCGCGATGGAGTTACATCAATTAATGTTCAGTTAATTGCACCGTTTTCCGATGGTAAAATCTATTTTGATGATGTTGTTTTCGGGGATGAAGAGAATAGTATAAGTCGTGAAATAGAGCCGGTTTCAGGTGAGCTTATGCTTAATCCTGCTTTTCCAAATCCTTTTAATTCAATGACCAGTATCAGCTATTATCTGCCTTTCAACTCAAATGTGGCTCTGCAAGTCCTGGATCAATCCGGACGCCAGGTCAGAAGTCTTTTCTACGGTTATCAATCAGGCGGAAATCAATCGATTTACTGGAATGCGGGTGATGTGTCAACAGGTGTGTATTGGATTGTGCTTTCGAATGGGGAGCGCCAGATAACTCAGCAGGTTGTTTTCGTAAAGTAATTATTATTTCACAGCAAGTGAGAGTCTGTTTGAAAGGCTTGAGGAAGAATACTTCAATCCGCATGTACCCTTGAGGTTGGATACATGCGTGCATTAAGAAAACCTGTATGCCTGCTAAAAGATCAAACACTAACAACTTTACAGACTGATCTGGTGGGTAAATTATATAAACAATTTGATCCTCAAAAAAAAAGTGAAACAATTCCGGAAGTTTTCGAAAAGTGGTTGAGAGATAAGGAGATAATTTAAGTGTAGTTTATAAAGAAACCCGGGCAATAAATAGCCCGGGGCACACGTCTTTTGAAAGGGTTGAAGATATTCAACCCCTACTCCAACTTGTCCTCACAATTCAACTTCTCCCGAATCGCGTATTGCGGTTTTTTATTGAGCATGATAAATATGCGACCGATGTATTCTCCCATTATCCCGAGAGCAAGTAGAAGTACTCCTGAAAAGAACAATACCAATGCAATCACTGATGGCCAGCCAGTTGTGTAATACGTTGGATTTAATATCTTGACTGCCAGAATAATTGAAAGGTAGATAAATCCACAAATAGCAAATAGACTGCCGAATAGTGAAGACACTCGCAATGGGATAACCGAAAAGTTTGTCAATCCACTCACCCAGAGCATAAACAGCTTTTTGAATGTATAACCTGATTTTCCATGAATCCTCGGCAAGTGTTCGACCGGGATATTTTCACCGTTCTCAGTTACACGGAAAAGCAATCCAGAGACGTATGGGAATGGTCCTTCGTATTTGGTTATCTCTGAGACAATTTCCTGTCTGAGGCAGTAATAGCTCGATGGGTATAAATCTTTGGGTTTTCCGAATACAACCTCGGCCATTTTAACACTTGCCCAGCTACCGATTCTCCTAAGCCAATGCTGTTGAATCTTCTCAGGTGCACCAAAGACGAAATCGTAGTCGTTCTCACGTATAGAGTCAATCAACTTGTGAATCTCTGAAGGAGGATTCTGAAGGTCGTCGTCCATCACCACAACGATCTCACCAATTGATTGTCGGAAACCCGCCATAATCGCGTTGATCTGTCCGAAATTTTTGAAGAATGATATGTACTTAACGCAGCTGTTTTCCTCTGACAATTTACGACAGATATGTTGACTGCCGTCTTTACTTCCGTCATTTACAAGGATGATCTCGAATGAATAGCGATTTGTCAGCTCCCTGATCAATGTCGTTACAAGGTCGCGTATCGTAGTCTGTGAATTGTAAATCGGGATTACAATTGAGATTTCGAGCTTATCCATCTGTCACTCTCAATAAATCCTGTGAATTAATCCAATCTATTAGAAATAAAATCATATAAAACTCTTCATGTAATTTGGAGCGTTTGAACCTCTATTCAGAATAAGATCAAGTATGCTGACGGTATGCTGAAAAGGAGGGTACAGTTGATCGTATTCAGGATAATCCGAATAATCCATCCAACTGAGCTCTATGTCGACATCCGCGAACAATCCCTGATTAATGTAAGTTTTTGCCGCTGGTCCGGATAAGTAAGTAGTAGCACCTGCCTTTTTGCAGATATCCACGAGCCTGTCAGTTTTTCCTCCCGTACCGTTATAAATTGCGGACGAAGTGATCCGGGTTTTGATACCGATGATATCACACATCTCCCGGATAAACCTTTCATTTATCCTGCTGAGTGATTTCTCTTCACATCCGAGATAAAGATCCCTTAGACGGCTCTTAAAAATGTTGAAATGAGCAGCTTTCGAGTAATTAGTTTCGATGGTTTTCCAGTGTTTTTGGTTCCAACGGCTATCGGAGACATTAGTTTCATTTATGCGCTGTCCGAGTCGTCGGACTCGAACGGGGATCGTCAGCCACTTTGCCCCAGCTTTTGTTTTTATAACATTCCGGTTGCGCCAGTCGTTCTTTGTGTATTGAACTTCATCATAAAGTACAAACTCATCAGCGAGATTAATCAGATCAAAGTATCCTTTCCAGGGAATATAGTTCGATTGAAGGATGACGACAGTTTTCTTCTTTTTGGAGACGAGTTTGCTTTTTTCCGGTATGGAAGGTATTGTCACAGTGCAAAAACCAATTATTCGGTGAAATGTGTTTCCTTAATGTAAAAAATATTATCGATTTGGCAAGCTTAGTATGTTATGCAATTTCTGAATCATTGGTAGATTGCTCTATGATATTAGGATAATTGTAAAAATTATTAGAATTTCGTATATTTCGTGTTCGGTAGGGTGATATTAGAATTTGTTAACAAAAAAGAGCAAGAAGATATGAAGACCTTAGGTAGTGAAACGTTCCAGTTCATGGCGGACTTGTGGGAAAACAACAATAAAGCCTGGTTTGATGAAAACAGAAAACGGTACGAAAGTGAGGTCCGCAAGCCGTTGAAA
>CAYLYZ010000093.1:0-23984 GCA_964387885.1 uncultured bacterium | reverse complement strand
AGGTCACCACCGGTCAAAAATCCAAAAGTGAAAATAAAAAGAATAATTAAGCTGCACATTGTAGATTTCCCCCTATTTAATTAATGTTACCTTTCTTGTTAATGTCTGTCCTGATGTTTCGAGCTGAATGAAATACAGCCCGGTTGGTATATCTTTAGATGAAAAATCTGCTGTATAAAATCCGGCATATTGGTGTCCTTCAAATAACGTACTTATCCGCTGACCCAATGGATTGTACACTATCAGTGATAAATGATCCGGATGTGCTAATCCGTAGTTGATTCTTGTTGTTGAGTTGAAGGGATTTGGATATGCAGGATTCAGAATGAAACTTCCCGGTCTAATACCTGGTATATCCCAAACATTATCCGGATCGGTGAATCGAAATATCCCCACATTAGTAACATCAGATACATAGATTAGACCGTCTGAGATGTGTGTATTAACAGCAAGCCCGGGTGTATCATAGAATCCAGCTAATTCAGGATTATTCTGATTTGAAATGTCAATTACCATCACTCCTGTCGAACTAGCTCCAAGGTACGCATAATTTCCGGAAGCACAAATGCCATATGCAGGTGTGGGAAGATCATATACAGCTGTCACCTCAGGATTTTGAGGATCAGAGATATTAATTATTCGAAAAAATTCCCGATATTCATCCTCGATCTGTTCACCACATACCATAAAAGCAGAATTCCCTTTTACGCATAATCCTCTAATGTTACTTGGTATGTCGCATACACCAACTTCCGTTGGATCTTCCGGATTAGCAACATTTACAATCCGGAAACTCCCTCGATGACGACCTTCTTCCTCATCCCAGATAGCACTGGTTAAATATGCTGTTTCATCATTGATAAATAACTTTCGAATAGCACCCTCACAATTATATGTCGAAATCAAATCAGGATTATCAGGATCAGTGATATCAATTATTCTCATAAAGCCATTCTCTTCGTCGATTTCACCGGCGAAATATGCATACCCATTTGAAACGAAGACATCCCTGCATCCTTCTTCAATCGGGATCGAACCGATTTCTTGTGGATTTGCTGGTTCTTCAATATCAAGAATTTGCAATCGAGCTTCTCCAGTCGTTGCGTATAAATATCCATCTGAGATTAAAAGCCTACCAACATTGACAGGTAGATCAATTCGGTTAACTTCAACCGGATTTACCGGATTTGTCACGTTTACTACACCAAGACCAGCATTTACAATTCCTACATAAGCAAAATTACCTGAAGTACAAACATCTACAACACTACCAGGATTACTGTAACCACCGCACAGACTCGGTTCAGCTTGATCCGAGATATCGATTGCTGATATGCCCGTTGATCCATTTGCTATGAATGCCATTTCATTTGTTACATATAGATTTTTAGGGTAGGGGCTATCAACAAATTCAAGATTCCCGGTAATATTAATATTGTTTAAATTTGAAATATCAACAATTGAGAATTGTCCGGTAGTATTACCTTCAACGCGTTCATTGCCTAAAAGGTATGCATAATCTCCCGAAAGATAAATATCAAATAAAGAACCTTCCATTTCAAATGTGCATACTGAGTCCGGTCGAATTGGATCTGACACATCAAATATATGGAGGCCTGATGTTCCCAGTCCTAAGGTTCCAACTAAATATCCGTAATTACCGACGATTTGAAGATCATATGTTGACATTCCACCAAAATCCCAATAATAAGAACCTCTCCTTACGAGGTTTCTCGGATTTGAAATGTCAACCACATGAATCCAAAAACCCCAATCATCTACAATATAGGCGTAATTTCCATGCACAAAGAAATCTCTAAATGTCCACCATGCATCTTCCTCCCCCCACATAAATCTACCAACTTCTATGGGATTTGATGGATTTGACACGTCAATTGCATGAAAGACACCCCTTCTGCGTCCAGGCTGATAGTATTCCTGATCCAGTACGTAAGCATAATCACCAGAAACCATTACTTTTCCATAAGCATTATTTTCAGTATCGTATATGCCTGCTAATTCAGGATTAGTAGGATCAGAAATATCGATGACAGCTAATCCCCCAGAGCCAATTGCCATATAGCAATAATCCCCGGATAAAAATAAATTATATGCATAGCCCGGAGTATTATCGAAACTTCCGATGACCGTCATCTCTTCAGGATCAGAGATGTCTAGTATTTGCAAGTCGGAGTACGCAGTAGCCACATATGCGTAACTATCTCGTACGACAACATCATTGGCCTCACCCCAAAAATTGTAAATCCGTCCGACCTGTTCGACGTTCTCGCAATCCTGTGCGAAAAGACCTGCACCTGAAAATATCACGATGCAGATAATCACGATTGGAAAAATAAAGCTGCGCATGGTAGATTCCCTACTATTTAATTACTGTGATTTTACTGGTTAATTCCTGCCCCGAAGCTTCCAGATGAACGAAATACAATCCTGAAGCTAAATACCTCGCGTTTAGAGTTGTTCTATGGACTCCAGCCTGCAACCTACTTTTGACCAGCGTCTCGATCCTTCGCCCGGACAAGTTGTAGAGATTCAGGGAAACATGTGATGTATTTGGCAGGAGGTATTCAATTGTGGTCGTTGAGTTAAAGGGATTGGGATTGGGTGTATATAGGATTAATTTATTTTGAGTACTTGCTGCAATATCAGCAGTTACATCCTCTTCCAGAACGCGAGCTCCTTGCAGTCTGACATTCATTTCAGGATTATCCGGGTCGTTGGAAAAAATCGTCAGTGACTCAACATATTCACCAATTTCCTCGGGTATAAACGAGATTGGAATTTCATATTCCGCATTAATATGTATGTCTTGATCATCAATCATGCCATATCCGAAAAACCGATTTCCATCATAATCATACACTATCATTCTACCTTCACCACCTCTCATTTCTTCAGTGGATGTTGCTTGTATTTGCACAATAGGATTAACTCCGATTACAGTGAAATACCAGAGCCTGAGAGTCTCTTCATCAATCTGGAGATAACCTTCATTGATAAGCTGTCGAATTGATAATGGATCCTCCCGGTGATCTTCTTGAAATTGGGTTACAGCATCTATTACATCAAGCACAGCTGAACGAGCAGCTAAAGCTCCTTCAAAAGGTTCAAAGTGGTCGCTATTCGTTGAGAAGGCAGTGTCCAGAGTTAAGATTCCTCTACCGATATTGCTTATCCTCAGCCTGAGAATCGGCACCTCACCAACAACAACTTCTCCGAAATCCATCACCTCAGGATCAACCGAAATGATGGGATCGCCCGGATGAACGCCTGTACCGGTAAGAGGCAACCTGATCTCCCCGTTATCAGGGTCATCCGATCTGACTATCATTGTCCCTTCGAATTCCCCAGTTTCTTGAGGTGCAAAAATCGCAACTGTCCTGAATTCTTCATTTGGAGGTATAATGAACAGTTCCCAGTCAAAAGGATCAGGAGAGAAGTAATCACCCTCTGCTACCGGATGAAAAAATCTCAGATCTTCGTCACCATTGTTTCGTACTGTAAAACCCAGAAACCGCTCAGCACCTACGGGCACTTCTCCAAAATCGAGCATCATAGGATCGACTTCAATCTCGGGATCAGGAGGTGGGATATATTCTGATTCTTTGATTTCCTGAGCGAAAATTTCTACACCTCCAGTTAAAATAGTGCAGATGATTACCAAAAAGAGAATTGATACTCGCATAGTTCTTTCCCCCTCATTTAACTAAAAGGATTTTTCGTGATATCGTTCTTCCCGAAGCCTCTAATCGTACAAAATACAACCCCGAAGCCATATCTTCAGCGCTAAATGTTGTCCTATGAAATCCCGCTTTTAGCTTTCCATTAACCAGCATCTCAACTCTCTGTCCTATAATGTTGTATATGCTGAGTGAGACTTGTGATGTGGCTGGTAGGACGTAATTGATTACCGTTGTTAAATTAAACGGATTGGGATAACATGGAAAAATCTGGAAGGCTGCTGGAGCAGCATTATTAGGCTTTACATCAAGATCCCCATCACCAACAAGCTGAACTCGATAATCTCCTATATAGTAATCCGGTTGTCTATCATTGGAATTATCACATAATTTAAACGACGATCTGCAAACAACCCAGACTGTGCCGTTTTCGGGATTAATAACTGCATGATATGGTGTCTGGCTGGTTTCACATTCAAAGAGATTTAGACCCTCGAAAGTAAATTCATCATTCCATAGGTTACCATCTTCATCAATATGAATATATTTTGCTTTCTCGTCGTCTCCTCTCCAGAATATCCAATCCCCATCAGTATCCGAGACAAGATATGATGTAGTACTGATTGGTATCCCATTATCACCAAAAAAACGCCTGCCGTCAGTGGCAATCAGTTGAATTTTGTACTCATCATTATGATAATACCTGAACCATGTCTTCCCGTTTGAAGCGAACTGAGTCCTAACATATGCATATCTTCGAATATCTTCCTCGATTACCAGCGCAGTAAAAGATTCGAGTAACTCTCCGTCACACGTGAAGGTGTCCCATAATGCAAGTAATGGTCCATCTGCAATAAGCCTTAAATACCCGACAACGGTAAACTCATCTTCAATGAAGTAAGCATCTCTTATGTAATAGTTAACAGTAGGCGGTTCGTCCCAAATCGGTTGTAAATCATCATCTAATAAGTAAATTGCTGTAGTATCCTGATGCGATGCAGCTGTTATCCATCCATTTCCTTCCCAATACCAACTTAAGCCAAGGTTCTTTCCCGATGCATTTATTGAATCCGTGGCAACAATTTCACCGTTTATATTGACCATAGTCAGCACATCGTCTCCCTCTTGCACCCATTCTTTCAGTAATAATCTGTTATTACCGTCATCTGCCATAACTATTGTTCGGTATGAATTTTCTGAAAATATTACTGGCAGATCTTGTGAACCAATTAATTCCCAATCCGCATTCAGGAACCGGAGAATCCCATGATCATCATCCAACTCCTGCCAAATCCAATGGTGATCTCCCACAGTTCCCACCTGCCATGGTTTTATACTATAATCCCATTCAGATTCAATCACTGTGCCTGTAAGTGGTTCGGAAACATCGCCTTGAATGTTTACTGTTTGACCAATTAATCCTCTGATTCCATCGTAAAATAGAATGCTTAGCCGCTCAGCAGAAATCAGCGGGAGATAGGGAATAGATATGCTCCGTTTAATAGGTAGAATCGTTATTCGCTCATCACCGGATACAACATCACCATCTTCATTCAATCTTACATAACCACTATGAGGTCTCCCTGAGACGGAAACCCAACACTCCCCATCATTTGATAAAAATCTACCAAACCAACCATATCCGTTATGCTGACGAGGATTCTCTTCCCAGGCGGATTCTCCCTCGGAGGTCACGCCAAATAATTTTCCATCACCTAAAAACAATAAAACATCATTCAATTTAGTGATATCAAACGAATTCCAATTTATATCCGGTCCTCTCTGAGGTTCTGGTAGTTGAATTCCTTCCCAACCCCATGGATAATGATCGCGTTCGAATGGATCATAACACTTTATCCACGGCATGCCATCCTGATTGAAAAAGTGTTCAAAAGAAATAAAGTTACCATAAAGTACATAAACTCTGTTTTCCGAATCAACAAACCAGGTTGCTTCCTGAAACAGCCATTCTTCTTCATTCCACTCTTCAACATGGAGTATCCAATTCGAGTCTACAACTTCACCATCCAGATCAAAAAAGGCTATTGTGTGGTTTCCCCCATGGTTCTCGCTATTGAGGCAGTATAAATAATCCCCGGTTGTCTTGAACTGATGATACCAGCTGAAATCCTCACGAAATATTTCGGTGAGATTAACATTTTCCTCCCAAATCCATTCGCCCTGGCCTGATAATCTGTTGAGAGTCAAATCGAGATTGGCTATCCAAAATCCTCCCTCAGAATCCGGAAGAACCTCTCCAAATCTCGTTGAATCTGATTCAATCCCATTCTCAGGCCAGCCATCTCTGAGGTTTCCATTCTCATCAACAGCATAAAGCACCTCAGGTGAAAGATAATCCAAATCATACTTGATAAGAAGTCCACTTTCAGAATCTGCAAGGAGAACGATTGAGGGCTTCCTCTCAAAATTGAATTCTCGGAATACTTGACCACCTTCATCCCAGATTAGATTGCCCTGACTATCCACTCTTTGTAGCTTAAGCAGCCATCTGTCGCTATCAAGTCGTTCAAGCCAACTTACAAATGCTCCCTCATCTAAACATGCAACACTTTGCGGGAAAAGAGAATGTACACTGTCGGGTGAAAGAACGACAGGATTTTCGAACAGGAATTCACCATCACAGGATACAATTTGCATTTGTATTCGCATTATCCCGTTGATATCCGATAATGCTTTCACTGAAAACAACTCACCCTGATGCAGAACAGAAGTTGCTCCACCTTTACTAGAATGAGAACGCACAAGTGGAACCCCTTCCGGTGCCAATCTGATCTGTGAGATACAGACAGGCAATGTAAAAGCAATCACAATCAGAGTTACTGCTAATCGTCGAATTTCCACTATTTATCCTATATTGGATAATGATTTATAAACCTTTCCCTTTCCGTTATTGTATCACTCGAAAATGGAATTAACAATTTATCTCACAAGTAAGACCTTCCTCGAGACTGTCTTTCCTCTACTATCTAACTCAATAAAATACAATCCTGAAGCTAAGTCATCTGCTTTTATGTTAATTCTATGGATACCCGCCTTTGACCTCCTATCCACCATAGTTTTGATTTTCTGTCCGGATATGTTATATAAATTCAGAGATATGTGCGAGTCAGAGGATATGGCATATTCAATTCTAATGGTTGAATTAAATGGATTTGGATATGTTGAGATTATCCCAAATTCTTGCGGTATTTCTGATGTGGTTTGAAGTTCGACCACCCAGAAACCGTCAACCTGATAGCGATCATCTCCACTCAGTGTGTTGAATTGGAGATGATTATTCGACAACCTCAATTCGAGTGACTCATCCGGTAAAGCCCCATCGATCTCCGGGGTTGTAGTATCATCACCCCAGACTGAAATTCCGCAAACACCATCAGCCAGAACACCTGATCCAACCAGAATTTCACCTGCGTAAACTCCAATCCTACCATCACAAGTCGCTTCTCCCAGCACTAACAGGCTCATATTATTGCCGGTATTGACATGTTCGGGCAGTTCACCCCGCTGATTGCGATGACTAACCGCAACCTCCTCACCTTCCTCCTGCAATCGGTAAACCAGCTCCACATCCTCAGAAACTTTTATCTGATAACCCATCAGTTCCCGCATATCACCCAAATTACTGAATCCCCATTGCGTGCTGTAGAAGTTTCCGGAACCGTCTTTTGCTATCAGAAGTTGCTCTACAATCCCTGAAAGCGCTATGATGGCATCAACCGGTTGGCGCGGGAAGTATGAGGACATATTCCAGCCTTCACCCAATGGAATTGGATCATCCGACATAACCGTGATTCCCTCAAGCGTTAACTCTCCGGCGTCTTCCATTTTTATCTGGTATCCCTCAGCTACGTTCCAGCCGGGGATATTGCAGAAACCGAATGCAGGGCTGTAAAAGCGGCCGTTACCGTCTTTCAACATCAGCAACAGTTCCGCTTCGACCAGATCAACCATGAGTTCGATAATATCATCCGGTTCCGGTTGGAGGTTGACTGATATCAAATCCCAGCCCATGTCAAGTTGAATCGTCCGCTGAGACTGTGCCGGTCCATCAACTACACCCAGAGTTACCGGAATAGTAGTTTCACTACCAACTCCATCGTGGATATAAACCAGATCTACTTCATACTCACCCACAGGCAAACCTGTTGCATCCAGAGTCAACTCGAAATCCTGTGTGTCACCGGCCTCGATCACACCTTCTTCCGGATCGATTTGTACCCAATCCTTCCGGGCATCTACCTGCCAAATATCAACACGGTCACCACCGACATCCGCCCCGGCATTAGAAACAGCCATAAAAACCCAACTATAAGGATCAAACTGGTTTGTTATATTTACTCCGAGAGGCGTACCACCCAATTCCGGATCGAGATATGTCACGAACTCCATATCTCCATCCTCCGGATTTGCTTTATAAAGCATTGCACGGTTGGTTTCCGGTTCTTTGGCGTAAACATAGACGGCATATCCATCCGGATCATCCGAATAATAGCCAAGTCCGTAAATTCGAAGTCCTTCTCTTTCAATCACAGCTTGTTGATTACCCTCTCGATCAACTCCGATGATATCCGACGTAATTGCCGATAACCACAGCCATTCGCGATCCGGATCGTATGCAGAATTTACCAGTGAACGTATTGGAGCTTCGAGCTCTACCTGCACTTCACCATCAAATGACAACCCATAGATTGTAGATCCAATGACTCCCCAGATCAGTTCTCCATCAGATGTGATATCCTTCATGCCGTATCTGTCTTCACCGGGTTCGATGAATATATCGATGTATTCACCTTCCCGGTTGAATATGTATATCGCCGGTTCGTTGTCGTGAGCACTTGAAACAAAAAACTGATCGTTAGCGAACGCAACACCCTGAATCCGGGCATCCTCGCGATCCTGCCCGAACATCATGGATCGCCTGAGTTCCCAGGGATCGGCATTAGCGTTACCGGGTAATAAGCGTTCGATGGTATACGTCAGAGGTCCATTGCCGTCATTACTGATTTCAATAGGTATCTGAGTATCAGATCCCGGTGCAAGTTCGGTGCGAATTTCAGCCGGGGCAGGCGTGCATTCGGCATGGAGCAGCTCGACATCGAGCTCTACAATTCCCCCCTCCTCGACATTAATTTCCTGAATGAGGGGCAAGTAATCCGCAGCTAAAAATGAAATTTCGTAGATACCAACCGGTAGATTGAAGACAGAATAGGCGCCTTCTTCATTAGTGAATCGTTTTATGATGTATCCATCAACCTCAACTCTGACATCTTCTATCACCTCATCCGTCTCGGCGTCTGTTACATTACCGGACAGATTGAAGGTTGGAGCATCACCTACCGTGACTACAACTGATAACTCGATTTCCTCTTCGACATTATCAGGTGAAATCTCCATAAGGATATGATATAAACCGGGATCGTATCCTTCAGGATCAACTGTAATGTTTATGGATTCCAAATCATTGCCTGGAATAACACCTTCCTCCGGATCCACCGTCAACATGTCAAACTCCACTACTCCATCGTCAATGATGCGAACAGTTGCAGGATTAAAACCAGTTGTCCAAAAATTTTCCCCGTCATGACCGATACCAAATCGCTGACGGTTTTGATTACAATTTTCCCAAATCAGTACGTTATCGATAACCTCAACGACCTCCCATGTTTCAGTATCTATCAGGAATTGATAAAGGAATCCTCCGTTACCTCCCGCATTGCTGGTGCAAATCCAGAATTGCCCATCCGGATGTAAATCCACCCAGTCACAGGCTCGGTATGATTCCTGACCATTAGTCCATTGTCCAAGGTTCGGAATTATTCCAAGTTGTTCATCGGGGAGCCCATCTTCATCAATTGTGTAAACATGGAAAGCCCTGTCTGGATCATGCATCATAATGAGCAATCCCAGCTCTTCGCTACGGGTGATTGCTCCTACATTGAAGCCCATATTGATATTACCGAGGTTGTTCCCTTCAGTATCGTAGTGGAAAATGGAGTTCAGGGCGTTGTTGACGACGTACAAGTGACCGTACAGGCAGGCGACGTTAAATGGAGTCTGAATGTTGAGTTCGCGTTCTATGTTATAGTCATCATCCGGATTAACTGCCATCACTGCTGAGTTAGGATTATTGGACATCCACATCCAATCGTTTTCCCAATCCCAGCTTATGCCGACTTTCTGCTGGTTTGCCTGTCCATTGGGAGCATTAAATTCGTGGATAATATCCCCGAGATCATCACGACGCGGACCCTCCTGACGCCCATCCTCAAAGTCAACTAATTGATAGTCGACTCCAAACGCGACATCATTCTCATCGCTATTTATCAGTTCAAGTTCTATATCTCCGACATCCTCACCTACCGATAATGCGAATCCATGAGGATCGACCGTGATTTCAGCAATAATATGACTATTCAAACACAACAGCATGATCAAGGAAGCAAGAATTAACTTCTTTACAGACATGAATTCCTCCTTAAAGCACTTTCCAACTAAGTAGCCCGGATTCTTCGTCATCAGCTTGCTGCCGTGACAGAAAGGAACAGAATCCGGGTATTTTCCATATTTACATAGCGATAAAAATCAATACCAGCCGCCCCTACGGCTCAGCCGCATCTATGCGATAATACAACAGCACCCCCCTTTCGCCAATATACGAATAAAATAGTGGTAATATTAAGTATTAAACTATCTGGTAAGAATAATCTCCGTATGTATGTAATATTAAACGCTTCGCGTTTTCCCCGGATTCGGGGAACACCGGGCTACCTGACAAGCACCACCTTCCGCAATCCCATCATCCTTCCACCTTCATCCTTCATCCTTAGCATGTAAATCCCCGCATCAAACCCACTCCCATCCCACACAATTCCATGCTGCCCAACAGGCACAATCCCATCAACCAACGTCTCAACCAATCTGCCCCGAACATCAAACACCTGCAGAGATACGTCTGTAATTAAGGTGACAGTATACTTAATTGTTGTTGACGAGTTGAAGGGATTGGGATAGGGCTCTTGAAGGATGAGGGATGAAGGGTGAGGGATGAAATCGGTTGACCTGTCAATGTTGTTCGGAGGTGTGAACTCGTAAATCCCATAGTTTGTGCAGTCCGCCACATAGATGTAATTATCCCGCACCTCAATGTCTTTGACTCTGCCCTTTGTATTATAATATCCCACCAATTCAGGATTTTCTATTTCGGAGATGTCTATTACCTCAATGCCGTTGCCATCGCAACCGAGATATAGATAATCACCCTCAGCATCCATGTCCTCAGGCCAGAACATCGGTTCAAATGAAGAGATTAATTCCGGTTCGAAACGGTTCTCAAAATTGAAAATATCTAATTGACCGGGGTGGTATATAAAAACAAAATCTCCCTCAGCAGTAAAACATTGCCAGCGATCATGTATCGGAAAATAGGATGGATCATAAGGAGGATAACGGCCGCTGATATCAAACACACACAACTCTACTTCTTCGTCCCGGTTTTCTGTGATTACGTATGCTAAATCATCTCTAACAATTATCTTATGTGATCTATGGGCTGAAATACCACCAGTACGTCTCGGGTGCTCAGGATTAGAAATATCGGTTATTGTTATGTCATCAACAATCGATAATAATATTTCATCGCGAACTGCGATGTCTCTAACCATGTCTCAGTCAGCTAATGGTATATTGAAGATTAAATCCGGCTCTTCAGGATCACTGACATCATAAAGGTCGGCACTTTCAGGATGCAGTGATGCGAGAACATCGTTGCCAAATTCAAGCTTTGAGCTCCACCTTGTTTCAATTTGACTTAACTCCTGTGGAGAAGCAGGATCTTCAATATCAACAATGTGAATATTCCTGTTCGAGTCATTTACAAAACAAACATCACCAGCCAATTTGATGGAATTGATGTCGCGGGAGCCTTTATACTCACATAAATCCTGTGGATTTTCGCTATCTGAGACATCGACTAAGTATAAAAATCCCCGATCATTCGCTACGCACACCAGATCATTATGTTTGGAAATTGTCCTTAACCTGAAACCGGTTGGAGTATGGCTGATTTCGCGGAGGTTTTCGGGATCACTTACATCTATTAACCATAGCCCTCCCCGTCTGTCGGCTACATAAGCTACATCGTCAAACACGACAACATCCCGGGCACTCTCAGCTGTTTGTATTGATCCGATTACTTCGGGTTGTGCGGGGTTTTGAATATCAATCAGTGTTAATCCCGCATTATAGTCAGCAACATAAACAATATCTCCGACAATAGTTAAATTGTAGGCACTCCCCTGAATTCTCAGATCGCTTATCTCATTGGGCTGTTGGGGATTCTCAGTATCGTATATTCTGATCCCTGCACCTCCAACTGCCACGCTGGCAATATTACCCCGTACATCAATATCAAAAGAATTTCCCTGTTCATTTAACCGACACAATTGACGCGGATTTTGCAGATCACCAAAATCGATAATACTGAGTGTCGCTGATGAATTCACGAGATACAGCCGGTCGTTAACAAAACACAAACCTGTAACATCTCTGACATCTTCAATTACCGTAATCAATTGGGATTGTTCCGGATTGGAGATATCTACGACGCTGATAGAACCACCTTCGTCCACGAGAAAAAGTTGGTCTCCATTGATCAGCAACCGCTTAGATTCGTCGGGATTTCCCGTATACGCACCAACATTTTCCGGTGCTTCAGGATTGGAAACATTCAGTATCTGCAATCCGGAGAGCCCTGTAGCAGCATACACATACCCGTCGCCGATAATAACATCCTCAACCGATTCCCAGCTGTCAAGAAAGCAGGAAACTTCTTCAATATTGAAATTATCCTGAGCTGACAACGGTATTGTCAGGATCATCAGGATAAAAATTGCCAACCTAACCATAAGTTCATCCTTTATTTTAGTAGTGTTACTTTCTGTGTCTTCCGGTTCATGCGAACCAGGTAAATCCCCGCACCAACACCACCCCCATCCCAGACCACGCTATACCTCCCCGCTGACGCAATCCCATCTACCAGCGTATCAACCAACCTGCCGTGAACATCAAACACTTGCAGAGATACATTGGTAATTAAGGGGACAGTATACTTAATTGTCGTTGACGAGTTGAAGGGATTGGGATAGGCTGGAAACAGAGTAAAACTTTCGGGCATTATTGTCTCTTGATTTGTCACACCAAGAGCATCTGAGCAATCATAAACACTTAGATGAAACCATTCAGTGACAAATGCATTATCCTCAATTATCACGACATCAGTTGCTCCATGACCTCCCATATTATAATATCCGGTGATTGACGGTTCCCGGGGATTGGATACGTCGATAACCCACAAACCTCCCCCGCTGAATGACTCGGTTACAACGACACAATCCCCAACAACACTTATTCCCCCGCCCTCGCCACCTAATCGTATCTGGCTCAACACCTCGGGATTCCGAGGATTGCTTACATCGATAATAGACATTGACCTATCATAACTCATATATACATAGCCGTTTGCGTATGTTAATCCACCGTCTGAATTAGCTTCACAGGCTCCAACCAACTGTGGTTGAGTCGGATCGGATATATCAACCACCTGAAATCCATATCTCCAACTGCACAGATATGCAAAATCACCGGATACTGCAACACCATTGCTGTTTCGCATCCCCTGATATGTCCCGATCTGTCGCGGGTGTTCCGGATCTTCAATGCTAACAACCACCATCGCGAAACCATCGCCGTTAATCTGACCTCCACTCATAAAAGCGAGATTTTCCGAAATTGCAATGCAGTTCGAGAGTGGTTGGGGACGAAAACTCGCCAAAACCTGCGGATTTGAGGGCTCCCCTACGTCTATCACCTGCAGATTTGAAGAATTGACCATATAAACATATCCGTTGCCTACTTCAATATCAGTAGCCATGTGAGGTCCGGGTAACGATCCGACTTCAACGGGTTGTTCAGGGTTTGATATATCCACCACGAAGAGTTCAGCCTGAATTCCGGACACGAAGGCATAGTTGCCATCAATTGCAATTCTGTTGAGAAAACCCCTGCTAGCTAACGAACCGATCTCGCGAGGTCGAGCAGGGGTGGATACATCCTGTACACGCATTCCTCGCAGGTACCCATAACTGGTCAGTTCGAAAATGTTACTACCTGACACAGCAATATCCCAAACTCCCCTTGTAGTGTTATTAGTAACTTCGGATGGTCGTGTCGGATTTGAGACATCAATCACTCGCAGTCCACCTGATCCATCGGCCAGATAAGCAAAATTTCCTGAAACGAACACTCCAATGGCTTCTCCCGGAGAATCGTAAAATCCGACAGGTCGAGGTCGTGCAGGATCGGAAATATTAGCAATCCTCAAGCCCTCATCTTCTTCTGCCACGAATGCATGAGTCCCGGAAATTACGATGTCCTCACCATGTGTAACTTGATCGGTGAACGCAATTTGTCGTGGTTCAGCGGGAGATGAAATATCCATCACATACAAACCGCGTTCTCCCGCCAGATAAGCATGGTCACCGGAAATAGCAATTTTTGTTATCCCCCAGATTTCCTCTGATGTCCATACCCGACGAGGACTGGTTGGATCAGATACGTCAATAACCTGTAGACCGGTGTTATATTCTGCCAGATAAATGTGCTGACCGGATACTGCCGTGTTTCGCGCCCAGCCATCTACATCGAGAGAGCCAACTTCAGATGGATTCTCAGGATTAGATACATCTACAATCCGCAGACCTAATTGGTTAAGAGTAACGAAACAATAATCTCCTGACTTAGAAATACTGTAAGTATGTTCCAGCCATTTTAAAACTCCGACTTCACGCAACTCAGCTGGATTGGAAATGTCGAGAATGCTCATGCCTGTTTCGCCAGTAGCTACATATGCAAAGCCTCCGTCGACCTGTATCTGGATGGCATTTTCCCAATTATTGTAAAGACCGCCAATCTTTTCTATCCCGAAGTTGTCCTGAGCGTAGAGAATCCCTGACAGGATGAACAGGGTTAGCATGATCAAAATCTTGTATCCTTTCATCGCATTTTCCTTGTTATTTCAAGAGCGTAACTTTCTGAATTTCTTCCTTCATCATTCCATATTCATCCTTTATCCTTACAAAATACACCCCCGCACCAAATCCATCCGCATCCCACACAACACTCTGCCGCCCCGTCGACATCACCCCATCCACCAACGTCTCAATCAGCCTGCCGTTGATACCAAATACTTGCAGTGAGATGGGTAATGGTTGTTGCAGAGTATAACTGATTGTGGTTGATGAGTTGAATGGGTTGGGGAAAGTAGACAACTTCAGATTATCTGGCAAGGATACATCATCCTCACACTGTGATAGTTCAGATGCATTAAGCAGAATGCGGATTCTATATTCGGAATTTCCATCTTCATCAGTGGAAACAACAATCCTAAACTCATATACTCCATTATTCATCCAAGCACTGTTGAAATTCAGAACTAATTCAAACTCACCGTCGGCTTCCACTTCACCCTCTTTGGGATCACAGGTAATCCAGTAAATTTCTTCCACACCATCATCAATTTGAGCCCAGATATTAGGTCGGTACCCTCCGATCCACATGTGTTCACCATCATGTGCGAGTCCTGAAGACTCTCGAAAATCTGTTTCGATAGTCTGAATATTCGAAGTATTCCCTTCCTCGTCAACATTGATCTGAATCATTGCTCCACGGTTAATACCCCATAAATGGCCACCTTTGTGAGCCTCGATCCACTTTATGTCGTAAATCCGTCGATTTTCCGTAGCAGGATGATATTCTATTTCACCCACTTCTTGAAGGTTTTCCAAATTTAATATATGGATAGTATCATCTATAAAACTGTTTATTAATATCCGATTCCTTCCATCATATGCCATCCCGATAATCCTCTGTATTTCGATTTCAAACTGACCCAATAATTCACCCTCTCGGTCATATCTAAATATCCTACCTGTAGGATATTCATTTATCCAGAATTCATTTTTTACCCATTCTATCGAATAAGGTTGAGAACAACATTCCCAATCCGCTACAATTTCTCCATTCTCTACATTTATTGCCCTTACTCGAACTTCGCTGGTAGAACATCCATAAATATGCCCATCCATTGTTGAAGTCAATCCATGTGTATAATTTAATATCCTTTCATATTGCGCTATTATCTGACCGGGATCATCACGAGAGGGCGGTAAAGATTCAATTTTCTGAAACTGTTGATTATTTAGGTCTCTGTTATCTGGTTCACCAATTATTTCACAGCATATTCTAAATCTGACAGCCCTCTCTCCATTATTCCAAACAATAATGATCTCTTCCCATTGCTCACCAGAATCGATGTTCTCTTTAATCGTTCCAGGTTCAAATACAAGCTCTGCCCTTGATGTAATTACACAGATTAGAATAAAAAAAATGGGAATTCGCATACAACTCTCCATCACTTTAAAAATGTAACTTTTTCAATTCCTTTCACCCAATCATTCTCACCCTTCATCCTTACAAAATACACCCCCGCGCCAACCCCACCCGCATCCCACACAACACTCTGCAGCCCTGCCGATGCCGACATCACCCCGTCAACCAGCATTTCAATCAGCCTGCCATTAATATCAAACACCTCCAGAGTTACACTGGTAATTAAGGGGACAGTATACTTAATTGTTGTTGCTGAGTTGAAGGGATTGGGGTATGCTTGCATTAGGATGTACTTGTCTGCTATTTCCGGAATTCTTGAAACTGACATAATTCCGTTACCATTCACTGGAATGTGCAATGTGTCCACCTGACCTTGACCTCGCTCATTCACAACTCGAACTAACACTTCAGATGAATACTCCCGTTCTTCGGAAGGCTGGAAGGTTACGGATAGCGTCAAAGTTGAGTACTCCCACCAAATCCCTCCCCACAACCAGTCGAAAAACTCCTGGTATGGAATCCTGTAACCGCTGAAACTGTCACTCTCAATGTCATAACGGATTACATGACCCATCCCACCGCGCATTTCATCAGTTGATATTGCTTCTATTCCGGTTATAGGATCTTCTCCGATGAATTCGAAATCCCATTTCCTATCTATATAAACAGGGATAAACATGTATTCCTCGGAGACAAGTCGCTCGACTGAAACCGGATATTCTCCATAATCCTGGTGATACATCATTACAGCGTTACTAATGCTCCTCAAGGTTTCCATCGCCCTCAGCGGTGCCTGCGGATCGCCTAATGGCGTCCCATAGCCTTCGAAGCGACCTGATAGCAAATCGAACAGGATAAGTTGTCCAGCACCATCGGGCATTTCATCGGTCGAGATTGCTTCGATCTGACAAATGGGATTTCTGCCAACAAAAGTAAAATTCCAATTGGTTGAAACCTGTTCCGGGATTTCGAGATATCCATCCTCTAATAGTTGTTCTATTGAAGATGGATCTTCTGCAAAATCCTGACGATACGTAAGGATTGCATTACAGATACTGCGGATTACGTTCATCACGCGCGTTGCTTCACCCCGTTCTCCCGCCCAGTTGAGGCTGAAGTGCTCCGGATCAGCAGGGAAAACGGTTATATACGGCAGAAACTCCTCAAACTCATCTGTGTTTTCCAGTGTAAACTCAAGTTCAACCGTCTCACCTGCAGCAACATCTCCAAAATCCAATTCTTCAGGTGTTATTACAATTTCCTGCGCCTGAATCGGCTGAATAAGCTGGATTGATAATAAAAAAACTATCTGTACAAAGTAATATCGTATAACCATTTCTACCCCTCATTGAAATGTTATGTAAACGAACTGGTAAAACATTGCAGCCCGAGCGTTCTCCGAAAGAGGAATGTCTTTATTCCAACTTGATGAATAATAATATCCCTATTTGCCCCGTGTTCGGAGAACGACAGCTACTTAACATGCACAACCCTCCTCACCCCACCCATCCTTCCCGCTTCATCCTTCATCCTTACAAGATAAACTCCGGCTCTTACACCAGCCGCATCCCAAACTACACTATGTTTCCCCGCTGGCACCATCCCATCAACCAGCGTCTCAACCAATCTCCCATTAACATCATAAATATCAAGGATTACCGGCATAATTAAGGTGACAGTATACTTAATTGTTGTTGTTGAGTTGAAGGGATTAGGGTAGATGGACAGAAGCTCGAATTCCTGGGGGATTTCCGGATAATCAGATACGGACATAACTCCATTGCCACTCACAGGTATTCGAAGTGTATCCACTTCATCTCCCACTCCCAAAACTCGCACTAATATTTCAGATGAAAACTCCCGTTCTGCGGTTGGTTGGAATGTAGCGGATAGTGTAAGAGTTCCATGCTCATATTCCCCTCCCCACAACCAGTCATAAAACTCCTGGTATGGAATCCTATACCCGCTTAAACTGTCACTCTCGATATCGTAACGGATAACGTGACCCATCCCATCAAACATTTCAGCGGTTGATACTGCTTCTACGCCGGTAATTGGATTTTCTCCAATGAAGCTGAAGTTCCATTTGCGTGCTATGTAATCGAAGATAAACAGATATTCATCTGAAAGAAGTCGTTCGACTGAAGCCGGATATTCCTGATAGTCCTGATAAAACATTAAAACTGCGTCACCGATGCTCCTCAGCGATTCCATCGCTCTTAGCGGAGCCTGCGGATCACCTAAAGGTGTTCCATAACCTTCAAAGCGACCTGTATCCTGTTCGAATATGATCGAATGACCTGCACCTCCAGGCATTTCGTCAGTCGAGATTGCTTCTATAAAAACAATTGGATTTAATCCAATAAAACTAAAATCCCAATTTGCTGAAACATATTCCGGGATTTCAAGAAAGCCCTCCTCTGTGAGTTGTTCTACTGATCGAGGATCCCCACCATAACGCTGATGGTACATTGGGATTGCGTTCCAAATACTTCGGATTATGTTCATCACCAGCGTTGCTTCTGCCCGTTCTCCTGTCCAGTTTATGCTGAAGTTCTCCGGATCAGCGGGAAAAACTGTTATAACCGGACGAGTTTCCTCCTCCGTGTTCTCAAGTGTGAATTCGAGGGTTGCAGTCTGACTAATACTCACATTTCCAAAGTCCAACTCTTCCGGCGTAATTGTAATCCCCTGTGCATGAACGAACGAGACAAAGAAACAAATGTAAATCAGAATGATTATTACCTTCATTTTTCCTCCCTTCTTAAGTAACCCGGTGTTCTCCTATTCCGGGAAACCAAATGAATAGATGTTCCCCTGTGTTCGGAGAACGCGGATTACTTGATTAGTACTACCTTCCGTATCTCATTTATCCGTTCACCTTCATCCGTCATCCTTACAAAATACACTCCTGCACCAACTTCACCTCCATCCCACTCTACACGATGCATCCCTGCTGGTTTAATCTCATCAACTAACGTTTCGCCCAACCTGCCATTGATGTCGAATACCTGCAGAGATACGATTCTAATTGAGGGGACAGTATATTTAATTGTCGTCCTCGCATTGAAGGGATTGGGATAGATTGACGCAATACCGAACTGGTAGACAGGTCTATTCTCAAGATCAACATCTCCTGTTCCCTCCACTTCCATGCTGAATCGTCGTTCACATTCTGTTGAATCAATGCCTGAAATCGCTGTAACCCACCAAAACGTCTCCACAGTCATACAACCACCATTTAGGGTATCCAAACTAATTGTTATGGATGTTGAATCTTCCGGAATTTGGTAACTGATAGAAATACCGAGATCTTCACAATCCAGACTGAACCAATATAACACCTCTTCACCATCATCGGGATCAAATGAATCTGCCCAGCTAAATAATACCGTATCTTGACAAAATACTTGACTTTCATCCGCTGGTTCAAGAAGTTGAAATAGGTCGGGCGCATCATTAACCGGATTTATCGTCAGATTAAATTCGGTTTCTACAGTCAATCCACCAATGTCTTCAGCGGAAATGGTGACTTGACAACCATCAGGTATATTAATATTATCATTAGGTGTCACACTCAACACATGATTGTTATCAATGAACATATTTGCTTCATCAGGAGCACCTTGAACTGAAAACTCCAGCCCGAAATTTCCGTCAGGATCGATAATTATATCATCGAGATCTGCTATAACAACATGTCTCGGTTCCGGATCTTCGTTCAATTCTACATCTTCAATCTCTGCAATAACCTGTGGAGCTTCATTATCAAATGTCGGGATATAGATTCCCAGATTCGTCTGGTCAGCCAGATAAATCAATCCCTCATTCATAGTCATCCTGCAAGCCATGCCCGGTGTATTGTAGGAGCCAACCTGCTCAATATTATCAAGATCGGAGATATCGAATACCTTCAGCCCTCTCTCACCATCCGTTATATATGCATAATCACCTGCAAGGACGATATCATGCGACTGTCCTTCTGTTAATTCCTGGAATATCAATTCAGGATTTTCAGGATCTTCAACATTAAATATTCTGAGTCCTGATACATTTCCACCTAACTCATTGCACCAATTTGCAGTATATGCAAATCCATCCCGTACAGCAATACCCAACGGATGCCCGGGACTCCAGACTGAACTTATTAATTCGGGATTTTCCGGATCAGAAATATCGATTAAATACATGTTCTGATGATATCCTCCGAGGTAGGCTATATCCTCTTCAACATCCACGCACCAAGTATCAGCCTGAATTGCCACTGAACCCGTTTCAAGAGGATTGGCTGGGTTAGAAATATCAATTATGCGAAGCCCTTCAATGCCATCTGCCACATATGCAAAATCACCTTCGACTACAACATCCTGAGCTCTTCCCGGAGTATCTATTGATCCGAGTTCCTCTATGTTTATTGGATCTTCGATAGAAAAAATCCGTAATCCGACCTCACCCTCCGCTACGTATAATAAATCGCCTGTTTTGTCGACTGCAAACGCACGATCATCCAATTCAACGGTTTCCAATTCTTCAGGTGATTCGGGATTGGATACATCAATGATTTTTAAACCGTCCTGCATACAAGCCAGGTAAGCATATCCATCAGAAACCTCAACATCATGAATCAACCCGGTTGCTCCATAAGTACTGGTTATCTGCGGTTCTTCTAAATTCTCACAATCAATTATAACAACATCATCTCGACATTCCATCCTATAAAAAAAGAATTCAGAATCAATAACAAAAGCTGTGTTATTCCTCATCGCAAGTCCATGTCCTACACCCGGGACATCTATTTCACTGATTAATTGTGGATTCTCGATATTCCCAACATCATAAACAGCAAACGATTCTCCTGCAGTAAATACGTTGTTCTCACCAAGAAATGTCTCGAGATTAAAACTGTCATCCCGAACAGAACTTATCAGCTCAGGAGCTACAGGATTTTCAAAATCGTAAATGTTCAACCCTCTGGTGGAGCTGAAACCAATATTCTCCCTGAATACTGTTCGAGAATAGAATCCGAATTCATCATCAACCATTTCCGGATTTTCGGGATCTGCAATATCAATCAGGCATCCCCGAGATCCTCCCTCTCCAAAATTAATCATGACACTATAGGCAAAATCATTCCTGACTGTAACCTGTGTCAGAGTCCAATCCACTTCTAATGTACTAACTTCAATCAGGTTTTCAGGATCTGCTTTATGAATAACAAAAAGGTCGCTTGCTGCTATATACAGGAATTCCTCTGAAATATCAAAATCATATGCACCAATAGAGAAATAGTTAATGGACCTTGGATTTTCCACGTCTGAGATATCAATCAGGTGCATACCAAATCGATAATCAAGAACGTAAAGAATATCACCATCGCGTCTGAGTTTAGTGGCATTATCGCAAAGCTGAAAATCAGCAATTTCAACAATATTTCCGCGATTCGCAATGTTAATAATTTTCACACCTGCTCTGCCGTCGGCAATAAAGGCAATATCTCCGTCAATAATAATATCTGAGGCAGTATCCCAGAAATTGTAGAGACGACCGACCTGTTCAATGTTCTCCCTGTCCTGTGCGTGAAGATCTGCACTTGCTACAAACACGATGCAGATAATTGTGAGTAATATTGCTGCTTTGTGCATTGCTAATTCCCTTATCTGATTAATAATATTTTTTGTGTAAACATCTGATCCGCTACCAGAAGGTTTGCGAAATACAGTCCCGATGGGAGGTTATTCGCCACCAGATTTGTCGTATAAGTTCCCGCCGGTCTGTAACCTTCAAACAGGGTGCTTATCCATTGTCCCAAAGGATTGTAAACACCCAATGATACCTGGCCACGATTTGGAAGGGTAAATCTAATTGTCGCCGTCGAGTTGAATGGATTGGGGTACGTCTGCATAAAAACACTACCGGGCAACTCTGTCCCATTTCCTCTGATATTTTCATCATCTTCCGCCGTATATTGGTAGATAGAAAAGAAATGACGCCCTGTCAGCAACACCAAACTGTCTGAGACTGCAACGCTGTATGCGGCTCCGGGAATTCCCTCATAATACCCAACTTCAATTGGCACCTCCGGATCTCTCACGTCAAATGTTCTGACTCCTGCCCAATCGCAGGCTAAATACACAAGTCCATCATTATAAGCTATGTCACGACCATTGGCTGATTCTGCATAGCCAACGATAATTGGCGATTCCGGATTGGAGATATCTAACACATGTAATCCGCCTTGATAAGCAAGCACATAAGCAAAATCTCCCTCTACCACGACGGCATGAGTAATATCGGGAAGGAGAATGTATCCGACTTCATTCATATACCGCGGATCGCTGATATCCAAAATCCTTAATCCCCCGTATGCTCCGGGCACAAAAGCAAGGTCATCAGCTATTGTTATGGATCTTGTAAACAGGTTTCCATAGTATTCAAGATATCCCAGCGGTTCACACTGTTCGGGATCACTCACATCTATTGACCAGACAGCGCTATTACATACCACGTATGCAATTCCCTCCTGGACAGCGACATGCTTGGGGCTGAAATACCGTCGGGTGAGGCTGCCGGTAAAAGTGGGATTTAGAGGATCATTGATATCGTAAATCTGTAATCCATCTGAATTACATGTTATATAAGCGAAGTCATCAGCTACTGCAAATTTAGCAGGATTACCGGAAACTTCAACAGAACCCAGAACTGTGGGTGCTTCCGGATCGCTGATGTTGATACAAGTAAGATTATCACTGAGAACATAAGCTGTTTCTCCCTGAGCTGCCACGTCAATTGCACCCCTTCCCAAAGTGTAAATACTGCTTATATCCAGCTCACCCTGATCGTTTATTCCGAAGATTTCGTAACCACCTGACTGAAGAGAAAGCACCATGCTTCCAAAACGGATGGTAAAGTCAGCACGCAGAGTGTGAATATCATAAGTTTCCACCAAAATCGGATTCCACCAATCCTCGACACTGATGGTGTGAATAACATCATGAGAATGATCTGAGATTATTGCATAATTACCAATCAATGAAACCCCTGCAACTACCCCATCAACATCGAGGGCACCAATTCGTCTTGGAACATCAGGATCCCATATACCGACGGCCTGAAAACCGTCACGAGAACATGCTAATACCAGGATATCCCCTTGTACTGCTAAATCGAGGATATCGCCTTGCCACACATCAATCTGACCAATTACAGCAGGATTTTCCGGATCAGCAATATCCAATACATAGAGACCGCGTACACTATCTGCAGCGCATAAAAAACCGTCTGCGATTACCAAAAAATCGACATCCCATTCAGGTTCCAACAATGCTACAGGCTGGAGCTCAGCTTCGGGATCGCTGATATTGAACACCAGCAAACCGTCTGAATCGTAGCCGACGTAGGCGAAATCTCCGTTTATCGCAATTGCGCATGCTTCTCCGGGATGATCATCATAGAAGTTGGTTTCTTCAGGAGTGGTTGGATCGGAGATATCTATTTGAGATAATCCACCCCAGCCTGAGGCAATATAAACTATTTCTCCCTGTAGTGCGATATCGCGAGCAGAACCTGGTAAATCAAGGTGTCCAAGCTCGAAAGGACTGCCATCAAGCTCCGTATTATGGATACGCAAGCCCTTATCTCCGGCAGCAATATAAAGAAAATCATTCTCCGCGACCATTGCCTCAGCTCTCCAGTAGGCAATCATGCTCAACTCATCCATATTCTCCTGAGCTATTGCATGATCCAGAAATACTCCTGCAACCAGGATAACTATTAATACTATTTTTCTCGTATACATCTTAACCCCCTTTTTAGTTCTGTAAT
>CAYLYZ010000092.1:0-24118 GCA_964387885.1 uncultured bacterium | reverse complement strand
ACAGACTAACATAATTATCCGGGAGCTTGCTCATCCTGAGTTTACATATCTTTATCATTAGTGGTGGAACAACTTTCTGCCCTGACTTGACATTGAAATCCGGTTTACCTTCGAGCACCGGACTCTCGAGCACTTCGATGTGTCCTTCCTCGAGAAATGTTGAAAGTTCCAATGCATATAAGGGAATACCATTACTGTAATTGTAAACTCTTGACCAGTCCTGTTCACTCAATTTTTCGTTTAATTTTGCAGATTTTTTCTGAACAAGACTGATTGTTTCTTCCTCACTCAAACTATCGAGGTCCATCCTCCATAATCTACCAGTTCTGGCAATACTTATCAGAGAAGAAGCTATTTCATCTTCAGACTGAAACTCGAAAGTTCTGAATATACCGACCAATAACATAGGCAAACGCTTAATATCCTGCGATAGGGCTGCAAATATTTTTAACGCCGACTCACCAACCCAATGCATGTCATCGAGAGCAATAACCATGGGATATTCTGCCGCCAGATCCGAAATCCACTTTCTAATCTTCTGTGGCATATATTCTGAGTCTGGATCACCCTCATTTGTTATTTCATCACTTTCATCTAAAATTCTTTCAAGGTTCTCTCTGGATGACTCCGGGAGGCGCGAATCGTTTTTCAAGGCTTCAATGATTCTTAGAATTTCTTCTAAAGGTCTTATCGAGTGGATTTCTTCTGCTTCCCCAATACCAACAAGAAACTCTTCAGGCAATTTCTTTAATAACTCGTTAAATAGTCTTGTCTTGCCAATCCCCATTTCTCCGGAAATTATTAAAACCTGACCGTTACCAGCTTGTACTTCACTTAGTATTTTATCGAAATCTGCAATTTGTGTCTGACGACCAATAAAGTCAGATTCCTCGGATAGATTCTCATCTTGATCTTCAGCTATAACCTCTTTCTGTTCAATACTCGTATCAATCCCAATTGAACTCTCTTCAATATCCTCCTTAACAAGACTTTCCGAAGAATACATAAATGTTCCATTTGACTCCTCATAACCCATTGGCACATATTCACCCTTGCGTAAAGATTCACTCAGGGCCTGTATATCCGGTCGTGGCGGTGCATTAAATGTTCTCCTCATAATATCTGCATATCTATTGTAATGATGCAGTGCATTAGAAAATTTACCTTGATCCGCATACGCCCGTATCATGCCATCATGCGCGGGTTCAAAATCCTGAGTTGCATTCAATGCCTTTGTAAATACTGGAATTGCCTGAGTAGGTTCACGTATCTTTAAGTAATGATTTCCAAGTTCAACAGCGGCATTTAAAAAAAATGTTGCTTAAACTCCTCCCGCTGTTGAAAAAGCCATTCCTCCCATTCGGGTAAATTTCGTAGCGTAAAACCGTCTAAGAATAATCCTTTGTATATTTGATCTGCTTTCTTTAATTGTTCTATACGATCATCACCTTCTACAGTTGAAACCGCCTTCATAAATAATTGAGTATCAGAAGTATAATCAAAATCAGGATTTATTATACATGATGTCCGAGATGTTATTAATGGATCAATATCAACCTCGGTCTCCTTGAATAATTTTCGGATATTCCAAAGAGCATACCGAAGATTATAACGTGCCTGAGCTTCGGAATGTCCTCCCCAAAAAATCAGCATTAACTTGTCTCGCGCAAATTCGGTTTCCGGGCTGTCGAGAAAATAGCAGAATAGCCCTAAAACTTTCTTTGTTGCAAACTGAGTGAGGATTTTCCCCTTCCAAACGAGCTTAATCCCACCTAAGAAGGATGCTTGGAGTTGTCTTTTCAAGTGTTACCCTTTCAGATTCACTGTCTCTAAGAGTACCTAAAGATTAGAATATATGAGTGTGATTTGAGATATACAAGTATATCGAATAAATTGCTAAATTTAATTCTATAAATTGTATGCTTAAGATTGCTTGTTCAGATTAGATTACAGCATTATTTTAAGAAATTAGTACAATTTCAAACTTGTCAGATAAAGGTGATGTTAGTAAAAAATAGCCAATCAATTTTTCACATTAACAATGTGTTGATACTGCTGACAATATTCACGTTAGCACTCACGCAAATTGTTAATGCAGAGCATTTTGTCAGATTCAATCAAATTGGTTTCTTATCTGAAGATCCGAAAAATGCATTTGTTTTATCAACTGACTCATTGACGGATAAGGATTTCAAAATTCTAAATAGTTCAAACGAAATTGTATTTGAGGGAAAATTAGAGTTTTATTGGGGTGAATATTTAGCATTTCCAAACTACTACAAAGCAGATTTTTCAGCCTTGACCACTCCCGGAAGGTATAAGTTTAAATACGGACGATCTTCATCATATACATTCAAGATAGATGAACTCACCTTTCAACCAATCGCGGAATCCCTGCTGAGGTTTTTCCAGATACAGCGTTGTGGAGATACAAATCCCCAATTTCACAGACCTTGCCATTTAATGGACGCAACTGAGGTTATTGGAGGTCCATTATCGGGAAGCACCGCTGATGTAACCGGTGGATGGCATGATGCCGGGGACTACACTAAATTTCTAAATACTTCAGCATATGCAACTTACTTAATCCTTTTGACATTTGAATTCAATCGGGAAGCAATTCCCGATCATGATAGTAATGGGTTCAATGATCTACTGGACGAAGCACGTATTGGATTGGAATGGTTAATGAAAATGCACTTTAGATACAATCAGTTACTAATACAAGTGCAAAATACTCAAGATCAAACAGTAGGATGGCGACTTCCGGAAAATGATCCTTTAGTGGATAATCGTCCTGTTTACAATTCTCCATCAAAAGCTCTTTGTGGTATATTCACTGCTACAATGGCACTGGGTTCGAAGATTTTCACTGAACTGGAGCAGTATAAGTTTGGTTTCCAACTACTTCAACATGCGCGTAAAACGTATGATTTTGCAAAAACAAAAATACCTGAAACATCATGCGGGCCAGACAGCATTTATTATGATAAAAGTGCCTGGGATAATCTCGGTCTTGGTGCAGCAGAACTATTTCGAGCGACGGGAGATACATCCTTTCTCAGAGAAGCACAGGAATTCCTGAAAAAGAACGATCCGAATCATTGGATTTCCTGGGGAGACCTGGATGCCATTGCTCATATTCGCCTCGCGCAACACGATACTGTGAGTCTTGCTAGAATAGAACAATCCCTAAAGCACTTTCAGGAAACATCTGCAAACAATCCGTTTGGTTTTCCGCTTGAAAAATACACCTGGGGCTCTGGATCAATACAAATTGGGGTTGCTATGCTTGCTCTGCTATATAGAGAAGTCACAGGAAAAAACGATTTTCTTCCCCTTGCGGTATCGCAGCGTGATTTTATTCTCGGACGAAATCCACATGGTGTCTGTTTTATAGGTGGATTCGGTTCGGTTTACCCCAAACACTTCCATCACCAAATTGCATATCTGAAGAAAATACCGCTAATAGGGGGATTCGCTTCCGGATATGTATCATATGAGATTTTCAAGAATTCCAACATTACACTTGACATCCCAGATAAGAATCTCCATTTACAACACCTTGATGCAGTTTATCATGATGATAGAAATGACTATTTATGCAATGAGCCATCCATTTCAAATAATGCAACGGCATTATTTGTATTATCATCGTTCGTTTCGAAAAGAAAATGACCTACTGTTGCTCTGTTTTTTCCAACAATCAACACAAAATACTTGATTTTTACCGCGACATTCTCTATCTTAATTTCATTAAGATTATTTGTAACTTAACTTTTGGAACATATTATGGATCAAATCCGCATACTGGTTATAGATGATGAAGTAGATGTTTGCGAAATGCTGATCCACTTTTTTACCTCTTCCGGTTATTCTGCAAAATATGCCAATGATGGTGAAACAGCTTTAGAAGAAATGCAGTCTTTTTCTCCCCATTTTGTATTCCTCGATGTCATGATGCCCGGAATGAGTGGAATGGAAGTCCTGCGAGGAATACGTGACATAGACAAAACAGCTCATGTTGTAATGATAAGTGGTATGCATGATTTGGGAGTGGCAAAAGAAGCCATGAAACTTGGTGCCATTGATTACATGCCCAAACCAATACAATTGGATGCTGTATTGGAGTATCTGAAAAAGGAAGAGAAGAATATGTTTGGAAATGGTGGCATCCAGAACACAGACACTATCTTAAACAACGATGATTGGAGTTGATCAAAACTTATTAATGTTCAACTTCAGTAACCCCTTCAACAGTCCATAGCCTGCCAATAAGGGATCTAACGTCCTCAATATCATTTGAACCGAGTATGGTTAGTTTCACACCGGCAGGTCCCTGCTCAGCGTGAAAACTTAGCAGCTGCACTCCATTTGCTTCCAGAACATTTCGAATCTTATCTCTAATTGATGGGGAATCCTGACGTACTGTGAGTTTTAAAAGCAATTGTTCCGGTTGGCTGGTGAATCCTCTTTCCAACCAATGCAGCAGAGTCATTATCAAGAGAACCAATCCAGTAACCAAAAGAGCTAATAACCATAAGTCCAATCCAATGATTATTCCAATTGCCCCAACAATCCAGATACTCGAGACATCCTGCATTCCATAATTACCTTTGTTGTTTCCAATCAGAATTCCAGCACAGATGATAGCAAGGCCAATCACCAGAAAGGAAGCCATTTGGTTCGGATTACTAATAATAGCCAAATCAGAATTCAAAGATATTAATTCCGGGATGTTAAGGTACATTACAATCCCGAGGCAAACTAATATGTTATTCCTGAGGCTTGAAACTCGATGACGGATTCCACCGGAAAGACCAATTAATCCACCGCAAATAAACGCTACTGTCATTTCAAACAGGAATCCTGGCACAACTACTGCGGTTTTTGTAATGGCTTCAAACATAATTGATCCTTAATCATTCATCCCAGGGATAACCCATGTCGACTATTATATCATTTGAATCCGGTTCAATGCTTTTGGCAATTTCATCTGGAGAATCGGCATTATAATCAGGTACAGGTTCAAAATTAGGTTTGGATTCGACCTGGGGGACCTGTCTATGAATCACACTCAAGAACCTTCCCCAATCATTGAAATTCTCGAAAATTGCATTCGGACGAAACTGATTTAGGTGATCTGCATTAAAAACTCCCGTTGCGACAGAAATTGTGTTAACGCCCAGCCTTTGACCAGCGCTGATATCATTGGGAGTGTCTCCGATCACCCATGTTTCTTTGATTGAGAAGGGTACCCTGTAATGTGCTTGAGCACGTCTGAAAGCCAGCTCTATAATCTTTGCTCTATCAGGACTATCGCTACCAAATCCACCGATCGGAAAATAATTAATTATTCCGAGACTGTGAAGTTTTAGAAACGCACTTGGTTCAATATTTCCTGTTTCAAGAGCAAGAAAGATGTTTTTCTCCGCACTCAATTTCTCGAGAAGTGTTTTTACTCCCGGTAGCAATTTAGTGGTATCCGAGGTATTTAACTGGTTTCCCAAATGTATAATGTACTTCTCACAAAATCGGTCAAATTCCTCGACAACATTATCGTGTGGTATATTATTAATTCGAAGAATCTCTGAAAAAATCAACTGATCCGTTAATCCGAAAGGTTCGATGCTCTTAGTTGAATTCTTTACGTTGTAAAGTTCTTCAATAGCCAATTCAAATGCTACGCCTGTCAAACCTCCCGTTGACACTAAAGTCCCATCAATGTCAAAAATCAGGAGTTTTGGTTTTTTACTCAAAAATCTGTCCTAAAAAAGAATTGTAAAAGTTTGCCATTCCTGTTTCGATTCACTCCATATCTCTTTTATATCATCAACTCGGCTAATTCCATTTCCATTATTCATCGTTTGTATTAAATCCAAAATTTTATCTTCAGATCCCTCGACATTAACCTCAACAGATCCATCAGCGAGGTTTTTAACTGTGCCCTTTAACTCCAACTGCAAAGCAGAATCCCGTACGAACCACCTGAAACTGACTCCCTGTACCCTACCCTTCACTAAGAAATGAGCTCTCTTCATTATCATTTAGTATACTATTTAATCAATCAGGTCTGGAATTGAATTCATCTAAGGATGGAATGACTCCATTTACTGCAACCATTGCAGCAACTTCAGGATTACTTAGGTAAACCTCAGCATCAGTTGAACCCATCCGACCTTTAAAATTCCTGTTTGTAGTGGCAAGACACCTTTCAGCGGGTGCAAGTATACCCTGATGTGCGCCCAGACAAGGTCCACATCCTGGATTCAACACTAATCCACCCGCTTCCACAAATGTTCTTAACAAACCAAGCTGCATTGCCTCCAGATAAATCGATCTGGAGCCAGGGATTACCAACAAACGGACATCTCTTGATACTTGTCTGCCTTTAAGAATGTTCGCCGCAATCTTCAAATCATCTATTCTCCCATTTGTACATGAACCGATGACGACCTGATCAATTTTCAGATTGGAGACTTCTGTGATTGGAGTTACATTATCAACACGATGTGGCATTGCAATTTGCGGAACTAAACTCGATGCATCCAGAGACAACTCTCTGACATAGACAGCACCCTTATCCGCATATACTGCCTGGTATGGCCGATTCGCAAGAGAGGATACATACTCCTCAGTTTTACTATCCGCAGGAACAGTGGCAAATTTTGCACCCATTTCCATTGACATATTGCAAATCGTAAACCGTCCCGATACTGACATAGAGTCTATGGTAGGTCCATAATATTCTACGGCCATATAATCTGCCCCTTTTGCACTAACTTGTCCGATTATGAAAAGGATTAGATCTTTCGGCCCAACTCCCTTCGGGAATTCACCTTTTACTTCGATCCTTATGGTTTCAGGAACACGTAGCCAGATTTCTCCGGTTGCCCAAAGAGCAGCCATTTCTGTCGCTCCAATACCAGATGAAATTGCCCCGACACACCCATAGCTTGTTGTATGTGAATCAGTCCCAAGAACGAGCTCTCCTGGCAATACATGACCCTTCTCAACCATGACCTGATGACATATGCCCTCACGGACATCGTAAAAGTTATGTATATCTTGCTGTTTTACGAATTCTCTTATCGATTTGTGAGCTGTCGCGGTCTGTTCAGACTCGGCAGGTACTCGATGGTCAAGTGGTATAACAATCTTTGCTGGATCAAAGACATACTTTGCTCCGATCTGACGAAATTGACGTATAACAAGGCCAGCATTATCATGCGACATAACTATATCAGGTCGAGCAGTCACAAGCTGACCGTGAAAAACCTCTTTTAGACCTGCTTTAGCAGCGAGTATTTTCTCACATATTGTTTGGGGTTTAATGTTCTTGTCTCCGAGTACGCTTAATCTCAACACCAATTTCCTGTTAAACCTGTAAATTCCGGTTTCAAGTCGACTTAACACTAATGCGATTATTACAGAATTATAACCTATATTCAATCACACTCTTTGAATTATCCTAAATCCACATACGGAAATTGCCTGATGGTAAATATAAACAATAAGTAAATCCAATTTCAATGCCTGAGGGCAATGTTAAACTAAATAGAACGTTTTATTTAACAATTAAACAGGTAAAGGAAAAGTCACTATTTTCGGATATGAAACTCATCCAACTGAGCTTGCATATCATGTGTGATTAGTTTAACTTGTAAGTTGATATTTTTTCGAAACCCAATTTTCTCATGAAACGATCAAATTACTTTGCCCCTACATTACGGGAAACGCCCTCAGATGCTACTGCCGCTTCACACAAGCTCATGCTCAGAGCTGGTTTGATTAGGATGGTTGCAGCAGGGATTTACTCGTATCTCCCACTTGGCTGGTCATCTGTTCAAAAGGTATGTCAAATTGTCCGAGAAGAGATGAACCGAGTTGGCGGTCAGGAATTGCTTTTACCTGCAATTACTCCAATAGGCTTATGGGACGAAACTGGTCGAAATACGGATTTCGGTGATGAGATGTTTCGTCTAAATGATCGCAGAAGACAAACATATAGTCTTGCTCCGACTCATGAAGAAATTATTTGCTCGATTGCGCGAGGACATATTCGGAGTTGGCGTGATTTGCCGCAAATTTGGTATCAGATTCAAACCAAATTCCGGGATGAACCGAGACCACGCGGAGGCATACTTAGAGCCAGACAGTTCATAATGAAAGATGCCTATTCACTCGACAGAGATGAAGATGGGCTTAACCATAGTTATGAATTGCACCGACTGGCATATGTTAATATTTTTGAACGTTGTGGTTTGAAATTTTTTATTGTAAGTGCATCTTCAGGTTTAATGGGCAGCGGTCAATCCCAGGAATTTATGGTAGAATCAGAGGCGGGTGAAGATGAAGTTGTCCGATGTGAACACTGCGAATATGCCTCTAACCTGGAGGTAGCAACTTCTAAAGCTGAATCGGCATCCCAGGGAAAACCTGAAACCTTAAGAGAGGTTTCCACTCCAAACCAGCGGACGGTGGAGGAAGTTTCAAATTTTCTTGGTGTGCCAGCGAGTCGGATGGTTAAGACTTTAATTTACTATGTGGGGAAAAAACCATTTATTGCACTTGTTTCCGGTGAAGATGAAGTCTCCGAATCCAAGTTGGTAAAGATTGCAGGTGGTCTGGTTCGACCTGCTGAGGCTGAGGAAGTCAAGGAACATTTGAAAGCAGATATTGGTTTTCTCGGACCTCATGGAAATCATAAACTCCCCGTTTATGCAGATTATCGACTTGAGAGCACATCTGGGATGATCACCGGTGCAAATCGCAATGGATTTCACGTCATGGGACTTGAGCTTGGACGGGATGCTAAACCAGATAAATATGTTGACCTTCGGCAAGTTCGAGCCGGAGAAAAATGCCGTGAATGCGACGGGGAATTAGGAGTATTTCGGGCAATTGAATTAGGGCACATCTTTAAACTCGGCACGAAATACTCATCCTCGATGGGAGCTGAATTCCTTGATGGTAAGGGTAAAAAACTGCCGATAATTATGGGAAGTTATGGTATTGGGATAGACAGAATCCTGGCAGCAAACATCGAACAGAATGCCGACAAAGATGGGATAAGGTGGAACAAATCAATAGCACCACTAGATGCATGCGTGATTCCTCTTGGTGATGATGAAAAATTACTCAGCCAGGCAGAATTGATATATTCAGAGCTTAGAAAAGCTGGTCTTTCGGTTATGATGGATGACAGGTCAGCAAGACCAGGTGTGAAAATGAAAGATGCAGACTTGTTTGGGATTCCGGTGCATATTGTTGTTTCAACGAGAAATCTGAGTAAAAACCAAATCGAAATAAAGAGCCGATGGCAAGGTGAGAGGTTTTATGCTTCACCACAGAAAGTTGTTGCTGAAGTTAAAAAACTGTTAATTTAATTTACAGGGATGTGATAAACGAATCACTCACAAACTCGTCCAGATGATAAACACCATTGCGGATAAATTTTCACAATGACAATCAAGATAAAACCGGTCATGACAGCAACAGACCGGGACGAATTCATTAAGTTACCGTATAAATTGCACAAACGCTGGCGTGCGTGGATTGCTCCCCTTATTTCAAAGGAAAAAAGTAGTTTTGATACAAAAACCAATCCTTTTTACCAGCACGCAGACATCCAGATGTTCCTTGCACAAATTAATGGTCACACCCTCGGGAGAATTGCTGGAATCGTTGACCATGAATTTATCACAGCACGAAACAAAGCTATCGGCCAATTTGGATATTTCGACTGTGTGGAGGATCGGGATATATCAATCGCACTTTTTAATACTGCCTCTCAATGGTTGCGTGAAGAGGGAATGGTTCGCATGATTGGCCCCACAAATCCATCAATGCACAGTGAGATGGGTGTTCTGGTGGATTCATTCGAGTTACCTGCTTCGATTAAAATGGTCTGGAATCCCCCGTATTATCCCGATCTGTTGGAAGGTGCTGGTTTTTCGAAAGCAATTGATCTTTTTGCCTTTAGAGTTTCTAAAAAAAACGTGTCCCACAAGCTGATTGAAACCGGTGAAAAATTATTGAGTAGAAATAACGCCACCATACGTAGCTTAGATTTGAAAAATCTTAATCGTGAAGTAAAAATCATCCGCTCTATTTATAATCAGGCTTGGGAGAGGAGCTGGGGATTTGTTCCTATTTCGAGAGGGGAGATAGATAGTATTTTCAAATCTCTTAAACAAATAATTGATCCCGACTTAATTCTGATCGCAGAGGTGAATAACAATCCGGTTGGATTCTCTATTTCTCTACCGGATTATAACAGTGTATTAAGTCACTTGAATGGAAGAGTATTTCCTTTCGGATACCCGGTGGCTTTCTGGTATTCGAGAAAAATCAAACATTTAAGATCCGTGTTACTCGGTGTTCTATCAAAGTATCGAAACAGAGGCATAGACACTGCACTTTATTACAAGACCTGGGAAAACACAAAAGACAAGAAGTACGAATCATTCGAGCTTTCAGCGATATTCGAAAATAATAGAAAAATGATTCGAGCTGCAAAGAAAATTGGTGCCGAGAAATATAAGACCTATCGTTTGTACCAGCGTCGCCTCTGATTTAATTATTCAATGCGGATTTGACAGTTTAATTAAACAAACAGAAGAGAAAAATTGTTAAAGAAATATGATCCGGATTGTCCGCTCTGCCGACTGGTTTTTGACGGTGAAGTTCTTTCGCGGCTAATTTAT
The DNA here is from genome assembly GCA_964387885.1 of uncultured bacterium. Lineage (GTDB taxonomy): Bacteria > Electryoneota > AABM5-125-24 > Hatepunaeales > Hatepunaeaceae > JABGPL01. The sequence goes on along the minus strand of CAYLYZ010000092.1, from coordinate 13,409 downwards.
GAAGATGAACTTATTATTGTTACAGACTGCATTGTATGCAAAGTTCCTATGGCAGTATTGAAATTGCACCGTTCAAATTTCCTCGATAATGAAAAAGATCATGTTCGAAAATACTTCCGGAAACTGGTTGCGGAGGATTCCGTCCCACTTGCAGTGGACACAGATCTGTTGAATATTTATGGAGGCGACGTTCTGGTAGCAAATCCGAAAAGAACTCCCTGGGTAATAGATTGGGAACAACGGCAAATTCCTGATCATGCACATTGCCACCTGCGACCACGTTCCTTTCCTGACACTGAATTTTGGGAGTCATTATTCAAGCGATAGCAAATAATGTCCAGAAATCATTTCCTGAAATAGAATGGCACTAAAAGACTTTCTAAATGGAATTAAGGATGATGAGGGTCTATTCTCAGCTCTTGCTCACCATGAAGAACTGCGTGCATTAAGAGCAAAGCGAAATGATCCCGCCTCTCCTCTGCCTGATGAACTCGAATCAGGACTTGCCGATGCCGGAATATCACAGTTATATACTCATCAGGCAAGGGCAATTGACTTGGTCAGGAGCGGGAAAAATATTGTTGCTGTTACTCCCACTGCCAGTGGAAAGAGCTTATTGTATAATCTGCCAATACTTGAAGCTCTGACAAAAGAACAAAACTCACATGCAATATTCCTCTTCCCATTAAAAGCACTCGAACAGGATCAGGCGAAGAAATTAGAAGCACTGATCAAATCAGCTGGATGGGAAAGTAAAGTATCGGTCGGAATCTATGACGGAGATACTCCTACAAGTAAACGCGCTGCGATGCGCAAGAAACCACCAAACATCCTGGTAACTAATCCGGATATGCTCCACCTCGGGATTCTCTCTTACCATTCATCATGGGAAGATTTGCTGCGTGGATTAAAGTATATCGTTCTGGATGAACTACATGTTTACCGTGGGATATTTGGTAGTCACCTCCTGCATGTACTCCATCGACTCATCAGATTATGTCGTTATTACGGTGGTAATCCTCAATTTATTACCACTTCCGCAACTATAGCTGGAGCAAAAGAATTGGCTGAAGAACTCACCGGTCTACCATTTGAAATAGTCAACAAAAGTGGTGCTCCGATGAACAGGCGACACTTTCTGTTCTTCAATCCCGAAACGAGTTACCTCTCATTTGCCCTGCAGTTATTTGTGGCTGCTCTTAGATCAAACCTAAAAGTTATCGCTTTCACCAAGGCGCGACGCACGACCGAATTATTGCACATGTGGCTTAATCGAACTGCCGGAAAACTCGGTGCAAAAGTCAGTTCGTACCGCGCAGGATTTATGCCTGAAGAACGACGGGAGATCGAATCAAACCTTATTTCGGGAAAGTTGAATGGAGTAATTTCAACATCTGCTCTTGAGCTTGGGATCGATATTGGCGGATTGGATGTCTGCATACTTGTTGGCTATCCTGGGACAATAGCTACCACCTGGCAGCGCGCCGGACGTGTCGGACGCGGAAACCTCCCGGCAGCGATTTGTCTCGTTGCCGGACATGATCAACTCGACCAGTATTTTATAAGGAATCCCAAAGATTTCTTTGCCCGTCCTGTTGAAAAAGCGATTGTAGATAAAAGCAACGAGTATATCATCCGTCCACATCTGCTCTGCGCTGCACAGGAAATCCCCATTGTCCGTAGCGATCCGATGTGGGATTCACCGATGCATAGACCACTAATCGAGGAACTTGCGGACAGTGGTCAGCTACTCCTCGGAGCTGCTGGAGATCGCTATTTCAGCTCACGACGACGCCCACAGAGGACTGTTGATATTCGAACAACTGGTGAGCAATATACAATTGAATTAATGGGAACTGAGCGCAACCTCGGTTCGGTCAGCGGTAGGTCGGTTTTTGCTGAGTGTCATAAAGGGGCAGTATACTTGCATCGGGCAAAGCAATACCTGGTTCATGACCTTGATATGAAATCAAAAAAAGTCGTAGTTGAAGAGTTTCACGCCAGCCATTATACGTCCCCAATGTTCGAAAAGGAAACGGAGATACTAAAAAACCTTAAGAAGAGAGAACTTACAGAGGGATTTGTCGAACTGGTCAGGCTAAAAGTCACAGAACAACTCGTCGGATTCCAGAAGCGTAAGTTTGTGACACAGGAACTGTTATCCCAACACGAACTCGATTTCCCGCCCACTTCATTTGAGACAATTGGGCTGGCTATCTCGATCCCCAATGAGTCAGCTGAAATGGCAAAGAGGGAGAAAATTCACTTCCGAGGAGGCATTCACGGTGTCGAGCATGCCCTGCTCGCCCTCTCCCCTCTTTTTGCTCTGTGCGACCGTAACGACATGGGAGGATATTCGCAGGTCGCCCACCCGCAGCTTGAAGGACCTTCAGTGTTCATGTACGATGGTTACCCCGGTGGTATTGGTTTGGCAGCGCGCATTTACGAGGTCTTCCCGGAATTGGTGAAACGGACTCACAAACTCGTATCGGGATGCACCTGCGAAATTGGCTGCCCCTCCTGCATCCATTCCCCAAAGTGCGGGCATGGTAACATCCCACTTGATAAAGCTGCTGCGGAATTGGTGCTGGCTGTTTTGGCAGGTGAAAGAGAACTTGAAAAGAAGCTTAAACCTCCAAAGTCAGAAAAACTGGTCGTAAAACGCGCAAAAGTTGAAAAACCTGTTGAGCAGGATTTACTACCAAAACCAAAGTTCCCGAAAGCTGCTAAAGTTCCGAGCTCATGGGACAACTCAAAAACCGGTGTGATATTCGATCTCGAAACGCAACGTAGCGCTGAGGAAGTTGGAGGTTGGGGAAACATCAAAGCGATGGGACTGGCTTGGGGGGTAATTTATCGTTTCCCGGGAGATGAATGGCTCGATTTTGAGGAGAAGGATGCGGAGAAACTCATTGAGGTGTTAAAGTCCTCTGATCTCGTAGTCGGCTTCAACCAGATCCGTTTTGATTACGAGGTATTACGGGCTTATTCCGGTTTCGATTTCAGGACGCTTAACTCTTACGACATGCTGGTTCACATCACCAAAGCCCTCGGACACCGTCTCAAACTCAATTCAGTTGCTGCAGGAACACTGGGTGCAACCAAGAGTGCCGATGGTTTGCAGTCGCTGGAATGGTGGAAAAACGGAGAGCACGAAAAGGTCGCTGAGTATTGTCGCAAAGACGTAGAAGTCACTCGCGATCTCTTCTTCCACATCCTCGACAAAGGCTACCTGCTTTTCGAGAAAAGAGGCATCGGCTTAGTCCGCGTAAAAATGCCACAAGATCTATTTAAAAAGTAGGTTGGACATTCATGAGACCTATGAAATAATCGATTCTTGTGAAAGCACGTCGTTCCCGCGAAGGCGGGAATCCAGAAAACACAGCAACCCACTGATTTCCGACCTGCCAGTTCGAAATTTAGAAGTAGGTTGGACATCCCTGTCCGACAATTCCCCAGTAAGCCGAACATTCCTGTCCGACATTCGTCAATAGACAAATCCTCCAAATCAAAATCGCATTACATGAATCCTACTGCTACGGGCTGACAGACACCCCCAGTCTGCAAGACTGCAAGTGTCGTCAGGTGCATCCACCTATTGTAAGTGACGTCAGGTGCCCTCACCTGTCGAAAAAGAACTACACAATATTGACATCTCAAAAATAAATCCGTATACTTAATGTTCGATTAATTTCGAACCAACCCGGAGGATTAGCCTAATTGGTAAGGCAGCGGTCTTGAAAACCGCCGGGTTTGCGCCCTTGGGGGTTCGAGTCCCTCATCCTCCGCACCAATACAGATAAGGGTTTGCAGGTTTTACTGCAAATCCTTTTTCTGTTTAAATATTGCCTGTGGCACACTCTCGGCACACTCTATTTACCATTTTCCTGTATTTTTCACCTCAAATCTATTGCGCCGGATCCGGAACGATTGTACATTATCGTAAATTGTCGTAAGGAGAGAAAATGGCATCTATTCGAAAAAGAGAAGACGGTTCCGGAAACGTAACCTATCATGTTCAGGTCAGACTCAAAGGCTATCCGAATCAAACAGCATCGTTCGAGCGTCTTACTGACGCAAGGAAATGGGCTGCCGCTACAGAATCCGCAATCAGAGAAGGCAGGCATTTCAAAACTGCAGAATCAAAGAAACATACATTAGCGGATCTGATTGATCGATATGTAGAGCATGTATCTCAAAACAAGAAAGACAGCAGAAATGTTGAGCGACATCTGAAATACTGGCACAAAGAACTCGGAGCTTATGCTTTATCGGATGTGACTGCAGCATTAATTGTTGAAGCTCGAGATAAGATGAAATCACTCAATCGCTCGAATTCTACAATGAACCGCTACATGACATCTCTGAGCCATTGCTTCACGATCGGAGTAAACGAGTGGGAATGGCTCGAAAATAATCCATGTCGAAAGATCAGGAAACTAAAAGAACCGAGAGGTCGAGTACGATACCTCTCAGAAGCCGAGAAATCGCGTCTGTTGAAAAGTTGTCGCGGATCCGGCAGTAAGGATCTATATGACGCAGTTGTTCTTTCTCTGGCTACTGGAGCACGTTATTCCAAGCTTTTAGGTCTGATGTGGAATCAAGTTGATATCGACAGACGTACAATTACACTTTATGAGACAAAGAATAACGAGATTCGGCTGTTACCAATTGTCGGTCTGGCTCTGCAGATTATGGAACAAAGATTAATCAAAAGAAGATTCGATACAGAGCTGGTATTTCCATCCACAAGAGATAAGGATAAGTCGATACAGCTGAGAGATTCATTCGAAAAAGCCTGCAAGGAAGCTGACATTAAAGATTTCAAGTGGCATGATCTGAGGCATACTGCAGCATCATATCTGGCAATGAATGGAGCAAGCCTTGCTGAAATTGCTGAAGTGTTAGGGCATAAAACGCTGGCTATGGTCAAGAGATATGCTCATCTCAGTGAAGCACATACGGCAAAAGTGGTTGAATCAATGAATGAACGCATGTTCAAAGGAGCCTGATCATGACAGATGAAAATGAGATGGCAAAGAAATTTAAGAATAATTCAAAACCAATCGGCTCAAGAGAATTCCTGAATAAACTTGGAACATGGATTCTTGAAGGAAATCAGCTAAACGAGGAATTATCATATTATCTCGGACATGCACTGTTAGACATATCTGAAAATAAATCTCTTCGCGAGGCATTCAATATGCCGGGAAGAGGAAGACCGAGAGACAATGAAAAAGTATTTCGCGATTATAGAATTGCTCTTAGGATCGCGAAAATGATGAAATCCGGTGAATCATTTGAAGAATCTGCATTCCAGGTATCGAAAGATTTTAACATATCTGATCACACTGCAGAAAAAGCCTATAAGAAACATTCCAAACTCATGAATAAGATTGATAATCATGAGGAAAGAGAGAAACGATTGGACGAAACTCTAATCAATCCCAATAATAATCAAAATGATAGATGGTTTTATTTAACCGCTTTTCCTGAAAACAAGGAGAATTAGGGCAGTACGGTAAGATTATAAATATTTATCTACCGTGACATTGAACAACAATTTCCTTTAATTGACTGTCGGCAACAATTGACAAATCAATTCAAAAGATAGAAAAAGGGAAAACAATGTCAGAACTTCAAAACAAAAGAAGGCTGATTCCAGTCACCAAATGGAACGATCATCATGAGTGGCCACCGATCGGAGGCTTAAGGCATTTAATATTCAATGCTGAATCAAATGGATTTGAAAAAGTAATCCGGAGAATTGGTCGGAGAGTCCTGTTAGATGAGGCTGAATTCTTCAAATGGATTGATGAGAATTAAAACAAAAGAGAAAAGTTCACGTAAAGAGTGTAGCACTTTTCCACATTTTGTTCACGGGAATGGATGGATGAACGTAAAGAAACCATTATATGGGTTTCAAGTGAAGAAAGGAATGGACGTAAAAAATGTGTGTAAAGTCGAGGTTCGCAAAAAAACGCAATTCAAGATTATTCAATCGATCATGAAAATGATAGCTAAGTTACAAAATATGAACAAGTTTACAAACACCACCCCGTGCCTGTATATACGGGGTGTCTGTAAACTTACGTTATAAGATAACAGCTTATAACGTAAGTACTTAATAAATACTAAAATTAAAGACTTTATAAAAATGGTAAATTGTGCATATACAATATATTAAAACTCCATGAGATTTCGAATAAAATGTACTTACGATAAAATATAATTCAGTTATGAGTTCAGGTTTCTTTTAAAGTTTTATGAATCAACTCTGATTCAAAGATAGATGTTATTGACAAATCGATTGTATTTTGAGTACATTCGATTATAAAAAAACTTCAAAAATAATGATGGGTAAAGGCGAGTTCATTTTTATGAAAAAGAAAACTATTTTTAGCATTGCATATTCAAGTCCAATGGAAGATGATGAGTATTATGGTTTTGGTTCCAAGATCTCCCTTTTAGACGCAGACATTGTCGTTTTTAATCCGGATATTACTGGATTCATTAGTGAATCATACGAGAAACTAAACGGGAAACCACTTCTATCTGAAAATGATTCTTTTCTTCTACGTGATCAAATAAAATTTTGGCAGACTGAAATAAAAGATGCTTTATATGCTGGAAAAACTGTATTTATAATACTAAATGCTAAACAGGAATGTTATGCAGATTCGGGGAAACGTGAGTATTCAGGAACTGGAAGAAATCAAGTTCAGACAGTAAAGAATAGTTTGATAGTTAACTATAACTCAATTCCACTTAAACTAGAACCAGTAAATACAAAGGGATTCTCTATAAAATTAGGTTTAGGAGGTAATCTCGTAAAAGCATATTGGTCTGATCTAGAAAATATTTCAGAATATAGAGTTAAATTGGAAGTTGAATATCAAAATCCACTTTTCACAACAAAAAACGGCAATAAAACAGTTGGATTACATTTAAGGACTAAAGAAAGTGGGAATTTAGTATTGCTTCCATTTATCAATTTCGAAAAAAGCGAGTTTTATACCTACAACGATGATGATGAGTACGTCTGGAATTCAAAGGCAATAACACTAGGGAAAAAACTTCAGAGCCATTTAATTGAAATTGATAGGGCTTTAAGACTTGAATCAAATTTATCACCTGCTCCATCATGGACAAATAAAAAACACTTTGAACTGAAGCGTGAAATTGAAGCTAGATCGAAAATGTTTAAGTTAGATGATGAAATTACAATTCTGACTGATAAACGGGATGTAATCCGGGACGAGATTAAAAAAATATCGAACTACAAGAGACTTCTATATGAAAATGGTAAACCATTAGAAGCAATAATACTGGATTCACTAAAACTCATTGGATTCAAGGCGGAAAATTATAAAGATTCCAGTTCAGAATTTGATGTTATTTTTGAGTCCAAAGAAGGAAGATTTCTAGGTGAAGTTGAAGGTAAAGATAGAAAGGCAATAAATATTGAAAAATTTCGGCAACTCGCCCTGAATATCCATGAAGACTTTGAACGTGAAGGAGTAGATGAACGCGCACATGGTGTATTATTTGGAAATGCCTTCAGACTAATCGAACCAGAAAAAAGATCTGAGTTTTTTACTAAGAAATGTTTAACATCAGCAAGAAGCACTGGAGCAGCACTGGTGAGAACTACTGATCTTTTTGAAGTAGTTAAATATCTTGAATCTAAAAAGGACATAAGATTTGCAACCAAATGCAGAAAAGCAATTCTAAATACTCATGGTGATATTGTGGAATTTCCAAAGCCTCCTGTTGAAATAGTAGATAAGAAAGATATTATAAAAGCACAACCAAGGGATGAAAAATGAGTAACATTTCAAATTTCTATTCAAAAATAATTTCCTTTAAAAGTACATTTTTTCCATCAAAAACAATTCGTTCGTTGTTGAAAACTCTTGACGAAATTGAATTAGAGTTTGACGATCTTTCTTTTTATTTTAGCTATGTAAAATCTGAAATTAAGTCTAGTATTGTGGAAAATCAAAAGGATTACATCAAGGTTCTTAATTCAGGAAAATCATATCGTGAATTAATTTTAGTATCAATTGCAAATTTTTCAGGAAATCTTGTTGAAAGCGGAAATTTTCATGTTTATCGTGGATGCTTAGATTCTACAGGAGAGGGAATTTTAAAAGTTTTCTATAAATCGCTAGAAGATTTAGTAAAAATCAATGCTATTGATTTAGAAAGTGCTAATATACAGCGAGAAGCTATTAAGGAAACCATTGACTTTATTGGCTAAATTATAAAATTTAAGGAGCTCCACAATGCTTAAGGAAATAAGAAAATTTTCAGGATATTTATTATTCTTCGAATTCCTGTACTTCTTAGTTCTTTTTACATCAACTATTGAGATTCTTGGAGGTCATAGAGACACCAGATACATTAAAATCAATGAACATATATTTATCTCATCAGTTGTGTTAATTCTTATCTCATTCGTATCATTTATTTCATTAAGAGTTCTATTAACCAATGAAAAATATGAAAGTGATAAGGAATTATTTAACTATATTTTCTTTCTATCTGTCGTATCTTTAGCTGTGAGTATTTTTCTTATTTTCATTTCATTTAGATAATTATTCCTGCCATTCCATGGCACACTCATGGCACACTAAACCACAAAAAAGCACAAAAGTGTGCCACGAATAACAACAGAAGATATTTTTTAAGCAATTGTAAAGATTGCGGTTGCGAGTCGTAATCTGTTGTAACTTATCATAAAAATGCGACTTGAAAACCGCCGGGTTTGCGCCCTTGGGGGTTCGAGTCCCTCATCCTCCGCATAAATACCCGCAATCCCTTGTTACCAAGGAATTACGGGTATTGTCTTTTAGATAAGTGACTAAGAGATGCCTGATCCGAGGAGACAGTAAATAAGGAATCAAGAGGTTTTCTCATTTTAGCAAATTTTACTTAGTAAACACCACCTTTCTTATAGCCTTGTATCCGGATGTTTCAAGCTGCAGCAAATATAATCCTGAGGTCATTTTTGCAGCCTCCCATTCGATAGTATGATTACCTGCTGTGACCTGCGTGTCAATCAATTCTGCCACGATTCGACCTGAAATATCATAGACATTCAGTGAAACGTATCCTGCTTCTGACAAACCGTAATTTATTAGCGTTGTGCTGTTGAATGGATTCGGATAGTTCTGAGACAGGAAATATTCCTGAGGTATTTCTGAGTTCGAGCTAATATCAATTACTGTAATAGAGTTTGTTTCGTAAAATAATCCTTTGCCAATCTGGATTGAACTGATTTCAAGCTCTATTTCCGTTTCTTCCACCGCATCCCAATGACTGAGCTTAAAGCTCTCACCTTCAGAGAGACCGTCTTTTTTCCCTGTAGATTCATCGTCTCCCCATATTGCTAATCCGCATCTGCCTTCTGGATTGATTGTTCCTGATCCAACAATTGTTCCATCTGTACTAAATGCTGCAATCTGACCAGACTTGCATCCGTTCACAAGGACGCTCATGTTGTTTGTGGTTTGTTCAAAACCAGACCAATGCAAAGATTCTTCTGCACCTGTCATATCGACGATGCTGTTTAATTCATCCTCCATTGGTGGGTAATTCAAAACCACAACCTCATCAACCCTGACCTGATACCCCTGAGTTTCCCGCCAGGGTGGCATGTTGGAGAAATCAAAAGCAGGCAGCATGAAATTGCCATCACCGTCTTTTGCAATCAGAACATTATCTATAATCGGAGACAGAACGTAATAATCCGGAACACTGGCATCCAGCTCATAAGTCGGGTAGTAGGCTATCAGATTCCAATCACGCTCAAGTGGGATATCTGCATCTGTCGGAATCGGTTCGCCTGACCAACAAGCTTCGATATCCTCGTCGACTTTAATCAGATAACCCTCAGTTAAATTCCAATACGGGATGTTGTTAAAACCGAATGCCGGCAGATAGAACCTACCGTCCTCGTCTTTCAGGAGTTGGAGGTGATGATTTTCTTCGTCGATACGGAGTTGTTCTGTCATCAGGATAACATCCGGACCTTCCTCGCGCTCCCACATCTCTTCCGGAGGAATAACGTTAATCGAAATCATGTTCCAGTTGACTTCAAGGGGAACGGTTAGCTCGCGAGGTTCAATTGGTCCTAATTCTATGTTGACTTTGCCATGTCCGAAAAGGTTGTCCGGTCCATCTGGTCCCTGGTCGATAGCATGAGTTGCCAGATATTCACGCAGATCACCGGGAGTCATATCGGGATTTTCAGAAAGGATTAATCCTGCTGCGCCTGCAACATGGGGAGTGGCGCAAGAGGTTCCCCCAAGTGCTCCGGTAGCCGTTGATACATTTGTAGGTCCACAGATATCTGGTTTCATTACTCCTGCATAGGTGGGACCGCGTCCGCTGTAGAAAATCGGTTCCTCATTATCATTTTGCCAGAGGTTATAATCAATAGCTCCCACAGTTGTAGCTTCACTTGCGCGACCTGGCGTCAGGATGCTGCCTTCAGGTGTATTGTAGGAAAGGTTAGAATTCGACCACAACGTAAAATCCATCATGCGATCTGCATCAACCCTGACCACGCTGATGGCACGATAACCTGGAATATTAATTCTGCCTTCCAAAAATTCAAAAGGTCGATCATCGCCATCCTGTTGGTTGTTGGCTGTTGCAACATGCACCCATTGCGCACCATCCCATCTCCACGCTAACAGAGCATAATCCTGATCTGTCCCAGGAAAATCATCCCAATACAGGTAATTGCCTATAAAATCTCCCTGGTTATACCACCTGGGTTCCTGGTTTAGCATGAAATGATTGAGTGTTCCGAACCACATACCGTTATCTTCTCCGAAGTGGTGAGTATTTCCTTGATCCCGGTCATCGAAAATTCCGCGATAGTGTTTAATGGCACTGTTACCGGCAGCTATTACCGGTAATGTGCCGTTTTGAAAGGCTCGGTTAGTGGCCAGACATAATGGATCATCCTCGAGGAAATAGCTGATGATCCCCCCATAATAGCCAAATGACATGCTGACGATATCAACACCATTTTCCACCAGGTCATTCAATGCGTTTTCGACATGTGCCGGACCACCTATTTTTACCAGCCAGAACTCGGCATCGGGTACAAAATCATACAAGATCTCTGCACACCTTGTCCCATGTGTACTCCCCCAACCGATCCCCTGTCCGGTGTAGTCTCGTTCAACAAAATTTTCTGGTAATTCACCTTCATTCTGTCGATTGGCAAGAAAAGAGTAACCAAAGTCCATCACTGCGACACTCACACCTTCCCCGGTGATCCCGACATCGTGAAATGGTTCACCACCAACCAGTTCAAATCCCTCACTTACAACGGTCTGAATTGGTTTTATCGGGCTGTGCAGCAAAGAAACTATTTTGAGTGCTTCAGATAAATCCGCAAGGTTTTCAATCGGCACATATAGAGTCATAAAATGCTCGGATTGAGCATCTATTATAGCTCCGAATTTTTTCAAAGTTGCTTCAGGGATTTCACCGGGAAGATGATCAGGCTTCATGAGTAGATCAACTTTAACATCATTACCTTTAATGTAAATGCAATTATATTCAGCGAATTCACTCGCATCTTCAAAGCCCTTTTCGTAATAAATATCGAGAAAGACGCTAAGAGCTGAGTGTAATTTGCGATAGGTTGGTTTTTCTATTGGATAATCAGGATAGACGTAGACTTTCTTTTGTTCAGAATCGTTTGATCCTTCAATGTTTCCTGCCATACTTTGTACAGAGGACAGGATAAAAGTAACCACAACTATAAGTATCAGTTGGCTACGAAATATTTTGTTAGCTTGATTCATTTTTAGTTTCCTCTCTTTTGAAATCTATTTAGAAAATCACAGCAACACATACCATGATTTTATCTGACCAACATTACTTTCCTCGTAAACACATGCCCGGATGCACTTAAGCGAATGAAATACAATCCCGACGGCAGGTCATCTGCACTCAGGATTGTGGTTTGTATGCCTTCCTGTCTTTCCCCATCAACTAATGTTTGAATCATCCGACCTGACAATTCGTAAAGTTTTAGTGATACATTTGATGCGACTGGCAGCCCGTAGGTTATCATGGTTGTTGAGTTGAATGGATTGGGATATATGTTTGACAAGAAGAAGTCCTTTGGAATTGTCACATCCACCGAAACATCCAGGACGATGTATGAATCTGTCGAATAGGTAAGTCCTTGACCGGATTGCAAAGATTCGACTGCCAAATCTGCTTCAATTTCTCTTTCTGCATTCCACAGCTTCAGTTTGAAAGCTTCTCCCTCCAGCAGACCATCAATCTTCTCTGTTTGGGTTTCGTCTCCCCAGACAGCTATACCACATCTGCCATCGGTATCAATTGTGCCGACTCCGACTATTCTTCCATTAGAATTATAGGCTACAATTTGATCGTTCTGATTAATTTCTATACCTGAAATACTGGTGATCAGTACACTCATGTTTTCGCTTGTTTTTCTGGATTCCCAATCAAGTTGGGAATGAGGAGTTAATGCTGCATTTTCGTCCTGCTCCTCCGGATAATTCAAAACCACATCCTCATCAACCCTGACCTGATATCCCTGCGTCTCCCTCCAGGGAGGCATGTTGGAAAAATCGAAAGACGGTAGCATGAAATTGCCATCTCCGTCTTTGGCAATCATGACATTATCAATAATCGGAGACAAAACGTAATAATCCGGAACACTGGCATCAAGCTCATAAGTCGGGTAGTAGGCGACCAGGTTCCAATCCCTCTCGAGCGGGATATCCGCATCCGCCGGGATTGGTTCACCCGACCAGCATGCTTGGATATCCTCATCAACCTTTATCAGATATCCTTCAATTAAGTCCCAGTAAGGGATATTGTTGAAACCAAATGCCGGGAGGTAAAACAGACCGTCCTCATTCTTCATCAGTAACAGATGATGATTTTCCTCATCAATGCGAAGTTGTTCGGTCATCAGGATGACATCCGGACCTTCCTCCCGTTCCCACATCTCTTCAGGTGGGGTAACATTGATAGAGATCATGTTCCAGTTTACATTGAGAGGGACGGTCAGGTCTCGTGGTTGGGGCTCTCCAAGTTCGATATTTACTTTCCCATGTCCAAAAAGGTTGTCAAATCCCTCTGGGCCCTGATCAATGGCATGAGTTGCTAGATATTCGCGCAGATCACCGGCAGTCATATCGGGATTTTCAGAAAGGATTAATCCTGCTGCGCCTGCGACATGCGGAGTTGCGCATGAGGTTCCCCCAAGTGCTCCGGTAGCCGTTGATACATTTGTAGGTCCACAGATATCTGGTTTCATTACTCCTGCATAGGTGGGACCGCGTCCGCTGTAGAAGATCGGTTCATCATGATCATCTTGCCAGATGTTATGATCAATGGCT
>CAYLYZ010000091.1:0-24129 GCA_964387885.1 uncultured bacterium | reverse complement strand
GCTCAAAATCATGGCCATTCACGAAGCTAAGTACGCGTTAGTCGGATGAACCACATAAATGATCACTATTTTGCGTAACATGTATATTTTCAAGAACTAACGAAATTTTGCCCTGAAAGCCAAAAATAAGCCCCAAATTGGTTAATTTCACTTTCAATTAGAAACATTATTGAAGCTCCTTTTTGGGGTTCAATTACACCCATTTTTCTCTGAAGTTCTCCAATATCGGTTTAGAATGACATTTCAACTTTTAAGATAATAATTTCTTTTAATTTAAGTAAGTAAATTATTTCATAAAGAACAAAAAATATAAATTTTCAGATGAATAGGTACAAATTTGAGCCTTAAAAAGTACAATATTCTAAAAACTTTATGACTAAAGAGTATAAAAAAAGATAATTATTGAATATTAATACTTGCTTGAATATCAAAAGAATATACATTTATTACATGGGAGAAGACCAACTCCTGTTTTTCGTCATTCAAAGCGAATTTCAACAACAACTGGAGATCAGATTTTGTTGTACAAAGGACTAAATAAAGTGAACTTTCCTGACCATTTTGACGTTAATGATTATTCATGCGATCGAGGTCAATTATGAATACCGATCAAAAAACAATTTCATTTGTTCCAACACATCTTCTGAAAAACATTTCAAAAGGTGTTCGAGAAGAGAGGTTTCCAACAATCGTTGCATTTGCAGATGTATCCGGTTTTACTGCTATGTCAGAAAAACTTTCGGCAATGGGCAACGAGGGAGCTGAGACACTAACCTCAATTCTTAATAGCTATTTCACGACCATGATCAGTATTATCCATCATGCCGATGGATTTGTAGGTAAATTTGGAGGGGATGCAATGACTGTATTCTTCCCGATTAAGGATCCTTCAAAACGAACATATCGTGTGCAGAATGCTGTCAGGACAATGCTTGACCTTCAGGATAGAATGGTTGATTTTCAAGCTATGAAAACGCGGGGTGGAACCTTTTCGCTTGGAATGAAAATTGGTATGGCATTAGGAGATACGCTTTTTCAGGTTGTAGGTTGTGAAAATGATATCGGCAGAGAAATTGTCCTTGCTGGAAATCCTTTGGATGGTGCTGCGGATGCTGAACATCATGGTGTTTCAGGTGAAGTTATTATCACATCAGATATTGCAAAATCCTGTAAGATCTTGGGAGAGGAGATTGAGGATGGTTTTTTCCGGATAAGCCCTGATTTTAAACCTGCAAGAAAAGCTCCAAAAAAGCGAAAAGCAAAATTAGTCCCAAAATGGACAGAAATAGCAAAAACATTTATAGATCCTGCCGTCAATCATAGAATAGCATTAGGCATGGATTCGGTTGGTGAAATCAGGAGAGTTTCTGTAATCTTTATTTCTTTCAGCGGTCTTGATTATGACAATGATGAAAAAGTAGGAGAAAAACTAACAGAGCTTTATGCCTGGATATATGGTGTTACCACAAAATATGATGGTTCGATTAATAAAATTGATATGGGTGACAAAGGTTCCAAACTGATTCTAACATTTGGAACACCCACAGCTCACGAAAACGATGAAGAATTAGCAATATATTGTGGTCTTGAACTTGTAGGTGGTCTGGACCGGATGAAAGAGCTTGGAATCAGCCTGAAAATGGGCATTGCCACAGGATCGGTTTTTGCCGGGGAAGTTGGCTCCCCCGAGAGACAGGAATATACTATTATGGGTAGTGTAGTAAACCTGTCAGCAAGAATAATGTCAAACAGTCTTAAAGGTCAACTTTTGACTGATAGTGTAACTTATGAAAGAGTGAAAGACGTCTTTGATTTTGCAGAGCCTAAGTTTGTGCAATTTAAGGGCATATCTGAACCAATGCCTGTGTATAGGGCAAGAGGTTTGAAGGGTGAATCAACTAAAAAACGCGAAGTACAAAAACTACCATTAGTAGGAAGAAAAAAGGAAGTATCCTCAGCTCTGAAAGTAATTGAGAAGGTCAAAAAAGGAAAATCACAGGTTCTTATTATCAGGGGTGATACAGGTACTGGAAAAAGCAGGCTCTCAGAAGAACTTGTTGATGTTATTTCTGAATCAGATTTTAGAGTTGCAGGTGGTGAAGCGCTCAGTTATGCGATTAAATCTCCCTACTTCATCTGGATATCTACTCTTCGCAGATTAATGGGACTGCCAGGTTCAGGAGGTGGTCAGAAGGTTTTGGATCAACTTCAGAAAGTTGTTGAAGAAGCAGATCCGGAGAATACATTTCGATTGCCGATCGTTGCTAACCTGCTTGGTGTTAAGTGTGAGGATAATGAACTCACCAAACATTTCGACGGACAACTTCGACAGGAGAATCTATTTGATTTTGTTGTTCAGTACTTAAAATTCTTAAGTGATAAATCTCCGGTGTCCATACTTATTGAGGATGCTCAATGGATTGATACAAATTCCCTTGCTCTTATGACCTACATTCTCAGAAACCTTGCGGATTCTCCCGTATTGTTTATATATGTCCGAAGACCTTATAACAAGGATTTTAAAACGCCCTATATTGGGGCTATCGAAGGACATGAAGCAACCACTGCAATTACAGTGGATGAACTTACCCGGAAAAATACAGAAAAATTAATAATTCAGAAGTATAAAGCTTCACGCATTGATGATGAATTAATGAAGTTTCTATATGATTCATCACACGGGAATGCATCATTTGTCGAACAACTATTTGATAAACTCCTATCAACAAAAGTGATAAAATTCACGCTTGATTCCGATGGCACCGGTGTTTTTATCGATAAAGAGGGTGACCTTTCGGAGGTGGAGGTTCCTGATTCCCTTAACAGCCTTATTATGAGTAAGTTGGATAGTCTGGATCCTCAATCAAAATTGACCGTAAATGTCGCTGCCGCAATTGGCAGACAATTCCAGGTAGACATCGTTAAGGGTTCTTACCCGACTGATCTTGATGATGAATTGATTATCGAATCAATGGATGAGCTTGATTCTCGGGAGATTTTAATCCAATCCGGAGAGGAAGATATTTATGATTATATCTTTAAAAATCTACTCACACAGGAAGTAGCCTACAATAGTCTGTTGTTTTCACATAGACGTGAATATCATAAAAAAATCGGCTACTGCCTCGAAACAATGTACGGTGACTCGCTGATAGATTGGTATGATGAACTTGCCCGACATTATTCTCAAACCGATGAAGATGGTAAGGCGATCACTTATTTGCATAAAGCAGGAGACAAGGCTTTTGATATCTACGCCAATGAATATGCACTATCCTGTTATTCCAAAGCAATAAAAAGAGCTTCAAGCGAGGAAAGACCAGATGAGAGATTCCGGTTGTTGAATATGCGAGAAAAGGTCTTTACTTTCCTTGGTCAGATGGAGGCACGAAAAAAAGACCTCGATGAATTACTTGAATTGGGTTATGAGAGATCTGATAAAAAGGGAACTGTTAGCGTTCTGTTTAATTTATCGGGTTATTATCAGCGAACTCATGAATTAGATGCGATGAAGAAGGTCATTGATGAAGCAAATGAAATCCTCAAGACGATAGATTTCCCATTTGGACAGATTAACATAAATAGCTCAGCTGGGGATTGGTTTTACCTGCAGAATAAGGTTAAGGAAGCTCTTGAAAAATGGACAATTTCCGAGAGTGAATCTGAGAGAATCGGGGATGATAAGGGCTTATCTGCAATACTGATCAGAATAGGAGTTGCCCAAAAAGCTCTGGGAAATTATGATAAAGCATTTGAGAGTTATTATAAATCAGTCGAGATAGGCCGGAAAATAGGCAATAAAAAGTTTGAGGCAATAAATCTCGGGAATATAGGAGTACTGCATCACATCCGTGGTGATTTAGACAAAGCTCTTGAGGCTTATACACAGGCTTTGGAGATCGCTAAGAGCATTGGCTCTAAACAGACCCAAACTCTCTACCTTGGAAATGTTGCGACCATCTACAAGAAAAAGGGTGAGCGAGACAGGGCACTCCGTTCTTATGAAGAACTTCTTGCTCTTACTGTTAAAATGGGATATCATAGAGGAACGATTCTGGCTTTAAGCAATGTAGGATTATGGTATCAAGATAATGGTGATTTTGAAAATGCATTTAAACATTATGATGAAGCTCTAAAAATTTCAGAAAAGTTTGGATTCAAGGATCAAATAACGCGTATAAAGATTAATCAGGGATTGGTTTTTCATTACCAGATGAAACTTGAAAAATCCGCCAAAATCCTCGACCAGGCTGTTGAAAGTTCTATTGAAGTCAACAGTAAACCGATGGAAGATTACGCAAGGCGATACCTTGGATATGTATATTTAGATTTGAATAAATTCAGAGAAGCTGACGAGCAATTCAAACAAGCATTTGAAATTGCTGAAGCTATGGGAAGCAAAACCTCCTGTGCATCATGCAAAATCGGCTTTGGATTAATCGAGATGATTGAAGGAAAAGGAAGGAAAAACCTGGATGAGGGGATTACAGAATCTCGAAAAATTGGTGATGCTGAGGTCATTATCAAAGGACTGATTGGATTGGCTAAACATCTAATGAAAAATAAATCAACCAGGAAAGAGGCACTTGAAACACTTAAAGATGCAAGAAATGTTGCCCAGACTGGTGGATACTTGTGCGATCTTGTGATTATTGATCCATTAATAAAACAATTACAGGGATAAAAAGAAGGAAATAAAAGAGGCAAAACCCTCATAACTTACTGACTGACCATCGTCAGGATAGCGCTTTTCCCAACTATATGCAGTATTTCAGAATTACTTGCCTGAATTGATCAGTAAGATTGCGTTAAACGATTATTATCAACAATTTCATGCTATTATGATAGATCTACAGACTCACTCACTTTGATCTGCTCCCGAATTTCCTGCACCAACCAGGAGAAATACAAATTAGATTGTCTTTTTTTTTGATAGATTTTTAAGCAAGAAAACTCTCAGGAGGATGTATGTTTAAAATTTTTAGTTGTTTTAAGGGGGCACTGTACTTCTTAATTATAACGATGATGCTGCCAGGAGTCATATGTGCAGCAAGCCTCTCCGGGTCGTTTCTTGACGTGAATGGGAACCTCATCGAAGAGCCCATTTTTGTAGAAATATCCGGTGATGAAGACGAGTGGGACGGAATGATTACTGACAATGGTCAATATCAGTTCAATGATCTCGAAGAAGATTCTTACATTCTTAGAGCAATGAGTGCTCCGGAAGGAACCTGGTATTATCAGGTTTATTATCCCGAAGTATTGGATATGGACGACGCCGAATGGGTTGATGTCTTTAACGATGTTGCAGATGTCAATTTTACTCTTCGTCCCGGTGGTAAATTTTCGGGATCTGTAACTCCCGGTGAGGGAGGTGAATTTGAACCGTGGGCGGTAATTGCTCAAGTAATGGATGAGAATGGAAATTACTACGAAGTGTTTTACAATTTTGCTCTGGAAAATCCAGCCGCTTATACTTCTGTTCCAATTCGTCCCGGATTGTACACCGTCAGGTTTATGACCATGCCTCCGGATATGCACGCCGCAACTTTCTACGATGCTGGCGATATGAGCGTTATTGAGATAACAGAGCGCGAGATTCTGGAAAACATCGATATGGCATTACCACTCGGCGGTGGGATTACAGGTTCACTGACAGGTGACGGAACACCACTGCCTTACAGTTACATGTACGTTTATGTACTCACCGATTCTCCGATGTCCATGTTCCTGCCCTATACTTTTGGATTTGTTGATCAGGAAGGGAATTTTGCGCTATATGGTTTACCGGATGGTGACGCATATATTCAGGTTTATCCCTCAGATCCACGTTTTGCTCCTATATTCTATGGTGGTGCAACTGATCTTATTGATGCAGAACCAATTCCGATTACACCCGGCGAAATGACGGCAGATGTCAATATTGAAGTCGAACTCGGAGCGAATTTCTTTGGAACAGTTCGCGATCCCGACGGTGAATTCCTCCCGGAGGATTTGTTTTCGGTGCGCGCTTATGACAAAAACCGCGGTTCGCTTCATGATGATGTAATTTATAACGAGGAAGATGGCACGTGGAGAACACAATTTGCTCTCGCACCAGGTCCACATACACTACGCTTCATTCCGGAATACGGCGGACACCATTTCCAGAGTAATTTTATAGGTGACGTAAATTTCATTTGGGAAGCAGAGTGGTTTAATCTCGGTGTTGCCGATGAAATCGGTCCGATTGATATCAATTTCATATGGGGTGGATCGCTTTCAGGTACGCTCACCGATCCCGATGGAAATCCGGTTCAAAACCAGCAGGTGATCCTCGCCATTGACGGCATGGAATACCAGGATGAAAACACCAATGAGGATGGTGCTTATAACTTCAGTAACCTCCCACCGGGAACTTATACCCTCTACACTGAATTTGAATACCATGACGATATGGAGTGGGACGACGCTAATATCTGGCCTACGATTTATTCAGGGAATGTGACCAATCCGGCTGATGCGGAATTAGTTGAGGTTATCGAACAACAGAATACGGAACATAACCTCCAGTTCGTCGAAGGCGGTGCGATAGAGTACACTTTCGAAGGTCAGGAATTCGGAGTCGGCATATTTGACAGTAACCTCTCCTATGTTGCTGTGCCGTTTTCCGAGGCAGGTGTTCAGATTGATCATTACCCGACCTATCCGGAAGACAGCCCGTTTGTAGCTGCTGAATCGCGCAAAATCTGTCTGCCTGAAGGCAGGTACAAAATGCTGACTCTACCATTATATGCATTTTACAACCCAGACATTGAAACTCCCAATCACCGTTATGTTTATTACGGAGGTGGTTTTTCGTTAGACGGGGCGGATTTGATTGATGTTGCAGCCGGTCAAGTAAACACAATTGAGATGCCCGTTGCTGAGGGCGGATGGATTGTGTCCGGTACAGCCACAACAGCGGATGGTATGATTGGATTGGGGCTGACTGTAATCCTGATAAACGTTTCAGGTCAACTTGCCGGTGCTCATGCAAACTATTTCAGTTATGATTGGGAAGGTGGTTTCGAGATAAATGGTGTTCAGGACGGAACCTACCACATTCTTGCTACAGTTGAAAGAGACGGCTTCCTGTTGAGTACATGGTATCCTGATGTTGAAGATCCCGGGCAGAGGATCGATGACGGATTCACGGTACCGGACGGTGCCGGTACAATAGTTGTTAACGGTGGGAATATTGACGACATATTCCTCGAGGTTCAGACAGTAATGGACTTTGCTGCCGTCGACTGGGATGAGAATGGCAGCGGGACAGCAACCAATTTCTACCTCCACGGCGCATACCCAAATCCTTTCAACAGCACGACACGTTTATTCTTCACACTTGCAACAAACACGAAGATCGACCTGAGGCTTTATGACATAATGGGACGTGAGGTTATGGATATCTCGCAGAGATGGTACCCAGCCGGTAATCACTCCATCACGTTAATGCCGGAAGGCATAGCCGGCGGAACATATTTCGTCCGCATGAAAACCGGAAACACCGAACAAACCCGCAAGGTTGTTTTGATGAAGTAAATCTTTGCACATTTTCCCCTCACATATTTCCCCCCCTGCGAAGTAGGGGGGGAGGAAGGGGGGGTAAATCCCACCATTAGCACAATCCACCATAACCGATAACAACAGTATAAAGAGCGGGACACGTATATCATTTCTTGAAAATACTGTCTTTGCGAACAATGTGAAGCAATCTCTTAAGTCGCTAATATACAAACAGATTGCTTCGTCTCTTCGTTCCTCGCAAAGACAAACATGAGTCATTACTTTCGGGAACTGTTATCTGTCGGGTTTTTGATCCGAAAGAAATGTATACTTTAATTCCGTTGGCATAAGATGTCGATCTACGCAACTGAACAAAATCCCCGGATTCAAAAATCCGGGTTACTACACTGCAAGTATTGGGTACAGTTTTCAGCCTAAAGGCTGTACTCTATACTCTTCAACGAATAACATTCCGACCTACATTCTGAATGTAGAACAATCCGTTCTCATCGTTCATTAGCAACATATTGCTATTATCTTCTAAATGATTCATGACATAAGCGTCTTATATGTTGACAAAATACAACATTATTTTGCAAAAAGCAAGCTTCATAACAGAGCACAGGACTAAACAGTGATAGCAGAAATTATCGTCACATCGTCACACTTTTGGCGGAAAGCGTTTGTGGGTGGGGGATTGAGGGTGTGACGGAAATGTGACGGAAATAAGTTTACAAGTTGCAAGTTTAAAAGTTTGCAAGTTGACAAGGGTAGATTGCACAGTCTGGCTTGCGCAGACATGTTTCTCCCGAATATGTCGTTAAAAAGTGGTGTCAGGCGGGAACCCTGTAAGTTGCTGTGTTTCGCAGATGCGCCTCACAAGCAAAGCAGATGTCAAGTCTGCGAGGGAATGACAAAACTTAACAGGATCGGAATATTTCAAAGAAATCGGAAACGCCTGAAGAAACTCGTCCCCATCTACCTGAGACATACAACCTTCCTGATTTCCCGAAATTCACCATCCGAAAGAGACAAAACATAAACCCCAGCCCTGTCATTTCCCCACGTAATCAAATGCAATCCCTTACCCATTCTTCGATTTACCAGGATCTCAATCTCCCTCCCACGGATATCGTAAATTAATAATTCCACATGCCCTGCTTGTGGAATTTCAAAACTGACATTAACTGAATTATTAAACGGATTGGGACTGGCATTCATCGATACGTTATAATCCTGTGGCAATGCTTCATCAGGAACACCAACCTGCCAATCCGGATTCCCGGCAAAAACAACTAATTCCGGGTTTTCCCTTCTTGCTCGAACGACGAAATCATCTGTTCCATCACCGTTATAATCACCAACTCCTCCAATTGCCCTCCCAAGTGGAAAAAACTCACCATCGTATTCTCGACTTGAATCGATATAGATATCAGCCTTTCCATCAATCCAACGGGAACCAAAATGAATGTGAACCTCACCATTTCGAGGTCCAGTGACCTCTGTCATCGCTGTGGCAATATCCCCAATTCCGTCTCCGTTGAAATCTCCACCACATAATTCACCTTCGTCAGGCCACATTCGACGATGACCTTCGAGTTCGAGATCGGGAATCATATCCGGCTCTTCTCCACCAAAGAAAATCATGTAACCATCATTCATCGCCATCCCATCGGATTCAGTAAAATACAAGCCCCAATCATCATAGCCATCATCGTTAACATCCGGGAGCATTGAATAACCATTGTAATCGATTCTTCGCATACTCACTTCACCTTCAAACTGATCTGGTTCAATATGATAATGGCTATTTGTATCAGGAGGATCCCCACCAAGGAATAAAGAATACCCATCATTTCGAAAGATAAAATCGTCATAGCCGTCTGCATTAATATCTCCTCCAGTTACCCAGGCTCTATTACTTCTTGAATGAAATCGAGTTTCCCAATCAGGTAAAGTGTCGAAATTCGCTCCTCCAAAATACACTTGTAGTTTTTGGAGGTCTCCATCCTCGGTTACTTTAGTAATTAGATCATGGAAACCATCGCCGTTAATATCAAATTGTGTCGAACTTCTTGCAAATTTGTAAATATATCGACTGCTTAGAATGATTTGGGGGATCTGACTAAGAGAATCCCCAATTTCGTATAGCAAAGTATAAAATCTCACTGGTTCACTTACAACTGCTGTTATTCCAATAAAAGGTTCTCTGTCAATTATCAGATTTCCAATATTCCATATTGGCTCAACGGAAACTCGAAATTCATCTCCAAATATTTCTCTGGGATCAAATCGAAAATCCAATTCGTCACCCATATTCTCACCACCGTAATAAACATCTACGACCTGACTCCAGTGACGAGCCATGAGGTCATCGCAGCCGTCTCCGTTCTGGTCACCGATACTGCAGTAATCGTAGCCGTATACTCCACCGTTGTGGATCCTGCCGATGACTTCTGGTAATGCGTAGTTCTGGGCAATGGCTGAGGAGGTCAGAAAAAGTAGTGGGATTAAATATCTGATTTTCAAGATTTTTCCTTGCGAATTATGTGCTATCCAAATATTTGCTTATCATACTGTATGGGTGATTCACGAATCATGCCTTTATTTTTAGTGGCGGTGCGCAGGGGCGATTCGTGAATCGCCCGTACGGTTGGATTATTTAGTGATTTCATCGGAATGTGTTGTCAGGCGTCATTACCTAACGTAATAACTACGACTTAAGTGTCAGGCGAGGACGCCTGACACCACTCCTTAATAAGAATCCGAAATGCGAACCACGTGTACATTATTGACAATCGAACAAGGGCACATGCCATGTGCCCATACATAGGTTAATATAAGAACGAATTTATTTGAAACAAGTTTAGTGATTTTCTTACGGTTGAGGTAAGGGTTTTGGGTGATGGTCAAGTATTGGAATTATTTCTATTTAGTGTTACCTTATATAAATATCTGTCTGACATTACGCGTCAAAACTTGATTATCCGCAACTACGGGTGTACCTGTATAATCTTAATGATCTTTATCTTTGGATACTTGCAATCCGAAGATATTCTCGCTGACTTAGCAGGGGTGAAGAAGTGTCTGGATTGTTTCTTTTTACAACAACCTGTCTGTTAATTTTCTTTTCAAACAGTTATGCTGCTGATAACCCTCCTTCCAATCTCTTTCAAAATTCCGAAGTGCAGAGTTTTGACAATTGCACTAAACTCGATTTTGATTTATCCGATTGTCATCAAACGACATTTTCAAGGAACGGAAACGATTATTCTGATTTCACCTTTGAAAATGAAGGGACAACTTACGACTCCGACAAACCTATGCTCCCTGTGGTCAGCCGTTTTGTTGTCGTTCCGCCCAATGCAGGTTTAGAGTTTGCCTTCGAAGTTGAAAGCTCTGAGATACTCAGTAACGTTCCACCACCTGAATTGTGTGTTGATGAAGATCTTGAAACCGACCTGAACAGGGATGGTTCAGTCGATGAATCGATCTACCCACCGGTGGTTGCTGAAATGTCGAGACCAATGGTTATAAGGGGCGTCCGTTTAGTCAAAGTCACGGTTTATCCGGTTCAGTATAATTGCGTTTCCGGCAGTTTTATCCGAAATAAGGGGATCAAAACAGAAATTCGATACACTAATGGCACTCCTGAAAACCCGGTAAAAAATCCAAACAGGCGAAACCGAAGCAGGGAATTTCGCAGGTTCATGCGGTCACTTGCAATAAATGGCGAACAGGTCGGCAGGGACGATCCAGCTCCCGATTTTGAGGATGAGTACGTCGGACACTACTTAATTGTGACACATCAGAATTGCCTTGAATACGCTGCACCATTTATCGAGTGGAGACGTAAGGGAGGTTATAAGGTAGACATTTTAAGTTTGAATTCGGGTCAGGCTCAAAATGAAGATTTCGTTCGTGATCGGATTCAGGAAAGATATGACGACTATATAGATCAGGGAATAGATCCCTTTGATCACATACTGCTGATCGGAGATAGAACCGAATACTATACTGAACCTGATCCGAATTGGATATTGGATGCTCATCGGGATCAATCCGTCTGGCATAGTGGTGCTAACCATGCAGATTATATTTACGCTCTGCTCGAAGGTGATGACATATACCCCGATGTAGCCTTCTCGAGGTGGCCATCGGGGAGCCGGGACTTAATGGAGCTTGCGGTGCAAAAGACTCTGCTCTATGAAGCGACTCCTGAAATGGATGATACGGATTGGTATACCCGTGGAGGAGTACTGTCGCAGCACTGGGGGAATAACCGTGAATCTGCCTGGCATATTACAATCCATACGGTTGTCAGGTGGGCGGAAGAGGTTTTGCAGAGTATCGGGTATGATGATATTACGTTTTATGAGAATTATGATTGGGATCATGATGGTGATGTAGTTGGACCGGTGGTGCGGGATCTGTTTAATGCTGGTTCAAATTTAATAGCCGGGAGAATTCAGAACAATTATTTCAGGTGGACCTTACAGGGTGTTGAGCATAATACAGTTTTTCCAATTTATATCGCTAATGCCGGGCATGGAGAAGCTACTTTAGACCTTATTTTCAGATCCGGATCAGGTCGGGAGTTAAAGGGAGCCGTTGCCGGAACGGGAGGCTGGGGTGTAACACCTACCGCGCCTACCAATGCCGTTTGGATGGAAATGGTCAACAGTTTTTTATTGCACGATCTTGACTTCGGGTGGGCGAGGAACAGGGCGATAATCGATATCGAGAGGTACTTTCCGGATTTCAGGTGTGCTAACGGCGCTTGGTTGTACCAACATGTCAAAACAGATTTTGATGCGTATGGAGATCCCGCCCTGAAATCCTGGATAGGCATTCCACGAGTACTCGATTTTGAATTTCCCGATGTTGTCCATCCTGAATGCAGGACTGTCGAAGTTCGGGTATTCGACCCGGAGAATAGAGATGGTGTCGAAGCTGCGGAGGTGACAATATATGCTCCCGGTAATATACCAGATCCAGATTCTGACGAGTACGCCGACTATGATGACATGTTTATGGTCACAAAGAAAACCGGTGTTGATGGCTACGTCCGGTTCAATTTTGATGAGGGCATGTCTTTTCAGGATGGGGTCGTCTATGTTACTGTAACCGGAAGAGATATTCGACCATTATTCGGTGAGATGAGCGTCGATTTGCCCGCCCGATCTGTCGAAGTTGCGGAGTATTCACTCAATCAAATCGATGGGAACGGTGATGAAAACATTAATCCAGATGAGGTTTTCAGTTTAGCTATTACGGCAGTAAATAATGGTGAGGATGATCTCAATGGGGTCACTGCAGTGATCAGCAGTTCTTCCCCCTTTGTAGAAATCGAAAATCCCGATATGTCATTTGGTAATGTTGACAGCGGTCAGGAAGTTGAAAGCGAGGATAATCCTCAACTAATAATCTCCCGGTCATGTCCTGATGGCGCGAGTCGTCCTGTTACCCGGCCTGAGATAATCGTTGATTTTTCTTGCGGTGACGATAGCTGGCGGAGCTGCATTTTACTGAATCCCTGTTCCCCGAATTTAGAATTATCTCGAGTTGTCGGCGGAGGAATCATCGGTTTAAGAGATGAAGAACTAAACATTGAGATATCGAATATCGGATCAGTTGACAGCGATGAACTTAACGCTCAGTTAATACCACTTAGCCAGGGAGTTCTGGTTATAAGTGCCAACTCGCAGTATCGTTCAATTGCATCCGGAAGTAGAATCCGCCTCAGGGAAAACCGGTTTATAGTCTGCGGTAACGGTTTCGCAATTCCCGGTTCAAAACATGAAATGCTCCTGATCCTTACCCAGGAAAATGGCTTTGTCGACAGGGTATACTTTGAGTTACAGGTTGGTGAAGAGAGGGAGAATGCACCTTTTGGTCCTGATAATTATGGGTATTTATGTTTTGATGATACTGATGGAGACTGGGAGCAGGCACCCTGGTATGATTGGGTAGAGATTTGTCCGGATGAGGAAGGCAACGATTATGATGGTGTCCTCATGGATTTTGATGGTCGTTCAGAATTTGATATCGGAGAAGCGATAGCAGTTCCACTCCCGTTCATCAGTCAATTCTACGGCATGGAATTCGATACTATAACTGTCTGTACAAATGGATTTATTTCAATAGGCAATCAACCCCGAATTACCAACTTCCAGAACTACCCCCTTGACCGGGGTATTGGTGGTGGAGTTGGGATGATTGCGCCATTATGGGACAATCTTGCACTGCTTCGTAATTCAGGAATATATTATTATTACGATGAGAATCAGCACCGAATGATAATTCAGTGGCATAGATTATTTCAGAGGAATAATGGCCGTGACGAGCTCACATTCGAGGTTATTCTCTATGACAAGGAATTCAGTTTAAACCCTTCGGGTGATTCAGATATTTTGATGCAGTATAAAAGCATAGCGAATATTGAAGGCAGTCGGGATTGGAGTGTTACTGTTCCATATGCCTCTGTTGGTATATCAAGTCCTGATGGCACTACCGGCTTGAGTTATTCTTTTAACGATGAGTATCCGGTACCGGCTGCGCCTCTCCAAAATCGAAGAGCGATTCTGTTCTCAGCATTTAACACTGACTGTCATACAGGTGTCCTTCAAGGAGTTGTGACCGATTTTTCGACTGATCAACCCATCGAAAATGTCATTATCCGGACTTCCAACGGGAAGATCAGTTTCAGTGGAGAGGATGGATCTTGGATAATAGGTAATGCATTTGCAGGAATTCCTTTTGATATTACTGCCAGCGCAAACGGGTACCAGGATTCCATACTTGTGGACCTGATTGTAGACTATAACGATACTCTCGAGATCAACTTTGCATTACTAAATTCGACTTTTCAACCATCCACTTTGAATCTTAGTTCAATCCAGCATCCGGATACGCGAAGGGAGTTACCGTTCAGGATTGAAAACACTGGTAATGGACCCTTGGATTGGTCTGTCGATTTTCGGTTTCCGGCAAATGAGGAATTCAGCCCGTGGGAATTACGGGATGATTTTGATGTGAGCAGGATTCTGAACGATTTGAGAATCAATGGAGTTGTCTATGTTCATAACCTCTTGTATCTCTCCGGATCAAATGCTTCAAGACCTACAATCTACATACTCAATAGAGAAGGTGAACTGGTTGATACACTCGCACAGCCAGGTGATGACGAAGTTGGAATGAGAGATCTGACATTTGATGGGGAATTGATTTGGGGAACTTCGGAACAAATGGTTATCGGAATGTCTACCGAAGGTGAGGTGATGGGGATTTTTCAAGGACCGTATAATTCAGTTTCTGTTATAACCTGGGATTCTGAAAGAGAGTGTTTATGGTTGGGAAACGCGACCGATAACCCGGTTGCCTATGACAGAGAGGGAAATCGGATTGATGAACTCGAAATCAACACTCAGGGATATGAAATTACTGGTTATGCTTATCGTGCAGATGATCCCGATAGCTCCAATCTTTATATACTTGGCTTCGAACAGGAAAGCGAAAGACAAACTGTACATAAAGTGAATATCAACACTAATGAATTAAATTTCTGTTCATACCTCGATCCAGAAAATGACCGGTATCCGGGAGGGTGTGAAATATGTGACGTGTATTTTGGAACTAGCCGGGTATTATTGAATATAAGCAATAATACCGCCAGGAATGGGTGGGACAGGTTAAATATCTGGCACCTTGCAGGTAACACGGATTGGTTCAGCTTTGAAATTGAAGCTGAAAACGGCAGAGCAGGGGCGGAAAATGGCAGAATCCTGCCGGGAGAGTTCACCGACTTTATTTTAACTTTAGACAGTGAAATGCTGGAGTCCGGTATTTATGAGGCGGAAATTCTGTTCAATCACAATGCCGAATTCGGCAACACTCTGATCACCTGTGTGCTTGAAGTTGTCGATCCTGTACCACCTTCCGCATTCGGATTGCTTGAACCGGCAAATGGAGATACCCTGTACTCAACATTAGTAGATTTCTCCTGGAATTCTTCTGACGATCCGAATGAGATTGAAAATGTAACCTACGAATTCTGGGCTCAGTTTGGAGAGGATTCGCTCTCAATAAGTTTAGTGGATACATCTCTGGCGATAGGATTGGATACATTGTGGAACTCTTTTGAGTCTGATGCGTTGATTAATTGGTGGGTGACGGCAATTAGCGGAGAATCTTCAACCGAGTGCGACCGGAGGTTCCAATTTGAATTGATTGAATCGGATGTAGGGATAGACCGGGAGTTGATACCATATGAATTCTCGATCACATCCGTATATCCAAATCCGTTTAACAGCAATGCGGTAATCAATTTCGAGAATGATCGTATTGGAGATGTTTCGCTGAAAATTTACGATCTCTCCGGACGTGAAATAGCTGATGTTCATCATGGGATTCTCCCGGCTGGAAGTTATACTAAGGTGTGGGTCGGGAGGGGGTATCCATCGGGTATTTATGTGGTGCAGCTGGCGTCATTCGGTGAAAGGAAGTTCGTAAAAGTCTTAAAAATCAAATAGATATGTAGCCTGAGAGCGACCGCATCCCGGGTCGGTTGATAAATCCCTATGCATTTCAGGCTTTGCAGGAAAGCAGTTCTGCGCTGTTACACGCCCTCGTGTGACAGTAATAACAACAACTTAACTGGCAGACGAGGGCGTCTGCCAGCGCGTTCACGGTATTCCTTCAAAGCGTGCTGTCACTTAGGGGCTACAAAACAAAAGGATCAAAAAATGAAAGTAAAATTTTTTGGCAAGATCAACATGAATAAAAAGGGCTTAACCGTTATGGATTTAGAGCCCGAAATTAACGCCTGGCTTGCAGAAAATCCAGATATCAAGATAGTTGACATCAAACAATCTGTAGGTGGAGGAACGATGATTGTAACAAAGCTCTTTTGTTCGATCTGGTATGAATAGGGCGGCTGATCGTTAAAGTACTTGGCCTGCTCGTGGGATTCACAAACTTCTAAAAATGTCAGAATAATAGAAAGTCGTAGCCCGGGATCTTGATCCCGGGAGAATCCTCGAAACGAGTGAAATATAATTGATTTAAGAAATAAAAGCTCCCGGACTGCGAGAATCGGGGTTACTCGGTTATTCTCTCAGCCCAAAGTGCTTTTCAATCGTCTCCAACGTGCCTTTGATTGTAGAATCCCGATTCCGAATCAGGTATTTATACTCAGCCGCTTCTACCCTTTCTATTTTCCGCGTTTTAGTTAATTTTGCTAAATCGCTGATATTCTGTACAGCTTTATCCGGATCGGCAAGTGTATTGATTACCGCCATCATATCCTTTTTATCCTCTCTGTCATAAAAAGATTGCTTAATCAATTCATCTTCTGCAAAGAGGAAAAACACCCTGTCGTCGGTCGTGACTTGTTTCAGGAACGCTGGTTCCAGCAGGTGCCCATCGACCACAACGGTTTGATTTGCTGCCAGCTTAATGACATCAGGGATCACCATCTGGATATACTCCAAATCTGATCCCAGAACAAACTCATAATATTCCTCCAAAGGACGATTAAAAAACCATTCCCAGCCTTTAAAGGGAGTCATAATATTGGGATGATCCTCGATATTGGCTAGTGCTTTGTGCTCCGCATAAAGTGTTTCAGGATGATAAGCCTTAAATCCGAACTTATCAGCTATCAGGTCAGACATGACAGATTTTCCGCCTCCGGCTCCGCCACCGAGCCAGTACACGTTCTTCAGGTGAGCCTTAAGTATGCTTTCAGAAATTTCCATTTTTTGTTCCTGTAAATGCTTATTTCTTGAATCCTCTGGGACGAACCCAGAACCAGGTTACCGCAACTAATAATCCGAACAGGGAATAACAAAGAGTAAACGCCCAGTCAGGTGCTTGATAGTATAGAAGCTCTGATAACCAGTGAGCGATGAAGGAGCCTGTGTAAACGGCATCTCCGGCTTTTGTCCGGAGCGCCATTTCCCAGTCTGTGAGCGGGCAGATAACACCCAGCCATGATTGGAGTGTTATGATGCCTATTACAATGAGGTGTACAAGCCGAAACCAGGGATTGCGGACCCATGACCATGAAAATAGTTTACCGGTTATAATCAGCATCAAACCGAAAACAACAAAAGCTGCAAACAGGGTGTGGATAAGCAGGATTGTGTCTGCTGTTAATAGGTAAAATGCTTTCAATTTATGGCCAATCTGAATTGTAGGAAGTGGCTTTGAAATATGTCAGATGTTATCAAGACTTCTAAATTCTCGAGGTTTTGTCAGTATTTGTCATTCCCGCCCAAGCGGGATATCTGCTTCGCTTTCGATGTGCATCCAGTAGATTTTCGCGAATTCCGACATGCAATTAACATGTGATGCTCTGAACTCAAACAGGTGGGGAATTAAAAGAATAGAGGATAACTTTTCAGCCTTCGGCTGAACGCGGACAGGAATGTCCACGCTACCCTTGCTTAGACGAAAAGATATTTCCGCGCTCCCCATTATGGAAAAACAACAACCTGAGAATCACCCAACAACAATCTTAAAACTAAACTTCGATCTCTCACTGCCCAGAACCAGTTCATTCTCACCACTTTCAAGAAAAACAGGCCCCGGCACGCCCGTTTTTCCGCCAATCCTCTGACCGTTGACTGAGCATCCAAGTGAGCTCCCGCGGTCTTTTATACCAATCTTGCCGTCCTCAGTCACAATCGAAACGTGGTTGCGTGAAACCTGGATTCGTTTGTGTGGGACAACTAATTCTAAATTGTTCACTGCCAATGGATCACGGCTTTTCCTGCCTATCCAGAATGGGAATCTTGTTATCTCGATAATACTTTGCTGGAGAGCCTCTTTTGCTTCGGGAGTGATGCCCTCTATAGTAACTTCTGGCGAATCGGGATCGGTAATACTCTCCACTCGGACAACTGTATCCCTTTCAGTTGAGGCTGAGTCAGCTTTCATCTGCAGTATCGTTGTATTTGCTTCCCTCAATCGTTCAAATAACGACTTCAGGATATTGATTGCAACCTCGGAATTGCTTTGCAGCATTTTCAGAAAATCTTCGCGGTGGATTACCGAAACTGTTGTGTCTTCAACCGCAAATATTGATGCACTTCGAGGTTTCTCGTCAATCAGGCTCATTTCACCAAATGTTTCATTGGCGTTTATATAAGCGAGATGTGTTTTTTTCCCTTCCCACATTCGGGAGACTTCGACCTTTCCCGTTTCAATGAAATAGGCGTCCTCGCCAACCTCATTTTCCTTGATTATACATTCACCGGCTTTGTACTTTTGTAATGTTACCACGAAATTGCCTTTTAAAGAGTTGAACTTCTTTTTTTGTTTCTAATATCAACCTACCAGTATCGTCAGATGTCCTCATTCAGAGTGTCGTCAGGTGCTCTCACCTGACGAAATAACTTCAACCTAACTGTCAGGTGAGGGCACCTGACAGCACTTCAAAACCCATCATTCCTGCGCAAGCAGGAATCATAACGTGAAAGATACTGATTTCTTTACCTGTTGACAATTATTGAATTTGCAGAAATTGGGTTATCAAATTATTCTTCTCTAATCTTAAATAGATCTTTCATGGGATTAATTATTCTAATCTGTAATAATGGATACTTCGAGGTGTTAATTCAATTCCAAAAAAAACAGCAGCACAGACAAAATGTCTGCGCCGCTGCGGGGGAACGAGGGTCAAGCTTTTTCTATCTTTCCGGTCCGAATTCATTTCTTCCCGTTGTACTGTAGACGCTCATCCCCTTTTCCGATGAGTAAGAGGTTTTGGTTATGAAACCATCTGCATCCTCTTCTTCTATTACTATGTCATCAATAAACGCGTTTTCCCAAGGTGAATCGTGATTGTCCATGGCTGCGTAACAGACAAAGACAATATGGTCTATCGCGTTCCTTTGTCCCGGAGCAAAGCGGCAGTTTTCCTCAGCATTAAATCCGTTGATCCAAACATCATAAGTTCCCGTATCAACACGAGAAATGATCTCAAATTCGAACCAGTTTCCGAGACGAACTCCTGATGAGCCCCAGCCTCTCCATTCTTCTCCATCTCGGATTGACCAATCTGCAAATTCCCGGAACATAAGTTCCCATGCTATATTTCCACGGTCATCACCTCCGCGAATGCAGAATATTTCACCCCACTCTGCAAAATACACAGAGAAACGAGTTCTTGTTCTGACAGCAGGTCGGTGATGTTTAGCGAGTACAACGAAATTGTCTGTGGAACCCGCAGGATCATTGAGACGTATGCTATGACGACCATTTCTGGATTGTTGATCAGATACTGTCACGGTTCCCTGTCCTCCCAAAATAACCTCCCAACCGGAGTTTCTCGGCGGGGGACCACCAACCTGATAGTCTTCAAAACCTTCATTTATAAGCTCCTGATTTCCATCGGTGGTAGCGCTGGCGATGTTTGAATATCCGGATTCCCAGCCATTGATTGCATCAACAGCCCTGATGCGATATTCATAAGTAGTTTCCATCTGGAGACCGACATCTTCGTATTGATTTTCATCTTGAGCGGTTGAAGAAATATGTGCAAAATTACCGCCACCTTCAAGTCTTCTTTCGATCTGAAATTCGGTCTCATTTGCCGAGTTATCAATCCATGTCAACCGAATCCTGTCTGTTCCCAAAGCACTTGCATTCAGATTGGTTGGTGCAGGTGGTGGTCCTTCGGGAATGATAACTGTAATTTCATTTGAGAATTCTGAAGCACCTCCAACGTTTTGGGCACATACACGGTAAAGGTATGTGCACGAAGGAGCTATTCCAGCGTCGTTATATTGCTGTGTATTGGCCAGAGCATTTCCGGCAATAATCCAATTTGGATTTTCCGTTAGTCTTCGCTGTACAATGAAGTTTTCCTCATTATCGGAGTTGTCCGTCCAGGCTAATTCAACTCTTGAATAAGTGAGCGCCGATCCTGACAGGTCAGAAGGTGCAGCTGGTGGAAGAGGAAATGTATGCCCCTCTGTTTCGCTTGAGAAATCTGAGTTTCCGTCTTCATTATAAGCACAAACTCTGAACAGATACTCAGTCTCAGGTTCAAGCATGCCAACAGTCAGATTCGGATTATTTATCTCGACTGAATCGGCGAACATCCAATCACCGGAGTTGATACCGTGAAATTCGACGATAAAACCCAATTCTTTTGTTGAGTTGTCATTCCAGTTTAAATGTATTTCTGTGGTTGAAATACCCTGAGCCGATAAATCACTTGGAGCAACTGGCGGACCGTCAGATATCTGCACTCCATTTATGGTTACCCAGGGGGAGTTTCCAAAATCATTAAACGACGCTATACGATAATCGTATGAACTCCGCGGTGTAACGTCATAATCTCGATATTCGGAAATGTCATGTTCGAGTGAAGCTATCTCTACCCAAGCAAATCTGCTTTCATGAGTTTCCTTTTTCTCAATTGTAAATCCATTTTCATTAACAGATTGATCAATCCAGGTGAGTATTGTATGTGTAAAATCAGGTGTATCAGCGTTAAAGTTGCTCGGTGCTAATGGCGGTCCGGGCTCTGTTACAACTGTTGCAATACTTGAGAAATCAGAATTCCCGAAATTATTGTACGCATAGATGCGGAAATTATATTCCGTGGAAGTCTCAAGATTATCTATCTGTTCCGATTGAGTATCATACCTCAGAGAATCGATGATCGACCATGTCTCTGTGTTTGAAGGTTTCATCTCAACTACGAAACCAATTTCATTATCAGATGTATCCTGCCATTGCAGAATTACTCTATTTCCGGAGCGTGCTTCGGCTGTAAGATTCTCCGGTTTTAAAGGAGTATTGCTTTTTGTGAATCCACTTGCGGTATTAGACCATTCGGAAGCAGTTTCACCCATTATTGCGCGTATGCGGTAGTGGAAAGTGGTGTTTATCTGAAGATCGGTATCATTATACTCATCAATATCAGATGTCAGGGTTGTCAGTAATGTGAAATCATCAACCGAATCCAAGCGACTTTGAATTTCATAACCGTCTTCAACAGAGGAGTTTTCACTCCAACTCAGCCTTAATTCAGTTTCAGTCACTCTCTCTATGACCAGATCTGATGGAGGTTTTGGAAGAGTTGTTACTGAAGCTGAATTTGAAAAGTCTGATTCAACATCTCCGAAATATGATTTAACTTTATATTGGTACATTGTACCTTCAGACAAATCAAAATCGGTATATGTCAATGTTTCGACATCAGAGAGTTGCGATTTCCGAATGAATCCCCCATTACTTTCCGCTCGAAAGATTCTATATCCTGCGACATTATTGTCATCATTTTTCCAGGATATTGTTATTGAATTATCGGAAATTGCAGAAGTAGTGAGCTCTTGTGGTGCTGTAGGTGTCGGACCTGTTGGGCTGCTCTCATCTTCGCATGCGATAAAACCGATGCTGATAACCAACAGGGAAAATAATAGAATTAAATGTAACCTTCTCATGGTAATCTCCTAAAAAAAGTAAATTTCTAAACCTTAGAATATTAATTAATTGTAAAACCTGAATCAGAATATTAATCCATTTATCAAAACCATAAATAATATTCGATATCAGGAACTTGCCAGTGACAGAACCTACCATACTAAGAGTCGTAGTTATCTTTTTTTTTGCAGAGTTGACCTGAAAAGCTAATTAATTCTAAAAATCAAAAAGCTGAGTGGATGTTTGCAGGTACTGCAAATCAATAACTCAGAGACACTGAAGTTATTTAATTACGCTTTAAAAGGTGTTCCGTCGATTAAAATGCTGTTTCTCCTTCTGAAAATGTTAACAGTGCTAATTGTATGCTTTACGCTTCCAATACATCATTTCGGATCTGGTTCAGGCTGGAATTCCCGTTTATATCTTGGGAAATTATCATTTAAAAGGTCAGATTATTGAGATATACAGTTTAGAAATTCGATAGTCTCGATTCATTCAAATTGCATAATGGTCAAAAAAAAAACCAAACAACGCTTATCGCGCAGCAGGTGTATGGGATTTCATGTGCAACTCTGCTGTGAATACGTCGTGAATTTTCTGATGCTATCCGAAGAACTAAGTGCTGAAGTATCTCATGTAATCCAACAGTTTTCAGAAACAAATTAGTAATTATTTTGTTGTTTGTCAATAGTTTTATGGAAATATAAGTCGAATAAATACATTATATTTAAAGTGATAGGTGTTGTCAATAAACAAAGATAAATTCTATCTATTGATTATATAATCATTCATAAATCCTTATTCCACAGGCTTTCTAAGGCGAATCTCAACTTATATTAAATCACCTTAATTCTGGAGCAAATTTAAACCAATCCCAAAACCACCTTCAATCCAGGCACAAAACCCTCTTTTAGACAGTATAAGGAATATCATCACTAATCGAGGAATATGCAAATGCCAGTCTGCAAACTGACATTTATACTGATTGTAACTGCTATCTTTTTCACTCCGTTCGCAGAGTCAATCAGCGGTGAATTGAATGATATTCAGGAATTGGAAGTCACCTTTAAAATCGGAAAAACGAAACTTACAGGAACTTTGTACAAATCCGCTGATGGTAATATTAAAGCTGCACTTGTGAGTTTAGGTGGATCAAATCGCAGTTCGCGTGGTCAACAGGGGCTTGAAATTGCGAGGCAGTTTGCGAGGCGGGGAATAGCGGCGCTCGTTTATGACTCACCTCCCAATACGATAATCCAGACTCGTGAAGACCGGGTGGTTGAAGCTATTGCAGCAATTGATTATCTGCGCGGTTTGCCTGATGTCAATCCTGAATCGGTTGGTATACATGGAGGAAGTGAGGGTGCGGATGTTGCATTGATAGCTGCTGCGAAGGATAAAGACATTGCTTTCGTAATCCCTGTTTCGGGCTCGATAGGTGGTTCAGTTAATGATATACTCAGGTATTCAGCGGAGAAGAAGGGATATGAGCTGGGCTTAACTGTCGAAGAGATTACTAAAGCAATTACGTTTAAGGAAATTGCATTCGCATTCCTGTCCAGGCTCAACATGGTTGAGTGGAGATTAGTCGAATCACGGAGTCAATCATGGGATGAGGATTTCTGGGGGGAATTTGTCAGTATAACGAAGTTGTGTCAACACAGTCTTACTGAAGAACAACAGGTAGTCGTACTGGGAAAACTCCGGGTGATTGTCGAAGAGGTGAAAGGAGAATCATGGTTTCAGGTAGTTGATGTTGGTGATGCCTTTCAGAAGATACTTTTGCTCGATGTGGAGAGATTTTTCGCATTTCTTGAAACAAACTCACTCGGTGAAGACTGGGACAGGAACTTATATCTATATTTTACTGAAATCACAAGTCCGGTGCTCGGTATATGGGGAGAAGATGATACCTTTCTCCCACCTAACCAAAGCGAGTTAAGATTGAAGAAAATGTTAACGAAACTAAACCATCCCGATTTCCAAACCAGAGTCTTCGAAAATGCCAGCCACTATCTGACCACACCCGGCTCAACAACGGAGTTCGTTCCCGGTTACTTTGATCTGATGGCTGATTGGGTGAAGGAGCATGTCAGGTAGGTCGAACATTCCTGTTCGACAATTCGTCCGCAGGACGAAACCGAAATGAAATTTCCGATTATC
>CAYLYZ010000090.1:0-24849 GCA_964387885.1 uncultured bacterium | reverse complement strand
GGAACAGAATCCTGATATCGCAT
Source organism: uncultured bacterium (assembly GCA_964387885.1). GTDB lineage: Bacteria > Electryoneota > AABM5-125-24 > Hatepunaeales > Hatepunaeaceae > JABGPL01. Next base: position 24,826 of record CAYLYZ010000090.1, on the reverse strand, counting down.
GCGGAATGAACTGAAGTGGGAAATGTTAGTAATTACCTTTAGTATTGTAAGGAAACCCGGGTAATAAGTAACCCGGGCCACACCGGCAACTCCCTGATCTTTACTTCACAAGTGTAATCGGGAAAATTTTGGAATTTCTGGTGTTTTCAATCCGTAAAACATAGTTTCCGGTTGACCACGAAAATGCATCTATTGGTATTATTGAGGTTCCCTTTTCCAGAATTTGGGTTCCACTCCAAACCGATCTTCCGTTAATATCATATACCGAAAGAACGACCTGTCCTGATTGAGCAAGGTGAATCGGCAGCTTTATCACACTGTTAAATGGATTCGGGAATGGATATTCAATTTGGAAAACACCCGGGGGCAATAATTCAATGTTCGGTGCATCAAGAACTTCGAACCATGATAGAATGGCAGATAACACATCACCGATTGGGCTATATCCGCCATTGCTGCTTGCAGCTTCTACTCCAAAGGAAAGGTAGACGCTCTTTGATCCGTTTTCTTCGTTTTCAAATCGCACGCCAGCCGCAGGATTATTATCAATCCTGTTCCAATGGAAACATTCAACTGCTGGAGCAATAGCCTCGATCGCACCGGGACGTCGTTGGTTTCTGGCTCCGTTTCCGATTAATAGTATTGATAATCCATCACCAATCGGATCACCTTCAACTCCATCGATTGCAAAACCCTGTAAGGAGTCAATTGTATTTCGAGAATACAAAACCTGATTAAAGAAATCCTCAGCTCCGGGAACAGATCCTGAGGATTGGCCTGTAAGTAAAAGGTTGTTGCCATTTGCCATGTAAACAGTTAGCGCATCCCGGTCTTCTTCACTTAAAATTCCCTCATAATCATCACCCGTAAACCAGATAACAGTCTCGAATAGGTTTAGCTGGTTAGCCAGAGGTTGTTGCATCATCGGGATACCGAACTCTGTATATTTCAGATTGATTTCATCCAGAGCATTTCTATAAAACGAGGTGCGATCCTGCTTTGAGTCTCCATCTTTAACCAAAAGAACCGGGGGCAAACCAATAGTTATATGCAATGAATCTCGTCCAGGGTATTCCTCGTTTCCTGTGTAGAGAGTTAAAAATAGGTCAGCGTAGCCAACTTCAGCGTTTTCATTCACCCTGAATAATAGTGGATCTCCTAATTCACCGAATGAACCTACCTCAATTTCACCAATGTTACTCTCAACCTGAACGATCTCAATATCTTCACTATTTGTCTCGAGCGTCGCCCATACATCGATGCCGTCCGTAGGTCCGTTACTTGCATTTCTGAAGAAATCGAAATCTATTCGTATGGTTTCTCCGGGCTCCCAAACACCATTGCTATTTCCCTCTGCCCCGTCAGTGCTGTCATCTACAATTGTCAGTTGTCTGAAACTGAAGTGTGGATATTCACCTAAGTCTATACCATGCCTTTGAAATTGATTGTAAAGCACTCGATAGTTTGGAGTTCCGTTTGAAATGTCACCATCATTGTCATCTGTCAATAATACATCCTGAAAATAGGATCTGAAATCTCGAGCACCATGATACCGTGCAAAGTGGAATAGCGAATCGCAATATGTTCTGCCTAAAACTTCTCGAGAATGCCACATGGCTGCACTGATAATTGTACCATCATGATGAACTTCCCCCCTGATGTCATCGGGATAAGTGCGGTTGTTATTAATACTTCTCAGACGACCATTACCTACCAATCCTCCCTCCCCGACGAGTGGTTCATCAGTTATGGAACACCCGAAGTAATCTGCCCAGGCTTCATTCATCGCTCCACCCTCACCTTCAAGCATCCCACCGAACCATCCATAAATCTCCCCGGTGACTGAATGACCATATTCATGCCAGATAACATCAGCATAATGGGCAAAATTGTCACATCGTCTGCCTCTGCCGAAAAAGATGCCTGCTAAACTACTGAATGCATTATCTTCGAAATCCTCCAGACCTTCTCCGCCAAGATTGCAGCCTGCTGTGATTGGGTAGTCCAATCCATCGAATTCATTTTCTATCGATTTCCAATAATCGTGAATGAAATTTACATGCCAATACAAGTTTCTTTCATCCGGAAACGAATTGTCATTTTCCCAGGTGATTTCCACATTCTCGATTTCATCAGTTTCAAAGAAAAAGGCTACACTAAATTCATTGGGATATCTGATAGTTTCAACCCATTGTCCTCGAAGTTGACTCCTTACCGTGAATGGAGTATTTTCGGGCTCAACCTCAATCGAGAAAGAACCGTCATCTCCGGTAATCAACGTATCCACTTCTTCGATTTCAATCCATTGGTTTTGAAACTCTCCCAATTCCTGATCATCCCTGCCATATAGAGGATAATACATTCCCTGAGTCCTTCCCTGCATTTCTTCAAACATCACTCGATTCTCTGCAGCGAGAATTTCACCTGTTTCTGCATCAAGGAAGAGGATTGGCTGAATTCTGGGATCTTCAGTTGTTATCTCTATCTTATACGAACTTTTCAGTTGGATTTCTTTGTTGTTTGCTTCAAACGGCATATAGACCGGTTGTACAGTACAGCTTTTGAATTTCACCATAAACGTATTTCTTGCAATTGCCTTAGCCTGATCGAGACTCAAAGTGAACGCTCCCTTAGTTTCAGTTCCGAAACCTCTTGCTTTTAGCGATGCAAGTTTTCCATTGTGATTAATACTGAGGATAAGGTATGAGTCGTGAATTGGGGCACCATCTATCTCCGGTTGAATACTAACAATTGTCCAGTTTAACGCATTTTTGATTGAAAATACAGAGGGGGTGCTATTACCAAAACCAAATTCATCAGACCATAATTGGGCAAAAGATCGAGCTGCATCTGCAATTGCGTGTTCGTCTTTGCCATTGTATCCAAGGTCGAGAGGTTGACCGAATGCCCGGGAGATAGTATTGGTGTTTTTATAAAGAAGAAGGTTCCAACCTGTGTCCTGAGAGAATTGGTTTTCTATATGTTGGGCAGATGATGTTCCAACTACTTCACCTAACAGGTAGCCCGTTTCAGGGGGATCTGCAGGCATTGTTCCGGTTGGATTCTTCCCATGGAAGGCCAGCAACGGACATGTGACAGATAACATTAGAATTGAGACGAAGAGAATTACCGCCTTTTCTATCAGTTCAAGTTTGAAAACCATGTTTTCCTCTCTTTAAGTAATGGCAAAATGTTTTTTAGTCAGTGAGCAGAACTAAATATAGTGAATTTACTGTTAGTGGTGCCAGTTAAAGCAGGTGATAATTTTAATTGTAAGTTTGGGAATTGGACGTTATATAAATAGCCATCAAGCCAATGCGATACCTTTCGTTCAGTTAGGTTGGAGATTATTTTTGAAACCTCATTCCTCACTTAATGACCTTAAGGCTCTCAATATTCGCCGTGTGTAAGGCCCTAACATAAGTTCTCGAAGTGGAATCTGAGTTCCCGTTTGGAAGTATTCCGATTCTTTGACAGGAGTACCACCCGGATCTAATTCGTAATTATTATTTCCAATTATACTATTAACCGTATCCCTTTGTAAGGTAAGACGCCTGAAATTGAAGTGTGGGTAATCCCCGAGATATATACCATGTTTTTGAAACCGATCGGATAAGATTCGATAATTTGGTAAATTATCTGAAACATTTCCGTTTACACTACCTGTATTTAATACATCCTCAAAATAAGTCCGGATATCCCGGGCATGGTGCAATTGAATGAAACTGTACAATGAATCACAATCGGATTTACCTTTTGTATCGCTTAGGTTATGCTCTTTGTAGCTAATAGTCGAGTTGTCCCTTTGACCATCAACTTTTATGTCATCAAGGCTTGTTTGTGAGTTCTTTGAACTTCTATCAAAAATCCTGTTGTGATATGTCTCTTTATCTGGTAATCCTTCACCATTTATATCATATTCCCCAAGTTTGAGATTATTTAACTCATCAATCTCGCTTTCCAGGGATTTCCAGATTTCATCAGTAGGATCTGATCTTCCGTATGAATTGTTTTTATTTCCCAGGTTTATCCCATTTTTCGGATTCATCTCAGTTACGAAACTTCCAATGTCCTCCTCGAGGTGTGTGTCGTCAGTCTCAGAATTCATACGGTCAAAATTAACTTCGCCCAATTCACAATCGTCGAGATATTTCAATGAATGATACAATCCATGCATTCTCCCTTGCTGCCGGGTGAAATTGACCCGGTTTTCAGCAGCAAAGATTTTACCGGTTTCTCCGTCGAGATAGAGGGTAGGTTGGAGAACTGGATCCGGTGTTACGATCCTGATTTCGTAAGTACTTCGAAGATGTATTGTATTGTTTTTCTCCTCAGATGGCAAGTAGACTGGTCTCACAATGCAGTCATTAATCCTTGCCGTAAAAGCTCTCATTGCGATGGATTTTGCCTGGTCGTTCGTTAAGGAAAATTCCCCCTTTGTTTCTGATCCGAATCCCTGCGCTTTGAGTGCAGCAATCTTTCCCTGATCATTAATGCTTAGAATTAAAAATGAATCATAAACCGGTATTTCGTTGATCTCCGGTTGGATATATATCATCGTCCAGTTAAACGCCTGTCTGATCGATAAGATGTTTAGCGATATATTCCCGAATCCTGATACATTTAACCAGGATTGCGCAAATGCACGGGATGCTTCAGATATGGCGTTTTCATTTTTGCTTGTATATTCAAGATCAAGTGGTTGATCATAGGAGCGAGGGATTGTGCTGGAATTTTCGTAAAGCAGATTATCCCAACCGGATTCCGGGGAGAATTGACTCTCAAAAGGGATTACGGATGGGGATTCCAAAACGTCCTGGGACAGGTCATGCGGCTCAGAGGCTTCCGGTGGCAATTGATTTACGATGCCTTCTTTCAGTATAGCCTGCACCGGGTTGACAACAGCCAGGATGATAATAAAGATGAAAAGAATATATGTTCTTTCGATCAGTTCGTATTTTCCAAACATTTTCTCCCCTCAATTAAGACAAGAAAGACTTTCGTCTGGTGAACATTACTGTATAAATTACAATAATTATTAGCGCAAGTAAACTATATGCGCCGGCACTGAATGGTAAAAATAGAGATTTAAAGAATAATTTGATAAAATCTCCAACAAAAGTTAAGTAAAATCTTACAGCGGAAATCAGGATCAAAGCATCTGCCACGAGTATGGCAATTCCTGTATATTTTACGGATTTGTATATTCTACCATATTCCACCCACATCAACAGTATGAAAACCAAAGAAAGCCAGAATCCATTTATTGTCAAAAGGTTGATTATTGGTTTGGTTTGACCACTTAGATCAAAAGCAGTAAATGAAATTGTATAAAATGTGACCAGTAGAATATTTATAAGAATAATTGGTAAAATGTGCGCGAAGCATTGTTGCAGGGGTGTTATTGGCAGCAATGAACTGATTGATATACCAGTCTTTGAATGGAATCGTCTGAAGTATCTTATCATTACGGGTGCGGTTGTAAGCATACCAGCAAACATAAATGTTGCAGTCACATAAGTAAGTAGCATCGTATTAAATTCATCTGATGCCGAGGTGTCAAGAATTACTTCATGATCAAGAATGCTGATCAATATATTTAATGGGAGCGTCATCAGAATAACAGATATCAAAATCCGAATCCAATTATACTTCAGTTCTGCTAAGAGAATATGCCACATCAGTTCTTCTCCTTTTTCAATACCCAGACAACAATTTCATCGAGACTCAATCTGGTCGATTTAATGTCTTCTACATTGTGATCTTTGAGTGCTTCCAGGCTAGATTCACAGTCTTCACTGATTACCATGTGATCGTTGCCCTCAATTATATAGTTTACAAAGCCTGGTAAATCTAATTTGGAATTACCTGACTTGAATGTGATTTTTCGCCAAAGGTTAGTCAAATCATCTTTGGCAGAACGCAATCTCAAACTCCCATCCTTAATGAACACCAGTTCATCAGCCATCGTTCCCAGGTCAGATATGTTATGAGTTGAATAGAAAATTGTCTGATCTTCATCTGTTAGAAGTTCCCACAATGTTTCAAGCAATTCAGCTCGAACGAGTGGATCCAATCCTGCCGTTGGTTCGTCGAGTAACAGGAGTTTTGGCCGTCGTGCAAGAACACTGATCAGCGACAGTTTCACCCGGTTTCCCCTCGACATTTTACTTGCTTTTTTATTAACGGGGCATTCCAGCCTTCTGACTAATTCATCCGCAAAGCTCTGCGACCATGAAGGGTAGAACTTCGAAACGAAATTCAAGTTTTGCACACCAGTCCAGTTTTCGTAAAAAGTCGGTTCGTCTACAACATAGCCAAAATCAAGTTTCCAGGTAGAATCAGATTGCACTTGAGACTTGTCCAGAATTGTAATCGATCCGCGTTCAGGAACGACTAAACCGGCAAGACAATTGAGCAAAGTAGTTTTTCCCGCTCCGTTAGGACCAACAAGTCCGGTTACCTGACCGGATTTCAAATCCAAATTGATGGGACCAAGCTTAAAATCTTTAAAGGATTTGACCATATCCTCAATGTGAAAGACAGAGTTCATTTGTCCTCCTGTTCGAATATCTCTGCGACAACGGTCTGTATATCCCTGTTTGTGAGACCTTCACTAAGGGCTGCAGTTAGAATTGGCTCGACTGATTCCATCAGTCGCTTCTTCGCCATTTCCTTTCTCTGTTCCAAGCTCAAATCAGCCACGAAACTCCCCTTTGTTCTTTTTGAGAAGATCAGGCCTTCCCTTTGTAAATTGTCATACGACGTCTGAACCGTTATTACGCTGACCCGAAGTTCGAGCGCCATCGCACGAATTGATGGAAGAGATTCCCCGGGCGGCATCTCACCGGACAATATCCGGGCTCTGAGTTGCCTCGTAATTTGACTGTGCAGCGGTTCTGACGACAGTTCTGTGAGATTTAAAAGCATATTTTGTCCTCTTTGTACATATTCAATATATACAATAAATACAAAAAGTCAAGAGGATTTTTGAGATTATTTATTTTTTTTTGTTTTTTGTTGAAGTTAAATCCGGAAGGTTTGGAGTAGGGCGGAATCTTATTCCGCCGTTTTTCTCGTTCCCTCGCTCTGTGTGAGAAGGAGATCAGATGAGTTGTGTGGTATGTCTGAATAGCAAGCCAGACACGCTACACATTGTTTTTGTATTAATCATCGTACGGGCGATTCACGAATCGCTCCTAAACATAGCCACCTTAAAATGTAGGGGCGCACGGCGTGCGCCCTGTTTGCGATTGATAAATTGTCGATAATCGAACATGGGCGCATGCCATGCGCCCCTACAATCAATCAAAATCTTATGAGCAAAGGACACTAATCCCCATTTTCTATGGTTCTCACCCTCTTTTACCCTTAAATTTATGCTTGAAGTATTAAATTCTGAAATACCCAGAAGCTGTAAAGGTTAACAAAAATGAAGAAGATTTTCGGTTTTGTCGTTCTCGCAACCATCGTTTTTTTCCTCTACCTCGGAATTGCCAATTCCAAACAGGAAGAAGAAGTGCTCAGTATCGGTGAGATTCAAAAGCTCGAAGGTGTCCCTGTTCTTGTTGAGGAAGTTAAACTCGGTGATGTGGTTAAGACGAATCTCTATTACGGGGATATTAAATCCCCCGGGCAGATGGTCGTTACTTCGAAATTAATGGATCGGATCGCTGATGTTCTGGTCGATGTTAATGATTACGTGAAAAAAGACCAGCCACTGGTAATTTTTGACACTACCGCAAGCCAGGCTTCGGTAGTTCAGGCGAGGTTAGCCCTTGAGAACGCTGCACGTGATTTCAACCGGGTGAAAACACTCTTCGAACAGGGTGCTCTCAGTCGGCAGCTTCATGACGGAGCAAAACTGCAGCATGATATATCCAAAGAAAATTATGAGATGGCTAAGAGTGCTGTTACCCTGACTGCGCCAGCTTCAGGAAGAGTTGCACGAATCGATATTAAAACCGGAGCGCTGACATTTCCCGGTGATGCCATTATTACCCTGATTACAGATGAAAAACTTGAAGTTGAATTTGATGTCACCCAGGACGATCGTCCACATTTAAATCCCGGTCAGAAAGTCGAAGTTTCAACCGGGAATGGGATAAGCGTTTCAGGGAAAATTACGGATGCGAGCCTGATGACGAGCAATCAATCCAGAATGTTCGGGATTACCGCGAAAATTCCTCAGACCGATGGATTTTACCCGGGCAGTCTGGCCTCGGTTGTGGTTACGATTGGTGAGAGGAAGGGTGTTGTTTACGTATCGTACGATGCTATTGTGGGAACAAAGACAAATCCACAGGTTTTTGTAGTCAGTGGAAAGATTGTCAAATTACGGTCGGTTGAAACGGGCATGCAGAGTGCTGAACGGATAGAGATAATTTCCGGATTACAACCAGGTGAGATTGTAACGATATATGGTCATGCAGGTCTCGAAGATGGCACGAAAATCAAGATCATCGAACAATAAGAATCCCGCACAAATCTAACAAAACCGATTAAAATGTTTCTCGCTGATATATCGATAAAACGCCCGATTATGATGACTATGGTCATCATGGCTTTTGTGGTGCTCGGGTTCTTCTCTTACTCAAGGCTCGGCATCGACCTGATGCCGAAGATGGATTTTCCTTTCATTAGCGTCATAACAGTTTACCCCGGAGCCGGTCCCGAAGAAATTGAAACACTGATCAACAAACCACTCGAGGAGGAAATCAGCGGGATCAGCGGATTGAAAAACCTGTTCTCGATCGCTCAGGAGGGGGTAAGTATCATATTCGCTGAGCTGCAGCTCGGGCAGAATGTTGATATTGGAGCTATCGATATCAAGGACAAGATAGACGCGATTCGGCGCAACCTGCCCACTGACATGGAAGATCCGGTGGTGCAGAAATTCCAGATGGGATCGATGCCGATCATCAGTCTTTCGGTAACAGGTCCGTACTCACTCTATCAACTGAACGACATCGTCGAAAAGACGATCAAACCGGAAATGGGAAAGATTTCCGGACTGGCGAATATCGCAGTTATCGGTGAGCGGGAACGCCAGATTGAGATAGCACTTTCGGTTCAGAAAATGCGTGCCTTCGGATTAAGCCCTTTGCAGATCGTAATGGGATTGGCACAGGAAAACATGAACCTGCCTGCCGGACGTATTGAACGCGGACGCCGGGAATACACACTCCGAATGGCTGGTGAGTACACTGCAGTTGCCGATATTGCTGCCACCCAGATTCAAACGTCATCCGGGATTGTCCGTCTGGATCAGATAGCCGAGGTTCGAGACAATTTCACCGAGCAACGCGAACTTGCCAGATTCAACGACAATCCCACAATCGGTGTCGATTTGATTAAACAATCCGATGCAAATACTGTTCAAGTTGGTGATCGCGCAAAGGCGTCTCTCGAAAAACTGAGGTCCCAGCTCCCGGAAGGCGTTACAGTAGAAATAGCAAATGATGACAGTATTTTCATCAAGGATGCTGTGCGGGACGTTTTCAATAACCTCGTGCTCGGGATTATCTTCACCGCATTCGTATTGTTCCTGTTCCTGCACTCATGGCGGGGGACGATCATAGCAGCTCTCACAATGCCGATTAGTGTTATCGCGACATTCCTGCTTGTTCAGGCTGCAGGTTTTACGCTTAACATGATGAGCTTGATGGGGCTGGCAGTTTCGGTTGGGATTCTGGTTGTTAATGCGATTGTGGTGCTTGAGAACATCGAACGGCTCCGTTCGGACGGTATGGATATGAAATCGGCTGCCGCGAAAGGTACTGCCGGGATAGCAGTTGCTGTATCCGCTGCTACTCTGACGAACATCGTTGTGTTTACTCCAATGGCATTTATGCAGGGCATTATCGGACCGATTTTCCGTCAATTTGGACTGACGGTGGCGTTTGCGACGATATTCAGTTTACTCGTCAGTTTGACGTTGACACCGATGATGGCTTCACGACCGATTAAAAAGATTATTTATGTTATAGTCAGTATAATCACTCTTTTCAGTGTCTGGAATTTTGTCGGTCAAATGGCGACGATGATTATTTCAGGAGTCATCTTGCTGATGGTGATTCTTGATAAGGTGGGTGCGGTGAAGAGGTTCTCAGAGTTCTGGGATCGTTCGTATGCTACACTGGCAAACGATTATCGAGTCGGGCTCAAGTGGGCAATCAATCACAAGTTTGTAGTATTAGCCAGTGTATTTATAATGTTTTTCTTCGGTTTATTCCTGTTCGGATTCACCGGAACTGAGTTCATGCCTACTTATGACGAACGAAGGATGAAGATCTCGGTTGAGTTACCTGCAGGAGCGAGACTCGAAGAGACGAATAATGTCCTTAAGAGAATAGAAACAGAGTTAGCCGAGTATTCGGAAGTAAAAACGGTTTACACATCGCTCGGAATTAACGAATCCGGTGGCTTGAGCGGGGGTGGAGCACAGGGTGTGCAATATGGAGGTGTAAAAGTAATTCTTGAAAGTCGAGAAGTGGGGGATTATCCGCCAACATCCGATGTTGTAAAGGAATTGCGAAAGAAACTTGCTGATGTTCCTGCAGCACAGATAATCGTCAAAGAAGCGACTCAGTTCGGGGGAGGAGAGAGCGGTGCAGATCTTGAGATTTTGCTACAGGGGACAGATCTTGATGCGTTAATTGAAGCTTCGGATAAAGCACAGGAAATAATTAAATCGACCGGTGTCCTTATCGATGTCCGGAGTGACTGGCAGCTTGGAAAACCGGAGATTGTTGTCAGACCTAATCGAGCGCGATTGTTCGACCGGGGTGGAACCGTGCAGGATGTTGCGATGGTTCTCAGAACCCTCTTCGAGGGTATGGTTGCTACGCAGTACCGTGAAGGTGGTGACGAGTTCGAGGTTAAGGTCAGGCTTCAGGAAGAAGACAGGAGCAGAGTTGATAGAGTTGGTGATCTTCTCGTTCCACTGCGAAAGGGCTTTGTACCATTAAAAGACGTTGCTACCATTGAGATCGGATCGGGTCCGACCAAGATCAGCCGTAAGAATAAGCAGCGGATGGTAACAGTTTCAGCTAATATTGGGACAGGTACTGTTGGAGATGCGCAGAAGGCAATCACAGAAATATTGGAACTGCCGACAATCCCTCCCTCACAGCAGATGAAAGATATCCTTACCGGGAAAAGCAGTGTTGCCCCGCGACCCAGTCCGAAGCTTCCAAAGGGTGTCACAGTATTCTTCGGTGGAGAGGCTGAAATCATGGCTGAAGTATTTTCCAGTCTTTTTCAAGCTCTTGTCCTGGCCATTATCCTGACATATATGCTGCTGGCTGCAATTCTCGAGAGTTATCGCTTTCCCTTTATCATCATGATGACTCTACCACTGGCATTGATAGGAGTATCAATGGCATTGGTCATAACCGGCAAAACGGTATCAATGATTGCATTAATGTCGATCGTGATGTTAGTGGGAATTGTTGTGAATAACGGGATTCTGCTTATTGATTTTACAGTCAGACTCCGTAAAGAGGGCAGAGACCTCCATACAGCCGTTCTCGAAGCCTGCCCAATCCGACTTCGTCCGATTTTGATGAGCACCATGGCAACTTCGCTCGGAATGCTGCCGCTCGCCCTTGGGTTTGGAGCTGCCGGTGAAATGCGCAGTCCAATGGCGGTTGTGGCAATTGGCGGATTGATCGTTTCGACAGTTCTAACGTTGTTCGTGATCCCGGTTTTGTTCGTGTTGTTTGAAGGGCGTGGTGAGAGGAAAAGATTGGCAGGTCAGTAGGGGCGAATGATTATTCGCCCTTGAATAAAGGATTAAAATCGATACTGCTTCCGGGAGATACTTACATTGTGAGAGTTGTAATCACAACGATCATGTCATATATTCAGTTAGATTTACAAGCATTTTCACGGTGAAGGGAGGATTGGATGGCAATCAAACGCTGGAAGGACGAGTACAGTGTTGGTATTGAATTATTTGATAATCAACACAAAAAAATGTTCGGATACCTCAACGATCTCAATAGTGCATTAGCTGATGACGAGGAGAAGAAGGTCTTAGCCAAAATTTTGCTCGGTTTAATAACCTACGCAAAGGACCACTTTAAAGATGAAGAGGTCAATTTAAAGAAGTATAATTATCCTGAATATAAAGAACATAAGAAGGAACACGAGGAACTTACCAAGGAAGTCCTCAGATTTGCCGAGGATTTCAAAAAGGGAAATCAGGATATTACGATGGACGTAATATATTTCCTTATCAAATGGACTGTTGATCATATTGAGGGATCGGATAAAAAATACTCTAAATTCCTGAAAGGCAAAGAAATTATCAGTGGAGCTGTCCCGCAGAAGAAAATAACTGATAAGCAGAAAGAAAAACCTGCCAAGCAGGAAGCTAAAACTGACAAGCAGGAAGGTAAAGCTAACCAGCAAGAAGATAAAGCTGACAAGCAGGATGTTAAAGCTGACAAGCAGGAAGGTAAAACGAACCTGTAAAAAGAAAAAATTGACCGGCAGAATGGTGAAGTGGACTGAGGGAATGGTTCTGGTGGATTGATTGTTCCGAAGACGTTGACGGTGTTTGTATTTCGGGTTAGTTACTGTTTGAGGACGAGGTGAGAGATTAGCGGAATTGTAGGGGTGAATAATTATTCGCCCAAATCTGCTATCTCTAAAGCGACTTTATCCTTGGAGTTTGGATAAGCCTTTTTGAGAGTGAAGTATTGAGGAATCCTACAATAGATTGTGTTTCCAGAGGTTGCGAAAAAAAATAAGTACTGAAGTATTCCGAACGGATGATATAAATTTTTTGAACTTATGCCCGTTTTAAAGACATCTTAAGAAATATCACATGTTGTAACAGTTGATGTCCAGTTAATAAAGTTTCATTTCAATAGATTCGGAACTGGTGGGAAAATCAACAGGTAAAGTTGTTTAAGAGAAGTAAAAGGGCGAATAATTATTCGCCCCTACATAAACTTGTAGAATTATTCAACTTTCTTCTCAAGCTTCACCGCTGTACCAAATGCCAGCAATTCTGCCGATCCCTGCATAACAGCGGAAGTTGTGAACCGGACACAGACTATGCCGTCAGCACCCATTGACATGGCTTGTCTGACCATTCTGTCAAAGGATTGTTCTCTTGATTCGGCTAGCATCTTGGTGTATTCGGTGATTTCACCGCCGACAAGTGTGCGCAGTTGAGCGATGATGTCTTTTCCAACGTGTCGAGCTCGAATTGTGTTGCCTCTGACCAAACCGAGAGTTTCTGTTATTTTGTAATCTGCAAATTCGTCCTGTGTTGTTATAAGCATTTCAGGCTCCCTTAGATATCTACGTTTTTTGAGTAGTGATCATCTTCCGCGCTTTCCAGACGGTCTTTAACAACCTTAGCAAATAGAAATCCGATTCCTATAATAACCAGGAAACCGAAAATCCCGAATGGGAAAGCTGCTATCATCCCAATAAAAATTGCTGCCAACCAGCACAGTGCTACTATCCCAAGAAATACATAACCGATTACTTCCATATCTGGCTCCGTTTTAGCTAATCTATTTGGAAGGTAACATTTATTCTCTGACTTGTCAATATGGAGGGGGAGTTTAGCGAAGAATTCAGTGACGCCTGACTTACTAATCCGAAACGTACTTATATCCAGCTCCATACTGAGTCAAAATGTACTTCGGTTTCTTCGGGTCGAGTTCGAAGTATTTACGGAGACGAAGTACGAGATTGTCTATCGTTCGGTTGGTGCGGTCGTACTCATATCCCCAGATGCTCTCTATTACCTGATCGCGAGTTACTACATGATCTTTGTTGTCAATCAGCAGCTTCAACAGCATTGCTTCTTTTTGAGTCAGATTTATTTCACCATTTTTTGTTTTTGCTTTGTATGCTGAAAAATCTATCCGGTTACTCCCAAACTCAATTACATCTCCCGAACGAGGTGGTTCGCTGTACCAGATCTGTCTGCGGAGGATGGCATTTATGCGCAGAATTAACTCACGTATGTCGAAGGGTTTGGTGATGTAATCGTCTCCGCCCAGCTCGAGTCCCCTGATCCTGTCATCTGTTTTACTTAATGCGGTCAGGAACAGTATAGGGATTCTATTGCCTTCAGCACGGATCTTTTCGCATACTTCAAATCCGCTTATACCGGGCAACATCACATCAAGAAGTACAATAGCTGGATTCAATTCAGGAATTTTTTTAACGGCTTCTCTACCATTACCCAAAATTGATGTTTTGAAACCATGAGCGGATAGGTTTATTTGTAATCCACGGGCTATGGATTCCTCATCCTCGACAATAAGTATGTGCTTATCCATCGATTGCCTTCTCGGTTAAGGGTATTCTTACTGTAAAAACAGCTCCTTGCCCCGGTCCATCACTATGTGCTAATACTGAACCTCCGAGGTTTTCTGCAATTTCTTTTACAAGATATAAGCCCAGACCAGCTCCCTTTGAGTTGCGAGTATTCTCATCGCCTATTCGATAAAATCTTTTAAAAATAAGGTTTTTCTCTGTCTTCTTAAAACCTATTCCGGAATCGGTAACTGTCAGCACAGCGGATTTTGTCGTTGAACTCACATCTACATTAATCTGAGCATCAGCATCAGAATATTTAACAGCATTTTCTATAAGGTTTGTAACTAATATTCGCCACTGTTCGATATCCACAGATGCGAAAACGTTTTGCTTGACATCTATAGTTATTTCAGAATGAATATCTCCGGAAATGATTTCGGAAAATGATTTAACCGCATTCAATGTCTCCTGCCCAATATCTGCTGTCACAAACTTGTCAGCCTTATCCACTATCCTGCTGTGAGACTGGAGCAGTTTATCTATCAATGAATCAAGTCGATTTAGGTTTTCCGTTAGTGAATCGTGAGCTTCCTCTACTTGTTCGGATTTAACGTCAGGAATTTTTAACGCATCGACAAAGAGATGCATTGCTGTTAACGGGGTTTTTAATTCGTGTGTTATAGATGCCAGAAAATTCGAAAAATGCCGTTCAACCTGAGCTTCACGCTGTAATGTCCAATATATATACAACAGTCCGAGTAAAATTATCAAAGTGAAAAAAGCCCCTTCATAAACTATCATCCTGATTATGTGAGATGTATAATCCTCCAATTTTTGAATAGCCGATTCTTTAACGAATATTGTTTTTTTCGTTTCATCATAATCAAGGTCGGGAAAAATCTTTGATAGCCAATTTCTGAATTGCTCTACGTCTTCGACTCCGTCTGTTTCGGCGCAGTGTTTTGCTGCCGCGATTTCTTGCTGCCAGCTCAAATTCTGGTTTGCTCTCAGGTCTTCACCAACCCGGATTTGGAGAATTATCCACCAGCTTATCTGGGCTACCGCAAAAAGAGAGACAAACAGAAATAGTACTAATCGTCTACGTGAGACATGAATGCTCATAAATTTCTCGAATTTCCAATAACAGGTCTGTAGTTGAAGTTAATTCCTTCACAGAAATAACGCAAGGCATTGCTAATAGTTTGATATTTGTTGTTTCCAATGCGATTTAACTTACAAATCTGTTTTATCTAATTTCTTTTGATTATTGAGGAAAAATAAATTAGGCTAAGAAAGGTAAAAAAAACTCTTGCGAATACCACAGGTTGTCGAGATTCATTCCTAATAGTCCTGGATTGAGTAAAACACTTTCCAATAGTATTTGGAATGAAGGATTTTACACATTATATTATTTCCAAAATTGCACAGAACGATTCATGATGAGGGATTCAAACCTCAAATCGAAAGTTTCTGTTGATCGTATGTCTGATTAAAAGATTACAAACATTCATCAACGGATTCTTTAGATAAAATTCAGTACGTCTTGCGAATCCCTGCAACGTCAATTTAACAATATCTTAAGATGTGGATATATCAGGAGCCTTTATGCCACGCGAGCAGATAATTATCTTTCTTTTGATGGGACTTCTCTCGGTGACGGTTGTTAATGCTCAGCCAGCAAATAATCAACTATCAAAACCGTTTATGCATGAAAAGAAAGTTTATTTAGATGAAGAGGCTGAAAAGCTATTTTGGCCAATGGATTTGCCTTTCTATATTCGTTTATCAGCCTCACCTGAGGATGGAGCACCTTCTTTTCTACTTGATCAGGTCTCACCTCGCTCAAAGATTAAATCAAAGAAGGATATGAATGAAGGAATCCAGTTAGAGATTCCAGGAAGGCAGTTTATCCGATGGTTTAACTATGTTACTGAAGAAGAACTACTGCTTAAGTTCTATTCGGATGGAGATGCACCAAATTCGGACGATTCGTTCGTCAACGCCCCTAAATTTGATTCCGGGAAGAGGACGTTTTACGGAAAGGGATTGCAATGCAATATTTCCTCAACTGATGATTTTTCAGGTGTTGAACAAACCTTCTATTCTATTGATGGAAAGGCTTTCTTGACTTATAAGGAACCGCTTATTTTTAATAAGGAAAAGGATGTTAACCTTAGATATTATGCTGTGGATAATGTCGGGAATGTAAGTAGACCTTCAACTGTCCTTTTCACTGTTGATTTGACAGACCCGGTTTCAAATCACGAAACAGTACGCAATTTCTCAGGTAACACGTTGTCACCTGGAACCACAATAAAACTTTCCAGTTCAGACGTTATATCCGGAGTGAACAAAATTTATTATCGGTTTGATAACATCGGCAATCTCGCGACCTTTAAGGGTGCTAATCTGAAAATTGATCATCTCGACGATGGTTCGCATACTTTGCATTACTATGCAATTGACCAGGTTGAGAATCAGGAGACTGTTATCGAATATCAGTTCTATTTAGATAAAACACCAGCCGTTCCAGGAATTGAAGTTGTCGGAGATCGATATCCACACAAGAATGGCGACTTCGTTTCACCACGATCCACGATAAAATTATCAGCGATCGATAACAAAATTGGTGTGGATTATATAGAATACATGATCAATAAAGACCAATATTCTAAGTATTTCGTACCATTTATTGCTCCGTTTGAAACAGGCTTGTTTAAAGTAACTTACCGTGCTTCCGATAAGCTCGGGAATACCTGTGCAAAGAAAACAAGAAATTTCCAAATGGATTTTACACCGCCAAAGAGCACATTTAAGGTAACAGGTCTGAACCTGCAAAAACAGAATGTAGTCTGGTTGACGAAAGATACGGAGGTCCATTTCAGCGCAAAAGATGTCGGTTCCGGAGTGCAAAAAATTGAATATCAGGTTGGGGATGGTGCAATCAAAAGGTTTGAAAAACCATTTAAGATATCTCAAGAGGGACAATTCGTCACGAGGTATTGGAGTACAGATCAGGTGAATAACAAGATTGAGAACGATGCCTTGCTTCTAATCGTTGATAACTCACCACCGGAGATCATCGAATCATATAGTTTGCAATCGGTTGATAAAATAACCAATGATAAAGGTATTTCAATTGATGTCTATCCGCGCTATCTCTCGGTTTTTCTGACCGCTGTCGACAGAGCAGTAGGTATCAATAGTATTAAATACTCTATTAATGGAGGAGCTAAAAAGGAATACGGAAATCCTGTGCTTTTTAAGGAAGAGGGTACATATCAGATAGAAGTGTGGGCGGATGATTACATTGGTAACAAAGCAAATAAAAGCTTTACAGTTGCAGTCAGGGATTGATTTCTTTGACAACCTCCCGGATCCTTGATGATTAAGTATTTACTTGCATTACTCCTTATGTTTTTATTCTTGTGTGGGACAGTTATTGGTGAAGATTCATTAATTGTTTCCCATCTCAAGCATGAAAAGCGTATTTATGTTGACGAGGATGGCAGAATCTTTGTTGCTGCATCACAGCCTGCCTATCTGCATATCTCTACATCACCGGATGATCCGTCTGTCTCATTTCCCCTCCCTGACAATATGTCAGGTGAACCGTTACAGCTTGTAGAAGGTAAGAATATACTTCGAAATCCTCTGATGAAGGATATCCAATCTCAAACTTTCGAAGTTTATGCCGATGGATCCACACCTATCACTCAGGCTGTTTTCTCAGAGTCAGTTGAATATTCGGCTAAGAACTTGATATACTTCGGACCAGGGCTCTCCTTCACCCTTTCCGATTCGGACGAGCTTTCCGGTGTTCAGGAGACTTATCTTTCTGTAAATAGATCTGAATTTCTACCGATAAAGGATGTTTCTCTAAACTTTAATACAGATTCACGGTTCCAACTGAAGTATTACTCTGTCGATAATGTCGGTAACATTGAAGAGATTAAAACTTCCGAGTTTACTATTGATGTAACCTATCCACACACAGAACATCATGTGAAAGGTATTTATAAGGGTAATATTCTTTCATCTGATGCATCAATTGCTATAACCAGCTCAGATAACCTTTCGGGAATTAAATTTATTTCTTACCGGATTGACGATGGTAAAACACGAAAATATAAAAAAGACATTCCTGTTGGTGAACTTTCGGATGGAGAACACACCCTGAACTTTTATGCTGAAGATAATGTTGGCAACCTCGAAAAAGAGCAAGTTTACAAGTTTTATCACGACTCAACTCCACCTGAAGTAGTTCTAACAATTGAAGGTGATAAAGATATAACCGAGCATACTGTATTTGTTTCAAGCAGCACCTCATACAGATTATCTGCATCTGATAACCAGGTAGGCGTTGAGGATATTTTTTATACAATTGGGCAAGATCCAATAAGTAAGTATTCAGAACAATTCAACTTGCCGAAAGAGAGTGGAATCCACCAGATCAAGTACTATTCAATTGATAGAGTTCAGAATAAGTCTAGAGAGCAAGTGAACAGAGTGTACCTGGACTTAACGCCTCCTGAAACCGATTATGAGGTTTCAGGATCTGTTTTCTGGAATGAGGACACCATTATTGTAACAAAAGAGACAAGGATATCTTTAGTTACTTCAGACATGGAATCCGGAATTCGGAAGATAAAATATCGGATCAACGATTTAGAAGAAATGGTATATGAGGAGCCTCTTTCATTTGAAGATGATGGGACATATGAGCTAAATTTCTTCGCTATTGATCGTGTGAATAATCGTGAGAAATCTGGAAATCTTTGGATTCGAACTGATAACAGCCCAAAATTAGCAAGGGCAGTTGCTCCAAAGTTGAAGCACAGGAAACAATGGATTGAAACTGAAACCTCCGGATTGACTGGTTCGACAGAATTACCATTTTATTTGCGTATCTCAGCCTCGCCTGATGATACTGCAAGGTCCTATCTACTGGACATGAATAGTCTAATAACGAAAGATACACAACCGATGCATTTCGATCGAATGGGTGAGAATATTATTTCAGTGCAAGCCACCTCAGAGCCCGTTTCATTTCGGATTAACATTGACGGAAAGGCACCTGTAAGCAGGATCGAGTTTAAGGAGGCGAAGAAGTATGTAAGTGGGAGGAATATCTATTACGGACCTGGATTGATAATTAACCTTAATGCAAACGATAATTTCAGGGGAATACGTTCCGGTGTTCAGAATATACACTTTTCATTAGATGGATCAGAGTTTGGTGTATACAAGAAACCTTTGGATTTGTTTTCACGAGAGAAAGTTTACAAACTTATTTACAATTCGGTGGATAGTGTTGGCAATGCCGAAGAGATTCATGAAACTGAGTTTATAATCGACATTACACCACCGAGAACTAAGCAAACAATAAGCGGATCGTTTTATGGGAATACGTTTTCATCTAAGACAATTATTACTCTCAGTGTCTCGGATAATCTGAGTGGGACTAAGAGTACTTTCTTTAATTTTGATGATGAAGAGCAAAACATTTACAAAAAATCAATAACTGGGATTAGTTTCCAAAATCTTTCGACGGGTAAGCACACGTTCAATTATTATTCAGTTGATAATGTTGGTAATAAAGAGGAGGCAAGATATTTTACATTTTATTTGGATCATTCACCTCCCAGGGTGGTTTTGGAGTTGCTCGGTGATAAGTATGAAACTGCAAAACAAAAGTTTGCCAGCAAATCCTGTCGGGTCAGATTAACAGCTTCTGAACAAGAGACCGGTATTCGTTCAATCAACTATCAAATTAATGGTGGAATACCGGAGTTGTATATTTCAGCATTTAACCTACCATTAACAACTGGTAATCACCATGTTTCTTTTAGCAGTTTGGACTTATCTGGAAACGCAAGTCGAAGACAAATAGAGACTATATATATTGATTTAACGTCTCCAAGAACCATCCTTCATGTTGAAGGCGCAGAATTCAGCAACCCGGAACAGCATTATATAAGTTCTGAAACCGACCTTATCCTAAATTCAGTTGACACGGAGTCCGGTGTTCGAGAAATCTTATATGAGATTGATAATAGAAAAGCCCGGAAGTACTCTGAGCCACTTCAAGTAGTCAGCGGTGGTTTACATGAAATAAAATTTTGGGCAACAGATAGAGTTAAAAACCGGGAAAAGCGTACTAAATTGGAGTTTTTTGTTGATAATAAGCCACCTGATTTAGACATTGTATATGGTAAAAGCTCGAAGATCAGAGAGAATGGTGAAATTGTCTTGTCGGAAGATGATATGATTTATATTTCTGCAACTGATGATTTTTCCGGAGTTGAACGGATTGTATACCGGGTAAATGATGGACCTGAGAAATTGTATAGAAATCCATTGAGTGATTTTAGGAGCGGTCAACGTTTAAAATTGGATGTTGCAGCTTATGATCAGGTTTACAATATCAGACAAATGTCCGTAACTATCTTTGTAGAGTAGTTTTATCATGAAAGAAAAATTTTTTGTAATATTACTTCTTCTGATAAGTTTCACATTTAGTGAGGCTTCCGAGACAAATAGCTCAGCAGAAGTATACATCAGAAACTATACAGCTATAGAGTACGGTGCCAGCCGTCAGAATTGGGCAGCTTTGCAGGATCGACGTGGTATAATGTACTTTGGAAATTCCGATGGTATTCTTGAGTTTGATGGGACAAATTGGAATCTAATCTCCCTGCCTGACAATTCCGGGGTCTATTGTCTTGAGCTTGATTCCAACGGCAGGATTTATGTAGGTGGGAAAAGCGAATTTGGTTATCTTGCTCCGGCGGTTGAGGGAAGCATGGATTACATCTCTTTCAGGGATAAGATACCAGAAAAGTATCGGAATTTATCAAGTGAAATATTCTCAATCGAGTTTACATCAGAGGGCGTAGTTTTTATTGCTGATCAACTAATGTACATTCTTTCTAATGAAACAGTTAAGGTTATTCAGACAGAAGATTATTTTTTTAGCTCAGTAGTTATTGATCAGATATTAAATGTTATAGACGGCGCAGAAGGATTGATGCAATTAAAAGATGGTAAACTGGAGTCGAGACCTGAAAGTGGTGAATTCAGATCCTTTTTAATGTTACCCTTTATTGACAATAATATACTAATATCATTGCCTGATGGAAAGTTAGTTACTCAAAGTACTGATTCTAAGGAGTTTAGTCAGGAATCATTCTCTGCTTTACCAGCACAGGACCTTGAAGTTTTTAAAGATACTGAGATAAGGAATGCTGTTCTTCTAAGTGATAATTGTATTGTTCTTGGAACAACCCAAAATGGATGCTTTATTATTAACCCGGAAGGAGCGATTCAAAAAACTTTTAATAAATCAAATGGATTAGGATCGGATAATATACTTGGATTGTGTACCGATAATGAGGATGATATATGGCTTTGTACTGGGGAAGGTATTTCTTTTATTAATCTCGATTGCATTTATATAAATTCACCCCATGTTGGCGCAGATAGCAATAAAGTGGCTTCAGACGGTGGGAAAAGCGACTCGGATCAGAAAGTATTTACCGCAATGATTCGTCAGATAGTCAGTACGAATAATGATTCACTGATTTTTGGAGGTGCGTTTTATAAAACTGTAGGTGGAGTGCAGGTTTTGGAACAGCAGGAATTACTGTTACGAAAATTTCCATATGATAGGAATGCGTTCAGGATTTCATATTCGTCGAACCATTATAAAGATATTGAAAAAATTGAATACCAGACTTATCTTGAGGGATTGGAAGATGATTGGTTAAAATGGTCAAATAGAACCTGGCGTGAGTTTACAAGCCTCTATTGGGGGAAATACACCTTTCATGTGAGAGCCAGAAACGCCGATGGTGAGATTAGTGAGGAGGTTACATATAGTTTTATTATCAAGCCTCCATGGTTTGAAGCCTGGTGGTTTTATGCATCACAAATAGTGTTCGTTTTAATGTTGTTGGTTATCTCAGGATATTTAAGCCGTTATGGTAAGGCTGAAAAGCTCTCCGACAGTCTATCAAACATCGTCGTGATTATCGTTTTCAAATATACAATAGTGTTAATGGGACCATTCCTCGGAATATTTTCAGCGGGGATCGGTTTTTTTAAAGTCATAATGAATGTAGCATTAGCGTTTATTCTCCTCCCAAGTCAAAAATTCATGCGAAAGCATCTCCAGAGATTAACAAGGAAAAGAACACCGAAAGAAATATCTCGGGAAGCGGAAAAAACATCAAATATTGATCAGAAAGAGAACACCAAAAGAAGTATAAGGGGACGCTGAAAATGATCATTAGAATTGTGTTCGTGAGTTTTAGCAATGTGCTGATTCTGGTCTGGTAGTGTGAATTTGAAACCCAGATCAAACGGTGGATTTGACTTGAATAAAGTATTATTAAAATATGTAAACTCAATCATATTGGTATTACTCATTCTCCCCATAGGCAAAATTTCAGCTCAGGTAAATACGGAGGTTATGAGAAAATCCGAACTTGAGCAGGGCTTGAGAACGACCGGTTCAATAGCGCTTGATTTGAAAAAGGGAAATACTGATTATATGAGTTTCGGGGCAGGTCTCCGTTTTGATTACAGGTGCAATACGCTATACACTTTTTTTGTATCAAATCTGAAAGTTGCGGAAAAGGATGAAACCGAATTTCTGAATACTTCCTTCATTCATTTAAGAATTATGAGGGAAATATCAAGGCATTTTTCAACCGAGATTTTTACTCAGATTGAGCGCAATAAATTTATCAATCTGCAGTTGAGGAGACTTATGGGAGGAGGGCTAAGAATTCTTGCAGTAGGCAATGAAGAGAAATTCCTCCTTAATCTTGGGATAGGAGCAATGTACGAGGGTGAACAATACACTATTCCATATGAATCTGATAATTATCTGTTTCGATCTACAAATTATATTGCGGGTAGATGTGTCTTTAATAATTATTCCTTGTTCCTAATAACTGGATATCTCCAACCGGATTTTGGAGATCCAACTGATTTCAGGTTCCTACTGAACAGTGAGCTCGAAATTCAATTGTCCAGATTGCTAACCTTTTCAACCACAATAGAATATCGGTATGATAGCCAACCTTCATCAGATTTGTCTCGTTATGACCTTAACGTGACGAATGGCATTAAATTGACTTTTTAGTCTTTTCTGAACATAACGGCAGAGCTATTGAAATTTCCTAAAAGTCAGCGGCACTTCCCCATCCGCTTATCATTTTGACTTCATGTCGCTGAACAGCTGGTTTAACTCCATTTTCTTCGAGATGAATCAGGCAGCTTTTCCATAATTTCTCAGTATATAAGTAGCGCTGTTTCATATCATCGATCTGCATTCTCACCCAAAATTCAGTAGACCATGATGTCACACCCATCAATCTGATCCACGGTTCTCCGACAATTCCGTCTGTATCGAGAGCTGCTTCGGTAAGTATTTCCTTTACTGTATCAGGAGAATGCTGTGGTTCAACATGAATTGTAAATCCAGCCCAATAAAGGCTCTCAGGTTGATCATAATTCTCAATCACCGCTTCGGATGCCTTACTGTTAGGTAAGCTGATTATATTTCCAAAGAATGTTTCTATTCTGGTTGTTCGCCAGGTAATGTCAATTACATGACCTTCTATTTCTGTGTCAATTTTTATCCAGTCTCCAATCCTGAACGACCGCTCAACATTAATGGCAATCCCGGCAATAACGTCTGAGATATTTACCTTTATTAAAAGTCCGATTATAATTACCAGGACAACTATTGTTGCCAATAAACCAGTGGTTGCAAATTCAAGAACAAAGGCAATTACAGCGAAAAAGGCTAAACTGAAAATGATTGTTGCCACTGCCCTGCGAATTAAAGTGGGAATAATCTGCTGGGTATTATCCTCCAATGGTTTCCAGATGAATCTGTCAATTCCGATAACAATTAGGTATGCGGGGATGAACCACCAGGATATATCGAAAATTAAACGCATAATATTAAGGTAGTTTTTGCCTGCAAATTCCGCCATTCCTCGCAATAATACTGCTTCAGCAGATAACAATAATAAAATTGAAAAAACTGATTGGAATATCCAAATTGTTCTTAGAGCGAGATTGGATTTTATCCGGTATGAGAGGATAAATATAATAAGGGTGACGCCACCACTGAAGAATAAAAAGAATAGTCCTTGTTCACTGGGTAGGGCTGTCCTTACTCCAATAGTATCTTCTTTAACGAGGATACCAAAATTGAACCTGGAGTAATCAACCGATCCCTTTGCGATGTTTATGAATTCAGGTCTTCCCATTGTGGCAATATTCGCTAAGTCCTGGTAAATCCTTACCTTATCCAATAGCCATCCATGTCCTGGGCTTAGTACTTGATGTTCCTTCATTCGTTCAATTGGATCGCTGTCTTCAGTAATTCCCATTCCTACAAGGTCGGTTACGAATATTAAGTTGTTCCTCGTTAATTCCCGATGGCGGAAAGTGATCCCCAGAATGTGCTGCCCATAAGGAGGTGGTATCGAGAAGAAATCGGTTTTAAATTCAC
>CAYLYZ010000089.1:0-24890 GCA_964387885.1 uncultured bacterium | reverse complement strand
TAAAAGGAGGTTACTTAATGTATCGCTTCATTGTAATATTCATGTTAATGTCTTGTATGGTAGTATCATTACATGCTCAACCTCCAGAATCCTGGTTCCGAACATACGATTATGATCTACGGGATCGTTTCAATGACGTATATGCATTACAAGATGGTGGATATGTAGTGTGTGGCGAAACACGTCCGAGTTCTAACCTTCGCAGTCGTCAAGCAAGTATGCTGATTGTCAAGGTTGATGACAACGGTGAGGAAATCTGGTCAAGTTTTTATGATGTTGAAAATAATTGGGAGGAGGGTAATTCAATTATTGAAGCAGACAATGGTGATTTGGTGGTCGGTGGTTCAAGGAAGATTGATAACGGGGAATATCATTGCACCGCTTGGCGAGTTTCATCCGAGGGCGAGGAGATTTGGTCGAATACCTACGGACTAGACTGGTGTTATGCGGTAATTGAGCTCAAAAGTGGGGAATTCCTTCTTGCAGGAAGGGCTCAGAGATCCGCTTTGTTAGTTCTCATCGACACGGACGGTGAGGAGCTCTGGCAACGGGAGTATTCAATAGAGAGATGTAATGGATTCACTTCAATGCGTGAGACAGATGGTGGAGTTATTGTTGTTGGATATACATACCCTCGACCGGCGCATAATGACAATTCACAAATATGGACATTAAAGATTGATCCCGAACGGGAAGGTGAAATCATCTGGTCAAGAACTTATGATTTTCGTCCTAACCAACGAGGCTATTCTATTGTCAGTGCTCCAAACAACGGTTTCCTAATTGCTGGAGTAATTGACAATCAGCTCGAGGAGAATGATTTGATTGATTATAGATCCTGGTGGTTGCTGCTTAGGATAAACGGTGATGGAAATGTAGAATGGTCACGAGAATATGAAATGGAAAACGTACGATTCTGTGGGAAATGCGTGTGCTTAGAAAGGTTACGATTTGATGATAACAATATAATAGCAGCTGGTGGAGGAGGAGACGGTGGTCCTAATGAGGGAAAATTATTGCATATAAGTGGAAATGGTCAAGAGAATTGGCGAAGGATATATGATGTTATTGATGAATTTGATGTCTATCGATTTCGATCCGTTGTTGAAGGTAGAGACGGTTCAATTGTCGTAGCAGGATACGGAAGATCAGATGACGAATCCGAGGTTAACGGTTGTTTGCTAAAATTTGCTCCCATCGTAAATGAACCCGAATTTCTTAGATGGTCCCCACAGGATACAATGCAAACATTACTTCTAGGAGATTCGCTGCAGTTTATACTCGTTGCGCAAGATCAACAACAGGACACTTTGAGCTATCTGTGGATCATGGGTGAAGATACACTTACAAGGGATACAACTGTCACCATTACATTCGAAGAGATGGGATTATTTGATGTTCAGTGTCAGGTATCAGATGGCAATTCAACTGTGGCTATTACATGGCATGTATCGGTGGTGGAATTCTACATCTCAGGTTTTAATCCAGAGGATTTAGAATTTGTTGTACGTCGACAATCTGAAGTCAACTTTGATGTAAACATTCGCGCAATAGATGGAATAGATACGAGTTACCTGTGGACTTTGATACATCGAAATAATCAACGGGAAGAAATTGGTGATGCAGATGAGATATCTGTCTTATTCGATGAATCAGGACAACATAGGCTTCAAGTGCAGGTTTCCAATGAGAATGAGAGTGATGAAGTAACTTGGGCAATCAATGTACGCTCCGCAATCTGGTCATGGTGGCCATCAGAGCTTGAAATCGCTGCTTATGTTGACTCTACTTACGAATTTGTAATTACACCTTTCAATGAAGAATCTGATTCACTCGAATTCTTCTGGATGGTTAATGATGAACTTCTTGAAAGCGACAGTGCTTCTGTCCATGTTACATTTCTTGAGACAGGACAGTGCGAAATCACCTCTATCGTCAATGATGGCATTGAAGTTGACACCATCCGCTGGACGGTCAACGTAGAGGAATGGTCATTCACAGCAGATGACGCGGATTTCGCAGATTTACCGTCTTCGTCGGTGCTTTATCCTGCAAGTCCTAATCCGTTTAATTCACTTGTTAAGTTGTCTATGTATTTGCCTCGTGCTGATCATGTTTCACTGTCGGTGTTTGATGTCAGTGGGCGGGAGGTTTCAAAGTTGGTTGATGGGAATGTCAGGGCAGGGAGTCAGTCATATATCTGGAATGCAAATTGTTTTCCGGCAGGTGTTTATGTTGTGAGGATGGACGTCGGTGATGTGACGGTAATGCGGAAGGTTGTTTTGGTGCGGTAATAAAGTTCAGAGTCCAGCCTTCAGGCTGTGTTTGTCCAATTTAATTTTTCCGGGACATATCCAATTATCAGGATGAAGGGCATGGCGCGCCGTGCCCGTACAAAAAAACATCAAATCCGGATTCGATTGAATCCGGATTTGATGTTTTTGATTGCTTTTTATTGAAGGGGTGTAAGTGTCAGGTGGGGGCACCTGACACCACTTAGTCTACTTCACACACATTACCTTCACAGTCTTCACCTCCGACTTCGTCTGAAGCTGAACAAGATAGACACCTGATGACCAGTTCTGAGCATTAAGTTCTGAGGTATACCTCCCGGTATTAAGCTCACCCTCATGCAATACTTCAATTTCCCGACCGGCAATATCAAATACTACCAACTTCGCGAATCCGGGTGCTGGCAGGGCGTACCGAATTAATGTTGTGGAATTGAACGGATTGGGGTAAACTGTTTCGATATCGAATTTGATCGGAACGTTATCAGACTCTCCGGAAACTTCGTTATTCGGATCATAAACATGCATTACAACCGGGATATCCGCCTCGCCGCCACGTGCCGTATGCGAAAACCGTAAGATTCCATCATAGGTTGCCGGGAACATTCCCGCTGAGTTCAAAGTCAGAACCAGATCCCTTTGTGACTGCGGATTAACACTCCCCTCCATCTCATTCATCGACATCCAGCCTTTGTAGGTTCCCATTTGCCAGACGTCGACCCGGTCACCGTGGCGATTCAGGTAGTCGTTTACCATAACTAACAAAACATTGCCGAATATCCCGAAACTGTCTGTGAAGAAGATGCCTCCGGGTTGTCCGATTTCATCACCTTCGGGTTCAAGAAGTGCGACAAAGGCAGTGTCATTAGTGTTTGGATTAGCCTTATGTATGCTTATCAGATCATTACCGGCATTTTGCGCAACATAGAGGCAATATCCATCGGGATCTTCAGGCCAGTATGCCATTCCAGTGATATTTGACCAGGAAACCTCAAGTGCTGTAACCCAGTCACCATCCATATCGTATGCGATAATGTTCCTGGTCGGAATATTCGCCCATATCACATTCCGGTCACTGTCATAAGCAATTGCCTTGTTGTTTGCGTAAGGACCTCTTATGGTGCGTACAACATCACCATCGGTATTAAAACCGAAAATATCCCTTTCTCCGGAACCCCACAGGAGACCATTTCCATAAGTTAGATCGGTGATCCCGATATTAGCGTTGCCGGGTTGCTCGAAACGGTTCATGTAATGTGCTTCTTCATCAAACACGTAGATCATTTTTGGGTTCTGTCCGTTCTGACCGGCGACATAAAACCGATTGTTGACATAAGCAACAGCCTCGAGACCAAGATCGTTCACATAAGGACCCAATACGTGAGAACGTATGCGGCTTCCCAGGCCGGATTCACCTTCGTTAAAGGTGCGTTCGGCTGACCAGGCTAATGGACCGTTCCCACCATTTGTGATGCTGATCCCGAGATCAAGGCTTGAGTTTTCAGCAACACTCTCTTCGATACTCTCAACCGAAACCGCAAATTCGGAGAACAGTAATCCAAAATTGACTGTTATAGTGGAGTCTTCCAGTACATTAAATCCAACTAATGTCGAATCATTCCAGCCTTCGGCACTTGCAGTAAGCTCATAATCCTCACCAACCAGAACTTCCATTGAATAAAAACCATTATCATCGGTCATAGTCGAGAAACCGCGCGAAGCTATCACAATCGCATTTGAAATAGGAGCCTGATCAGCAGCGTCAACTACAGTGCCTTCAATATATCCTGACATAAAGGAAGAAGCTGTGGTGAAGGTTAAAGCGGTTTCATTTCGAACCTGGTTTGCTCCAACCGGATACTGATTCCAGTAAGTATATTCAAGACCGCCGCTGTCATCGAGATTGCTGATACCGATGGTGCAAAACGGGGTGTCATTATGAGCCGAAGCGTTCTCGTTTTCAACCTCTTTGTACTGGTATGTGATAATGCCGTCTTCGGTATAAGTCGGGTAAACCGCCGGATCGTAAAGGATGATCTGGAATGTTTCAACTGCCCCACGACCATTTCTGCCAACTAATCGTCTCATACCGCTCCACTCGATAATGAAACGCCCACCTTCTTCATCGTAATGTGTTAAAATAGCAGAGCTTTCCGCTGTAACCAGATTATCCCACCAGACACATAATTGAGCATTGGGACCGAGTGCCTGACCGATATGACGGTTACGAAATGCAGCAAGTTCGCTCTGGTCACCGAAAGCTGCCCATCCGTTCGTACAAACTGTTATCACGCCAAAATCCGCACCATAATATTGGAATTCAAAAGGCAACTCGACAACCACACTCTCATCCTGATTATCTCCAGCGTCATTCAGATTGAGTTCCGTCCCTTCAAATTGATTGCCATCAGCTTCCGGATTTATTTCCAACCATTCATAAACTGGTGCAACAGGCCAGCCTTCATCACCGGAATCAAAACATATATATCCGTAATCATCCGGTCCGAATGGATCGTTATTCTCTGGTGCACCAATGGGGACTTCCAGGCTTGCTGAGGTTGTGAATCCATCCTCTGTTTCAAGTGAAATGGTAAACTCAACCGGCATTCCCGGAATCATCATCGGATGGATCTGTATCCTGTATGCTTCACCCATTGCGAAACCATCATCACCTTCGCCAATTCTGTCGTAATCTGCTTCAGTGCGGATGAGGTTTACTTCCTCACTATCTACTGACAGTACAGCATGTGAAACATCAAGATCATCTCTACCAATATTTGTCAATTCAAAGTTAATATTGTAGGAGCGTCCTCGCTCGAGATTTCTCCCCTCTTCGCTTATCGCACTGATAGCAATCTTCGGAGCCTCAATTTCAACAGAAAGCATAGATTGCCAGCCAAATTCACCATTATTTATATCAAACAGTATCTGCTGACCTGACAGGTCAGGACAAGTTTCTTCAACGTGAATCAGGAACACCAGGGGAGTAGTTTCTTCAATATCGGGAATAAAATCTAAAGCAACAGGGTCACCAATTACCTCTATCCATTCCGATGTTGAAATTGCTTCTGCAGTAAAATCTCCATCGGGAATGTCTTCACCATAATTTCCAACCTCTACAACCAGTTCAATAGTCTCACCGGGATTCATTGCACCATTCTGGTTGCCTATACTTTCACCCTCAGCGTCATCATCTACATCATAGCTGACAGCACCGAGGAATTGAACGGCAAGGTCAACACCAATTGAACCAAGATACGGATGTACATTGTGCTTGGTCGCAGTCACCATTAGGTCACCTTCGGTTAAAGCATTTGGATCAATGTTGAAAATAGCGATCCCTTCTTCGTTGGTATAAACTGTCTCGTGCAATTCACCTTCTTTGTACAGGCATACAAGTGCATCCGCTTCATCTGCACCTTCCTGAAGATCTGTGGCATGAACGGATAAGTAGCTATCCCCCATAAAAATCAATTCCGGATGCTCAACCGCAATTCGTCTTGGAACACCAGTCCAGATATGTGTCCCCGGGTCACCCATCAGATTATTCCAGTCCATGAAATTTTGGTATCGGGGATCGAAACCCTCATAGGAACGCCACAACTCATATTTTCCGGAGTTCAGTCCCCATCCGAACATGAATAAATCACTTTTGTACATACCCTTGAACGCACCACCTGCCATCATGTTGTTGTATTGTACGGATGTACCGGGTGTTGCTGTTCCAATTGCTCCGATGCCACCACCTTCCGCTCGGAAGAATGCTTCGGAGTGTCCATTCGAAGCGCCGGTAAAATCTCCGGTATCACACGATATTACAAGAACAACTGGCCAGCGACCATTTACATTTCTCCAATTGTAGATAATGTTTCTATCGAGCCGATTCATGAACTGATAAGCCCTGTATGATAGCATTGAGATACCCCAATCTATGCAATCGGTAAGGAATCCTTGATTTCCTCCTATCTCACCATCTTCATTATGATACCAGTGACGAACTTCCTGGAAGCCCAGGTCGAGAAGTTCTTTCCTTATATATTTGCTCACGAGGATAGAACCAAGTCCGTTACCTCTATGCCCTGCTATAACAGCTCCCTGAATAAACCAGTCCAAATCATCCATATAGGGCTCTGATTCATAACTGACGAGTTTATTAACAACACGATTAAGCTGATTTAGGTTATCAACCGACAATCTGCCAATTGCGACATCCGGTAGTCGATCATTTCCATCGCGAAGTGAATACTGGTAATCACCGGTATTTGATGCCGGTTGAATATTAAAATCCGCCTGTGCAGCATCACCGACTAATGCGACGAATTCAACAGGGGGATCTGCGTCGTAGGCATCTTGAATTATATTGGTGACAACACCACGTGCAGCATTATCTTCGACATGTACTACACTTACCTTATGCCCCTGTCTGTTGCGCCATTCAAGCAATGGGGCAAGTGCTTCATCAACACCATTTACATCTGGTACAATATAGAGATATTGTGCGCTTTGCAGGTCGTCGCGAGAAGGTTCCGGAGGAGGATTTTCGACGAGACCACGAATTGCTCGCCAGGCATAGATTGATGGATGCTCCGGTTGGAATAACTCGGGATTGTTGATGTTGTTATTCCCAAATGAGAAATGGAAATCAACCTGTTCGTTAAAACGGGTTTCACCTGTTGTACGATTGTATTGAACCGGATAGACTCGGAAGTTCATTACATGATAGCCCCTGAGAACTGCCCTTTCACCAACCACTACAACCTGAGGAGGCCAGAATCCGTCACTTGCTGAGTATTGCTCCTCAAGCTGTACAATTTCATCAAAATTGTTACGTGGATATGTCTCCTCAAATGTCTCACTGGCATCGAATCTTGCAGGAACAGGATT
This sequence comes from uncultured bacterium, assembly GCA_964387885.1. GTDB lineage: Bacteria > Electryoneota > AABM5-125-24 > Hatepunaeales > Hatepunaeaceae > JABGPL01. The sequence goes on along the minus strand of CAYLYZ010000089.1, from coordinate 17,715 downwards.
AATGCCCCTTTCAATCCTGGATGATACGTTGTCAATATGGAGTTGAATTTCACCATCAGGTGGGATTAGGATCGATCTGGCTATAAACGGGAGAACGGGAAGTCCTTCTATCTCAATCCCCGGTTCATTTTCCAGGTATAAGAGATCGAATTTACCATTATTATTGGTAAACTGTTCTCTCTCAAAATTTTCAACCTGAATCGAAAGACCAAGGTTTCCGTTTAGATTTTTCTCACAGGAGACTCGAACAGCATCCGCATTTGCATTGGAAGCAGCTACAACGGAACTTGTTATCAGAAATACAAATAAAACAAAGGTTATCGAAGAAATGATAAACGAACGGAACATGCAAACCTCCGGGTAAACAACATTTTATAGCGTGACAAACTTTTCCATCATTATATAATAACAATTTAGATGAGTATGTTGCAAGTCGAAGCAGAATAAAATATATGTAATTTTAATTCTGCTTTGCAGAAGTTTTGCACATTTCCTAATAGATCTGAAAATGCTATTCAATACATAGTTTTTCGTTTCATTAGGTTGTAGAGACGAATGTGTTGACTTATGACTTTGCAGGTGTAATATTTGCATTATATTTAATAATCGGTTTCTTTTTGAAGATTTCCTCCTATTTATTTGGGAGTGCGGACATTCCTGTCCGCTGATGTGAGAACGTGATTAAGACGGACAGGAATGCCCGTCCTCCCCCTATTGGTGGAATACAAAACAAAGATTTATTTAACAAAACTTCCGGGGAAAACTCAAATGACAATGAATCCCAAAACAAACACATTCGGAGCACGGGCTGAACTCGACTCCGGTTCAGGAAAGGTGACCTACTATCGCCTTGATAAACTGACTGAAGATGGAATAGGCAATATTTCTAAACTCCCGTTTTCAATAAAAGTCCTGCTTGAAGCAGTACTTCGCAACGAAAATGGCCGTGAGGTCACTCGCGAAGATGTTGAAAAGATCGCAAATTACAATCCAATGAATCCAGCAATAGCTGAATTCCCATATATGCCTGCGCGAGTTCTCCTGCAGGACTTCACCGGTGTACCTGCCGTAGTTGACCTTGCAGCACTGCGCAGTGCTATGGCTCGCATCGGTGGTGATCCCGAAAGGATTAATCCTCAGATTCCCGTTGATCTCGTAATTGACCACAGCGTGCAGGTGGATGCATTTGGATCTTCGGAAGCCTTAGCGATAAACTCACAGAAAGAATTTGAACGCAACAAGGAACGTTATGAATTCCTGCATTGGGGTCAGGGAGCGTTCCAGAATTTCAACGTTGTACCTCCTGCCAGCGGTATCTGTCATCAGGTTAACCTCGAGTATCTGGCAAATGTCGTTCAGAGTCGAAGAGTTGACGGTGAAACAGTGATTTTCCCGGATACACTCGTTGGGACGGACTCGCATACAACAATGATCAATGGTATCGGTGTCCTCGGTTGGGGAGTAGGTGGTATTGAAGCCGAAGCAGTTATGCTCGGTCAACCCATTTACATGCTTATCCCGCAAGTTGTTGGAATGAAATTGACAGGTAAAATGCCGGAAGGTGCAACTGCAACGGATATGGTGTTGCGAATAACTGAAATTCTCCGAAGTCATGGAGTTGTTGGGAAATTCGTTGAGTACTTCGGTGAAGGCATCTCAACATTGAGCGTTCCAGACCGTGCTACAGTTTCCAACATGGGACCTGAATATGGCGCAACCTGTGGTTTCTTCCCGGTTGATGTAAAAACTCTCGATTTCCTTCGAGCCACGGGTCGTAGTGAAGAATTGGTTACCCTTGTTGAAAAGTACACAAAGGCGCAGGGGATGTTCTACACGCCTGAAATGGGAGCACCTGAGTTCAGGGAAACACTCGAGCTCGACCTTTCAACAGTAGGTCCTTCAATTTCGGGACCGAAACGCCCGCAGGATCGGATTGACCTTAGCAATCTTAAAAAAGACTGGAACGATTCTCTCACCGGACCTATGAGTAACAAAGGATTCGCCGTCAGTGATGAGCACAAAAACTTCAGCGTTCCCGTTGAATATCCTGAAGGAGTAACTACTGACCTCACGCATGGTGATGTTCTGATCGCTGCAATCACAAGCTGCACCAACACCAGCAATCCGGCAGTTTTAATCGGAGCCGGAATTCTGGCGAAAAAAGCCGTTGAAGCCGGATTGAGTTCCCAAGCATACGTGAAGACAAGTCTCGGACCCGGATCAAGAGTTGTGACGGATTATTTAATAGATGCAGGCTTAATGCCATATCTCGAAAAACTCGGTTTCCATGTTATCGGATATGGCTGCACATCCTGTATTGGAAACAGCGGCCCTGTCCCTGAACCACTTGCGAACGCAGTTGATGAACATCTAATAGTTGCCTCCAGTGTACTATCTGGAAATCGTAACTTTACCGGTAGGGTGAGTCCGCATACAAAGGCTTCATATTTAACATCCCCACCACTGGTCGTTGCATTTGCACTTGCGGGAACCGTTAATATCGATATGTCAAAAGATCCTGTTGGAAAGGGTAAAAACGGTCAGGATGTTTACCTGAAAGATATCTGGCCAACCAACGAGGAAATCGAAGAGAAAATCGGATTTGCAATGAATCCGGACATCTTCAATCGAGTATACGGTGGTATTGAGCAATCCAACGAAACCTGGAATGCAATTGAAGCCCCTGAGAGTGCTGTATACAATTGGAAAGATGAGAGCACCTACATTCAGGAACCTCCGTTCTTTGTTGGGATGACCGGAGACGTGAAACCGATCTCAAAAATTGAGAACGCAAACGTATTGATAGTTGCCGGTGACAGTATCACCACAGATCACATCAGCCCTGCCGGTGTTTTCCCGAAGGACGGACCCGCGTGGAAGTTTCTGCTCGATAAGGGAGTAGAACCGCAGAATTTCAACTCACTCGGCAGCCGTCGCGGAAACGACCGGGTGATGACTCGGGCAACGTTTGCCAACATCATGTTCCGGAATTTCCTCGCTGATAAAGAAGGTGGTTGGACGAAATACCATCCGACCGGTGAGCAGATATCGATCTATGACGCTGCGATGAAATATCGTGAATCGGGTACTTCTCTCGTTGTTCTGGCTGGCAAAGATTACGGAATGGGTTCAAGTCGTGACTGGGCGGCCAAGGGCACAATGCTGCTTGGAATCAAGGCAGTAATTGCCGAGTCTTTCGAACGCATTCACCGCAGCAACCTCGTCGGAATGGGTGTGCTGCCGTTGGTTTATAAAGACGGTGAAAATGCAGAATCACTCGGACTTGATGGATCTGAAACATTCCACATCGAAATTGGTGATGATGTAAAACCAGGTCAGATCATTAAAGTCGAAGCTGTTGGCAAGAATGGGACAGTAAGTTTTGAAACAACTTGCAGGCTCGATACTCCCATTGATGTCGATTATTATCGTAATGGCGGCATCCTGCATACGGTTCTGAGAAGGTTGTTTCAGGAAGGATAGATAACTCGTCCACCCGGAGGCGGGGATTGTGTATATACCCATCCTCCCCGGAGGCAGGGGAGCGCGGATATATCTATCCGCAATATTCACGGGACGTATTGACGGTAAATATACCCATCCTCCCCGAAGCAGGGGAGTGTGGATATACTTATCCGCAAAATACCCGTCCTCCCCGGTCATAAAGAATTAATTCCACGAAATAACGGAGACTAAATCATGTTCAAGTTAAGACGTTTTATTGCGATCACGAGTTTGATCCTGATGGTAATGGTTCCGCTTGTATGTAATCTCTACGCACAACCTCGAATTGGTATGGGTGGTGGAGGTGGAGGAGATGGTTTTTCGATGAATGGTGCGATGGGTGCTACAATCATAAATGGAAAATCATATCAGTATTTCAGTCTCCGTCCGGATATTCCGATCTGGAAATTCGGGCTCGGACTCGATCTGTCATTTTACTTCGATGAAGATGGAAATCTCCGCGAAGAGGATTGGGATGAGGCTGCTGATTTTATCGACAAAATCTACTATATACGCTATGGCAAACCCGGTCAACCATTGTTCGTTCGTGTCGGCTCACTTGATCCGATTACATTGGGTTATGGATTGGTAATGCGTCGCTATACAAACGCCATTGAATGGCCTCAGGAACGTCGAATCGGTATGCAGACCGAGGTTAACTATGGTAAAATTAAGTTGATGGGACTGCTCAACAACTTCCGCGAAATGGATTCTCCGGGCTTGGTAGGTGGCAGGATCAGCTACCGTACAAATATCGGCCTCCCAATTATTTTCGGAGCATCTGTTGTGCATGACGGGAACCAGTTCCTCGGTGCAAAGGACGAAGATGATGATGGCTATCCGGATTATCAGGATATGTTCCCGGGTGACCATGATGACGAGGAAATTGAAGAGATTAAGAACATCCCCGGTTATAACGAAATTTACACACGTTCACTTATCGAACGTGGACTACTGCCCGATATTTACAATCAGCCGATGACAATTGACGAGCAAACCGAATCCGTAACTGAGTTCTGTGTCGATGTGGGCATACCGTTAGTAAACACCCCGCTAATGAATGTTTCGGTATACGCCCAGGCAGCTCAAATTGCAAACAATGGTCGTGGTTACACAGTTCCCGGTATAATCTGGTGGATCAAGGCTGCTGAAATGGTTTCATTTCAGGTCAGTGGTGAATACAGAATATTTGAAGAGGAATTCATGGGAGATTTCTTCAATTATTCCTATGAAATCGAACGTGTAAGATGGGTACCAGGGCTGAATTCATACATGACTAAGGAACAGTCTTTGGAAGGCATCCCATCAGCTCAGGGATTTTATGCAGATCTTGAGATAGACCTCTTCAAACAAATGTTTGTGGTTTACGGTGCATATACTCAAATGGCATACGATGACGAAGATCTGCCGAGCAAAGCTTTTTATTCATCAGCCAGCTTAAACACAGAGTTCATCCCGAAAATCGATCTCGTCGAGGGTTATTTCCAGCAACCGACAGCTGAAAAACTTTTCAGCAAGGATCAGGACGGAACAGTGATCGGTTACCGTGTTGGCGCTACAATGGGTGGCGGTGTCATGCTGGTTTACGACAACAAAACCATTTATTACAATGGCGAACCGAACAAAATCATGACGATTGAAACGGTGATTAAGTTTAAATAACTCATACTGTACCTAACATACTCTCGGGAGTGCGGACATTCTTGTCCGCTTAATGCGAGAAAGATCTCAAACTTTTGCGGACAGGAATGTCCGCACTCCCCACAAGATAAGCCAAATAAGCTGGCGGACACCCTGTCCGCCAGCCTGTTTTTGGATTCAAATTGATGACCCAACAACACCGCGCATACATGTACGCCGGAGCAACTGTCCTGCTCTGGTCGACAGTTGCAACAGGATTTAAAATTGCACTGCGCGAACTTGATCACGTTCAGGTGCTGTTTATTGCATCAATAGTATCTATGCTGTCGTTGCTCCTGGTATTGCTTCTCCAGGGCAACATAAATAAAATCCTCACAATTACAAAACCAGAATTTAAGCGCTCAGCATTAGTCGGTTTCCTCAATCCCTTTTTCTATTATTTCATCCTCTTCAAAGCCTTCGATCTGCTCCCTGCTCAGGAAGCTCAACCGTTGAACTGGACATGGCCGATCACACTTTCGCTCATGTCCGCATTGTTGTTGAAGCAGCGGATTACAAAACAAACTTTGATCGCGGTTGCCCTCTGCTTTTTCGGAGTACTGGTTATATCGACCCATGGTGATTTTAAGACCTTTCATTTCACAAACCTCTTCGGTGACATCCTCGCAGTAGGCAGCTCCCTGATCTGGGCTTTGTACTGGATTCTCAACCTCAAAGACGAGCGCGAACCGGTAGTCAAATTGTTCTGGAATTTCGTTTTTGGTAGTATATACATCTCAATTGCAGTTTTATTCCTCTCCGAATTTCCAACAGACCTGAATGTAAGCTTTGGTGCAGCCGTTTACACCGGACTTTTCGAGATGGGTCTGGCATTCGTTTTATGGCTGAAGGCATTAAGTCTTTCACGCGATAATGCATCTGTTGCTGTGTTTGCATATATGACTCCATTCCTGTCCCTGATTTTCATAAGCCTGATTTTAAAAGAAGAGATAATGCTCTCGTCAGTGGTTGGATTGGTATTTATTATTGGTGGGATTGTTGTTCAGGCATTTTTGGGACGTGCGAAATAGACTGATTTTAAGTTGGATAACTTCAACGGGAGACTGTACAGATAACACACTGAGAGATATGCACTAAAGCAAAGAATTTAATGTGCAACATTAACAGTTAAGTGGGTGCATGAGTTTGAGGTGTTCGGAAATTGTTGAAGTGCATTTTCCCATCATGATTTCCGATTGCTTTTACAATAAGAGACCTGTCTATCAAAATCATGATAGTGTGATGAAATGATAAAATTGCGTCCTGAAAATCCTGGTTGTTCTCGAGAGGAGTGACATTTAATCCCAATTCTTGACATTTATCGATGGGAATATGCCTATCATGCGTTTGAGTTTCTTCGTGACTGCCAAAATATGAGATAATATCATCTACTTTTTGCACACGATCATTATCGTCGACAAACATACCTGTCATGAGTATATCCTCACATACATCTCTCGCCATTTTACACGCATTCTCACAACTACCGATAAAAGTGGGTCTGTACTTTTCAAGAATAGGTCTCCAAACAAAACCACGGTTTGGGTCTTCTGATACCTCTTTATATATTTTCTCAACCTCTTTTATAACACCATCTGCTGGAACACCGTTGAGAATTGGATCAAATGGACCAAGACTTGATTGCTTTCCTAAAATGATTTCTTTGGCTGAGAATGCTAACATTGTTCCTGCAGACATTGCCAGATGTGGAACGATTACACGAATATTCGTTCCAAACATACTGCGTAAATAATGAATAATTGACTCAGTTGCAGCAACGAATCCACCCGGGCTATGAAGTATTAAATCTAAACCCTTATTATGATCAAGTCCGTGACAGGCTGTCATGAATCCGGTCATATCAGAATCGTGAATTGTAATAAATTGTTGAGGAGGGCTTTTAGAAAGGAAAGCTGAGTAGTAGTAAATGACATTACGTTTTGTTAGCTGACCTATTTTAACAAGTTTTGGCAACAAAGTTCTATTGACATCTAGTTTCCCATCTGCTTCTTTTATTTAATCTTCGATGTTCTGTAAAATTGTATTCCAATCAGACATCATTATCCCGATAAAATGGACAGGCATCTATTAATGGCATATCTTGATCTTTCATCCGGTATTCATGAATTGAAAAATCATCTTGCATCGTCGAAAAATCAAATTCCACCTCTGTTTCTGGGATATCTTCTGTATTGAAAATGATTTTGTAGGCTTCCCTGAATTTTTCCTCTGCGGTCAAGAGTTTGATTTCCATTTATGCTCCTCTCAATAGATAAATCTCCTTTATGCCTTTGTGAATCATAATATATACGAAATTACTTAAGAATCCAATGGCAAATGATGTCCGAATATCATTTAAATGAATCACTTAACGATTTTAATATTGTTCACTCCCAATTCAGAGGAGGAGTGAACGATCAGCGAGTTCCTATTGCGGAATGCAGGCAGATTGTTGATGAATAGCGATCGGTAAATAAGGTAGTTCTGTAAAAAGAATACGAATATTAAGTACATGTTTTGTTCTAAAAATGCAATCGATTTGATCCTAATAAAACAGCAGAGAAATTTCTTGCAGAACATATCGGTGGAAGACATGACAAAAAACCGCTCTACTTACAGCACTAAATTTAGATGAATGGGATTATATTTTAATCCATTCAGGATATGTCATTGTATAGTGTCTGCCAATTTTATTTTTCATCAGGTGCAACACTATTAGGACTTGTATACTTCAAACCACATTCCTGTCACTCCAACACATCAGTATGATATTTTCTCTCCCCTAACGTAAGAATTTCGTGTCTCGATAACCTTTTTTAAACAATGCTTGGTTCAATTTTCGCATCTGGTTCTATAAAATTGCCATTTGTCTCTCTGGCGAACGCCAGAGTCCAGAGGAATTGCATGCTATGAAATAATATACTCTTGTCATTCGAAATAGCTTTAATTATGATCTATATAAGAAAGTGATTTTTAATCATATAGCTCTGGATTCCTGCGTCCGCAGGAATGACAGCAGTAACCGATGTGGTTAACCACTACTTTGATATGCGAACTTTGAATCAAGCATAGTATTTATGCATGAACTCAAGCTCGCCGACCTCAAGAAAACAAAACAACAATGCCCTGTTTGTAAACAAAGGTCAATAGAGTGAGCTCCGTACGCGAAGACTTTTGCAGAATATTTTCATTCAAATCACTGAGGAAATTTAAAGCTGTACTTTTGAATGTAGGTGCTATTATCATTCCTGACTCACAAATTGAACTTGAAAATTGTTCGTATGTGTTTGTGAATACAGATAATTACGAGTGACGCCCATCACCTGGAAAAGGTGATGGGCGTCACTCGCTTTTACATAAGTTTTAATAGCAATCTCGCACATCAATTGTGAAGTGCTTAGAATTGGAGGATTTAATGAAACAGTTTTTTGTAGTACTTTTCTCGTTAGCATTTTTATTTTCAGCTGCCAGTCTGTTTGCAGGTGACATAAAGGCTAGAGAATCTGAGAATCAAAGAGAGTTACAACCGGATCGTCTGGCTGGAGTGGGTGGTCCTGATAATTACGGCTACCGTTGGGTTGATTCTGATGAACCGGGAACCGACCTGGGATTTGACTGGATAGAGATTAATCAGATTGGTCAAACATTGACACTCACTGATGATGAAGTTGAAGGTCCAATCAACATCGGCTTCAACTTTGATTTTTACGGAAACACATACAATCAGGTTTACATCAGCAGCAATGGTTATATCACTTTCGGAAATGACTGGTCGGGGTGGGATCACAGGTTTCGCAGTTTCCCGGATAGTAATGAGCCCTATAATGTAATAGCTCCTTTGTGGATTGATCTTGATCCAAACGAGGAGGAAAAGATTCATTACTGGACTAATAATGGAAATGATCAATTTGTGGTTGAATGGGACGATGTACCTGTACAGCCAAACGAGTGGTATTTACCGCCAAATTCACCGGGACAAGACAACCCCAATAATTTTGAATACCTCAACACGGAATGGTTCGATATAACAGCCGAGCAGAATACCGATGTTGGTGATGTCAGGATTTTCCAGGAAGATGGAGATGATGATGTTTACATTCAGATATATATGTCAGGTGGCTGGAAGCTACTTGAATCCAGTGTGGATTGGGGATTTGACACTGACGACATACCTCATAACAATGGTGGTCCTATTCCGGGTCAATTTGAGTACTCTGAAGATCATGGAAATCATGGAGTTGATGAATATACCTATCGTATTGACATGGATGGTAGCGATTTCACCGGAGTTTTTGTAGTTCATGGAGTGGTTAAGCATAACAATAATAACGGCGAAACAGCTTATGTAGGAGATCAGCAATTCCCCGGTAATAACTGGGCGCTGTATTTCGAGTATGAGGTTGAGGATTATGCGGGTAACGGTGGTGGAAATAATGGATCTATCGGGCCGCGGAAATTCCAGGTCATACTAAATGATGATGGCACAATTGTCTTCCAGTATAATGATAATAATGAACCTGCTGATCAGGGTGTAGTTGGTATTCAGAATATTAACGGTACAGATGGATTAACAGTTGCTTCAAATGAAAATTATGTATACGATGGCTTGGCTGTGAGATTCTTTACCACAAATGGTGATATCTCCGGAACAGTCACAGATGATGATACAGGAGACCTAATCGAAGGTGCGACAATAGTCCTCTCGAACGGGGCTACTACAACAACCGATGAGAATGGTGAATATTCTTTTGAAAACGTATTACCTGGAAATTACACGATCTTGTTTAATGCAGTTAATTACGTTGACCTTGAGACTAATCAGTTCGCGGTTGTTAATGGGCAGACGACGGAGGTTAATGCTGCATTAGTAGAGGCCAATATTGGCGGTGGAAACAATTACGACACACCCGGTACAGCCAACAACATATATGTGTATGGCAATCTGATGTTTGTCGCTGATGGTGAAAATGGGTTGCTGGTATACGATGTTTCAGATCCCGAAAATCCTGTACTTATCAGCTCCTACGACACTGACGGTGAAGCCCTCTCTGTTTTTATTATCGGGGATTATGCCTTTGTTGCAGATGGCTCTAACGGACTCGTAATTCTGAATATTTCAGATATCGAGAATATAACATTTGCAGGGCATTATAATTCTCCAGGAGTGGCCTACCACGTTTATGTCGTTGGAAATTATGCATATCTGGCAGATGGTGCAGTTGGGATGTTAGTCCTGAATATTTCGAATATGCAGAATATCCAGTTTGTCCGCAGTTACAATACTCAAGGGACAGCAGTCTACATTACCGTTATCAACAACTATGCCTGCATAGCTGATATGGAAGGCGGATTTTACGTGATAGACATCCAGAATGTATTTAATCTGCAGCTTGCAGGTTATTTTGATACGCAGGGTGATGTTTATAACTTCCAGATTGTCGGAGATTATGTGTATGTCGTCGATGGAGATGGTGGGTTAATCATTCTTGACATTTCAGACCTGGGAGATATTCAGGTTGTCGGTACTTTCGACACACCCGGAGAGGTAGTATCAATATACATTTCAGGTGGATACCTGTTCCTGCTTGATGATCCCAATGGTTTGTTTATCCTCGATATTTCTGATCCTTCCGATCCAACCTTTGTGGCACAAACCCAGATTCAGAATGGAACCTGGATTGTTGTTGTCAATGGTATAGCCTATATCGCAGTGGGCGGTGGTGGTTTTATCACCGTTGATGTTTCGCAGTATACGGGATTGCCTATAACTCTCGTGCTGAATTCTCCTCAGGACGGAGGAAATTATCAGCCCGGAGACACATTATTTTTTGAGTGGAATGTTAGTGCCAGGTACGATATAGAAGATATCATCCTCTATTATTCGGTTGATGGTGGTGAGAGATGGATAGCGTTTGCTACTCTCGCCTGGGATGCTTTGGATTTCGAATGGATTATTCCCGAAATTTTCTCAAACCATTTCTGTTTAAGAGTTGAAGTTAATGATGTTGAGGGAAACACCACTAATGTAACGCTATTCGACCTGTCCGTCTATTCAAGTACCGTAGCAAGTGATGACAATTTCCTTGACTGGAACCTGATAAGTTTACCGTTAATACCAAACGATCCGGACATCCATGCGATTTTCGGCGATGACGTTGATGAAGGTGGTATATATATTGCCTACGGATTCGATCACGATATCGGTAACACGGTACCCCAGGAACTTGAATGTGGGCCGGGGTATTGGTTTGTAACCGTCTATGATGATGAAATCATTGCAGATGTTGAAGGCGTTGCCCGGGTCGATACTTTCAAGCACAGTCTTGATCTTGAATGGAATATGATTGGCTGTCCCTTCCCCGTTGAAGTTCCGCTTTCGGATATTATCTGGCGCTGGCAGGGGCAGGAATATACTACTGATGAAGCTACCGAGGACAGATTATTATTCCCGATTCTATACGGGTACAGAAACGGTAGAGGTTATTTTGAGTCTCAAACACTTGAACCCTGGCATGGCTACTGGTTCCTGACTGCTGAAGACAGCATCGAGATGGTGATTCCGCCACCTGTCCCTGTTCCTAACATCGATGGTGTTGATCGGGATGAAAACGAAATTACTAATAATGACACTCCTCATAGCTGGGAAATAGCGATAGATGTTTCAACGGATGAAGTAACTGATCGGGCTACATTAGGTACAACACTGATTGCACGGGATGGCTTCGATGGAAGGTTTGATTATCCGGAACCGCAGCTTTCCCGCAGCCAGAAATGGATACGTGCCTATTTCGTGAAGCGTGACTGGATGCCGCAATTTACAACCCTTTTCAACCGTGACATCCGAAGCCCGATGAACGGTGATTCCCAGGACTGGGAATTGACCATTCAAACCAATGATCCCGGTCCGACAAGAATATCATGGGCGGGAAGTATGGACAAAGTTCCTGACTACTTTGAATTCACCTTGATCGACGTCGCCACCGGACAGCGCATCAATATGCAGGAAAATGACGAATTCGCTTTCCAGAATAACGGGCAATACAGGATTTTCACTATCCATGTCAATGCACCGTTCTTAGATGCAGATGGAAAGGAGATTGCTCCGGAAGATTTCGAACTCCTGAGTGCTTATCCCAATCCTTTCAATTCAAGCCTGACTTTGAAATATAACCTTAAACAGGCATCAGAAGTCAAGTTGAGTGTATTTGATATGATGGGAAGTTTAGTAAAGAGTCTTGTTGCAGGTAATAAACCAAAGGGAACTCATTCAATAGTTTGGAACGCAGAACAGTCCTCAGCGGGGATTTATATGGTTAGGCTTGAGAATTCAGGTAAAACCTCGATGCGTAAGGTAATGCTGATCAAGTAACATATACCAATTTGATAGAAAAGCGTCCACCCTATTGATCACTTCGATCACTAATCCGTAGGGTGGACGTTTTCTATATGTAAGAATCTCTATAGCAAACAACTTTCCGAGAAACATCAATCCTTAAAGACTGAAGATTCGTCAGGTTATTTCTACAAACTGGAGCTCACAACAGGAGTCTTTAGACGAATCCAGAAATCCCTCGGGTATAATCTGTAAACAGGCTGAGGATATTCTACACTCCCGATGTAGTTTTCCATCGACTCGAATTGTTCTTCAGGACCGATAATGAAGTAGTTACCACCCTCATGCTCAGACAGGTTTTTCCCATATCCTATCAACACCTTGCCATATACTTCAGGAAGGCGTTCTTTTAAGTTTTGGAGCAATCCCTCGGTGTTTCGAACTTCGAGTATTCTCTGACGATATTCTCTGATCCGTTCAGGAGTATACCCATCAGCGAGATCCGCTGCCATTTTTTCTCCTCGATGCTCGTATTTTCCAGGTGCTCTGCTTCCCATGAAACACAGAGAAGTAATATGTTCCAGGATTTCCGGACTGTCGATTTTCCTGTTCACAACTTCAACTACAAACCGCATAGTTTCGGCAATGTCCGGACAGCGCTCTGCCAGGTAGCAGACATGTCCTGCCCTGCTGACCAAACCAATCCCATTGCTATAAGCTAAACCCGCCTGACTTGTCTGCCTGAAAACCCCATGTGCGGCATACCCACCGTAAAGGTTAGCGGACATCTGGTCGAGAATAGCATCCCGATCAGTATCGAAGGGCTTCTGGTGACTGTTGGAAAACAGCATTACTCCATTTCTGGAGTTTTCATTGAGAAGACCGATATAGGTAGGTGTGAAATCACCCTGAACTCTGCTTTTCAACTGCTCGGTTATTCTCCGGTTGTCCGGGTAATCTATGCGGGTTGAGCTTGTACCTGTTTCAAACCCTGAACAGAACTCAACAATATCAGGCATAACATCCTCGCGGTCATGCGAAGAAGAGATTAAGAACAAGCGAGAGTTATCAGCACATTGAATCAGATTCAGTATTCTACTGATATCCCCAAGTGCCTGTAGAGGTTCGACCGAAATATCGACCTTGATCTCTTCACACAGGTAAGTCCAGTCGCCAGAGAGGTTTTCATCGGGAATGTCCTCAATGGTGATCTTTAACTCGCTGATTATCTTCTCTGAAACTTGGATATTAGCTTCAAGAATGTTAAAATCAAGTTTTCCCTCGAGCAGAACTTTCAGCTCATCCCTGTTCTTGTCGGTTCCCATTTCTGTTAGGTAGTCGATAAAACCAACCAGGTTATCACTGGCTCGGTCTTCACCCGGATCGGTCAATAACCATCTTAATCTCTGCATATGATGAACCTTGGTCAGGAAACACTTCGAGCTCAGGAAAAGGGGCTTAGCCTGCCAGCGGAAAGCCAGACTCGGATCACGCATCCACCTCTCTTCCATGCCATTCATGGTGTTGCGCAGTGAGCTGAGATCCCGGTCGATGATGTCGAGCAGACATGGCAGGTTGTCTTCAGTTAAAAGAGGTGACCTGAGACCTGCATCCATCCATTTTGTAATCCCGTGAAATTCATTACGACTTCTGGCAGTTCCTTTAACAACCAACTCATATCTTCCTGAAATAAGATTGACATCAATGTAAACGTTCAGCCCGAGTGTTTCGCTCCGAATCCGATTTTGCAGCTCATCAAATTCGATAATTTCGCCATCTCTACTTACGCCGATTCGATTAATGACACGGGGTAGAAATGGTAAATACACGAGGTCCTCCTCCGGAATAACATCCAGCCGCATTGCAGCTCCGAAGGTCATCGAATTCATATTGTCAAATGAAGACGCGACCAGCGGAATATCACCCTGAAGATTGATTGTTTCATAATTTAATTGATCATCGAAGGTCATAGGCGGATTGTCAATGAACTTGTGGACTTTCAGTTGTTTATCCTGCTCTTCAAGAACCAATGTATTCCGGTCGAACTCTTCTTTGTAAAGTGCTATTGCTTCAGCCTCATCATCAACTCCATACTTCTGTTTGAATCCCTCGATATAGGCTGCGATACGCTCTTTTTTTTCAAGCTTTGCCTGTTTCAGCATTTCGGGATCTGGCTTAACACCGACAATATATGGGGTGACCTTCAGTAACTTCCAATTATTGATATACTCCCGCCAGAAGTTCTCACCTGAGTCAAGGAGTTCCTCCGCTAATTCTAAGGTTTCGCTTTTCACGAATGACTTTCGGAAATCATCCTTTTCCTCGAGGTTCTTGATTGTTTCAAACCATTGCCAGCCCGGTCCCATCCTGAAACCGAACATCGGAGGAGAATTCAGGAGCTTTCGATCTTCGTTCATATATTGCTCCAACCTGCTTCTCGCTTCCTTATTGAACAACAGCAACTCCTCAGAGCCATCCTTGAAGTCATGTATTGCCAATATCTCCGATTTCCAGGCAGAATAGAGATCAAGTAGTTTATCTTCTGTCACACCTTCATGATTACTGAAATCAAAGCTGAAATAAATCGGGTAGCCCATACAATTCGACACCCAACATTCCAATTCAGTGATTCCAAAATCGTATTTCTTCGTGTCAGAATTTATAAATCGGTTGTAAAGATGTGATGAGCTGCCTTTTGAAAGAGCATCTGTAAACAGGAACAAAAGGGTTAATTCTTCCCGCGTTACTTCAAGCTCAGGTCGCCATCCGAAAAGTGCATATCCCGGATCTTCCAACTTCATGCTTGGGTAGCCAGAAATTTTAACCTGCCCTTCAGGTTCTGACCATTTCGGATCTGCAAACTTAAAGCGATTCACTCCGAGGGATCGCTGGGCTTCGAGCGAGGTATATTTACCCTTTTCTTCGCCCGAATCCCGTAAATCATCCAGGATTCCCGAAAACTTCTCAAGACAGGTTTCCATTGGAAAATCATCAGCGAGAGTAACAATCATACCCATGTTATTCAACTGATAGAATTCCTCATGAAAGCTCCATAGATCCTCCGGTACCATCTCACGAATAGCAGCCGGATCTCCACCGGAATCGTTTATCAAAGGATGATTGTCTCCGTACTGCATCTTTTCCAACGGTGAGAAGAGATGGTTCCAGTGCTTTTCGAAATTGCTCACCATCTCAGTGTAAACGGTTCCCTTCTCCTCAATCGACATACCACCGTCTTCCGGATTTACCACAACTCCGGCATGACATACTTCGCGACGAATGTCCTCATCGGTAAAGTTCGGATTCAGCAGTGCATTCAACTTGGTATGGAATAGATCGTAAAAAATATCTTCACCTGCCGTTGTATTGAAATGATAAGCAGTTTTTACCTGATCAGTATAGGCAGAGCTGTTCCCGAGTGACATTCCCTCAAGGGTCTTAGCGTCCTTTCCGACACTTCCTTTGCCAAGTACAAGATGTTCGCAGGTATGCGGTTCGCCTTTGTCCCATTTTGGGGGCGTTTTCACCCAGATGTAAGCTTGAGGAACAGTTTGGACACGGAGCAGGTCGATGATGAAGCCAGTGTTCTGGCAGATGAATCGAGCGCCCATTGC
Organism: uncultured bacterium; assembly: GCA_964387885.1. Taxonomy (GTDB): domain Bacteria; phylum Electryoneota; class AABM5-125-24; order Hatepunaeales; family Hatepunaeaceae; genus JABGPL01. The sequence continues at coordinate 1,584 of CAYLYZ010000089.1, read as the reverse complement.
CCGGTCCTCTCCATCGGTGTAGAGGTTGGCGACACTGAAGTCAGCAACGCTCTGATTTAGAGTCAAATTCTCAAATTCGTTCGGATTCGTCTCAATTGTCGAGATATCGGAACAAACACCCAATGCCTGGTCGGCTTCATCGGTGTAGCAGGTAGCGACATCGAAGGTGTCAACTCTCTGGCTTTGAATAAAACTCCTAAATTCATTTGGGCTTGCCTCAATATCAGAGACACTCATCCCAAAAAATGCAAATATAATCGCAAATTGTAGAAAATTCTTGTACAACATGGTTGTTCCCAATTGTAAATAATAATGTTCAGCTAATGATGTTCATGGTTACGGGCACGATGGTGTGCCCAATTGGTTCAATCGGGACAGAGAAATGAAGGTTTGAGATCTAAGGGCAGTAACAGACAATAGTAAAGCTAAATACTACCTTAATGCAAAACCTTAATAGAAGGGGTGTTTCCGTATTTCAATAGTATTGAAATACAGGGAAGTTTATTATTTGCGCTTTCCAAGTGAAAGCACACCAGTCTGGTTCCTTCTACTTTCTCAATTTCCCGAATTCGTTGATTTTCTGATTCGGCGGTAAGTAATCATTTCTTCTCCTAAGCTTGTAAGGTTGAAAGCAAGACATTCCCTGTCTTGCACTATGACCAGTAAGTTTATCTGCCAATATAAAACAATTTGTTACCCATGTCAAGGGTAACAAATTGTTTTTTGCAAAATGTGAAATTTAAATGGATCGGGGAAGGAGTGTGACCAAAAAAAACATTGGGGATTGGATTTGTCAGCTATATCCCTGGTTCATTTAAATTTACACCAATTAGTTGGTTCTTTAGGTTTTAGTTGCATCGATAAACTCCTGTCCTTTTTTCAGGTGAAAGAACCTGATTGTTGATGTTCATTACGGCATTTGCCTAATTTATGAATGCTAATATCTGGTTAATGACAACATCACCTGACCTTTTCTGCTTCGTCATTGCGCTCTCAGACTTGGCAATCAGGGCATTAGTCTTTCCGTTGTTAATCACACCTTCATCAACCAGATCATTGAGACAAATTTCGATTAATTAAGTCTTTTATCGTATTAACATGATCTTATGTGTAAATTGTAATCCCGCTGATTCCAGCCGAGCGAAATACAATCCCGACGGCAGGTCATGTGCCTGTAAAACAACTGAATGAGCACCCGGTTGTTTGTTGCCAGTTAAAAGTGTTTGGACTATTCTACCATTTAGGTCTAACAGTTTGAGAGATAATCGAGAAGCAACAGGTAGCCCGTAGGTGATCCAGGTCGTTGAATTGAATGGATTGGGATAAACAGTATGAATGCCGAATTCGACAGGAATTACCGAAATATCGCTTAATTGTACAACCGTAAATGCATTGGTGGAGTATTTCAGTTCACCTGTGTGAACTTCGTATTCCATCTTAATTGGTTTGCCATTACTCTCTATCCTTATTTCAAATTCCTGATCCCCTTTTGCACCATCAATGTCCGATGTTGTTGGATCATCACCCCAGATTGTCCTGCCCCAGTTGAAATTGGAATTTTGGGATCGTAATTTAAGACACTTT
>CAYLYZ010000088.1:0-24915 GCA_964387885.1 uncultured bacterium | reverse complement strand
AAATCTTGATTTTTCTAAATAACGCTAATATTTCAAAGAACTCGAGGACGCCTGACACTACTTTTTGAAAATAAATTTTTGGTTCCCCAGTTTTGGAGAACACGGTCTACGTCACTGTCATACCGTTTGCTTTGGGCGCACGCCATGCGCCCCCAACGTCCAATTGGGATTGGTGTTGACAATCGAACATGGGCACGTCGCGACGTGCCCCTACATTGCGAAAAACTTTATCTTGTTAGTACTGCTTTAGTTACTCTGTTAAATTGTCCTGCTTCGATCTGGATCAAATACACACCTGTTGCTGTAGCATTAGTCTCCCAGGTTACTGAATAATGCCCGGAGGATTGGTCTTCGGAAATTAGGGTTTCAACTAAACCACCTGCAATATCGTAAATCCGGACTGAAACTTTTGAATTATCCGACAATCCGTATGATATTCTTGTTGATGAATTAAATGGGTTTGGGTATGCAGTGGACAGGTAGTATTCCTCTGGCAGAGGAGGTTGACCTGATACGTTCAGGACTGTGAATTCGTCAGTTCTGTAAACTAAACCTGATCCTATTAGAATTTCAATGACTTGTATTTCGAGCGTTCCATCATCTGTTGAAAGTACCAATCTGAATTCTTCATCATCCCTCAATCCATCAATAGTTTCAGTACATTCATCATCACCCCAGATGGCAAGACCACACCGACCATCTCTATCAATGATTCCTTCACTGATAACGATATTCTCGGAATTTAGAACAATTATCCTGTCTCCGGGCTTTACGTTTCCGGAAATATTGTTCAATAAGAGGCTCATATTCGTACCAGTTGTTCCTCCCTTACCTTTAATAGGTGTAAGTCCCGCAAAAGCAAGTTCCTCTTCCCTTTCAGGTGGGTAGACAAACGCGACATCATCATCAACATTGACTTGATAACCTTGTCCCGGTCTCCAGGGTGGCATGTTGGAAAACCTGAATTCCGGATTTAGAAACTGCCCTGCTCCATTTTTAGCAATTACTACATTATCGATGATTGGGGACAAAACGTAAAACTCCGGTGCAGAAGCATCAAGCTCGTAATCCGGGGTGTATGCTAAAAGATTCCACCCCCGATTAAGCTGCATTTCCATGTCAGGTGGAAATGGGAAACCATCAATACGCAGAACAACAGCTTCATTGAGACTTATCTGATAAGCCTCCTGCAGGTCCCAGAACGGGATATTGTTGAATCTCCATTCAGGAATATAAAATCTCCCATTTTCATCTTTTAAAATCCCTAACTGATCTTCAATCTGATCCATCAGCAATATCACATCAGGTCCTTCTTCCCTCTGCCAGAACTCTTCGACTGGAATAATGTTGAGAGAAATCATGTTCCAGCCCTGGTTGAGTTCGATGACTTGTTCAACTACCTCAGGTTCAACTTCAGCGACAATTGTGAGCACATTAAATCCATCCGCTCTCCACTCGTCCCCCCCCACAATAATTTCATCTATTTCAGCCTCTATCTCAGTTTCATTCTCAAAATCCCAATAACGGAAACTGAATTGTTCCCCATTTCTAAGACCATCAATCTCCTCAGTTCGAGGATCATCACCCCAGGCTGCAATTGCTGCCGGGAATGGTTGATCAGGATCATCAGCACCAATAACAATTGCACCGGCACATAAACCAGCCGGTGTGAAGACACCAATCTCATCGGAAATTTCAAGCATTTCACCATTCAAAGTTGCAGAATTTATTAGTATTGAACAATCATCACCTGTCACGCGAAATTCAAAATGAGGCTCAAGTCCCGGTATAATTGTCAAAATAAAGGTATCTTCAACAGTCAGACCACCATTATCTTCGGCAACGACAGTGATCTCCGCACCTTCAGGAAGAACGAAATCCTCCTCTGAATCGAAAAAGAGAAAGTTATTATTGGTGATTTGCAGGTTTAATTCTTCAACATCATTTATCAATCTGTAATCCAACACATCTCCGTCAACATCAAAAAACACCTCATCGAGATCAGCAATGCCAATCCATCCGGCATCCTGCTCAACCTCAACGTCATCAATTGGATTAACAACTTCTGGTGGATCATTGACAGGTCTGATTATAAGAACAAAACTCTCCTGAACAACCTCACCCTCATCGTCGGAGGCAACAATTGTGATTTCAACCCCATTCTCAAGGTTGAAATCCCGGTCCGGGTCGAGGAATAAGACAACATTATCTATACCTAAATTTGCTTCTGCGGGTGCACCTATTATCCTGTATTCGAGTTGGTCATCTTCGACATCTGAAAATATGGTAGTCAAGTCAACGATGTCAATTCTGTCCGCATCTTCATCAATGATAATGTCATCAATAGCACCGATAATTTCAGGAGCATCATTGATAGGCCGCACTGTTATGTGAACAATGTCAGAAGCTGTCTCTTCATCTGCATCCTCTGATGTTACTGTTACGTCTACCCCACCGGCTATGTTGAAATCTAAATCCGGATCAAAAAAGAGTACATTATTATCATCAATAACGACATTAAGCTCCGGAACATCGCTAACAAAGCTGTAAGTTAGGGCATCCCCGTCAACATCAAAGAACACATCATCGAGGTCAGCAATGTCAACTCGACCGGGATCCTCATTAACAATAATGTCATCAATTGGATTTATCCTGCGTGGAGCATCGTTAACAGGGTTTATAGTTAACACAAATTGAGTCTCATTTGCTTCCCCACGTGCATTCATTCCAACAACCGTAATTTCCGCACCGCGTTCAATGTTGAAATTGAGAGTGGGATTGAAAAAGAGAATATTATCTCTGCTAATTCCCATGTTCAAATCTTCCGGCGCACCGGCAAAGCGAAACTCAATCTGCCTGCCATCTGGATCTGCGAAGATGTTGTCGAGGTCGACAATATCTACCCTACCGGGATCCTCGTCAACAGTTACGTCTTCGATTTCCCGAAGCTGAATTGGGGGATCGGCTTGAACTGGATTTGCCAAAATCATTACTGAAAGAATCAGGTTGAAAAAATAAATAAGATTACGCATTGGTCTTTCCTCTAAATGATGTGGTTGTTAGTGCACAGATTGAAATATCGATGCCCGGTTTTCCCCAAATCGTGGTTTTGTTGTTGCCAATCGGATAAGGGCACGGCACGCCGTGCCCGTACGATATATGTGACACATTATCTTGTAAGTACTACTTTAGTTACTCTGTTGAATTGTCCTGCTTCAATCCGGATCAAATACACACCTGTTGCGGTAGCATTAGCCTCCCAGGTTACTGTATAATGCCCGGTGGATTGATTATCAAAGATTAACGTCTTAACCAGACATCCAGCAATATCATAGATCCCTATAGAAACCTCCGAATCTTCCGGGATTCCGTAGGAAATTCTCGTTGTTGTATTAAATGGATTTGGAAAAGCTGATGACATATAGAATTCCTCAGGCAATGGAGGTTGAACGGATACGTTCAGTACTGTGAATTCATCAGTTCGGTAAATCAGACCTGAACCCACCAGGATCTCTGAAACTCTTATATCAAGATGTCCTTCGCCACTTGTGAGAATTAATCTGAATTCTTCCCCATCTTCTAATCCATCAACAGTCTCCGTGTACTCATCATCACCCCAGACAACCAGACCACACCTGTTGTCATATCCTAAAACTCCATCTCCTACGATTGCTCCAGAGGAGCTTGTAACTTCAATTCTATCACCAGGTTTGACGTTATTGCCTGAAATATGGTTGAGTAGAACACTCATGTTTGAGCCTGTGGACATGTTAGTTCTCCCTTTGCTTGCAGAGGGGGAGGACGGGGGTGTAAATCCCACAAAAGCCAATTCTTCGTCTTGTTCGGGAGGATATAAGAACATCACATCATCCTCAACTTTAACCTGATACCCTTGTCCGGGTTGCCAGGGAGGCATGTTTGAAAAATCGAATTCTGGTGTCATGAATTGCCCTGCAGCATTTTTTGCTATCAGGACATTATCAATAATCGGTGATAAGACATAAAAATCCGGTGCAGAAGCATCGAGCTCAAAATCAGGTGCGTATCCGACAAGGTTCCAACCCTGTTCAATTTCGATTTCCTCATCGAGTGACAGAGGTGAACCTTGCCAGCTGGCAGCAATATCGTCATCGACATTAATCTGATAGCCTTCCTGCAGATCCCAGAACATGATATTATTAAAAGCCCAATCAGGCACGTAGAACCGACCGTCTTCGTCTTTAAATACGTTTACATGGTGGTCACCATTTTCATCCCGGAGTTGATCGAGCATTAATATCACATCAGGACCTTCATCCCATCGCCAGAATTCTTCAACCGGACTAATATTAACCGATATCATGCCCCAACCTTGTTCAAGTTCGATTATCTGTTCGATTAACTCCGGTTCAAGGATGACTAAATTAAAAGCGGTTTCTACTGATAATTCCCCGTCGTCGGCAATAATCGTGATATCTACTCCATCCGGTATGCTGAATCCTGGTTCTGGCTCAAATGAGAGAACACTATTTTCATCGACTTCCATATTAAGTTCATCTGGAGCACCATTGACTCTGAATGCCAATTCGTCCCCTTCAATATCAATAAACACCCCATTAAGATCAACAATTTCGACACGTCCGGGATCTGCGTCAAAAACTCTGTCTTCAATTGGTTCCCAGACAAAAGGCGGATCATTTATTTCCACAATTGTAAGGATAAATATATCCTCCAAGCTCCCACCATCCGGATCTTCGGCTATCACCGTGATGTTTACACCATCGGGGAGATTGTAATTAGCATCAGGATTTATGAAAAGTACATTGTTTTCATCAATGTTCATGTTCACCGGTTCAGGAGCGTTATCGAAAGAAAAATCCAGTTCATCTTCTTCATCTGGAAAGATAAAAATTTCATCGAGGTCAGCTATATCCACTCGACCTGCATCTTCGTTGACAATGACATCTTCTATTTCATTTACGAAAGGCTCATTGTCAATTCCGACACCAAAAACCGGAATTATAAATTCCTCACCGCGGAAATCGTTGGATATAATAATTAATTCTGATTCGTATCTTATGCCCTGCTCTGGTACAAAATATACGACAATTTCGGCTAAATCCCCGGGTTCTAAGATAATTGGTTCATCAAGGTCAACCGGTTCGAACCTGTTATTCGCATTAAGGTTTACGACTGCAAAACCATTGGCTTGCCACTCACCATTACCCACGATGTACTCTGCTTCTGCAAATACTTCTCTTTCCTCTTCATCAATCCAATAGCGGAATTCCAGCTCATCCCCATTACGGAAAATCTCACCTCCCCAATTCTCACCCCAGGCCGTTAATCCCATTGGGAATTCTCCGACCTGTTCGCAGCCGGCTAATATACCTTCAGGAGTATAGATTAGAATCCAATGATCTTCCTGGAGCAATTCTCCATTAAACTCAGCGTTTAGTACGAGTATACTCATATTTGGCCCATCTGGCGGCCATGGCGGCCAATCAGGCCATTCATTCAAATCTGCCTCTTCAGCCCAAAAAACTTCATCTTCACAGATTACATTCTCCACGATAAGGTCTTCATCACCGTCATTGCGTATTTCAAACAGTCGTGTATTTCTATTTCCAACATTTACCTCACCAAAATCTATTTCTCCCGGTTCTACAACTATCATTGGACCCTGATTAATTTCAGCTGTAAGCGAAACAACAGTCCGGGCTCCAGCTCTCCATCCGTTCTGGCCTTCAATAATTTCATCAATTTCAGCTTCTATCTCTTGCTGATTCTCGAAATCCCAATATCGGAAAGAGAATTGTTCGCCATCTCTAAATCCATCTACTATTTCAGTTCTGGGATCATCTCCATAAGCGATTATCACCAGTTGATTCTGTTCTAAAATGACTACAGCACCGGCGCATAGTTCAGCAGGAGTGAAAACAGCGATTTCATCAAATTCTTCGAGGGGTTCACCGTTCAATTCCGCTGAATCAATCCCGATTCCTTGAAGAACAATTGTTTCGAGGAACTCAAAATGAGGTTCGGGACGCTGTTCCTCAATTCCCGTTCCTCTAAGCTCCACTTCAAATTCATTGCCTTCCCGACCTCCATTATTTGAGCTGATAATCAGTATAGCTTCATACGCATCAACATCATCAGGTTCAAATGATATTTCAATTAATTCAACTTCATCTCTTCCTAAAATAAATTCCTCTTCAAAATCAGCACCGAATGAGCCATTATTTATCTCAATACTCTCGACGATGAGATCCCTTAATCCCACGTTCATAATGCGTAATTCCTGTGTTCCCACCTCTCCCACAACTACATCCCCAAAATCAACTGCTTCAGGTTCGACTCTAATTGTCGGTTCAAAGACAAATTCTGCTTCGAGTGATAATATACTAAGTGCTCCTGCCTCCCAATTAATACCACCCATTTCGATATTAACAATCTCCGGGATGATCTCGATTTCGTTGTTAAAGTCCCAGTAGCGGAAACTAAACTGTTCTTCCCGTATGAAGCCTTCAACTTCTTGAGTTTGAGGATCATCACCCCAGGCAGAAATTCCAAAATCCTCGCGATCGTCGTTAATTATTACTGCTCCGGCACACACACCATCCGGAGTAAAGACTCCAACCTCATCAGGGAATTCAAGAATTTCACCGTTCAATGATGCTGACCTGACTACAATGTTATGAGATACACCCGTCTCTATAAATTCAAAATGAGGTTCAAGTTCATCGTCTAAAACTCCTGTACCGGCTAACACAATAATGACTTCATCGTCATTCGAAGTAATTGTTAAAGCTCCTTCGTATTCATCCTCTTCTTCCGGTAAAAAGGTTATTTCAATTATTGCTATATCCTCACGACCAATTCGGAGTCGATTCTCAAAATTGGTGCTGAAAACTAGGTTGTCTATTCTAATATCTTCTATGATCAAGTCCTCGAAACCATCATTTCCAATTTGAAGTTCTAATGTTCTTTCAGTATTCACTAAAACCTCTCCGAAATCAAAAGCCATCGCATTTACAACTATCTCGGGAGGTGGTGGAGCTAATCCTATTCCGAAAAGCTGTACTACAAATTCGGGATTATTCTCGTCATTTGAGAATATTGTGAGGGCTTCATCATACTCCATAACTCGATCTGGTTGGAAAACGACACTAATCCTAATACCCTCTCCCGGATCAATAAAGATTGGGCGTTCAAGTTCCCAATCACCAAAAACTTCATCTGAAGATATAATTCCCATTATTTCAAGAATTTCTCCGCCAACATTGGAAATCTCGACATCAATTTCTCTTTCATCACCGATTATTACCTCACCAAAATCGAGTTCCTCCGGAAAAACTTCTATTATTGCAGGCTGTGGTATGATTGATAACCAAAAACTGTCCTCAGTACTCAATTCTTCGGGATCTATTGCCATTATTGTGATTACAACACCATCAGGAAGAGCAAAATCTTCTTCAGGATTGATAATGAGGATATTATTTTCGTCGATTTCCATATTCAATTCATCAGGGTCATTTATTATTTCACATCTCAATCCTTGACCATTTCTATCATCGACATCAAAAAACACATCATCAAGATCGGCAATTTCTGTCAGACCTGGATTCTGATCAAGAACAATGTCATCGATGGGTTCTCTCACCATAGGTCCATCATTAACGGGAATGATTATAAGGATAAAACTTTCTTCAACAGATTCAATCATATTTTGGGCAAGGATTATAATCTCAACCGCCTCGGGAGTATTGAAGTCAGGTTCCGGATTAAAAAACAATTGGTTATTATTCCCAATTTGCATTCGAACTTCATCGGGTGATTCTATTATTGCATATTCGAGATCGTCCTCTTCTGGATCGAAAAACACTTCATCTAAATTCACGATATCAACCTGCCCGCAATCTTCATCTACAACAACGTCTTCGATTGGATTCATAACCCTTAATCCCTCCTCCCGACCTCCCGCAGGCCAGATATCCAGGTTAAAGACATCTATGGTAAATTCACCATCAGCGTCTTCAACCCTAACTGTAATATCGATGCCTTCCATAAGATGGAAATCGAAATCCGGTTCAATTAAGAGAATATTGTCTTCGTTTATTTCCATGTTCATTTCTTCAATATCATTATCAAACCTGTAAGTCAACTCATCACCATCAACATCGAAAAATATTTCATCAAGATCAGCAATAAGAACTAATCCACAATCTTCATCAACCACGATGTCTTCAATTGGGTTTTGCACAACCGGTGAATCATTAACGGGATTGATGGTAAGGATAAAACACTCCTCAGCGGTTAAACCTTCATCGTCGGATGCTACTATTGTTATTTCTGCCCCATTAGGGAGATTGAAATCCTGATCAGGTTCAAGGTAGAGAATGTTGATATTCTCAATCTGCATTCCGGCCTCGGCTGGTGCCCCGACGATTTCGTAGTCAAGTACATCATCTTCAACATCTTCAAATATCTCAGATAAATCTACGATATCAGCTCTTCCAGCATCTTCATCAACCATAACATCTTCAATTTGAGGCCCAATTACGGGACAATCATTAACAGGAACAACAACCAGCGGAAAACGTGTCTCAGATACTTCTCCTTGCTCATTAGCAGCAACGATAGTAATCTGTATACCATCCGGAATATTGTAATCCTCTGAAGGTTCAAAAAAGAGCATTCCATTCCGGTCAATTTCCATATTCAAATCTCGTGGAGCATTCTGGATGGAAAAAACCAATTGACGACCATCTGGATCGACGAAAATATCGTTGAGGTTCACAATGTCGATTCTGCCGCAGTCTTCATCTACCACTATCGGTTGGATTGGTTCGATTACAATTGGGGGATCAGCTTGAGCAGATTTTACTAATAAAAGAACTGAGAGAATTAAGAAAAGAACATTGATAAGATTACGCATCAGTAGTAACTCCGAATTACATTTGGGTTGTAAACATGCTCAGTTTGTAAATCGTAGCCCGGTCTTCTCCGAAGCCGGGGTTTCAAAAAATTGGGTTTGGTTTTTCCTGAACGGAGAATCCCAGCGACTTAATCCACCCGTCCCCAAGGTCGTACGGGCACAGTGCCTAGGCCTTATGCAAATTTTCGTACAATGTTGATAATCGAAATGTACCATATTGTATCCATTGGGCGCACGCTGTGCGCCCCTACGTCTAATCGGGATGTGTGTTGACAATCGAACATGGGCACGTGCGACGTGCCCCTACACAATTTTGAAACAATGTTGTCGATATGAATTGTGTCATACCGTATATATTGGGTGCACGCCGTGCGCCCTTACGCCTGATCGGGATGTGTGTTGACAATCGAACATGGGCACGTGCGACGTGCCCCTACTTTACCAGCAGGATTTTTGTTACCCGGTTGAATTGCCCTGTATCAATCCGAACCATGTAAATACCTGTCGAGTTCGATCCAGCATCCCATGTTACTGAAAAATTACCGGCTGATTGGTTTTCAGAGATTAATGTTTCAACCAGACTTCCAGTAATATCATAAATCTTGATAGAAACCTGTGCATCATCAGGGATTCCGTATAAAATTCTTGTTGTTGAGTTGAACGGATTTGGATAAGCAGTTGACAGATAGTATTCATCAGGGAGTGAGGGTTGAATTGTCACGTTTACAACAGTGTAATCGTCCGTTTTATAAATCAACCCTGAACCCATCAGGATTTCTGAAACATGTATTTCAAGTTGCTGAGTGTCGTTTGCGAGTTTAAACCCAAACCTCTCACCTTCTCTTAAACCATCTACATCATCGGTTGATTCATCATCGCCCCAGACTACCAGTCCGCACCTGTTATCAATATCAATTATTCCATCTCCAACGATGATATCATTTTCGCTTAACACCAAAATTCTATCACCCGTGGAAAAGTAGTTGCCAGAGATATCATTGAGAAGGACACTCATGTTCGAACCGGTTGATTTATTATTTCCACTCCGGCTTGCAGGTGGGGTGGATGGTGGGGTATTTCCCGCAAAAGCAAGTTCCTCTTCTCGTTCGGGAGGATAGGTAAACTCAAGATCTTCGTCAACATTAACCTGATATCCCTGACCTGGTCGCCAGGGAGGCATATTGGAAAAGTTAAACTGCGGGAGCATGAAATCCCCTCTGCCGTTTTTCGCACTAATTACATTTTCTATTATCGGCGACAGAACATAAAAATCCGGTGCTGATGCATCAAGTTCGAAGTCGGGTGCATATCCCAGCAGGTTCCAACCGCGTTCAAGTTGGATATCCTCGTCGAGCGGCATCGGCAAACCCTCCCAGCGGAGATCAACAGCTTCATCAACATTGATCTGGTATCCCTCCTGCAGATTCCAGAACGGGATATTGTTAAATCTCCATGCGGGTGCATAAAAACGTCCATCTTCGTCTTTAAATACTCTCACGCAATGTTCATCATCTTCTCTGCGGATTTGTTCAAGCATCAGAATTACGTCAGGGCCATCTTCCCTTTCCCAAAACTCTTCAATAGGGATTATATTGAGCGAAATCATATTCCAGCCCTGTTGGAGTTCAATTACTTGCTCAACTAACTCCTGGTTGTTTTCAGCAACAAGTGTGAGTTGTGTAAAACCGTCACGTTGCCAGACTTGAGGTCCTCCACGAATTTCATCGATTTGGGCTTCAACCTCTATTTCGTTATCAAAATCCCAATACCGAAAATTTAACTGTTCTCCATTTTGGAATCCTTCCACAATCTCTGTTTGGGGGTCATCTGCCCAAGCTGCTAATCCCATGTCTTCACCTGGATCAACAAAAATAGCACCTGCACAAATACCACCCGGAGTAAATACCGCGATTTCGTCTTGAGCTTCGAGCTCTTCACCATTTAATGTGGCAGAGGTGATAATAATTGCGTGAGTTTCTCCAGTTTGCACAAATCTAAAATGAGGCTCGGGTTCCTGTTCTTCTATGCCCACTCCTCTTAACTCGACTTCAAATTCGTTACCTTCACGTCCGCCATTATTTGAAAGGAAAGTAAGTATTGCTTCAACCTCACCCTCCTCTTCCGGATCAAACCAAACTTCAAGAATCTCCTCCTCGTTCCTACCTAACACAATTTCATCTTCGAAATTGGTGCCGAAATTACCGTCATTTATCTCAATGCCCTCCACAATAAGATCCCTTAATCCTACATTTGTAAGACGAAGTTCCTGTGTCCCAACTTCTCCTAACACAACATCCCCAAAATCAATTTCCTCAGGTTCCACGTTTATAGTTGGATCAAAATCAAATTCTGAGACAAGTGTTAGTAAACAAAACCCATTTGGGAACCAGACTCGACCTCCGACCAATACCTGGTCGATTTGGGCTAAAACTTCTATTTCATTATCTGAATCCCAAAAGCGGAAATTTAGTTCTTCTCCCTCTATAAATCCCTCAACTTCTTCTGTTTGAGGATCATCCCCCCAACCCAAAACACCGAGTGGGAATTCATTATCAACGTCTATTAATTGTATCCCACCAGCACACACTCCTCCCGGCGTAAAAACACCTATTTCATCGAGACCATTCAGCAATTCACCGTCCATAGTTGCTGAGTTAATGAGAATTGCGTTATCAATTCCTGTTTCCACATATTCAAAATGAGGTTCCGGTGGAGGTTCTTCCAATCCCATCCCAAAAAGTAGTACTTCGAATTCGGGTTCATTCTCATCGTTTGAAAATATGGTGAGGGTTTCAACATATTCCTCGACAGCAGCTGGTTGGAAACTGACCTCTATTTCAACTATCTCACCCGGCTCAATTTCTAATACATCTTCTTCAATTGAGAACACTTCGTTGGAAGTTCTGATGTCTTCTATGACGAGAACTTCACCTCCGGTGTTCGAGATTTGGAGTGCCATCACACTTATTTCACCAACTATTACATCATCAAATTGGAGTTCCTCCGGAACAACTTCAATGTCAGGAGGTTGTGGTATGATAACCAGCATGAACTCTTCACTAACGTTCTCTTCTCCCTGATCTGTAGCTGTTACAGTTATTTCAACTCCATCCGGTATGGCAAAATTCCGATCCGGATTAAAACTTAGAATGTTATCTCCGTCAATTCGCATATTTAGTTCGGCGGGTTCGTTTTCTAATTCAAAGGTAAGTTGATCACCTTCTCTTAGGTCGACATCGAAAAAAACTTCATCAAGATCGGTGATAACAGTCAGACCAGGATTTTGGTCAACTACGATGTCATCTATTGGTTCTCGCACCATAGGTGCATCATTTACAGGAGTTATTGTGAGGATGAAACTCTCATCACATGTAAGTCCTTCATCGTCGGAGGCAATAACTGTGATCTCCGCACCACCTGGAAGATTGAAATCTTGATCTGCTTCAAGAAATAGTAGATCGACATTTTCTATTTGCACACCAGCCTCTGCAGGTGCACCAACAATTTCGTAATCGAGTACATCGCCTTCAGGATCCTCAAAGATTGTTGTCAAGTCAACTATATCCACCCTACCAGCATCTTCATCTATTGTGATGTCTTCAATTTCTCCAATCAGTTCAAAATCTGGTCCGCCTCCCCAAATTGCTAACCAAAAAACATCTGACACAGTTTCCCCTTCATCGTCCTCAGCAGTCACAGTAATATCAACACCATCCTCAAGATTGAAATTCTCATCAGGATCAAAGAAAAGAATATTCTCTTCATCAATACCCATATTTAATTCTTCTATATCATTTTCAAATCTGAAATCCAGTTGCGCATCTTCAACATCGACAAACACATCATCAAGGTCAGCAATCCACACTAAACCAGCATCCTCATCTACTATGATATCGTCAATTGGTTGAACCAAAATTGGTGGATCATTTACAGGATTGATTATAAGAATGAAACTCTCCTCAGCAGTTAGACCTTCATCGTCGGATGCGACGATTGTAATCTCAACACCCCCCTCCAGGTTGTAATCTTGATCAGGGTTGAGAAACAAGTTGTTGACATTCTCAATTTGCACATTTGCTTCGGCTGGTGCTCCTACGATTTGGTAATCGAGTTGGTCATCTTCGATATCTGTGAAAATTTCAGTTAGATCAGCAATCTCAATCCTGCCACAATCCTCATCAACTGTAACGTCTTCAATATCAGCTATAAGCGGTGGAGGATCGTTAATTGGATTGATAACCAATGTAAACCGAGTCTCTGATGCTTCTCCCTGTTCATTCGCTGCAACAATGGATATCTCGATACCGTCCGGGATGTTGTAGTCTTCTGAAGGCTCAAAGAAAAGTATACCGTTCCACCCAATCTGCATATTTAAGTCTCGTGGAGCATTTTGAATGGAGAACACTAATCGACGACCGTCTGGATCTGCGAAGACGTCGTTGAGGTTTACAATGTCAATTCTACCACAGTCTTCATCTACCATAACTGGATCGATTGGTTGAATTACGATTGGTGGGTCTGCTAAAACAGAGTTTACGAAAGTAAAAACGAAAAGGGTTAAGAAAACAACGATGAAATGGGTACGCATCTGTCTCTCCCTGGTGTTGAAACTCAATAGAGTGCTGAATTTTAAATCTTAAGTACTATAAAAAAAGAATCGGACAGAATAGATTCTGACACGAGTTAAATAAAGAGAATTTTGCAGGATTAAATTGACTACTACCCTAAAATAGCTCAAAAAATCGAAATTCCACTGATTTAAATCACTTTTTAAGATTTTTTTCACTTAGATAGTAAAAGATAGGTGAATACTATGCGTTAGATCAAGGATTAACTGAGTCAGAATTGGATTCAATAGTTAAGTGTTTAATAATGATTACGCCAGAGGGAATATAATGCTCGTAAAAGTGTTACCTATGTCCTGAATATACCTGTTACCTATGTTATGATACAATATACAAGGATCGAGGCAACAGGTCTAACAACCAGTTAAGTCGTTGTTTTTACTGTCACACGAGGGCGTATGACAGCGCTTTGAATACCCCCCCTTGCTCCCCCCCTGCAATAGCAGGGGGGGATTGAGGACTTACTTTAAAAGTGTCACCTTCTGAACAGCATTGAAATATTCAGATTCCAAACTGATAAGATAAACACCATTTGCGTTATCCCTTGCATTCCAAACCACCTGGTGGTTACCTGCAAATATTGCCCCTTCAAACAGAGTCGTAACTAATTGACCAGTAATATCATAGACATTTACTTCTATGTTGTTAACATCAGGTGATGTAAACTCTATCCTGGTGGTTGCGTTAAATGGATTGGGATAAGCGGCTGATAATTTATAAGCTCCGGGGGTTGAATCATCTCCACTAACACTGTTGGGCTCGATGTGTAATAGGATGTGAATAGAAACATCTGGGTTGCCTGGATCGTTAGAATAGATGTGAAGCTCTGCCTCATAATCTCTGGGTTCAAGATCAGTCGCATCAAGCGTCAGGATTATGTCTGTATCTGAGTCTGGTTCGATTTCTCCCTCGTCAGGTTCGTAAGTTATCCAGTTTACTTCAGCAATTCCATCGTCGACAATACGCAGTATTCCCTCATTACCGCTGTACCATATATCTTCTCCATCGTGAGTTATTCCGAAATCCTCACTATTGGTGATTTCTGTTTGCTGGACAATTTCAGCGTTGTCATTAGTAACATCTAATTGATACAGGTTTGAACTAATTGGATCAGCAAGCCATATATGTCCATTCTCATGTTCGGGTACCCAGTCTATACAGTACATTGGCATTTGTACGTTGATTTGCAGGTTCACCACTCTTAGTAATGCGCCTTCTGTGGTGATCTGCCTTATGCTGTTCGCATCCTGCTGAGGACTGAAGCTGCTATACCATAAATTCTCCCCATCAAATGTGATACCGGAAACCATAAATCCTTCTATTCTTATAGTTTGCAGCAGGTTCCCTTCCAGGTCAATACGGCGAATTTCAACCATTCTCTGACCTTCACCCATGCCTCCAATCCAGAAGGATTCTCCATCGTAATCCAATGCTGAAAAAATCCCCTCCATCTGAATGGTCTCGATGACCTCGTTTGCTTCGTGGTCATATGAAAACAGAGTTGACTGATCTTCGTTTAAACACCATAAGATATCACCATCCCAGGCGATATCTGAAATGCCTATTTGGTTGAGATTATATTCAGCTATTACCTCACCGAGATCATCCCTATATGGTCCTGGAATTTCTCGCATATTGCGTGAGTTGTTTAAATCATCATCGGGTTGTTCGATTATCTCATGATCCAATGTGAAACGAAGAACAGATTCACCGTCGTTAGTGATGTTGATAACATGTTCCTCCAATTCTCCAACAAGCATATCACTTTCAATTGCATTTGGATTAAAACTTATCGCAGGTGGACCTGCTGTTTCTGCGAGCAGAGGTATCGAAAACTCTTGATTATTCGCGTCATTCGATAGGATTACCATCTCCGATTCAAACCTGCCATTTTCTTCAGTTCGAAGTGTGAATACAACATCCCGTAATTCACCGGGACGTAATACGAAATCTTCCTGATTTGCTGAGTAGACCTCACTGACACTCCTTATCTCCTCAACAATTAGGTCTTCAGTGCCTACGTTTGAAATCTCAACGGTTATTGGATATGGATTGTCAGTAAAGAGATCCTCATAGGCAAGGTTCCAGTTGATTATGTCAGGATACCCGAATTCTTCACTCCATCTGGTATCGATGGTTGGAGCTCCGGTCACATCAACTGTAATACTCACTACTACATCTGGATTATCCGGATCGTTAGACAGGATATGCAACTCAGCTTCGTACATACCACCTATCAATCCCTGACCATTCAATGTGACAACGATGTCCATATCCCCACCAGAATCAATCTCTCCTTCTTCAGGATCTACAGATAACCAATTAAGCTCCGATACGCCATCATCAATCTTGAACCAGGAGATTCCTTCTCGACAATACCACAAGTCATCCCCATCATGATCAATACCAAAAGATTCTCCCACCTCGATCTGGGTTTGTTGAATAATCTCAGATTGGTCACCATTTATGTTAATTTGATAGATTGTACCTCCATCCCACGATAATAGCCACAAGTTGCCATCTTCATGTTCCTGGACCCAGGTTAAAGAGAATACCTGTCCATTGATGATATTCGTCAGGTCAATCTCTTGCAGTATTTGTCCATCAGGCGTGATCTGATTAATTATTGAGTTGTTTTCCCAGGGAGTTCGACTGTAATACCAGAGGTTTTCACCATCGAAAGTTATTCCGGAAACCATAAATCCCTCAACTTCAATCCTCTGAAGGATATTCCCCTGAGCGTCTATTTGAGCAATACTGGCTCTCCGGTTGCCGATTGTACCAGACCAGAATGTTTCTCCATCAAATGTCAATCCATAATATTGACCACCCATTTCACGTCTTTCAACAATCTGTCCAGCCTGAGGATCGTAAGAGACAAGTTGCGATGGAGCATTGCTTATACCCCACATGAGTTGTCCGTCCCATGCCAGTCCATTCCAATTTCCATTATCCAGATTGTATTCTTCGAGAATATCTCCAAGATCATCTCGATATGGTGCTCCCCGATGATCTCCAAATTCTTCCCGAAGATCATTTCGAATTACCATTTCAGGTTCATCAACAACTTCGGTTTCTATTGAAAACCTTAAAAGTGCATCTCCTTCATTTGAAATATTCACAACATGTTCAGAAACATCATCACCGATTAACTCATCCTCAATAGCCATTGGAACTACCACTATTTCCGGCGGATCAAATGCCCTGGCAATCATCCTTATCTCGAAATCCTGTTCGTTTGGGTTATTCCAGGCAATAACCATGTTTTCTTCGTATTCACCTGATTCGTTCGAGTTGAAAATGAAGTCAATTTCTCTTTCATTACCAGGTTGCAAGTTTAAGTTTTCAATATCGGATGTGAACACTTCATTTTGACAGGATATGGATTCAATAATCAATTCAGAGGTGCCAGAATTTATCAGGACTACCGGAATTCGGTAGGGAACACCCGTAAAAACATCAGCAAAGGCATCATTCCAGTTTATGTTATCCGGGAATCCTGCGTCTTCCGACCAGGTTGCATTGAGAATTGGTGCGCCGGTTACCGACATTAGAACGTTTATAACAATATCGGGATTTTCGGGATCGTTCGAAAGAATATGAACATCCGCTTCGTATTGTCCCTCAATCAGATCTGCTGCATTCAGTGCCATGATCACATCTATGTCTGAATCGGGTTCGAGGACTCCATTATTGACTTCAAAACTGATCCATTGGAGTTCAGCAATCCCATCATCAATGACATACCAATTCCCCCGACCAGTCGCATACCAGAGGTTCACCCCGTCATGAGATATTCCATACATCTGGTTTCGTACCAGGTTAGTACGCTGGACAAGTTCGGGTTCATCTCCCGTAATATCAACCTGTGACAACGTTCCGCTATTCCACTCGATAGCCCATAAATGTCCCTGTTCATGGTCATCTACCCACTCGAGAGTAAGTTGGTTGCGTTGAAAAATATTGCGGCAGTCAATCACTCTGACCAGACCGTTCTCAAAACTGAACTGGTGTAAGGCCGAACGACGTCCTTGCGGATCAAAAGTATAGTAATAAACGTTTTCGCCATCTGAGGCAATACCATATATTTCAAAACTCTGTGTTTCAATAGTCTCGAGGATATTACCATTCCTGTTAAATCGAATCAAAATGGATAGACTGTCATCATTCATAGTTGAAGTCCAAAAGAAGGATTCCAGGAATACTAAACCAGCACACCTTCTGTTCAGTGCAATTTGCTCTTCAATTTCACCTGTTTCAGGATTGAGGGTAACCATATTACCATTAAAGGTAATGCCATTCATCATTTCACCGTCCCAGGCTAAACCTGACCATGATCCCTGATTGAAATTGTATTCGTTTAATACATCTCCGAGTTCATCACGACGGGGACCTGGTTTGGTATTTCCATTTATTTGACGCAGAGAACGTATGCCTGTATCATTTTCGGGTTGGTCCACAAGCTCCGGCCGAATTGTGAATTGAAGGTCTTCGTCTCCATCATTAGTGATATTGAGAATAAACTCTTCAACATCTCCTGTATTGAGCTCTGCTTCAATTGCGTCGGGTTCGACGGATATCTCCGGATCGGCGAGTAGAGAGAAAGGAAGAGTAAAACTGAAGCAAATCAAAGTAAGTACGGACAATCGTTTGAAATTCATGTTATCTCCTGGAAAGTTCAAAAATGACGATTTCTGTGAATATCTTGGAATTAAGAGAGAAATGCAATAATTATTCCACTATTCTGTCTCTAAATGTTAACTATTATGATTTTTTTCTAATTTAAGATACTACAATTAATTACTTTACTAATGTTAGTTTCTGCGAAGATCGAAAACTCCCCACCTTCATTTGGACTATATATACACCTGCAGCATGGTTTGCACTGTCCCATACAACATTATGCACTCCCATACTTTTCTGTTTATTTATCAGCGTTTGCACTAAACGACCTGAGACGTCATATACTCCAACGTTGACATCAGCAATTATGGGGACAGTATACTTAATTATTGTAGTGGAATTGAATGGGTTTGGGTATGCTGGAGACAGACTGTAAATTAGCAGTGTAGGATTTTCGTTTTCAACGAAGTTCGGTTCAACGTGCAGAACTACACTCACGACGACATCGGGATTCTCAGGATCGTTTGAGAAGATATGCAAATCTGCTTCGTATACCCCATAAGGCAAATTGGTTGAGTTTATTGTTACAATTACATCTTCATTTTCTGCAGGTTCAATAATTCCTTCTCGAGGATCCCAAGCCAACCAACTATATTCGATTATTCCATCATCGATTATGAAATAGTACTGACTGTTATAGGCACCAATCCAAAGATTTTCACCGTCATGACCAATACCATCTGAATCCATTCTACCAGGTTTCTCCCAATCTTGAACGATCTCAAGAATTTCCCAATCTTCGATATCAATTAAAACTTGCCAGGCACGACCCCTTGTACCTATCCATAGTTGACCATCCGGATGGGCATCAACCCAACAAAGACTTCGACTCGTACCACCAAACTGATCTACATTGTATGCTAACCTCCCGATTTCTTCAACCTGATCACCGTTGATAGTATAAAAATGAATTGCTCGTCCCTGTTGTTCAGAAATGGAAATGAGTAAATCTTCCTGCTGGCTGGCAGTGATATCATTCGCGGTTATGGGTATATTCAAATTTCCCAATGAGTTTCCCTCTGCATCCCAGCGTGATATTAAGCGACTATTCTGCCAGACCGTTGAAATATAGAGCACACCTTCCAACCAGGCAGCACCCTGGACTAATGGGACATGTGCCTGGAATTCAATTATTACTTCATAATCATTAGCTGGATCAACAGCGCAAATCCAACTTCCCACAACCAACCACATCCAGTTATTATTATAATCCCAGGTAATACCTTGTTTATAACTGTTGACAGGCGCTCTATCCCAACTAAATTGATCGATTATTTCTCCTGGATTATCACGGTGAGGGTACCCGGTAAAATCTACCAAACCAACCGTACGTCTAACATATTGCAGGTCTTCATCAGGTTCGAAAACAATTTCAGAATCTGACCACCAATTCAATTCAGTTTCACCATCATTCATAAGTTCAATAGTGCACTGTTCAGAGACATTCTCAGGGAGGTTAGGTGTCAATAAATCAGGTTCAACGATTAGATGAGGAGGTTGTTCAGTCTCACCTGTTACTCTTATCGGCAGCTCCGCATTGTTATCAGCATTTGAGCTGATAATCACCGTTCCCTCGTGGTGCGCATCCTCGTCAGCATTGAGAATGATGAGAACTTCCACGGTTTCCCAATCTTCAATTTCCAGGTTTTCAGGATTAGCACTGAACAGACCGTTATCGCAGTCAATTGATTCAATAATCAGAGGCGCAGTACCAGTATTTGTTATTTCAACCGGAATAGCATATTCGTATCCGGTGAATAGATCAGGATAGAATAAATTCCAATTAATTTCATCAGGGAATCCCGCATCTTCCGACCATTCCACCTGAATGTTGGGTACACCCGCTACTTGCAGGGAAATATTAACTTCAACTTCGGGATTAATTGGATCGTTGCTAAGAAAAACCAATCGAGCGTCATATTGACCTTCAACTAAATCCGTTGCATCAAGGATTACAATGACATCTAAATCTTCACCAGCTGCTAATTCACCGAATTCCGGTTCATAATCAAGCAGACCTGAATATTCTTCCTCAGCGCCATCATCAATAATAATAAAGCCTTCTTGATTCTGACTGCACCACCATAGATTCGCTCCGTCGTGGGCAAGACCACTGTTTCCGTTACCAATGGGTGGATTGAACTGGACTAAGATATCTTCGATGTCCAAGGTATTTTTATTGACAAGGATTTGCATTATTTCACCTGTTGCAACTCGACGGTTGTTTACCCAGAGTTGACCTTCTCGGTGTCCCGAAACCCAGACTAAACCTCGAGTATCGAAATCATCAGGAAGTCCCTCTACTCCCCTGAGTGCAATCCTTCCAATTTCTTCAACCGAAGTATCATTGATAAATTCGAAGACCACGATTTCACCATCTTCAGGTTCACTATATACAAACAATTGCTCATTGTAAAAATCATAGCTCATGGCACTCGGCCTGACCGGAATTTCCAGGTTGCCGTTGATATTATTCCCTTCTGCATCATATCTAAAACAGGAATTTCCCCTGGACTCAGGAACATAAAAAACACCGTTTCGAATAAAAAAGGTTCCCGGACTATTCAATTGTGAGCGGATTTCCCAAGCCATCTCAAAATTCTCATAATTCTCATCGAATTCAACAGCTCCTATCCATCCCGAATTAGTCAAAATTCCCATAACTCCATTTTCAAAATCATAATGAGCTTTTTTTATTCTGTTAAGACCTGCCCGTTGCCAATGAAATTCACCAAGAATATCACCAAGGTCATCACGTCGAATATTACCTATGTTGGTTTTTCGTACAGAACGTCTGTCATAATCAATATCTGGTTCATTCATAATCTCATGCTCAATATTAAAACACAGCCTCATATCACCATTATTGGATACATTGATTACATGCTCAGCAATATCACCGGAGTTCAGGTTTTCCTCGATAACGTTCGGTTCTATCACGATTTCAGGCCTACCACCCTCCTCAATACCGTCATCAATAATAAACCAGCCCTCTTCATTGGTTGCATACCAGAGATTGAATCCATCGTGAGCTATAAAGTGAGCACTTTGAGGAATTTCCGTTTCCTGGATTAATTCAGCGCGATCTTCATCAAGATTAAGCTGACAAATGGTTTGCTCTTCATCGTCCAAGATCCACATCTGCCCACCCTCGTGAGCGGAAACCCACACGATGCCCCAATAAACTAAACCTTCTTCGTGTAGTCCAATATGCTGACAATCCACTTCTCTGATAATTTCACCTTCAACCGAGATTTGTCTCAGCATTGCATCTCCATCGGCGTGGATATACCACAAGTATTCTCCATCCCAAGCTACACCGAAAGCTCCGTCACCCTCTCCCTCAATATCGAATCTCGTTATCAGGTTACCTTGACGGTCGACACAATACAACTCATTTGAATCAATACTACCCA
The DNA here is from genome assembly GCA_964387885.1 of uncultured bacterium. Lineage (GTDB taxonomy): Bacteria > Electryoneota > AABM5-125-24 > Hatepunaeales > Hatepunaeaceae > JABGPL01. The sequence goes on along the minus strand of CAYLYZ010000088.1, from coordinate 3,274 downwards.
TCCAGAAGGCTTCACCGTCCCAGCACAGACCTGTAAAACCAGCAATTTCCTCATCTTCTATTAATTCTTCAATATCCATTTCTTCAGTTATTTCTCCCTCTCGATTCACACCTATAAGCCGAGAGTCATCATAATTGATACCCCACATAAATTCACCATCCCAGGCGAGTCCCATCCAGGATCCCCGTCCGATATCATACTCGGCTATCACATCTCCGAATTCATCTCGTGAAGGTATCGTATTATTATTGGAGGGTTGGTAGTGAGCGTGAACTGATTTTTCACGGTCATGTTCTGTAGAACTCACCGAATTGGCGAGAAGAGTGAACAGAGGTGAGCAACTGAAGCAGAGTATTATGGTTAATAATTGTTTGCCGAAATTCATTTCATCTCCTCAGAGTTGAAAACGATCGAAACAAAAAATTTCTATCTTTATAAAGTGTTTGGTTAATAAATCTTTTCTCAATCTTAAATTATGAATAAACACGACATAAATCAAGTTTTAATATTATCTAACAAATTCCTTATTTTATCAATGTAACCTTTCTCGTTACCCGAAACTCTCCCGAATCAAAATATATTATGTATACTCCGTTAGAATGATTCGTACCTGACCAAACGACTTTGTGCTCTCCTGCAGTTCGTTTCTCATTAACTAGTGTTTGCACTAAACGACCGGAGAGGTCATATACTCCAACGTTGACAACAGCAATTATGGGGACAGTATACTTAATTATTGTAGTGGAATTGAATGGGTTAGGGTATGCCGGGGACATGCTGTAGTTTACTGGATGGCTATCACCAACGTCAACTCTGTCTGGTTCAACCTGTAATGTAACACTAATTATCACATCCGGATTAACAGGATCATTTGAGTAAATGTGTAATTCTGCAGAATAAATTCCCGCCTCTAAATCCGTCGCATCCAATATAAGGGTGATATCTCTATCTTCATCAGGTTCAAGTTCTCCTTCAACCGGTACATAGGTTATCCATGTTTCTTCATGGATACCATCGTCAATAACTTTTAGGACTCCATCCCCGGTTATGTACCACAAATTGGCACCATCGTGAGTAATCCCGAATCTCCCGTCAATTTCAATCTCAGTTTGCTTTACTACATCAGCCGCATCATCTGATACATCCAATTGAATCAGACTCCCCCGCTCATAATCTATTGTCCAAATATTACCATTTTCATGTTCTGACACCCATTCAAGACACATTGTCGGAGAGTCTACAACGTTATTACAATCAATCTCCCTAATAAGTTCTCCATCCGAGTTTACCTGTCTGATCAAATTCTCCTGTCCATTATTCATAAAATTAAACAACAGGTTTTCTCCGTCATGTGACATACCATAAAGAAATGGCGTTTCGACCTCTATTGTCTGCAATAAATTGCCATTTCTATCCAATCTGTGCAAACCTGAAACCATCTCATCACCAAACCTCCCCCCTGCCCAGAAAAACTCACCATCGAAATCCAATGAACCTAACCGTCCTGCAATTTGTATCGTTTCAGTGATTTCTTCCGTTTCCGGATTGAAAGAAAAAAGTGTCATCTCTATCGGATTTACGCACCAGATTAATTCACCGTCCCAGGCAATCCCTCTTATGTTTGCCTGATCTAAATTATACTCTACCAGTCCTCTACCGAATTCATCACGACGAGGTTCGGACTGATTTCTTTCAATAGATCGATGGTTTCTATTGTTGAATACATTCTGATCATGAATAATTATGTCATGATCCAGGAAGAAACGGAGTAGAAATTCTCCATCATTGGCAATGTTAATTATATGTTCTTCAATCTCACCTACCAGCAATCCGGACACAATAGCATTATCTTCTATTAATATCTCCGGTGGTGTAATGGTTTCGGCAACTAATGGAATTGACAGCTCAGGGTTTTCAAATGAATTGGAAAATATGACCATTTCCGATTCGTATCTTCCGTTTTCATCAGCATTTAGTATAAAAGTAATCTCACGAGTGTCTCCAGCTGCCAATTCAAATTCGTTCTGGTCACAGCTGAAAATTTCATTTTCGCACGTAATATCCTCCACTACCAGAACATCAGTACCCAGATTTCTGACCTCTACTGGAATCAGATAAGGAGCCCCTGAGAATACATTTTCATAATATCGATTCCAGTTAATTATGTCAGGGAAACCGATTCCCTGGTGCCATTCAACCTGTATGAAGGGAGAACCGAACACTTCTGCAAAGATTAATACAACAACTTCAGGTGTGTTCGGATCATTTGAAGATATTCTTAACTCAGCCTCGTACAGACCTCCGATTAAGCCTGCACTATCTAAAAGTAAAAATATCTCCATTTCTTCATCTGCTTCAATGACACCCTCTTGAGGTTCAAAATCTATCCACCGACGTTCCCATATTCCATCATCAATTTTATACCATAATTCCCCGGGTGTGTTATATAGTAGGTCCCAACCGTCATGACAAATGCCATAAGTATCGCCTAATTCGAGATCAATCTGCTGAGTAATCCTGGGGCGCCCCATATTAATGTCAACCTGATACAGATTTCTACTGCTAAGTACCCACAAGTTACCATCATTATGTTCAGGCACATAGGCCATAGAATAAGCATGACTTGGGAATAGGTGCGAGCAATCGCGTTCGACAAGCAGCTCACCTTCTGTACTAATCTGTCTGAAAATTGGAGGATCTTCCCAATCTCCCAAGCCAAAATACCAAAGGTTTTCACCATCAAATGTAACTCCTGTAACCATGCTCTGAACATCAAGTATTCCGGTGATGTTTCCATCTCGATCAATTCGGTGTATCCTCCCACCATTTTCGCCTCCACCGGTTCCCGCCCAAAATTCTTCACCATCATATGTCAGATCAAAATAGCTCATCTGCAGTTCAATGTTTCCTGCAATTTCTCCGGCATCCGTGTCATAACCTACCAGCTGCATTTGTTCCGTATCGATACCCCAGGCAAGTTCTCCATCCCACGCCAATCCTCTCCAGAATGCAAGTCCGAGATCAAATTCGTCAATTATATCTCCAGGATCATCACGATACGGTACTCCTCTCTGATCCTGCACCCTTCTTGAACGTCTATTAGATAGCATCAATTCGGGTTCATCAATGATCACAGATTCAATTTCAAATCTTAAAACTTCATCTCCCTCATTGGAAATGCTAACAATCTCCTCAACTACTTCGACTTCGTTAAAAAAATTTGGTTCATCCGACTAACGCGTACTTAGCTTCGTGAATGGCCATGATTTTGAGC
>CAYLYZ010000087.1:1739-25073 GCA_964387885.1 uncultured bacterium | reverse complement strand
GTTTAAAATATCCGCAGATCCGCCTTCCGACAAACCTATTCCACCACCACCGTAGTCTTGAGAAACAACGATGTTATTATTGATTGTTGTGTTCTCAATTCTCAAATGGGAACGATCTACGACTGATATACCAGCACCGCTGTATAAAGCTGTGTTATTAGTAATTTGACAATATCGTACCACGGAATTTGCCTGAGAATAGACACAGACTCCCCCACCCGATTGCCCGGCAGTGTTTTCACTGATAAGACAGTATTCAATTATGGAATTTGCACCGCGATTTGTAATAATACCGGCTCCCTGACCTTCCTCGGTACTTATCCGGTTATTTTTGAATTCGCAATGAGAAATAATTACAGAAGCACGATTGCCTCGTATGTCAATTCCCGCACCGGATGTCTGGGCAATGTTTCCCTCAACTATGCAATGGGAAATGGTTGGGGAAGAAGCGTTGCAGTAGATTCCACTACCATGTGGCGCATTGGCATTTGTTAACGTGAATCCCATTAATGAAGCTGAATTGTTTTCACCATTAGCAAAGAGAACCACTCGACCAGAACCACCAGCATTGATAACTACCTGACGAGGATCATCTGGATCCCCAATTAGTGCAATGTTCTTTCCGAAAAAACCGATATTTTCATAGTAGGTTCCATGTGCCACCAGCACCGAATCGCCGTCAATTGAGGCATTGATTGCATTATAGATGGTTTCAAAATGCTGCGGAACTCGAATGATACCGGGGTGTCTTCCACCTTCAAAATAAAAGGCACCTATATCGGTCCTTGTACCATCGGGATCATCAGGAGAGTTTGGATCACCATTATCAATGCAGGGGCTGATTGGAGTTAAATAATAATCACCATTCTGTGGATCAGCGAAAAGGGGATTGAGGTCAAAAGTGCCATTATACCAGTTAACTCTGGCATTATTATTGTCAACAATTCCTCTAAATCCACCCTCTATATCCGAATAAGTTATTGTTATAATGCTTGGATTCTGCATACCATGAAAATAAATACTCTCTGGTTCATTTCCCCACATTATGGAATTAGTCATACTTATTGTGCAATTATCTTCGCAATGAAATCCTCCTCCATGCTGATCAGCGTCGTTATCGGCGATTGTGCAGTGTTCCAATATCAAGCTGGTTCTGATTAATTTGATTGCACCACCGGAATGAGCAGCATGATTTTGGCTTATTTCGCAATCAATCAGGGTTGGATCTGCCTCCCAGCAATAAATACCACCACCATGACCACCGGGTGTAGCGTTACCGGTTATTACGCAGCGACTGATCGTTGGACCGGAATTACGAATACGCATTCCGCCGCCGTCGTCAGATAATCCATTGGTTATCGTGAATCCGGACAGTACGACATTCTCGGTTTCACCATTTACGAATTTAACAACCGGACCGTCTCCACCGCCATCAATGATAGTCTCAAAAGGATCTCCTGGATTACCAACCACAACAATTTCTTTCCCAATAAAATCAATATTTTCATCATATGTACCTGCTGAAACAAAAATACGGATGCCATCAATTGAAGCATTAATCGCCGCCTGAATAGTCCCGTAATCCTGTGGTACGTAAATATCACCGATGCCAATACCAGTTAAGGATACCTGGGAGGTTTGTCTGTCGGGATCATCAGAAGTAATTATAATGGTCCCCGGAAATTCACCAGATTCTCCTGGTGCAAAGGTAACAATCAAGTCATAGGTCTCTTCCGGTACGAGCGAAAATTCGCCATTAAAATCTGTACTGAAGTATTCTCCGACAATACTGATTTGTACGATAGTCAAATCCGTGTTGCCACCGTTAGTGATAGTCAATGTTAATTCCTCATGCTGCCCGAGTAGAACCTGCCCGAAGTCGAGTGATTCATTTGACAGATCAATAAGAGGTCGACGAATTGTATTAAGCTGAAATGGATCGCTCTGACCGATACCAATTCCTGCATAAAGTGGTTGTAGTGTGAATAATATAATTATAAAAAATGCGCTCAGTTTACGGATTAAAGTCTTCATGGTCTTCTCCTTCGCTCTTTTATTGATAGAATATGACATGTTACATGTCGTATTTTAAGAACTTACGAAATAAATAGTACATAACCAGTCTCCAATGTACCTAACCACCCCATCCAATTCATTGTGAGTTGGTTAAGCCGAAATAATATGTTTTTATTAGTTCGATCTTACAAGGCGGAAGCCGATTAAGCGGCTCCGGATCGACGGCTCTGGGTGGTTACGATTTGCTGAACGGCAGTGCATGGGGCGGCTCGCATTGCAACCACCACGATTAACCCGGTAGGGACCAATTGGATTTTCCAGCCATGGGCTGCCATCATCAGGGGCACCATTGTAATTATCATGCCAACGATCCTCACACCACTCCCAGACGTGACCACTCATGTCATATAAGCCAAAGGCATTTGCCGTTTTCTCACCTACTGGATGCGTTGTCCTCTGCTGGTTATTCCATCCGTACCAGGAGTTACTCCCTATCTGACGATGATCAGCATCATCACCCCAATAAAAACGAGTGTCTGTCCCTGCACGACAAGCATACTCCCACTCTGACTCTGAAGGAAGACGAAAAACATTGTCCAAGGCTGACTCAAATTCCTGAATGTCAGCCCAATTTACATAGTAAACAGGATAATTGTCACCAACGCCGTAATCATACGATGGATTATTGCCCATCACTGCCTCCCATTGTCCCTGAGTTACTTCATACTTACCCATCCAGAAACCATAATCGAAGTGCACCTCATGGCGAGGATCTTCTCTATCAAACGAATCCTGCTCATTATCCTGTCGTCCCATCATAAATGAACCTCGTGGTATCCAGACCATTGTGATCGAAACACCATCAGTTAGTTCAAAGTCACGTTCCGTTCCGGCTTCTGGTTCAATTATCAAATCATTGGCGATAATCCTGACTACCATTTCCTCGATGTCATGATCCGGAAAATCCTCCCCTGCATTCCAAAGAATGCGCTTACCCTCTCCGATAGCAACTCCCTCACCGATGTCCCCCTCGACTGTTATTACGGGAACATCCCAGGTTTCACCGTTATCGTCTGAAATTATTGTGGTGACTTGGACAGTTTCTGTTGATGCTTGAACATCATAGGTGATTTCAACCATAAGCGATGGGAAATCAAGTTGATGTGCTACTACGTTGGACACTACCGGATCTTCGGCTAATGCGAGTGAAACCAGTAGCAGTACTATTGATAAGGAGACAAGAATTTTTCTGTACATTACTTTAAACTCCATTTGGGAAACATTCTGCATATTGGCGCTAATGTAATAACAATTCCGTCTCATTACCAGCATTACCACTTACTCGGATGGCTGAAAAAAAATTTGTTACTATTTAAAATGGTAATCTAAATCCGTATAAAAAAGTAAATTATTGAGGTAGTTTAAACACTAAATATCACCTGATTCTATTACAATAGTATCTTGTACTGAAATAGGTTGGAGAATCTGCAAAGTCACTGGATGCATTTCACAAGGAAAACTGATATCCTGTAATCACGAGAATGAGGAGTTTTCGAAACATCAAAATTGGATACGTCCGAAGGAGTAAAAAGAATAGCGGAAATTGAATTTGAATTGTATGGACATATTCAGTCTGGAAGAAACCTGGTCATCTAAAAGCTCCGGTCAGAGAAATTGCACCCGAGTTAATTTGGTTGTTGTACACTCTCTAATTATCTCAGCAGGTTTCCTAGGTCCAGAAGTCGATCAAAAACTCTAAATCCCTTTCCTCCTAACTTTTTACGAGTATGGTGTCCGATTGTCACCAGAGCGTAATCAATTCCAAGTTCCTCCGCGATGAACCTGTCGTGAGTTGTATCACCAATCAGGAGGACTTGATGGCGGGATATTCCCAAACTATTAACGAGATCCCTGCCTCTTTGAATTTTACCATTTGCATGATGATTTGACTGCCCAACTACCCTGTCAAACAGAGTACTGAGATCAAATGACGACACCATCACCTCTAATTGGATTTGCTCTGTTGCAGATAAGATTGACTGGCAAATTCCTGAAGCCGCACATAGTTTAAGAAGTTCTTCAGCTCCTTCATGAAGACCACACTCTCCAACTCGTCTGGCATATTCATCACAGAATTCGGTAGCTACAGAATCAAAAGTCTCGTTTGAGAAATTAAAACCCGCACGTTCGTAGCATATACGTACAGGAAAATCAAATATATCTCTATATTCTCTATTATTAATACTCGACATCCCACGTCTGGTCAGCATATCATTGAAGATATCGATACAAAGCCACACATCATCAAGTAAGGTTCCATTCCAATCCCAGAGGATATGACGATAGGTATTCATTTCTGTACATTAGCTCCACAGTTACAACAGTTGATTACATAGTTTTCCTCAAGATTTCCAATTTACAAATTGTTTCTTCTGAATTGCAAGGGCAGAACAGTCAATGCTTTTAACAAATCGCTTTACTGGAGATAACAGCCACTTATGTTCGAACAGTAACTCCCTCTGAGTGTTGGCAATGACTTTTAACAGGATAATCTTTCACTCATGACCTTTTGGAATTCAAAACCTTAATAATGGGATAGTTTATTAAATAACTCGGGAGAAAACAGCTTTAAAACCTATTTCAGGTTAACATTGGTAGAACCTCCAATTGAATGGCTTATAAACAATACTTCATGTAGTTATCATTGTGACTTCCTGGGATTTAAGCGCACCATGCGAAAACAAAACTTATTCTCGACAATTGGCTAAGTTGCCATTGAGGATTTATTCTTCCTTAAAACCTCAAATTAAAATGATGTTAAACTCATAGCATAAGGTGTTTACATCTTTGAATTAAGCCCCGGTAATAAAAGTTCTTTGAGATAACTGCAAAATCGGAAAAGCGATTTATTATTTCATATTCTCTGAGGCTTCTGAAGCGAATTCACTGGTTGATATTTGCATATTGAAATGTAATTTCAGAATAAAATTCAGAATAAATTCAGGATACATCTGCGACCTATTGTATTGAACAATTAATTATATTATAGTCTAAATTTGGAGCATGCACTGTCTTCGATTTGATTTCATCTGATCCTGCAGCAAAAGTAGGATTCTTCTTTTTGCCCAGAGCTGATAATTACATCCCTATTAATTTCGGGTCACTTTTTGAACCATCAAGTAAGAGATCACAAATGACATTTTCAGAGAAAAATCCAGACAGCAGAACCCGTTTCCAGCGACTGCTTTTATGCATTATTATAGCTGTTGCCATCTGGCTGATTCCAACTCCGGAAGGTCTTTCACCTCAAGCCTGGCACGCCTTTGCAGTATTTGTATCTGTCATTGTCAGCTTTATTCTTAAACCCTACCCAATGGGAGCAATGGTTCTACTTGGCTTGATTACGATGATGGCTACCAAAACCCTATCTGTAAAGGAAGCTCTTTCCGGGTATGGAGACTCAACAGTGTGGTTAGTTATCGCAGCATTCCTGATTGCTGGTGGAGTCGTCACAACTGGATTTGGACGTCGATTGGCTTTGATTCTGGTGAAGTATCTCGGAAAATCACCGCTTGGACTCGGTTATGCATTGTGCGGATCGGAATTAATCTTAGGACCGGTGGTTCCCTCCAACACTGCGAGAGGTGGAGGTATCCTTGCTCCGATTACAAATTCACTCGCTGAAGCACTTGATTCCTACCCGGTCAAAAATCCTGACCGAGCCGGGCAATACCTGACCTTAGTTGGAGCTCATGCTAATCTAATTGCAGCAGCAATGTTTCTTACCGGTATGGCAGCCAATCCACTTGTCGCACGAGCCGCCATGGACGTTTTTAACGTTGAATTTGGTTGGGGCACCTGGGCGCTCGGGGCGATCATCCCCGGATTGATAGGTCTTTCACTCCTTCCTCTATTTCTGAATATCATTGCCAAGCCCTCACTTAAAGACACTCGTCCTGCCCAGGCAAAAGCATGCAGTGAACTTGATGTCATGGGTAACCGAGGGTATGGTGAAAAGGTTATGGGCATTGTATTTATTATCTTGCTTATTTTATGGTCGACCAAACCGTTGCATGGGATGGGTACAACACTCGTAGCCTGGATAGGTGTCAGCATACTGATTCTGACAGGAACACAGAAATGGGATGATATAATCGGGAATGACAGAGCATGGGATACATTAATCTGGCTCGGGGGCTTGCTGACGATGGCAAACAGTCTGAAGAACTTAGGGCTGATCGATTGGTTTGCAACGTATATGCAGGAACTGGTCGGGGGTTTCAATGGAATAATGATAGTGTTAATTCTTGCCTTGATCTATTTTTATTCCATGTATGGTTTCTCAATGCTTACCGCCCATATTTCCGCTCTTATTATTGTTTTTTTCAGCGTTGCCTTAGGAGTTGGGGCACCAGTGATGTTAACAATCGCAATCCTGGCTTATTTTTCAAACCTTTGTGCTTGTACAACAAACTATTCAACTGGACCGGTGGTTATCTACTTTGGACTTGGCTTTGTTTCTGTTAATTCCTGGTTTGGAAAAGGATTTTTAATCTCACTTTTTCATATTGTAATATGGTTAGGACCGGGATTGATCTGGTGGAAAGTGCTGGGCTGGTGGTAATAATATTGCGATATGAGTAATTAACACCCTTAACAGCCTAATTGAGGTTTGTCTTAGAATTTTCAGATTACAACACACAAATAACCTGTCACTATTATGCAATTAGTTAAATCTCCAAATAATCATATGGATTTAGAGACTCATGTTGATGCTTCAACTTCACCCTTTTGCTAAAGATTGTATTTAAGGACACGTGCTGCTTGTGAAGGATTTCTGCGAAGTATTTTAAATATTGATAAGCTGTACTAAAAAAAACAAAAAAAGCCTTGACAAATTATAATATTTAACTATTTTAAAGAAAAAAAGACATTAATATCCACAATTCCTTTTATGTTTTTTTCAAAAGCCTGGAACTACTCGATCAGAGCCCTGATCTATTTGGCTGAACACAAAGATGATGGTCCTATTCTGCGTTCGGTTATTGCTGAGCAAGAATCAATCCCGAGCCCATTTCTCGCTAAGATTCTTGGGACACTGGCAACTGTAAATATAATAGAATCAACACGCGGACCTAAGGGAGGCTTTGTACTTAAAGCCGATCCTGAAAAAATTACGCTTTTAGAGATTGCGAAGCTGGTTGAACACTTCGACGAATCAGGAAAGTGCTTGTTAGGTTACGGATCATGCGAAAGCGGAGAAACTTGCCCAATTCATGAGTACTGGGCCGAACCCAAGCAGCAAATAATGAAATTCCTCAAAAATACAACTCTTGCAATGATCGGACAACTTGTACCACAACAGAAGAGAATCGAATTGAATAGTAAATGAAAAGAAGATATCCCGCTGTTTTCAGAGAAATCTCCTGGTATCGGGAAAACGTCCCTTGTATGGAAGCATGCCCGGTACATACCGACTCAGGCAGGTACGTTCAGTTAATTGCAAAAGAGAGATATAAAGATGCCTTTCTTGTTGCAAGATCACCTAACCCCTTAGCATCCGTTTGTGGTCGGATCTGTGCGGCACCCTGTGAAGATGCCTGTCGACGACGATGGATTGACGATCCTGTCAGTATAAGACCACTTAAAAGATTCGTCACAGAAAAATACGGTGCAGAATCTTCAAATCCTGACACACTTTTTTCTCTAATTGAAAACACCACCGATGATGGATGTCTTCGTTCGTGGCATATGTCACAGATGGGACAATCACAGATTTCAGATCAACCTCCAAGAGTAGCAATTATTGGTTCGGGTCCGGCTGGACTCGCTTGTGCACACGATCTTGCTCTATCTGGATTCTCTGTCACCATATTCGAAGCTCTTGAACATGTCGGCGGGATGCTTCGATATGGAATTCCTGAATATCGTTTACCACGCGGTGTTATTGACAGGGAAGTATCAATAATTGAGAAATTGGGTGTTGAAATCCGCACAAATACACCTCTTACACCTGAGTATAATTTAAAGAGATTGCGAGAAGAGGGATTTGAGGCGTTTTTCCTTTCTGTTGGCGCAATGCATGGTCGAGACCTGAATATTCCCGGACATGATAAGGATGGGGTGATTAAAGCTGTTGATTTTCTGTTGAACCTGAATAGTGGATACAAGGTTAATCTTGGGAAAAAGGTTGTGGTAATAGGTGGTGGTTCAGTGGCTCTTGACGCAGCGAGGAGTGCAATTCGTGAGATTTACCAGCCGATGGATGAGATAGAGGCAACCGCGGACGCTGTGATCGGGCAACCTGCAATGGACGCTGCACGAGGTGCATTACGTTCCGGAGCCAAGGAAGTTTCAATTATCTCCCTTGAATCTTACGAGGAGCTTCCAGCTGCACAAACCGTTCAATCGAAAGAAGAGCTCGGGCATGCTGCTGATGAGGGAATAAAATTCCATTATTCATGGGGACCGGAGGAGATAACAGGTGATTCGCAGGTAAAGGGACTCAAGTTAATATCGTGCACGAGTGTTTTCGATGAAAACGGTAAGTTTAGTCCTAAGTTTAATGAAGAACGCACCATGGCTCTCGAAGCTGATAATGTGATACTTGCCATAGGTCAACAGTCCGATCTTAGTTTCCTATCTGATGAGGACAATATTGAACTTACACCTTACGGAACTCTAAAAATTAATCCTGATACATTAGCGACAACTAACCCGGATGTTTTTGCAGGTGGTGATGTTGCTTTCGGGCCGAGGATAGCTATTGAAGCTGTCGCGAATGGGAAATATGCAGCCAATTCAATCCGTAAGTATCTGGGAAAAAAGGAGACAAGCTCTCATCTCAAAGTAACCATATCAAAGACACCAATCGATACTTACAAAATGACGGATACTTACGAGAAGAAATCTCGCAAAACTCCAGATGCTATTGATACTGGCAAAAGAACGGGAATCACTGAGATTGAAGAAGTATATACTGAAAATCAAGCACTTGATCAAGCTCAGCGATGCCTGAAATGTCACACTGATACGATTTATGATCCTGAGCTTTGCGTTTTATGTGGTCGATGCTCTGATGTTTGCCCGGAGCAATGCCTGATCTTCGTTCCGATTGAAGACGTCGATATGCCAGAGGATCAGAGACAACGTGCAGATGAGCTGTACCAGTTAACAGAAAACGAACCGATATCGGTTTTAATAAAGGATGATACAGCGTGCATCCGATGTGGACTTTGCGCTGTCAGGTGTCCAACCGAGGCTATTACAATGGAAAGATTTGAGTTTGAAGAGAGTGTTGTATGAGTAGTGCTGATAAAGAAGTCAAGAATGACAGGAGATCATTCTTAGTCAAATTAACCATGGGAATTTTTGGGGCGGGAGTAGCTGCTTTTTCATGGCCATATTTAAGATCTCTTGATCCTAATATCCTTTATGAACCACCGCAACGATTCAAGATTGGTCTTCCGGAGAGTTTCTCGCAGGGAGTTGAATTTCTTGAAAAACAGAGGGTTTATCTTTTCAGAGAGGGAAACTCTTTCCATGCTATTTCGGGAATCTGTAGTCATCTGGGATGTACTGTAAAATATACTCCGTTTCGTCAGCAGAAAGAAATGAAAGTAAGAAACCTGAATGTTGTCTCTTCTGGTGAGTTTCATTGTCCTTGTCATGGATCAAAATTCCGGGATGAAGGTACAAACTATGCTGGACCGGCACCTAAACCACTTGCCTGGCATAAGCTTGAAATATCACCGGACGATGGTCAATTATTAGTTGACATTTCTCAGAAAGTCAGTAGAGACTTCAGGTTGGTGATTTAATGAGTCTTACACCGAAAACAAGTTTATGGGATAAGTTAGTCTGGTCATGGAAACCGGAATCTAACCGTGAAGCAGGCAGTTCAATTGTCTCAAACTTCCTTCTACACTGGTTCCCGAATCGTGTCACGTTAAAGAGTTTGGCGTTTAGCTATTCATTGTATCTTGGTACAATTACCTTTGCCCTGTTCTTAATACTAACTTTATCAGGCATTGTGTTAATGTTCTTATATGTTCCATCCGTTGAACGTGCTTACTGGTCAATAAAGGACATCGATTTTGCCGTAAGTTTTGGTTGGTTACTGCGAAGAACACACCGAATCGCCGCCCATCTTATGGTGGCAATGGTCTTCCTCCATATGTTCAGAGTGTTTCTTACCGGATCTTACAAAAAAGGTTCAGCCGAAGGATCAAAAAGACCATTCAATTGGATTCTTGGTGTGAGTTTATTGGTGCTGACACTGCTGTTGAGTTTCACAGGTTACCTGTTGCCCTGGGATCAATTGGCGTTCTGGGCGATAACAGTCGGAACCAGCATTGCTGGAGCGGTGCCTTTTATCGGTGAGCAGATGAGACAATTTTTGCTGGGAGGTACGATAATTGGTCAGAATACACTTATCCGTTTCTATGTCCTCCATGTTGCATTCCTGCCATTAATACTCTTCGGAGTATCCATCTGGCATATGTGGAGGATTCGAAAGGATGGTGGTCTTGCAGTTGTTGAACAAATACGCGAAGAGGCTGCAGAAAGTCCACCAGATCTCCCCAGGAAAACTAAAACGTACAGTATTTTAGGCATTGCAAAGGGAACGACTGTGCACGTTAAAGAACCGTCCCTGCTTAATAAAAACAACTCGGTTCCATCCTCACCTTTCCTGACATTCAGAACTTTAACAATAGTTTTACTTACACTTATCTTCACAATCGGGCTGGCATTGATCATACCTGCACCTTTAGAAGAAGCTGCCAATCCGGAGGTGACACCCAATCCTGCAAAGGCACCATGGTATTTTCTCGGTCTGCAGGAGTTGGTGGGCTATTCGGCATTGATAGGGGGAGTAATAATTCCCGGACTCGTAATATTTGGATTGGGATTGATTCCGTTTCTCGATAAAGAGCAAAAGTATATCGGCAGATGGTTTACTAATTCTGCTGGAAGGAAATGGAGTATATTCGGAGCTATCTGGGGCTTTGTATTTTCATTTGTCTGTATGGGGATTGGAGTTTCAATGCCGGTTCGTGAGTTGTTTCCGGGTATTGAAAGCCAATTCTTCTTTGATATTGTTAATCCCGCTACATTGCTTCTATTGACATTTGTAGCTCTCTATTACCTCGTTCTGAGAATAACAGGTTCGACTCGACTTGCTGCCACTGCCACATTCAGCGGATTCATCGTCTCGTTTATTTTGCTGACATATATGGGTACTGCTTTGCGCGGACCCAACTGGGATTTCTATTGGCCCTGGCAGAGCTGGCCAGAACACCCCATTCAATTCTAAGAGGAACAAATGAAGAAGATAAATAAAAAGGAAATCACTCTGCTTCTTTTATCCTCGATTTTATTTCTTGGACTTGGAATAGCTGCGATGATTAAGGATACAACACCGGACTGGACATATTATCAAGCGGAATTCAGGCAGATTATCTCAGAGAACTTTGGATCTGTAGATTTGAATTCTATTCCACATGGCATTCAACAGATATGGATAAAAGAATTAAACAGCTCGGACAGGTGTATTACTTGTCATCAGGGTATTGGTTGGAAAGGTTTGGAGAATGTCGAGCACCCATACAGGACACACCCCAATCCGGAGTTATTTACCAACCACCCGATCGAGAAATTCGGATGCACGATTTGCCACGGCGGTCAGGGATTAGCTTTAACGGAGTACGATGCTCACGGCTTTGTAAAACACTGGGAAGAACCTCTGTTGGGGAAGACAATAGGAACAGAATATGATCCTAGAAATCCTCCGACCTTAGGAGAAATTAAATGTAATTTTTGCCATCGCTATGAACGTGAAACGGCGGGAATGGAGTTGATTAACCACGGCAAAAAATTAGTCCGTGAAAAAGCCTGCAAGGTCTGTCATGTAATCAACGGAGATGGTGGCAGCCTAGGTCCAGACCTCACACATGAAGGTGAAAAACACGCAGAAGGATTCGATTTTTCAAACTTTGCTACCGAGCAGACTACTATACTAAATTGGCATATCAACCATTTCCAAACGCCAAATAATGTTGTCCCGTCAACCATTATGCCTGAGATGAACTTCCAGACTAAAGACGCTGTAGCATTATCAATGCTGGTAATGAGCTGGAGGGATAACTCCGAACTACCATTGGAATACGTCCCGGGTTTAAACAGAAAAGATATCCAGACAGCCGAGGAAGTTGAAGAAGAACGACAAATACGTGAAGGTGATGGTGCGTTCTTTGTTGAAAATAGCTGCTTTATTTGCCATAGCATTAAGGGATTTAATATCAAATCTCCGACTGAAAAGGGTCCGGATCTTTCATATGCTCCCGATGATGTTCGTGCACGATTCAGCAGAGACCTTGAGGATTTCATTTTCGAACCTACCGGCACAATGAAAATAATTTTTGAGAGTCAGATTCAGCTTTCTGATGAGCAAAAATGGGAAGCAATCGAAAAGATAAGAAAAGCTTACAATATCGTAACAAATAAGTCGGATGAAGACACACAAGTAAAAAAACATAACTAAGATCAGTTTTTATCCATTTTTCTAATAACCTCAATTTACGAGGAGTTGTACAATGAAAAGGTTATTTAAAACCAGATTCATTGCAGTATTAAGCCTGTTGATCGTTGCAATTTTAATTGTTGCAGGATGTGGTGGCCCAAAATCAAAGCGACACCGCGGAGGCGGTGGTAGAGCGGGTGCTGGTCAGTCCTCCGATAAAGTTGCGGCAGCTCTTGCGACTTACGTTGCACCGGGTGACATGGACGAATACTACCTATTCTATTCGGGTGGTCATAGTGGTCAAGTATTTGTATCTGGCGTACCATCAATGCGTCATATTGCAACTATACCAGTATTTACACCTTACCCGGGGACAGGATATGGTTTCGACGATGAATCAAAAGCCATGCTGGGCGGTTACTCCTGGGGAGATTCTCATCATCCCGGTTTTTCTGAAACAGATGGCGAATATGATGGCAGATGGCTGTTTATCAACGATAATGCTCAAGGACGAATCGCCAGGATTGACCTGCGCGATTTCAAGGTCAAACAGATTGTCACGATCCCTAATATTTCAGCAAACCACGGCAGCTCGTTCGTAACCCCGAATTCGGAATATGTCACAATGGCAACCCGAATGTCTGTTCCGTTTCCCGAAGGTACTTATGCAGATGTAACTGAATATGCCACAAAGTATCATGGAATCCTGGCCGGTCTTAAAATAAATCCAAAGTCTGGCGACCTGACTCTTGGTTGGGAAATCCTGATGCCTCCGTTTGATTATGATCTTGGTGATGCGGGAAAAGGACCAAGTCATGGTTTCTTGTTCTGGACATGCTACAACTCAGAAAGAGAATTTATCGAGGGTGGCAAACTTGAGATCACCGCTTCCCAACGTGATAAAGACTACATAGCGATGGTGGATTATCGAGAGGCTGAGAAAGCGATCACTGCGGGAAAATTCAAGACAGTCAAAGGCGCAAAAGTTATCTATCCCGATCAAGCGAAAGGTGTTGTCTACTTCATCCCACTGGGCAAATCACCGCATGGAGTGGATGTCAGCCCCGATGGACGCTGGATTGTTGGTTCCGGAAAGCTTTCCCCGACTACAACGGTGTTTGATATAGAAAAGATCAAAAAAGCTATCGCAGCTAAAGATTTTGAAGACGAGGTTGACGGTATTCCCGTATTGACGTATAACTCAGTTCGCGAAGCTGAGATCCCTGTTGGTTTAGGTCCCTTGCACACACAGTTTGACGGTCGAGGAAATGCTTATACTTCACTCTTCGTAGAAAGTGCAGTTTGCAAATGGAAACTTCCCCCATATGCAGATAAATCAGACATGAGTTCTGTCATTCTGGAGAAAATTCCTGTCGCCTATAATATCGGTCATCTGGTCACCGCCGAAGGTGATTCCAAATCACCAGACGGTAACTATTTAGTTGCGCTCAATAAACTATCCAAAGGGCGTCACCTGAGTGTAGGGCCTTCGATTCCTGAATCCGCTCAGTTGATCGACATATCCGGTGATAAAATGAAGCTGATCTATGATGCTTTCACCGAACCTGAGCCTCATTATGCGGTAATGATCAAAGCTGACAAGATCAAAACTGTTGAAGTTTACAAAAAGGATGATCCTTACTGGCACAAAAATCCAAATGCTATCTGGAGCACAGAGGAAGCCAGAATTGAACGAAAGGGTAAAAATGTAGAGGTCTGGATGATGGCTGTAAGGTCTTATTTTGCTCCTGATGTAATTCGAGTTAATAAAGGCGATAATGTGAAAATACACGTTACAAATATTGAGCAGACACGAGATGAACTCCATGGATTCGCTATCGACAATTATGATATAAACCTCGTAATTGATCCCGGAGAAACAAAAACAGTAACCTTTAAGGCGCATAAATCTGGTGTTTACGCTTTCTATTGCACAAATTTCTGCAGCGCATTACATCAGGAAATGCAGGGGTATTTTCTCGTAAAGTGAGACTGTTTAGAATTTGATAGTATCAAACTAAATATTCCCACTCTCGAAGGAAACAAACATGACAGATATATTCCAAAAGCTCACTAATTCGCTATCTCAATCCATGTCAATGAGAAGTCGCATTCTGGTTTTTCTGGCAGCATTGATGCTCATTCCAACATTTTTCGTTCCGTTGTGGAGAATGAGCTTCTGGGCTCAGCAATATCCAGAAGGTCTCGAGCTGTATATATACAGCCACAATCTGGTTGGTGGTGATGATGGGAATGACCTGACCGAGATTAATGTCCTGAACCATTATATTGGCATGGCGGAATTAAATGCTGAAGATTTTACTGAACTCAAGTGGATACCGCTGATAGTTGGATTACTTGGCGTCCTGACGCTACGTGCAGCTTTAATTGGGACAATTGGATCGATTATAGATGTCATTGCGATATCAGGGTATTTTGCCTTGTTTTCCATGTGGAGCTTTTACTACAAGTTATCCAGTTATGGGCATAATCTCGATCCAAGAGCATCCGTAAATGTTGCACCGTTTACACCTCCGGTTCTTGGTCATAAAATGGTAGGGCAGTTTGAGGTTTGGTCATATCCCGCTTTTGGCTCATATCTGTTTGCGATGTTTGGATTATTATTGATTGCAGGATTTTATTTCTCATTCAGAAAGCTGAGTAAGGATTGAATCCTGCATTTAGCCCGAAAATTGTTGTCGTTGTGTTAATCAACGGCAAGTTAAAGCCATTTTAGGAGTCAACTATGAAAATGTTGATCTCATTGTTAGTATGTATGCTATTACTCATCGGATGCACAACGACCGAGACTGAAACTACAGATCAAATGGAAAGTGCTCCACAGGGAGTCACTCTGAACGTTAAAGCACCTGAACTTATGAAAGTTCCAAGCCGAGTAGAGGTTAAGTCCGACACTGATTGGAAGGGCAAAGTGCATAACAAAGAAATTGAGGTTATTGAAGTCATTAACATTCTTCTTCCTGTGAAAGAATATCTGGTTGAGGGATTTAAACAGTACGATTCAAAATTCAGTCATACTCTTCATGAAGAATGGGGAGACACTCAAGTTCAGTTAACGAAAGCGTTGACTGATTATGAAGAGTGCAAGAAGATTAAAGCAACTGGAAAATTCGACAAGAAGTTGTTCCTTGATCTCGAAGGTGTTTGGCAGATGTTAGTTAAAACCGGTGTTGCAGGTCTTCGAACCAAATCCATGATGGATGCCGAACTTGCTAAATTTTAGTCTTATAGGAACTGTGCTTTAAGACATGGTGGCAAAAACTCTCATTGTACTGTTTTGCAGTTTTCTGATCCTGCTATTCTTGAATCCCGGTGATGTTCTCGCAGTAATCCATCGAATCAAACCTGGTGAATTGATTACGCCTGTATTGAATCGAGCTGTTGATGGAGATACAATCCTTCTTGCGGAGGGTGAGTTTTTTGAGAATCTTGTTATTGACAGGCGGGTGATATTAACCGGGGAAAGTGCTCACATCCGTGGCGGTTATGTAGGACATACTATTCTTGTAACCGCTCCGGGTGTTGTAATCAGGAACCTCCAGATCAGCGAATCTGGAGAGCGCTTAATCGAGGATATGGCGTGCGTAAGGATTGAAGCTGATTCTGTTGAAGTTGACAATTGTCTGATTACCCGTCCATTACACGGTATATACGTGAAGGCTGGGAGCCATACAAACCTGCATCATAACCGGATTAAAGGAAGACCTGACCTGATTGAATCTGACCGGGGTAATGGTATACACCTCTGGAATTGCAAACATAACATACTCTCCAATAACCGCATATCCGGTACTCGAGACGGGATATATTTCTCATTCGCGGATTCGACCGCAATATTCTCTAATCACATTAGCAAGGTTAGGTACGGGCTTCATTATATGTACTCGAATGTCAATAAATTTTCCGAGAATGTCTTTGAAGAGAACGTTGCCGGTGCTGCCCTAATGTACTCAAAGGAGATACATTTTTATAGTAACGTATTTGCCCGATGCAGAGGATTTCGAGCATATGGGATATTATATCAATCAATGGATCAAAGCGTTGCTGAAGGTAATCTCGTCATTGATAACAGCCGGGGTTTATTCTTTTTTAACAGTGACCGCAATGTTTTTTTCGCTAATGACATTGTCGATAATGATCTGGCTGTTCAGATAAATGGCAGTTGTGAAGAAAACGAGATCTACGGAAACAACTTTATGGGGAATCTTAACAATGTTCTGGTTGATAATGATCGCTCCAAAACGCAATGGACACATGATGGGAGAGGTAATTACTGGAGCGATTATGAAGGCTATGACTTAGATGGAGATGGAGTTGGAGATGTTCCACATAAAGTTCAAAATGTTTTTCAGGTTATCGAGACTGAGATACCAGAGATAAGACTCTTTTTACTAAGTCCGGCTGCAAAGATCCTAAAGACAGCAGAACGTGCACTCCCAATATTGGGTTTAGGTTCTGAGAAAGACCCACAGCCATTGTTCAGAACTATCCCCAATGTGAAGGCTCCCTGGAATTTGATCGAGACCATTCAATTTAAATCAAGCCTGATAAGCACCTTGCTTTATGCATTTGGATCTTTTACACCACTGCTCATTTTACTGTACCTGAGCAGACGTAAACAATCTGGGAAGGATAGAACATGACGAGTATTTATTCCAAAGATGATTACCTTATTCGATTTGAAAAGTTTGAAAAATGGTATGGTAAACACCACGCTGTTGGTCCACTTGATTTAAATGTCAAACGCGGCGAAATTTTCGCTTTACTTGGGCCAAATGGAAGTGGAAAGTCAACGGCAATAAAAGCATTGGTCGGACTTCATTTTCCAACCAATGGCAGAATTTTAGTAAATGGTATTGACGTGATTAAGCAATCAACCGACCTGAAGCGAATGCTCTCTTATATCCCGCAAAGAGTCACCATGCCGGGATTGATGACAGCAAGAGAAATACTAATTTTCATTTCGAAATTGAAGGGGCTTCAATCTGAAAGGGTTGAGGAAGTTCTGGAATGTGTATCTCTAACGAACGATGCTGATAGACCAATTAGGGAGTTTTCAGGTGGGATGGTACAGAGACTTGGATTGGTAACAGTTTTTCTTAACGAGCCTGAAATACTTGTCCTGGATGAGCCAACTTTGAATCTTGATCCTCTCGGGCGTGAGACCTTTCGAGACCTGATTCTGTCACTTAAAGCCAAAGGCTCAACTGTTATTCTATCGTCACATATCATGCAGGAAGCAGAATTGCTTGCTGACCGGGTTGGGATTCTGGTGGGAGGGAAGATTGTTTCTCTTATGAAGATTCCGGAGTTCCGAGAGAGTATTTCGCTTGAAACTTCAATGCGTATTATTCTGCTGGAAGCTGATAAAACTTTACCAATAGCTGCTGAAAATGCCGGAGCAACATTCATGAATTGGGAAGGCAATGATATGTTATTTAAAGCTCCACCGGATCGACGGTTGGATATAATTCGAGCGATAGAAAATTCTGGAGGTGTGATACGGGAGTTTCATTCTGATCCACCAGACTGGGATATGCTGCTTAAAAAACAGTTTAATGTCAATCGAGAAAACTGATGCAAATTAAACTTTTGTTATTATTTTGTTTGGTTTTTTTATCTCAAATAATTGGATGTGGAGAGAAAAAACCGGAAATAACGGCAGGTGTTGATGCCTGCAGTGTCTGCAATATGGTTATTGATCAGACTAACCAGGCATGTGGTTTTGTTGATGGTAATGAATTTAAACCGTTTGATTCTCCCGGTTGCCTCCTGCGACAAATCGACAATCTGAAAAGGAACGGCCTCGGATTACCCACGGAGATATTCTTCGCTGATTTTGAGGGTAGCGGATTACATTCGAGCGGGATAACAACCTTCTTACTCACGGATCATTTGCCTACTGTTATGAATGGGCGGGTACTGACCTTTTCAAATGAGAATGCAGCCAGAGAGATGTCCAAATTTCCCGATGAGGTAATTACAAATTTCAAAGGTTATATAACACAGCGGGGAAATCCGGATATGAGGATTAGAGTTGAACTTAAATCGGACTCAATATCACCCGACGTGATAAGTGTTGAGAAGGGTGATATTGTTGAATGGGTATATATCGGAAAAAATATTGAAAGCGATGTCAAGATAAGAATTCAGGGATATGAGGAGCTGGGTGAGATAAATGTACCAGCAGGAGAAGAGCCGGTGCGAATCAGGATGTTGGCGGAACACCCCGGATCGGGCTTTCCAATTATAAGAGTTTCAGACGGTAAAGCCCTCGGAATGCTGAAAGTCAGTGGAGCTCACACAAAGGAAGAGGAGTCAATGTGACGAATCCGATTCTTCTGATCGCTATGCATGAGTTTACTCTCAATCGCCGAAATAAATGGGTTGTGTCATTTGCCGGTCTGTTTACGTTGATGACCTTTCTTGTCTCATTTTTTGGGATGATAACTTCAGGTTATGCAGGTTTTCAGGATTTTACCCGTACATCTGCAAGCATCATCAATCTTTCAGGATTTATCCTCCCACTATTCGCTTTGATGTTAGGAGTATTCAGCTTTATCACAAATTCCGAATACCTTGAACTGTTGACGACTCAACCTCTCACTCGAAAACAACTTTTGTTAGGAAAATTTACCGGACTTTCGTTTACGATTATTGGAAGTACTTTGGTTGGGTTTGGGATACCTGGTATAATAATGTCATTGGTAATTGGAGTGCAGGGTGCTATTTCATTCGCCTTAGTGGTCTTAAACTCATTATTGCTGGGAATAGTATTTCTCGGAATTGCTCTATTGATCACATTGTTGACTAATCGACAACAGATTGCCCTTGGAATTGCAATCGCAGTCTGGCTCTTCTTTGAGTTATTCTATGGTATGGTGATGATGGGCATGACGCTTTATTTTTCACACACTACCCTTAAAACATTATTGCTGTTTGGACTTCTTGGGAGTCCTGTTGATATAACGCGAGTGTTATCATTACTGGCAGTCGGAGGTCCACATTTCTTCGGGGCAGCGGGTGCAACACTAATAAAGTTAACAGGATCTACTATTTATGCAACACTATTTGGAAGCATCGGGTTGCTGATATGGTTATTAATTCCATTGTTTATCTCAATTCGGTTATTCTCAAAACAGAACCTTTAATAATAATTAACCTGGTTATTGATTCAGGTTCAAACTCACTAAGTTTCTTGTGTTAATCAAAACAAATCATAAAATTAATTCCGACGAGATCAAATATCCAGGTACCTGACAAATTAAGTTCTAAATGACCGTTGTGATGATTATAATTATATTATTGAATCGAACAATGTTTTATTGATTAATGATTTAGTTCGCGAACTGAGGATAGGAGTTCATGTTTATAAATTTGATATTAGAATCAATTGATGTATATTAAGATCGGTACTGTAATTTAAAGTATCCCCATCGCACTTTTCGAACGTTATAAAAGAAGTGGATGATTACTTGGTCATTATCTCCTTACCATTAAAAACTAAGTTTTTTTTTAAACTTTGCCTTGTCTGTTTATTGGTCTGGTCTTTCCAGCCAATAGAGGCTATGCAAAGCAGCGAAAAAGGACTCCCTTTCTCACAGATTTTTCTGCCTGATGACTTCAATGGCGACAGCCGGATTACCAGTATCACACAGGATTCTCGAGGAATCATCTTCGCAGCAAATAATACAAATATCCTCGAGTATGACGGTGAAAGATGGCGCCATCATATGCATCCGGATAATCAAAACCCGGTTGCTGTTGCAGTAGGTGAAGACGGAAAACTTTATGCGGCATTTCTAAATGATCTCGGGTACTTCACTCCTGATCCCACCGGTCTTTTACAGTTTTCTTCACTACTCTCGCTTATTCCCGACTCAATCCGGGACATAGGAGATTTTGAAGATGTCCAGGTTACAGGAGATGGGATTTTCTTCAAATCTACCAGGAAGTTGTTAATCTGGCATCCCAACAAAGAGGGTGAAGAAGCGGGTTCCTTGAGAATCGTTGGCTTGCCTCATGGTGAAATGAACTACTTTCCCTCTTACTGTAATGGAAGATACCTGCTTTTTCAAGATCCATATTTATTATATGAGTTGCAAAACGAGCAGTTCCAATTGATCATGGACGATACTCCACCAACAACATATTTCACGCATTTCAATGGTGACACTCTTATGGGAGTCGGATGGGGAGTCTTTCTTTTTGCAAATGGAGAATACATTCAATTCAGCTCGGATATCTATGACTTCTGCAAGAAAAATCTTGCCAAATTCTGCATACCTTTGCCTGACAGTACCTTTCTACTTACCTCACGTAAAGGTGTTGCAATCTTTAATCGAAAGGGTGAAATACTCCAAATATTTGATAAAAGTAACATACTACCCAACAATTCTGTTGTTTCTCCGCCATTTATTGACAATCAAGGAGGAATCTGGTTTGGATTAGAATTTGGAATCGTGCGAGCTGAGCTCTTATCAAATTTGAGCTTTTTTGATGAATCCCAGGGCATAAGTGGAGAAATATATAATATTGCACGATTTAAAAATTCGTTATTTCTTGGCACAAGACTTGGTTTACAAAAACTTATCCCAAGTACAAATCCGAGAGAAACAGCCTCAATTACAAAATTTTGGAGTGGTTTCACTTTTTGTTCGGATTTACTTCCCCTTCGAGAGAGTTTAATATATGACAGAAATAAGGGGATTTCTGAGCTTATCGTGGAGGATAAAGAACCCAAAAGAATTGTCTATCGTCCTCAAATAGACAGATTTGTGATGGCACCTGATAGTGCAAGAGTCTTTATCAGTACTCGAGCTGAAAGCGGTACCATGGACGGTGTATCTTCTATACAAAAGCGAAATGGCGTATGGGTTGATGAGGGAAAGATTCCGGGGACATCTGCATCTGCGAGATTTATGTGTATCGATAATCGGAGTGGCTTATGGTATTTGGGAGATCACGGTCGAATAGCATGTGTAAGGTTTGAAAAAATTCAGGATGGATCACGAGGAGAAAGCCATATAACTCTATACGATTCTTCTAAAGGAATAACTACGAAAGCCATCCTTAACATCTTCTGTAATAATAACAATGTTTTCCTATCCACAAGTATCGGGTATTTTAAATATAACGAAAGCCTAGATTCTTTTGAGTTAGATGAGGATATAAGCAGAAAACTGAATCCGTTTAACAACGAGATATCAAACCTGGTAGAGGATAAGCAGGGACGCCTCTGGTATGATATTTACGGAAAAAAGGAAATCTGTGCAACCAGAACGGAAGATGGAAATTTCAATTTGACCTATCCTCTCCTGCGAGCAAATATTCGTGACTATAATGTGATCTATCCCGATGAGGATGGTGATGTAGTGTGGGCGGCAGGTGATGGTGGAAAATTGATACGATATGAAGAAAGAACATTTGAAACGAAAACCATTAGCCCAGAAATCCTAATTCGCAGAGTTTTGCTGAATAGTGACTCTTCAATTTACAACGGTTCTCCCTCAGATTTGTGGATTACACCTGAGATCCCTTATGTTAAACAGAACCTTCGTTTTGAATACGCTTTGTTAAGCTTTGATTGTCCGCAAGCCAACCGTTATCAGTATAGACTTATTCACTCAACAAATTGGGATATTAAGGATGATGAGGATTGGTCGGTGTGGAGTTCCGAATCTTATCGCGATTTTAATAATTTGTGGGAGGGTGAATATAGTTTTCAGGTTCGCGGACTTGATGTGTATGATAGAATAAGTGGAATTGCTACATTTGAATTCCGAATTCTTCCGCCCTATTTCCGAACCTGGTGGTCTTATAGTTTATATGGTTTAATTTTACTCGGGCTGCTATATATCTTTACTCAGATTAGAGTTAAACGTCTGAACCAAGCAAAAGAGAAGTTGGAAAAACTCGTTGAAGAACGCTCAGCAGAACTCGCATCAACTAAATTTGAACTCGAATGGGAAAAACAGGCTGAGGAGACCGCTCGACTTGCATCCATTGGTGTAATGGCCGGAGGAATTACACACGAGATTAATCAACCACTCAATGCAATCTCACTGAATGCCGGTACTCTCAAATACCTCGAGGAATCGGGAACAGATATAGAACCTGATAAGAAGAGAAGGTTGATAGACGACATTAACTGGGGAACCAGCAGGATTTCAGAGATAATAGAACACATGCGATCGTTTTGGATAGCGAGGGAAACGACTGAGCTTGAGACGGTCGATTTAGTTGTTTGCGCCAGAAATGCGTTGCAACTCTTCGCACGTCAACTCGAAGGGCACTCCATTGAGCTTCAAACTCAGTTTGATAAGACTCCGGTGAAAGTTAAAGGCATATCTTTACATATAGAGCAGATAGTTTTGAATTTAGTTTCAAACTCAATAAGAGCATTAGACAGATCTGAAAAAAACAACAAATGGGTAAAAGTTGATGTAAAACATGTCTCACCATCAGAGCAATACTCTGAAAGCATGGCACTGCTGGAGGTTAATGACAATGGTCCCGGATTACCGGAGGAAATTGGGGATGAACTTTACAATCCGATGTTTTCAACCGGGAAAAACCGTGAAGGTACCGGGCTTGGATTGGCGATTGTAAAGAACTTTGTCGCCCAGTGTAACGGAGATATTTTTGCAGATAATAATAAAGATAACGGAGCGAGATTCCGGATTTATCTCCCATTAGTTGATGAGAAGAATTCCAAATAACATCGAGATTCCGGATTTATCTCCCGTTAGTTGAAGAGGAGAATTCCAAATGAC
>CAYLYZ010000087.1:0-1639 GCA_964387885.1 uncultured bacterium | reverse complement strand
CATCGAGATTCCGGATTTATCTCCCGTTAGTTGAAGAGGAGAATTCCAAATGACACCCAGGCGCGTACTCGTTGTAGACGATGATAGTAAAAGCCGAGACGCTGTTGCCAGCTTCCTGCAGCTTGCTCATGGTTATGAAATCAGCAGGTGCAGCAACGGAGTGGAAGCTCTTGAGCTTTACAAAGAAGCACCATTTCCGCTGGTTATTACAGATATCCGTATGCCGAAAATGACGGGATTGGAATTACTGAAACATATCCGTAGTTTGCCAGCAGGTAATAACACTGCTGTAGTACTAATGACAGGTTTCTCTGATACAGAGAGCGCAATAGAAGCATTGAGAGAGGGTGCATTTG
The DNA here is from genome assembly GCA_964387885.1 of uncultured bacterium. Taxonomy (GTDB): domain Bacteria; phylum Electryoneota; class AABM5-125-24; order Hatepunaeales; family Hatepunaeaceae; genus JABGPL01. The sequence continues at coordinate 1,283 of CAYLYZ010000087.1, read as the reverse complement.
ATTACCTCAAGAAACCGGTGAATCCGATAACTCTTTCCGCTGTTTTAGATAGATTGTCAGAAGAGAAACTTGAGGAGATTCAATCTGATGGAGATACACCAGGAATAGATGATAAAAGAAAAATTCATCAGGTTAAATCAGGACAATTACTCGATGAGCGAAAGATAATCCGAATACCGGGATATGGGGACATTGGTATTTTTTCAGGTGAGATGCAACAAGCTGTTGACCTTGCCTACCGGTTCCACAATGATATCTCCGTACCAGTACTCATCGAGGGCGCAACCGGCACAGGTAAAGAAGCATTAGCTCGCTTAGTGCATTTTGGATCCCAAGATGATGAAGCTGATCAGGATCAGAACCCAGCACCATTTATCTCCATCAACTGCCCGGCAATTACACCAAGTCTATTCGAGAGCGAACTGTTTGGTTATGAACCGGGAGCTTTCACGGGAGCCCGCCAATCGGGTGGTAAGGGAAAATTTGAACTCGCTCAGGGAGGTACGCTATTTCTCGACGAGATAGGCGATCTACCCCTCGAAATGCAACCCAAGTTACTGCGAGCCTTGCAGGAACGGGAGATATTCCGGGTAGGGGGCACTAAGTGCCTCAAGCTGGAAGTTCGCGTAGTTGCGGCTACCAACTATGATCTGAAGAACCTGGTAGAGAAAGGTGGATTCCGACGCGATTTGTACCATCGTCTGAATCTTGGAACGATTGCTTTACCACCTTTAGCTGAACGCACAGAGGAGATCATCCCCCTCGCTCAGATGTTCCTGAATCATTTCGCACAAGAAAGAAGACGGCGCTTTAATTCCATCACCCCTGAGGCATGCCACATCCTTGAAGATTTCCCCTGGACAGGAAACGTCCGAGAATTGCGAAATACCATCGAGCGAGTCGTGCTACTAAATGACGAAGTAAGTCTCCGCCCAATTCACCTGTCATTCCTGTCTTCAGACCAGTCAGACACTGACCCTGATGATACCGGACTCATTCGCCCAACAGGGATCAAGCTACCCGAAGATGGATTTAACCTTAAAGAACTCAACGACGAAATCATTCGCAAAGCTGTCAAGAAGTTCAAGGGTAATAAAAGTCGGGCGGCGAAGTATTTGCAGATTGCTCGGAATACTCTGAAGGGGCATTTGAAGGGGAAGGGCGAATAATTATTCGCCCCTACATCGTCCAATGCCTGAAAAGATGGGATTCCGAATGTCTGTAGGATGAACATTCCCAGCTTGTCCAAGAACAGTTCTTTGAAAACGTTTTCTTTGTAAGTA
>CAYLYZ010000086.1:0-25532 GCA_964387885.1 uncultured bacterium | reverse complement strand
CAAGACATTAACATGAATATTACAATGAAGCGATACATTAAGTAACCTCCTTTTATATAATTACTCTTATTCATGAAAGAGAAGCCATAATCAGTTTCATGGATGGCGGATTGGTGGACAGCCATCCATGAAACTGCAAATAATAGAGCTTGTACTTACTCGGTTTTACTCAACTGAAACTGTTACAAATCTATACATTCGAAAACATGGGAATGACCCTCCGTTGCATAGTATACGAAGAGTGCTTGTGGTGATCCCGGTGCGAGTTGGACACCTGCATCTTCGAGATCCGCCTCATTCACTGAGGCAAACCATAGAATGGCTTCCGATGGATGTTCCTCCTCAAATCCAGCCCACCCGACTGCATTTGTCACTAAGCCATCACTCTGACTCCACTCGGTCGGATTGAGGGCAGTAATGACCCAGATACTTACACGAATATCTTCAATGTAATCGTTACCATCAAATAAAATCATGAATCCAAGAGTGGGTTTATCTAATTACAAATTCATTTCAATTCTGTAAGTGCAATGTAAGTAATCATTTCAGCAATGTCAAGAGAAAAATTTCTACCGAACCAAAACCATCTTCCGCACTTCCGACACATTTCCGACATCCATCCTCAAAACATAAACTCCTGCTGGATATTCTCTTGCATCCCAGACAACCGACTGATTTCCAGCCCGGACATTCCCATCCACTAACCGCGAAACCTCCCGCCCACTGACATCAAACACCGACAGTGAAACATGATCAACACGAGGCAAATACATCAACAACTTAACCGTCGAATTAAAAGGATTAGGACTTGCAGGATAAAGCACCGGTGAAGTTGGCATATCCGCGAAATCCGCGTCATCTGCTGTGAATGACCATTCCTCTACGTTGACCGTCCAGCGGATGGTGTCAGCCTCAATTCCATCGTTTACAATAGCCGTCACTTCGCTTAGTTCTGTTTCTGAGAAGGTGATAAGAACTGATGCACTGTCGCTCTCAAGTTGTTCTTCATCTAGCAGCCACAAGTATTCGATTGAATCGGAGTCTTCATTGAAAGGAGTTATTATAAACTCGAGTGTTGAATCAACATAAGCTGATAACTCAAGCTCAGATGGCCACCAGGAATAGATCGAAGACCGTACGTGAACTTGCCAGATTCTTTCTTCTGAATTTTCATCGCTATCTACTTCACCAACAATTCGCTGATCTCCAGATTGGTTAAAAACATATTCCACTGATTCGACTTCCCCGATTAAATTTTGTCTCTGATCTCTATCGATATGAGTCCAGGTATAATTAAGTTCAATTTCTTCAATTGCAGCTATATCAAACGAAAAGTTAACCAAATCTCCTCTCCGAACATTGATCTCAAGACTGTCGGGAGTCTGTCCGTCGATGTAGAACTCACTAGCATTGACAATCCAGAATGTTGAATCTGCAAGTTCTCCATCGGAGACAAAACATTCCACAATAAAATCACCCTGTTCTTCGAAAGTAACTGTTACACATGTATCGTTTGTTAGTGTGTCATTCTCGAGAATCCAGTAATAAGACAGAGAATCATCCTGCAGATCGACTGCATAGACACTGAAGAAAATCGAGTCACCAACTAATACATTTAATTGAGTTTCTTCCGGAATTCTTTCAATGATCACCGGTCCGGAACGTTCCGGGATAACTTTCATGATTATTCCACCTGGCTGCCGTCCGATCAATTCTCCACTTCCTGCCACTATTATACCTCCATCAGGTGTGGTAACCACTGCATAAGCATTACTTACTGAAATTTCCTGTTGACCGACAGGGAGGTTGTGAATCCAGTTTATTTCCCCGAGATTATTCGTTCGTAATACCACTCCGCCACGAAACCGAGCACCCCAGTCATCAATACAAGTATTTAGCCCGACAAGAGCAAATCCACCATCCCTCATCAGGATCGCTGACTGGAAATATTTTGGATAACCCGGATCTCCTAGTTCGTAGACCTGCTCCCATATCTGATTCCCCTGATTATTTACTTTCACCATCCAAAAGTTGCCTTGAGATTGCTCAATATTTTCGAAGTTCATTAATGAACTCCCACCGCTCAGGAGGTAACCACCAGGGCAGGAAATTATGCAATGGAAGTTTTCATAAAAGGGCTGCTCATCCATATCTCGTTCATAAGTTTGAGACCAAATGACCTCGCCAATGTCATTGACTTTAAGCAGCCATCCATCTCCATCGTTAATTCCTGCGAGTAAATATCCATCATCTGTCTCACGAATAGAGGTGAATTTTCGTTGACCTTCACCACGATAGATTTCTTCCCAGATTAGTTCTCCCTCACCATTAATTTGTACAAGGTATCCCCATTCTCCTGCTCCCCTTTCTCTTTCCCATCCCGCTAAGAGGAAATTTCCACTTTTTAATTCTATTACTGCGTTACAGGCCTGAAGATCACCATCTCCATAGTATTCCGTCCAGAGTAAATCACCCTCATTTGTAACCCGGGTTGCCTGGAAGTCATGACCATTACGACGACAATCTGTTCCTGCTGCAAGGAAGCCACCACCATCAACTTCGACAATACTGTTAAACTGGATATAGTCACCATCCTCACCCAATTCAAGGTTGAACAGTACATCGAGAGTTTCGCTGTCTATAAGTGTGATCCAACCAAAATGCGCATTCGCCCCTCTCGCAGTTTGACCGCACAGGGCAAAATCACCTTCCAAAGTCAGATAAACATCATAGAATTTGGCTCCTCTTGGTTCTTCACAGTAAGTGTTTGCCCATTGGATTCTGGGTTGTGAGTTAGATTCTGTTGAAAACAGGCAAAGAATCAGAAGTAGAAAACAGACTTGAAATTTCATGGTAAAGCTCCGCGGATGGACAACCTGATGTATAGTTCGAATCTACCGATAATCGGGAGATGTATCTTGCTTTTAGTTGTTGGAATTTTTCGATACAGAAAGGGATAGAGTCATTCTCTGGAAATTGCATTTGTGCAATTTTTTCGAACATTGTTTTGAGGTTCTTCAAAGCTCTTGAACTGGACATCCCAATCTCCCTTCATAAGGTGTGGGATTAAAAACAGAAATTACATGTTTTCCGGATAAATGACTTTTTGAATTTATGTTTGGATTTATCTTAATGCAAATATCATTTCATATTGTAAACACAATATAAACAACTTATTAGATGATGTCAAGATAATGACGCAAGATTAAATATGAATTACTTCAGTCATTATTAATAGCCAATCAGGGATATAACACCTCGGTTAAATCTCCCAGTCGAACTCCATCCCAACCAAACGTCAGAGTAGCTCCAAAATATGTCTGGTTTAATCCATATTGATTTCTTGAGATCCAGAAAGAAGTTAAAAAGCTCTTAGTTAAATTGAATGAAATTAGTGCACCTTGAAATAAGCATGAATTAAACATCGGTGATATGTATTCGTCGACGTGATATAATAATGAATGTCCCGCTAATAATTGAAAATGAATGACATGCTTGTATACATTCGGATCATTCCTGAGATTTAACTTTAAACCTGTTTTTAAGCTGCCCGGTCCAGGTCCGGTTCGAAGGTAATTCGATACGAATCCGCTTAGTCTCACTTTATTTTTCTCGATAATCCCATATTCTGTTTCGGTCAACAACAATAATCCAAGGGAATTATTTCCCTTGTAAGGTAAATCTACCGGGGTAAAATTCCGCAAATCATGGTAACTGGTTTGAATGAACTCACCACCATAGTTGCCTCGAGCAATCAGACCGAGACCAATTGTAACTTCATATCGACTAAATTGTTGTTCTACTGTTGAGAAAATTGACAGAAGGTCGGTGCGGTAGTTCATTTTCTTTTTGGTCAGGATGCTCTGGTAGATATTGAGTAAGTACCATCGAGAATTTGACTCGAAAGCAACCTGAAGCCAGAAACTTGCGGTTACGTTATCATCTTTACCAACATTAAGCCATGGTTCGAAGTTCCTGATTGTAAGGAAATTGTCGTTCCAGTAAGCAAGACTAAGCTGATAGTTAAGCTTGTCTTTTGAATGACAACCATCTTCTGCTTTCAATTGATCTGAGACAGAATGGTAGTTTCCTGAATTTCCAGAACAAACTGCCAAAACACCGAAAGGCAACAATAATTGAAAAGTCATAATTATCAAAAAAAACAGATGCAGTTTTGAAATAATCACTTCTGTAAAAAATTTAACCCTGTTTTCACTTTGCACAACAATCCTGACAAACGGTTGTATTTTGAATATTTGGATCAAAAACATCGTTGTAAGTAACCAAATCTTTAGCTATAAAATAAAAACAAATAGCAAAATATCACTGTAAAAAATTGTATATAAAAAAAGAGTACAGTATTTGTCACTAATCTTGTTAATTTCAATATAATAGAAATTTGTTATTATAGTATTTATGTGTTGTTAAAAAACAAGTATTTGTTGACAATTGCTTTTTCTATCACAGCTCTGTCATTTTAGACTCGGCTTGTTACAGACTATTATTATTGAGTTTAGGGAATTGAAATTACTCAAGATAAGACAGTCGATTATTAAATTTGCACATTCATTATAACAATTTTACATCATTATTATGATGGTACTTGACAATATCAAAAGTTCACTCTATATTAGTTTTGCTGAGCTGTGTTGTTTTGCTGTTAAATATGCCCTTTAACCTTTTGATTTCTCATCCTTCAGAACAACAAATACTGGTTATATTCTGATAATTCTGTATGGAAGTTATAAACAACAACTAAAGCAGAATTTATTTTATGTCGTGACAGAAATGTCAGATATAGTAATATCTTTAATTTAGACGGGTAATAATCCCATTGTATGCAAGAGTGCTATCTTCGGCAGTTCAAGGTATTGATGCTTATATTGTAAAGGTTGAAGTTCATCTTGATTCAACTTTACCATCATATACGACGGTCGGTTTACCAGACAGTGCGGTAAAAGAATCGCGCGAGAGGGTAAGTGCTGCGATTAAGAACTCCGGTTTTCTGTTTCCTCCTAAGAAGATAACAGTAAACCTTGCACCTGCATCGATAAGGAAAGAGGGCGCAGCGTTTGATCTGCCAGTGGCTATTGGGCTTTTGTGTGCTACCGGACAGGTTAATTCTGCAAAGCTCGAAAAAACTGTAATCCTTGGTGAATTAGCCCTTGATGGGAGTGTAAGACCAATAAAGGGTGCTTTGCCAATTACAGCCGCATTACCTAAAAATGAAATTAAAGAATTGATCGTTCCGGAAGCAAATGCCGCTGAGGCTGCGATGGTTGAAGGGATTAGCGTTTATCCGGTGCGAAATTTACGAGAGTCAGTGTCATATATCAACGGAGAAATGAATATTGATCCGGTTGATGTTGATCTTGAGAAGATATTCGGAGTTGCTGCAAAAAATCAATTTGATTTTAAAGATGTAAAAGGGCAGGAACAGGCAAAGAGAGCTATTGAAGTTGCAGCTGCAGGCGGTCATAATGTTATAATGATCGGACCTCCTGGATCTGGCAAAACGATGCTCGCCAAGCGATTGCCCACAATATTGCCAAATTTGACTTACGATGAGGCAATTGAGACAACAAAGATATATTCAGTTGCAGGAATGCTTCCGGAAAATCAGCCATTGCTCGCAACTCGACCATTCAGGAGTCCCCACCATACGGTTTCCGATGCAGGATTAATCGGTGGTGGTCAGATACCCCGACCTGGCGAAGTCTCATTGGCACATAAGGGTGTTTTATTTCTCGATGAATTACCCGAGTTTCATAAAAATGCTCTTGAAGTACTAAGGCAACCAATTGAAGACGGTAGTGTTACGATAACCAGGGCTAAGATATCGCTGACTTATCCGGCAAACTTTATCCTCGTAGCGGCGATGAATCCCTGCCCATGCGGATATTATACACATCCTTCACGCGAATGTCGGTGCAGTGTTACACAGGTACAGCATTACAACAATAAAATCTCCGGTCCGCTTCTTGACAGAATTGATTTACATATTGAAGCACCGGCAGTTGAATACAGTGATTTATCAAAACTGGAAGACGCTGAGTCATCCAGTGAGATACACACTCGCGTTGTAGAGGCTCGACGAATTCAACTTGAGAGATTTAAGAGGAATCGGCGAATCTCTGTGAATGCTGACATTGGTCCGAAAGAGATTAAGAAGTATTGCAGGATTGACACTGACGGTGAGAAATTACTCAAAGCAGCCATGGAAACCATGGGGCTTTCAGCACGCGGATATGACCGTATTTTGAAGGTTTCGAGAACAATTGCTGACCTGGATGGTGGGATCAGCATTCGACCTGAACATTTAGCTGAAGCTATCCAGTACCGATCCATGGATCGAGAGCTTTGGATGTAAAGTAGAGCATTGAAGGTTGTAATTTCATTTACAATTCGACCTGAGGTTATTATGGAAGAGTCTGTTTTTAATGATCTTAAAGCATGGCGAGACAGATTCGGTATTTCTCAAAAGAGACTATCGGAATTAGCAAAGATCAGTCTGACAACTTTGCGACACATTGAAATGGGGAGTCACAAACCACAGAAACGTACAAAACGGAAATTGATGAGTACGTTACGAAACGTTGAAACCAATCCCCCGATAATTAGAAAACGAACCTATCGAAAAACCGAAAAGACAGAAAAAAATGTCTCGGGGACACGAAGCAGGGAAACCAAACAAACTGGACCGATCAGACTTACAAATCTCGATCTTGAACTAATCGCTCGAATTTTGAATATGACTTCCAAAGAGAAGTTAAACCTTCTTCGAGAATTAATGTAAGCAGAATCTTTTTCACCAACATGAATCTAAATTTACCTTTTGAAAAGATTGCAGGGGACTACAAAGATAGTGTTGCATTGCGGCATCCCGGAGGAGATATCTCTTACGCAATGTTGCATGAAGCAATCAAGCGTCTGGCTCGAGGTCTACAAAAACTTGGGATAACTCGTGGCGACAGAGTTGCTGTTATGCTACCGAATATGCCACATTTCGTAATCTCATATTACGCTGCTCTCAGGTTGGGAGCGGTTGTAGTTCCCGTTAATACTATGTATAAAAGCAGAGAACTTTCACTTGTACTCGAAGATTGCGAAGCAAACGTGATAATTATCTGGCAGGGACTCTACAGTGAGCTTTCCCGGAGTATTAATGTAATTAGCTCACTGAAACACACTGTTGTTCTCGGTGATGATATACCTACCGGAACGATCAGTTTGACGAGATTATTAGCACGAAGCCATCCTCTTAATGAGATTGAGGAGATTGAAGAAGAAGATCCTGCAATAATTCAATATACCGCAGGGGTAACCGGCATTCCGAAGGGTGTGGAACTTACTCACGGTAATGTTCTTTCAAATGTTACAGCATGCCGCGAGATAATGCGAGTAACACAAAACGATGAATTTCTTGCAGTACTCCCATTTTTCCTCCCGATGAGTCAGACAATGTTGTTAAACCTGGGCCTGTCTACCGGTGCGACACTCAGGCTATTTCCCGCATTTAACCCTGACGAAATATGCCAGGCTTTTATAACCGGTTCGTCGACTCTGTTTATCGGTGTTCCCTCAATGTATAAAATCCTTCTGGATAAAATAAACGAGCTAACAGAAGAAATCGTCGTTGAAAACCCCGTCAGATTATGCATATGTGGTGCTGGTGGTATTACTGAAGAGGTATTGAAGGAATTTGAAAAGAACTTCAAAACATACATATTAGAGTGTTATACAACAGTTGAGACATCACCGGTCATTTCATTCAACCAATGGAGAACCGGCCGACGAGTCGGCTCGCTTGGTCATCCGATTCCTGGCGTTGAAATGAGGGTCGTCGATGAAAATGATACAGAAGTTTCAATTGGTGAGGTCGGTGAGATTGTTGTACGTGGTGATAATGTTATGAGGGGTTATATTAATCGACCAAGAATGTCAATGGAAATTCTTAGAAATGGATGGTTTCATACTGGGGATCTCGGAAAGATGGACATCAATGGTTTCTTTTACCTTGTAGAAAGGCTTAATGACAGGATTGTAAAGGGAGGATTCTCAATATATCCAACGGAAGTCGAAAGTGTATTATATTGCCATCCGGATATCGAGGAAATAGCAGTTGTACCGATCCCGGATGAAACAATGGGGCAGGAAGTTAAAGCCTGCATAGTACTCCGTGAAGGAGCTACAGTAACGACAGAACAATTGGCAAATTATTGCCGTGACAGAATGGCACTATACAAAGTGCCTGCAGCGATAAGATTTTACAAAGATCTACCACATACACCGACAGGACGCATTGATAAAAAAGAACTTAGAAATTAAAAGCTGCCTTATTTTTAAAGATAATTTTTAAGGATCACATTATGTGTGGAATTATCGGATACGTAGGTCTGAAAGATGTAACTCCCATACTGCTATCCGGACTTAAACGTATGGAATACAGGGGATATGATTCAGCAGGAATTGCTATTCCTCAAAAAACCAAGATCAATATTGTGAAAGAAAGTGGCAAAATTGAGAACCTTCGCAAAAGTGTTGAAAAAGCTGAGGTTTCCGGAACAACGGGACTTGGACATACACGGTGGGCAACACATGGGGAACCGAGTCAATTAAATGCGCATCCTCACACAGATTCCCCGGGGAAATTTGTAATTGTTCACAATGGGATTATTGAGAACTATTATGCATTAAAAACAGAATTGAAGAAGAAGGGACATGATTTTGCAACTCAGACCGATAGTGAGGTCCTGGCTCATTTAATTTCTGAGTTATACGAGGGGGATTTTGAACAGGCTGTTAGATTAGCTCTAACTCAGGTTAAAGGAACATATGGCCTGGCTGTTCTGTGTCAAGATGAACCCGACAAGTTGATTGCCGCACGTATGGGCAGTCCATTAGTAGTTGGTGTCGGAGATCAAGAAAATTTTATCGCCTCAGATTTAGCAGCGATTGTAGAACATACTAGAAATGCCATCTTTCTCGATGATGGTGACATTGCAGTTGTCACTAAAGATAATATTGAGCATCGTCGATTAGACCAAAAGGAAGTCACTTCGAAAATTGAGCGGATTTCTTTTAATATTGAGCAGATCGAAAAGGGTGGCTATCCATACTTCATGCTTAAGGAGATCCATGAACAACCTAATTCAATCTGTGATTCTATGCGTGGACGACTCAATGATGTTGAAGGAACTTCCAGATTGGGAGGGCTCATTGATTTCGAGGAAGACCTTGATCGGGTAAAACGATTTGTAATTTTGGGTTGCGGAACCTCGTGGCATGCAGGCTTAATTGGAAAGTATTTAATTGAAGAAATGGCGAGGATACCCGTTGATGTAGAATATGCATCAGAATTCAGGTATCGATCTCCGGTAATTGGCTCTGATACAATATCAATTTCAATCAGCCAATCGGGAGAAACTATTGACACACTCGAAGCGATGCGAGCAGCTCGACAACGCGGTGCTCTGACACTCGGAATATGCAATGTTGTTGGATCAACAATTGCACGAGAATCAATGGGAGGCGTATATTTACATGCTGGTCCCGAGATAGGAGTTGCCTCGACCAAGGCATTTACTTCTCAGGTAACCGTTCTGTTTCAACTGGCATTAAGTTTAGCTCGAAAACGAGGACTTCCTGTTGAAGAAGGACGAAAATACGTCAAGGAGTTAGTTCAGATTCCGGATAAGGTAAATAGAATTCTTAAGAAATCAGATCTGATCAAGGAAATCGCCGAAAAATTTGTTGATCGAACAAATGCACTGTATCTTAGTCGGTTGATTAATTTCCCGGTAGCTCTTGAAGGAGCATTAAAGCTCAAAGAGATATCATATATTCATGCTGAAGGATATCCGGCAGCAGAAATGAAACATGGTCCAATAGCACTGATTGACGAGAAAATGCCGGTCTTCTTCATTGCTGTAAATGGGTCAACGTATGAAAAAGTCCTGAGCAACATAGAAGAAGTTCGTGCGCGAAAAGGAATTATTATCGCTGTTGTTAATGAAGAAGATAATATGATGCAGGATTTTGCTGATCACATTATAAAGATTCCCAAATGTCACTCGTTTTTAAGTCCTTTGTTAACGGTTATTCCTCTTCAGTTGCTAGCATACCATATAGCAGTATTGCGTGGTTGCAATGTTGATCAACCACGAAACCTTGCAAAAAGCGTTACTGTTGAGTAACACTACAATCTCACAAATGATGATTATGGATAGGTAGGTGCTCGTTACAAATAAGTTTGAAATTACCGAGGGGATTCACATCGGAGGTGAATCCCCTTTTATACTATTCGCAGGACCATGCGTTATTGAAAGCGAATCAATGGCTCTATACCATGCCGCGGATATAAATCGGATTGCGCAAAGGTTAAATATCCCTTTCATTTTCAAGGCATCATATGATAAAGCTAACCGTACTTCAGGATTATCGTTTCGAGGACCGGGTTTAGAGGAGGGTCTGAGAATCCTTGAAAAAATCAGGGATGAGGTTGGTATACCAGTAATCACTGATGCCCATTCAGTTCCAGAAATCAGAGCTTCTGGAGATGTTGTTGATGTGATTCAAATCCCTGCATTTCTCTGCCGTCAAACCGACCTTCTTGAGGCTGCTTCCAAAACAGGCAAACCGGTCAATGTGAAAAAAGGTCAGTTCATGGCGCCTGACGATGCTGAAAATATTATTGGTAAAATCACTGCCTGTGGAAATTCAAGAGTGATGCTCACTGAACGTGGTGTAACTTTCGGATACCATCAACTCGTAGTTGATTATACCGGAATTGTAAAAATGCGGGAATCGGGGTTTCCCGTTGTATTCGACGCCACCCATTCGGTTCAAAACCCCGGAGGTCCGGGTGGGATTACCGGAGGAGAAGGTCAGTATGCAAAATATCTCGCCTGGGCTGCCGCAGCAATTGGTATTGACGGATTATTTGTTGAAACACACAAAAATCCGTCCGTGGCAAAATCCGATGCAGCCAATATGATTCCTTTAGCCAATCTTGAATTGATTCTTACCAGGTTTAAGGATATTTCTGAAATAAATTCAACAGAGAAATCTTTGTGAGTAAAATCGATCTTCACCTGCACACAACTGCATCGGATGGAAGTCTCTCTCCCTGGGAGATTGTGAAGAAAGCATCCGATGAGGGATTTTCGGTCATAAGTATCACAGACCATGATTCGATTTCCGGTCTTGAGGAGGGTATTGAAGCTGGGAGTAAGTTTAACATAAATGTTATTGCCGGTGTAGAATTAAGTGTTAATCATGAGACCGGATCATTGCATTTGTTAGGTTATGGTTTTGACATTCATAATCAGGAGATTATTGAAAATCTGGTTCGAGTTGTTAATTCTCGTGAAGATCGTAATCTCAATATTGTTAGGAGACTTTCTGAACTTGGTTACCCAATCTCACACGAGGAAGTTAAGGCTTTTTCAGGTGATGGTACGGTTGGGAGGGGACACATTGCTACAGTTCTGATTCAAAAAGGGTATGTGTCTGACATTAAAGAGGCATTTGATAGATTTCTGTCTCGTGGGGGACCAGCATATGTTGATCGCTTCAGACTTGAAATGAGAACGTCGATTGAGATGATTCACCGAGCAGGTGGAGTTGCCGTATGGGCTCATCCCGGATTACATGGCAGTCGCCTCGAGGATTTGGTTGAGATGCTTCCGGTATGGTCAGCATATGGGCTTGATGGACTGGAAAGCGATTACAGCCAGCATTCGTTGGCTCTACGGAATAGACTGCGGAACCTTGCATTAAAGAATAACCTTATTTATACAGGTGGATCGGATTTTCACGGAGATATGAAACCAGATGTACCTTTAGGCAATGGACCTGAAGGAAATCTAATTGATACTAAATGTGCGGAGTTGGTGATCTCAAGATTGCGTGAAGTTCAATTGAATCATGTTTGATTCATCAAGAATTATCTTGTTTCACATCACTTCTTGAGCTTATATTATGTCCATATACATGCCCTCGTAGCTCAGTAGGATAGAGCAACTGATTCCTAATCAGTAGGTCACGTGTTCGAATCACGTCGAGGGTACAACATATAAGACAAGAATAATAAAGACTTAAGCCATAGTCGAGTATTTTTGAGTATGGCTTTTTTCTGCCCAAAAACGCCCAAAAGTACTGCACATGTGTACACTTCCTGCACAATTTGGACGAATTTTCGCCCAGATTTCGCCCACGACTATTCCATATTTATATTCCATATTGTCAAATCGATAGATATTTGTGGGGCTACTGATCTGTTAAATCAGGTGATCTGCAATCTAATATCATATTGATAATATAGTATTAACAAAGTTCGACCTACTGAATAATTGCATAATCAATGGATATATCGCCCATTTTTCGCCCTTTTCGCCCAGATTCTTACATTTCACTTAGATCGTTTCCGTATCGAATTGCGAAATCCTTTGCTAAATCTTTTAGGATTTGTTCCTTAGGTTTGTTCTGAGGAGAGATGTTTCGGAGGGATTCCTTGACTAAATCGAGATCATATTTCGTCCGGTCATACCTTGAGTTCCCGGTTGAAGAAGGGATTACAACATAGGAATCGGTTGAGATTTGACCTGTCCTGGTGAGTTGCTTCAGTTTTCTCTCACCGATCCCAAGTAATTTTGCGGTCTGCTGAGGAGATAAAAGACAGCCAGCCAAATATTACCTCATGAGTACGTTTGTTACTGTTTTCAATTTATAAATGTTTCTCCTGTTTCACCGATAATGGTGAATTCACTTTCCACTGTTTTTGAGCCCATTATTATTATTTTTCTGCCTATTACCCCGCTTGCAAAAGCCTAACATTCAGTATATTCAGCATTTGCAAGGCGAATTTCGGGATAATCTAAATGTCTAAAATGCAATTATGCATCTACCGATTTCAAAAATAGGATACTTCAGCTCTTCACTCCTTAGGTTACTTTATCTACGTGTGAATGAGAAACTCTTCATTCGATCAAATTGAAATCGCATAATGGAGTATCCGGTTGATTTATTACTTACGATGTGGACAATGCATGAATTATCATATTTCAATGTAACTTTTAACAACATTACACATACGCGCGTAAGGGCATCTAAAAATCTAACTTTTGAGCCAATTCAACCGAACAGAACACTCTCCTATGCTGAATTCAATTTAGAACTTCATTGATTTACATCTCAGCTCTATAACCTGGGTAATCGTGGTAACCTAATGCCTTTCCGTACTGATCAATTTCCAAAACCTTCAAATCATCCTGTCGTGGACTCCTTCCAAACCTGAAAGGCCATAACGGGCACCCCTCAGATCCGCAGTTCTTCACGTCAATTAATGAACCTCCACAACAGTCTTTACATTTATGACGAATTACTTTGAGTGGTGGAGGAATATCTAGACTCTTCCTCAACCTCATTGCTGTTTTCTTTCCCGCGACTCTTTTTTCTTTCAAATCTCTATCATTCATGTTGTCTGTTTTCCTGTTTTTTGACATTTTTCGCTAACAGTTCTTGCGATTTCTGAGCAGACTGGCATGCCTGCGATAGAAAGTATGCTTCTCACTTTTCATTCTCAAAATCATCGTAATTGAACGTTTTTCCCTCAATCTGATCCTCCCGGTTTTATCAAAACACACAGCTTTTAGCAACCTTCGATTTTACTGAAGGGTAAGAAACCTTCCTATCTCTTGATTATAAAAAGATATAGTCCACTCACTGAATGGTACTGAATAGTTATTCACACACTTCCCTCTATGAGTAGAGAAAAGTATATAAGTTATAGATAAATCCTTCAGTACTGTTCAGTAGTTAATCTAACCATTTGTGTTATTGTGATGTACATCCTATCTCAACACTTCAGTTATTGCTGATGGACTGAATGGTTAACTCTTCAGGACACAGGTCAAGTTGCACATCCTTTTCTCGTATCCCGATCCCAGACCACATAAAATTTCCTCCTTTTCCAGATCGTTTTTTTTCAAACCGTTCCTCTTTCAACCTCACCCCAAATTTTGTTTGTGATAGAGGATTCTCACCTGACTGAACGCACCAGTCTTTGTATTCTTCATATAGGGGTGTCGATCCAACTTTCACTTCAGGACTCAGAATACACCTTTCTTCCAGAAAACTCGATAATGAATCCATCTCTGCCCGATATGATTTTGTAGCTTCTCTAACCTCTGCCGGTTCTCCGAGTCCATACTTCTGCCACTTCAGAACACCTTCTATTGCCCAGTTCAGGATACCTGGATATTCTCTTCTTAGTTTGTTAAGCAATCTCTTATCTTGTTCATGTGGCTGAATTCTAACCGAAAACGGAATCAGTTTTACTCTTCTCCAAATTGCATGATCAGTTCCCCGTATATCTGGCTTGTTATTCGTTGCAAGCCAAATCTTATATTCCGGTTTGTACTCAAAATGTTCTTTGTACAAAAACCTTACTTTGATTGTATCGTCACCAGTTAAAGATTTGACTATTGATTCAGATAATCGTTGTCCAGCAGTTCCCTCATTTGCTATTACAAATCGTGTTCCATTCAAATCAGCCAAATCATTTCTCACACCACCAGTATTTTTCAGTGTTGTGAACGTTGAAAATTCCGCTACCTTTGCATAATCTCCCAACATCGCTTTAGCCGTTTCCAGGAAAGTAGATTTACCGTTTGCCCCTGATCCGTAGAGAAGGAAAAATACTTGTTCGCTTGAATCCCCACACAGACTGTACCCCATTGCTCCTTGTAGAAAATTAATCAAGTTCTTATTCCCGTTCATGATTTTGTCCAAGAAGCCTAACCAAGTGTGAGTGGTTGCATCAGGATCATATTTAACCGGACATATCTTCGTTATGTAATTGTCTATATTATGCTTAAGTAGTTTTCCTGTTTTAAGATCGACTGTCCCATTTTGCACATTCAATAGCATTGGATTGCGATCAAACTCTTCTAAACCAATAGTCGAATGAGATTGCGCAAGCTCTATGGAGTTATTGATTACTGTTTTACTCTCAGACCTTAACGCCCATTTTAAGGCCCTTTTTCTTAGTTTGCTATCTGTTATTTCTGCAGTATCCTTGAACATCTGGTGGACTGTATCATTCATTCGTTTTACAACATCACTTCTAATCCCACTCTTCCACCGTTTTCCGCCCCAGACAAACCAGGTTTTCAAACTCTCGCAATATCTCAGCTCGTTACCGTGTTGTTTCACAAGTCGTTTAGCGTTACCTAATTCAGTGTTGTGTTCTTTGTTCTGAAGATTCTTGTGCATTATATTTCCGTTGGGAGTTGTTGACTCATTTTACTTCAAACATTTTTCGTATCACCTCGCATCCTCCTGCATGTTGGGAGTTGTGTTTTTGTGGAATTTAAACCTTTTCAGCCTCACTGTACATTCTTCTATACTAAAGCCCAAGTTAGGTCCGAATGAACTATTCTTGATGTTGATCAGGTGACCGGTTACAGTGTCTACAACTCGCACTAAGGGTAATGGCTGCTTTACCAGCTCAATCTTGATTCCATGATCGGGGAATTCTTTTAGTATCTCTATCTTTGTTTTTGCAAGTTTTGTTCCGTTTTTCTGGTCTACAATTGAAATCGAGCCATTATGCACCTATGCACGAATTTTGTGCATAGAACTAATTATCTAACATCGTTTTTTGTGCGCAGACTCATGGATCTATGCACACAAATTAGTACATATATTACCGTATTGGGTTGTTTGTTGTTGTTTGTGTACTTCCCCTTCCAATAACGAGTCAGAATTAACCAAGTTCTCAGTTTTCAGGATGAGTTTGTAGCAATGGTGACATTCACCACTCAAAAAACCTTTATATCTCTTCTCAATTTCAAGCCATCCCTTTTCGACCAACCTTTCAGTTGATTTGCGAACAGTATTTCTATTGCATCCCGCATATTTACCCAGTGTGTCATAACTCACTATTGCATTTTCACCCTTCCAATTCGCAAATACAGAAAGTGCCATCATCATTGATCTATCCATACCTTTGAGATCGCATTTCGGATTAATAACCGCGTTTCTGGTTCTATTCTCAAAGGTCGACTCATATAATTGAGAATTGGATGAAGCTGGTTCACGAGGTTGCTCCTTATAAGCTTCATTTAATGCTTTAAGAGCCTCTTTTATTGTGTATTTTTCTAATCTTGAATTGGGAACCCGTTTAGCATATTCGATCATGATTGGAATAGCTTCATCTTGACTCAATCTGGAGTCCCGTAGTTGACACCCCAGATGAAAACCCTGTACTGACCGGTTCCCAATCTCAGCAATCAACAGATGTTTTTCTAACCAAAATTCGCCTATAGATTTTTCATTACCAGAAGTTTTTAACACTGATTTCAATTCGATTGAAACAGGTTGGCCAGGATTCCGAAGCAATCCAAGTAACCACTCCGGAGCTTCAGCAATCTGAGTCTTACGGGGTGATTGCATCCAGCGGTACTTCTTGCCATTTGGATGAATTGACGGGGGAGCAACTACGAGACCACCTTCTCCACGTATATCACAACCTGGACAACCCCAATCCTTAACCTTATGGTTCTTATTACGCACTTCAAAGTCAGGATACTTGGAGTAATATTGATATCCTTTACCAGTCTGGACTGAAGCAGTTAATGGAATTCCTTTTTTTTTCACGAACTCATGCCCATCTTCGGTATCAACATCCAATACGAAACATCCTGAGAGTTCTCCTGTGACAATCCCAACATTAGAATTCGGTTTCTCTTTCCACCAGGTTCTAATTTCATCAAATGTCGGATGACGAGTTTGATATTCTTTCTCCTTTAATCCCCTAATTGGGAATTTCTTTTTCATTGCAAGCGGTATCACCGAATATCCAAGATCCCTATATTGCAAAGCACAATCTTTCAAATCATTTTTTTCTTTTTCCAAACTATCCTCTCGCTTCTGAATCAGACCGCCCAGGGCAAGCGAGAGGAGTCGTTAAACCCCAGGCAGTCTTTTCAGTAAAATTACCCTATGTTCTCTATTTGTTATCCATTTCCAAGTCCAATTGACTAATATTGAGTACATGCGTTAAACACATATTATCACGTCCGTCCAAGTATGAAAATTTTCCTTTACCTAAATCCACATTGTAATAAACATACAAAGCGAGGTCTATTGGACTGTGTACGTTTTCAAGCCTAGTAGTGCTGATTATGGATCTACTCAGGAATTGAATTGAATTATTCGAGCTAAGTCGTCTCATATTCTGGGAATAACCTTTCTTGACTTATGTTCAGATGCTCTGCAATTTTGTACTGAACTTTTTCTGGCATTTTTCCATATCCATTTATCCAAGCATTTAAACTTTGGTATCTTAGATTCAGTGAACGCGCTACAGCAACGAGTTTAATATCTCTCTCATCAAGCGCATTTTTGAATACATTTAGAATTGGGGACATCTTTTTCCCTTTCGTTTTATTCTTTTTCTCACGTCAGGTCTTGACTTCTGTCAAATGACAGCATATATTTAAACGCTTAACAAAAACAGAGAGGACCCTTGCGGTTCTTTTTTGTTTTTCCTTTAACCCCAGCTGCCCGTCCTCGAAAACGATAGCTGGGGTTAGTTTTTTAAACTACAATAGTTCTTTCTTTTTAACCTTCCAGTCTTTAAACTTATGGATATCCATCACTACCCACTGTAAAAGATAGATAGTATTGGTCTAATGCAATGTATACAAACTTTGAGTTGCGCTTGGTTTCTTTGAGGAAAGATGATCGTCTTCACAACGTCCGTGGGTTTGGGAGGGGTCGGTAAGTCAATATTGAAATTGACTTGTTGCAGATCAAAGTTGTGTAACTTAATATTTACTCAACGAAATACTCATTTGAGCAACCTTTTCGTAGCTTACATATTTATACAAATATAATAAAGAAATCGAGCAGATGCAAGTCAAAATTCAAAATACTTAATATTATTAATAAATTATTCAAGTTCTCCTAAAGGATTATTGTTGCCGTTTAAAATTATTATAGAATATTCACTGACACGCCTTAATAGCCAACCAGCAAGGCTTTAATCATTTCAGATTGAGGGAGATTGACAGACGTTCGGTCAACTAAGATGCATTTTGCCTTTAGGACTTTAAAATGGCTTGAAAAGTCTCCTACGAAAAAAGTTGAATATTTCAAACAATAATCCCGGATTCCATACATTTCCCGCTTCACGTGGGTACTAATCATTTTGAATGTCAACATAAAACCTCAACATCCACTTTCGATGATTTCAAATTGCATATATTGCATAATATGCCCTAAACTGTATGATTCTGTGTATATTACGGGTAAATGGCTGTTTACTTCTATCTCCCTGCTCATATTGAATACACGTCGACGTAAAGATTGTTCAGTAATATCAGCCAAAAAGCGCGCGCACGTGAGTAGGTACTAAAACCAGATATAATCGCTCGCAATGTCCACTTGCTTCCTGGTCAATTGTCTAGTAAAAATCATATACTGACCCTCTGAACTCTTAAATCCAAATCTCATATAATGGGTAATATAGTATGGTTGGTGATTTCTTGAGTATATGGCGGGGTTTGGAGTATTAGATTCTAATTCCACCTCGCTTTAGACCGCAAGTTTCAGTATTCGTTTGTCTTTGTATTCGCCCATAAAAACGCATGCGTACGCGAGAAGGTTTAGAATATCTGCTATTTAACGTTAGTATCTTAGGCTAAATCGTTATGGTCAAAATATACAGAGTAATCCCCAGCAACGTTCAAATTGCATATAATAGGAAATATGTGGGGGTTTGTGATGTCTTGTTTGTATGTAGGGAATCGATTATAGATCTACTCATTCGCTCGCTAATTGAGGCTAATTAGAGTGCTTATACTGGATAGGTTCTGGTAGAATCTAACTTTTTCGAACCTAAACTGAAAGGTAATTTGCTTTTAACACCCGTCACACAATTTCCTTTTGTAATACCAATAACCCACTTGATTTTGTTGAAGGATAACACTATATTTAAATAATTATGCAATTGTGCGCTATTATTCGAACAATGTATCACATCCTCGGATTTTGTTTTCATGAGATGATTATGGTTCTGGTATTTTTTAGAAGTTCGTTTGAATTAGATAACGCTGACAATGCTGTTTCCCCCGCTTCTGCGGATCGGAAAAACTCTGTCTGCCCATCTGGCTGTGTGCTTCGGTGGGGTTTTTGTGTTTTTTTGGAGAACTATGTTATGTATAGAAAAATAATATATTTGTTAGTTATCCTATCAACCTGCACATTGAATGCCCAATGGTCGCAAGATCCGTCCGAAGCCCTTAACCTTCCGGATATCCCGCATGGATATATCGTTACTACGGACAGTCTCGGCGGAGCATTCGTAGTCGGCGCTGACTGGGATTTTGATCTCACTTACAGCCGCACTTATTGCACATACATAGACAGAGGCGGCGAAGCCGGCTGGAATAATTGGATTGCCTTTATGCCGGGAATCGATCTCGACCGGTCTTTAGGTTCATTCGTCTGTTCAGAGCCCGGTTATCTTATTGCGACGCTTTGGGCAGAGAGCCGCACTGACGAAGATACGTTATGGGAGATTCGCGCGCAAAAGGTAAGTCTGGAGGGTGAAACGATGTGGCCGGATTCCGGGGTATATGTTGGGGACAGACGGTTGCGGGATGAACTGACCTTTACGGGCGTCATCGGAGCGCAAAGCGATGGCGAAGGCGGGTTAATCATATTATGGTTAGTGAAATACTACAGGGCCGCTGGCGGTGGAGGCGACCTTATTTTGGAACGGCAATCATTGCGTGCCCAGCGTTTGTCGTCTGAAGGTGAATCGCTTTGGGGTGACGACGGCATTGAGGTAATCTCTGATGTTGACGGTCGAGATGGAATTAAAGGAAAAACGGTTTCGGACGGTGCAGGCGGAGTGATTATGGTTTACCACAAAGGCGGTACTCAAGTCCGATTCATCGGCGGTCAGCGTATTTCTTCGGAAGGCGACATTTTATGGGGGGATTCAGGTGTCCTTTATGAATTGAATTCTTATCTGTTTATCAGTGATGCAGTATCAGATAATAGGGGAGGTGTGATATTCTCTGGGCAGGGTGTTCGCGATAGTTTGCACCAGATAAGAGTATTTCGATTAGATCAGGACGGAAATCAATTATGGGGAGACGGCAATGGTCTGGCCGTTCAGGAAGTCTACTGGCGCACGGGCGGGGTGGGCGCATCATGGTTGATTAATGCAACAGATTCAATATTCTTCATCGACTGGGTGGAGAATGTCCCTCACCCCCATGTTCAAGCCATTAATTTAGAGGGCGAATTATTATTTGACCTACCCGGAGTAACAATTTGTGATGCTGACACCAGAGGACATGGTGTATCCAGGGTTTCATCTGAAAGTTCTGCAATTTATGGCTGGACTGGCACTCGACCAAATGAGGAACATGGAGGTGGTCTTTATTGCCAACGTTTGGATGCAGACGGCAACAGGATGTGGGCTGACGAAGGGGTAATGTTGTTTGAACGAAGAGGGATGCACATATCCAATGTATTCACTGATTGTTTCGGTGGAGCCATCTTCAAGATAAACAGATACCTTCAGCACATCAACCGCGACGGAGAATTGGGAATCCCGCTCACAATTCGTGGCGTTGATCAACCTCTGGCTCCGGGCATAATCGAATACTCTCTTTTTCCCAACCCGACCAATGGTGCTACCACCATTCGGTTTACCACGCCCTCGGAAAAAGCCAGGCAAGTCACACTTTTCAACCTGCAGGGAAGACTGATAAGCCAAACTCTTACCCCTGCAGGATTTATTTCTCATCCGCTGGATGTCTCTGCTTATCCATCAGGAAGCTATATTTTGCAAATTCAATCAGGTGCGTTTGAAACGCATCGAACACTAAATATCGTTAAATAATATTTACATAATGTAGTACAATAGCCCGGTTTCCTCGAACCGGGATTTACTAATCGCGTGGATTATCCGCTTTCGAGTTTCCAAATGTTCGTCGAATAAAAAGTGTACACCCAGTATTGGGAATTTTGGTTGGAATTGAAGTTATCTGTGAGCCGACAGATTAAATCTCGAGATACTTCACTGACGCGCATCGAAAACTCATAATTTTCAATTTACATTTACACTATGGAGAATGCAATGTCGAATCGAATTATCATCCCTCTGATGCTGGTGTTTGCTTTTGTGCTGCCAGCAAAGGCAATCCAGAATTATGGGCTTGAGACATCCGTCGATACCACCACTTACATGCAGCCAAATTCGGGAACACCTGTTACCTTTGACGGCAAATTCTGGGGTAACTCGCTTTGTTGGGAACGGGAGACCTTAAGTGGTTACACATTTGTTTTGAATGAAGTAACCGGCTACTGGTGCTACGCTATTCTGAACGATGCGGGATACTACATTCCGTCTTCTTTACGAGTGGGTATCGACAATCCCACTGGAATCTCACAACACTTAAGACGCTCGGCGGCATGTCTCGCCAGACTCGCTTCGTATCGGGATGATTTCGATGACATGGTTGAAGCCGCCAATGCTGATGTTCAGGATCATCGCGACAACCCGCGTGAATTTAGGATAGCGATACTCTTTTTCGAGTTTGACGACGTTAAGCATAAAGATGACGAAGATAACCACCGTTATACTCAGGGAAACATTGACTCGATGTTTGTGTCGGAGGGGGTTTATGAGGGAGTTAGACTTAACCAAGATCCTGAAGCACATACACGAGAGGGTGAGGAACCGTTCGGCAGTGTCCGGGACTGGTTTGATGCGATGTCCTCAGGTTTCTTTGATCATGTGACCATCAGTGCCGGGGGACCGTTTGGAGATGATGAGCATGATTTAATCATCAATGAGATCGACAACGGCGAAATCGTATGGCTTGAAATGCCCTATTCAAAAGATGATTGGGGTGAGCAAGTGGAGTACCCGGAAAACTCAAATCAATTTAGGGAATTCAACAATTCCCTGGTTAGGCAAATTGCTGAGGACGATGGATTGATAGTTTGGAATGCACAGCCCAGTCCATACGATAGGCTAATTTACTTACATGCTGGCAATGGAGATAATGTAGGCGGTGGTTGGGCATGGCGGAATGGGAACTTGGGATTGTCTGAACTGCAATCCTGGCCAGCAGGACCTTCTATTGGGGTCTATGATGAAAATGGCGATAGATATAGTCCAGCAAAAAAACTCAGGAATATCGGCGATTTTTGCCACGAGTTGATGCACGCCTGTGAGGGTGTCCCTGACCCTTACGATAACAGTAGTGCAGACATCATGACCTACGGTACGTATCAGTCACCAAAAGTAGAGTATGGTAGCTATGATGATGTAACCTATGAGACATGCACGCACAAACGTTCAACATGTCCAACCAGACCCAATCCACAGTTTCTTGCTCAAAGCGGTTGGGTTAATTTGGAGGAAATCACCGAAGATATGATTGGGGAGAACCAACTGGTGATATCCTATTCCCTGAGTGCGCCTGAGATCTTCTATTTCGACTATGATGTAAGTGGAGACGAAGGCGGTGAGGGACGTTTCTTTCTCGAAAACCGACATATGGTTACCGAGGCAGAAGAGGATGAGAACATTGATTTCAATAGCTATTCTATGGGTTGCTTCGACTGGGGATTTGGAGCCTGGTCGCCTGATGAAATCGGAGGTAATCGTGTCCCTTTAAACATCACAGGGGATAAGAGCAACCTGCATATCTGGCATAGAGAGGGCTGGAAGGATGTTGACTTCACATCGAGTCGAAGGGCATTGAGTAGAGGAATAATGTTAGAAAATGCAGATGGTGTGCCTGATGGTGATCTTCGTGGAGACGGGAATGATCTCTTTCCGGGATCATATGATATCACGGAATTTGGTCCCGGTACGGGCGAACATTATGAATTTTCCGGTGGCGGTCCACGTACTCAGGTTCCCGCGTTTGACGAAGATAACTTTCTCTTTGGCAGTAGCCATGATATAGTTGGTCTCGAAGCTAATCTCACTGATTACCGTGAGCTTCAAACCGGCTTCTGTGTCAAGGAAATAGAAGCTGATGGGAACAACATCACCTGCGACGTGTACACCAATTACTGGGGAGGAGACGTAACAGAAGATCTTACACTTGAAGGAACCAACATCTACCTCGGTCAAGGTTGTGAAATTCAGGAGAACGCTTCGATTACTATTACCAGTGAAAATGATGATTGTACCGTAAACCTCGACAGCGACGTTACAAATCGGTGTGGTACAATGACTTTTAATCCCGGTGAAAATAACTGTGAAGTAAATCTGAATGATTTGGTGTACTGGACTGACGGTACTTTTGGAGGTGATGTTGAGTTTGCTGCAGGTAATGGGCAAATCTCATTTGTCGGGCCTGGTCATATTTTTACTGATTTTACGGGTAATATAAGGATTGATAACACAAATGTTGAATTAACAGGAACTGGTTGGGATCTAACAATCGGTGTCAATTCAGAATGGCATGTTGGTGACGGTGGGGTACTGCGATTTGAAAATACCGGAGAAAATGAGTGTACTGTATTTTTACTCGACGATTTGGTTCTCGAGAGCGGTAGTCACTTCATAGTACTCCAGACAAATGGAGACATCACATTTCGCGGTCCGGGACAATTAGTGATTCAAGATGATGCGGATGCTGATTTTGAAGGTAGTGCTAATGCCCATATAGTCTTTACATCCGATGAAGATATTCCCGCACGAGGCGATTGTGGTGGTATTGTTTTTGAAGATGTTACTGTAGCTCATACGATTAGCTATGTGGATATAGAGTATGCTACTGAAGGGATTAAAGCTGATAACTGTGGTAGCTATCTCACCCTAAGCAATGTTACTGTCACCGATTTCAAGAACTATGGTTTCAACCTGATAAGCAGTTCCCCGACTCTGGATAACTGTTCAGCGTCGAATTCAACACCCTCAGGCTCAATTCAACCGGTTGGTCTCTACTGCTATAATTCTTCCCCTGACATAACGGACTGCGACTTTGATAACAACTACAAAGGAGTTGAAGTCCATGGCACGTCGAGTACTCTTGAGATGGGTACAACCACAGTTGATGATAATGACTCCGACGGTTTATACATCTACGATGGCTTTGCCTATTTATACTACACTGCGACCAAGCCCGATTACGGTTACAATACCATAACCGGCAACGGCAATGAAGGCGTTTATGCCGGTGGTTATGCAGGTGTCTATATGGGTTACGGAACATCCTCGCCCGGAAACAACTCAATTTACAGCAACTATTCCTACGATGTTGCGAATTATACCGCATATACAGTTCAGGCTGAATACAACTGGTGGAACGACGTTATGGGTCCCTCCAGTATCTACGGAACCGTTGATTACACCCCGTGGTTGGTAACAGCTCCCGGAAGTTTCGCGCCTGTGGATAACGGTGATGTATTCATTGATGAATTTGACGATGGTGAAGAAGATTTATTCCTGCAAGCTGACAGTTTGTTCGACTGCGGGGAGTATGGTGATGCACTCGCAATTTATATGGAAATAGTCGAGGACTATCCGAATGATGCCCGGATTCTGAACGTAATCAGGCGCGTTAGAGATTGTTACAAAGGTCTTAACCGAAACGACGACTGGCGTCAGGGCCTCCGGAATTTCAATCAGAATCAAAGGATCAGAGCGCAGGTCAGACCAATGCTCGCCAGTCTCAGAGTCAACGACTTGCTCGAAAATAGTGATAATGACGACGCAAGAACTTTGCTTCAAGGTGCACTCAGAAATCTGGATCGTGGTAATGATTCATATCCATCGTTACTATTCCAACTCGGCATGCTCTACCATTACAGTCAAAATGATCCGATTGCAGCTGCTGAGGTCTTCAATATCTTCATGAATTCCTTTGAAGATCATCCTTTATTCCGGTCTGCTGCAATTGAATATGAGGTTTGTGTCGAGGAAGGACGAAATATTGATACACCGGGACAGCCGGAAAACATGGTCGATCCCGGTCTCCCGACCGAATTCAATTTGCATCCGCCTTTCCCCAATCCGTTTAATGATGTGGTGACGATACGATTTGCAGTCCCAAAATTAAATCAAGTCAGAATCACACTGTTTGACGTTTTAGGCAGAAAAGTTCAGGATGTGGTTGATGTACAGTACAAAGCAGGTGTACATAACGTACAGATGTCAGGACGAAATTTAAATTCGGGAATTTACTTCTGTCAAATGACAGCATCCGGATTTGAGCAGACCAGGAAGTTAGTTTATGTAAAGTAACTGATGATTCCATCAAGCACAATTAGGTGCAATGATATTCTAATCAGCAGAGAGTAGTTTTGATTCAATAAACGCAGAAGACCGAAGTTTCAATAAGGAGCTTCGGTCTTCTTTTTTTTCTATTGGTCAGGAATCATGATATGTATTTTAACAATTGAGTTAGACCAAGAATTCCATTATCTATGGGCACTGTCAGGAATTTTGTGTAAATAGCTTTTTGGCTTTTTGCTTGTCTCTG
>CAYLYZ010000085.1:0-25885 GCA_964387885.1 uncultured bacterium | reverse complement strand
AATAAATATCGAGAAAGTTGCTCAGGCTTGAGTGTAATTTGCGATAGGTTGGTATTTCTTTAGGATAATCAGGATAGACGTAGATTTTCTTTTGTTCAGAATCGATTGATCCTTCATTAGTTCCTGCCATGACTTGCAGAGATAACAGGATAAAAGTAACCACAACCAGTGCTATCAGTTGGTTACGAAATATTTTGTTAGTTCGGCTCATTTTTGATTTCCTTTTTTTTGTGTTATGAAAAAAATCTCTGCAGCACTCACACTAAATTTTATCTGATTAGCATTACTTTTCTTGTAAACATGTGCCCGGATGCACTTAAATGAACGAAATACAATCCCGATGGCATATTCACTGCGTTAAGTATCGTTCTGTGAACGCCTGCTTGCTTTTTACCCTCAACTAATGTTCCGACCTCCCGTCCATTAATATCAAATAGTTGAAGGGATACATGAGTTTTTACTGGCAGACCGTACGTTAGGATCGTCGATGCATTGAAAGGATTTGGATAAGTCGGCGATAAGTAGAATTCTTCTGGGATAGTAACCTGCATTTCCATATCCACATCCCATTCGTCTGAAAGTCCCAACATGATCAAACCGGTTGTATGATCTGCTACATAAGCGTAATCCCCGGAGACATGAACACCATAACCATGACCCGGCATCCAGTAGGAGTCGAAAAGCTCAGGATTTGCAGGATCAGAGACATCTATCACCTGCATACAGTGATCCATTACTATATAAGCGATATCTCCCACAACATAAACATCCCTGACAAATTCTGGAGCTTGAAAAGTTTCTATAAATTCGGGTTCGCGCGGATTGGAGACATCAAAAATATACAGACCACTATCTCCTCCTGCTATATAAGCAAATTCACCGGATACGAAAACGTCGTTGGCTTGCCCTGGCGTTGCACAATTGCTAATGGTTTCAGGGTCATCCGGATTGGAAACGTCTGTCACAAACAAGCCATTTCTATGGGTTGTTAGGTAACAATAGATTCCTGACACATAAACACCTGAGAGACCTAACTGTGAAGGAATTTGAATAGTACTTACTCCTTCAGGATTCGATGGATCGGAGATATCCATTATCCTTAAAAGATAAACCCTGGAACTATCAGATATAGTATAAGCATACTGTCCCGATATGAAAACATCGTTTGCTCTATTGGGCGAACAACCGACTGTCTCAGGATTTTCAGGATCAGAAATGTCAATTAAGAATAATCCTCCTGAGCCATTAGCCAGATAAGCGATTGTATCGGATATGGATACGTCTCGAGAGAATCCTGTGGTATCAATAAACCCGACTTCCACCAGATTATCCTTGTCAGAAACATCAATCACCCGCAAACCTTCTCCCCAGTCTGCCACATAAGCGTAATCCCCCGATACACAAATATCCTTTGCAGATCCTGGTGTATCTATATAATAGCCGCGAATCCCACTGCCGGTCAGGCTGATCGTTACATCACTGTCGTCCGGATCGTCTGGGGTGATGGTCAGCGTCGTCTCGATCTCACCTTGTTCCTGCGGCGTGAAAATGACTGTCAGATCATAACTTTCATCCGGATCAATAACAACTTCTCCCCGGAAATCAGCGCTGAAGGAGTTATTCTCTACCGAAACCTCAGCAACGGCAAGCTCTTCATTGCCTGTATTAGTGATTGTGAGTATCAATTCCTCGCTTCGCTCAATCGTCATATACTCGAAATCCAGCTCATCTGATGATACTGTAAGATATCCTCCCCCGAGGAAACGATAAGCTTGTACATCATAGTCGCTTGCCAGATAGGTTAATTCTCCTGAAAGAAAAACGTCCCTAAACCATAAAGGAGTTGTATAGTATCCTGCCTCATGTAGATCCTCCGGGTCAGAAACGTCAAACACATGTAGACCATATCCACCCACGCCGCCAACACAACTCACATAAGCGTAATCACCCATAACTTTAACTGCGCCCCCGTAAATATAATTCTCAAAAAACTCCTGTCCGAACTCTTCAATATTCCGCGGATCGGAAACGTCAAAAAGACGAACACCGAAACAATCACTACCAACAATGTATGCAATCTCATCTGAAACGGTAATACCACCCCCCGAACCGACCCAACCGCCGCAATCCAAACTGTCCGGTTCTGTAGGATCGGTGACATCAAGAACAAGGAACCCACCGTGGGTATTTTCTATATATGTTGAACTGAACGTTAGAAACGCAAGAGTATCTTCAACAAAAATATCTGAGACGTTTCCCCCACGCATCCACTCCAAATCAAACCCGCCAATCGAATCGGGATTTGCCGGATCGGATATGTCAATAATGTGTAATTCTCCCGATTCACGAGACACATCACACGCTAAGTATGCCAGATTATCAACAATGTGTACGTTAATAGCACGGGTCCCGGTATCATAATTTTCAACTGACTCAGGATTTTCAGGATCAGATATATCGATAATACGCAAAGATCCGCCATCCTCGTAGCTTCTACAGGAAACATAAGCGTAAGCGCCTTCTACCACCACGGAATTAGCCCTGCTTTCGAGATGGAGTTCGCTCACAATTTCATAGTCTTCCGGATCGGACGAGTCGAGCACAAGAAGACCTGACCCTCCACAAGCCACAAAAGTGAAATCCTCTTCAACAAATATACTCCGGATTCTGTCATAACCATATACGCCAATCTCGACAGGATTTTCCGGTTCGGAGACATCGATTACCTGGAGAGCACCTAATGATTGATTGTTAAAACGAGATCTTGCAACATAAGCACTATTACCGATCACGAAAACGGCACTATTCCCGGATTCACAAACACCCACTACATCGAGGGTGTCAGGGTCGGTTATATCTACTATATAAAGCAGATTGTCCTCGCTTATTACATAGGCAAAGTTGTCCGATACAAAGACATCTCTCCCATCCAAGCTGTCAATTGCCCCAGCTTCAAAGGGTTCTTCCGGATTCGATACGTCGATTGCTTGAAGACCGCCTATGGGTCCATCCGCAATATAGGCGTAATCACCTTCGACACATACACCTTGTGGATGCCCCGGAGTTTCAAGTGAACTCACCGAATCAGGCTCTTCGGGATTAGATATATCAATGATAAGGAGACTACCAATATCTCGAGCGATATAGGCGTAATTATCTCTTACGAAAACATCATAGACACGTGACGTTTCGTAGAAACCCATTTCACTTGGATTTGCGGGATTGGAAACATCGATTATTATAAGACGATCCTGCGCCGCCAAATAGGCGCAATCTCCAACAACTGTGATTTTTCTGGCTCTTCTTGGTGTCTCACATGCTCCAACTTCCTCCGGAGAGGAAGGCTCGGAAATGTCAAGAATAACCAAACCTCTTTCCCGTATGATGCCATAATAATCAATAACAAAATTTATGTAGGCATAATCTCCTGAAACGCAAACAGAGTAGACATCTCTGTAATTGTCATTAAAAATTCCGACAACTTCGAGCTGTTCAGGATCTGAAATATCGACGATCTGAAGACCGGTTTGTCCGGTTGCAACAAAGGCGTAATCGTCTTGAACATACACATCTGAAGCGTTTTCCCAACTTAGGTTGATCTCACCAAGTTTTTCAACGTTGACGTGATCCTGGGCGTAAAGGTTTGAATTCGCCGTTAAAGCGACGCAAGTGATTGTAAAAAATAGAATTAAGTAGCGCATGATCCCCTCCTTTTATCCAATTAGGATTATCTTCCCTGTAAAAAATTTGTCCCGAAACCTCCAACTTCACGAAATACCTCAAGTGGACGGATTGGTTCGCTTAAAGCTGAAAATCGCGGAGAGTTATCAGAGCCTTTCTTATATTTAAGGCAATGAACGTGCCAGAAAGCAAGGATTTTGACAGATTGCTTAAGTTAAGCATTTAGGATATGTTACAAGCAGGATGTGTCTGAAGTAGATTTAAGAAAGCTTTAAATGTTACACAAAATGTGTTACATTCATAAATAATGTAACGTTACATATGTAACATTTGGATAATTAGGACGTGGTTTTACATGTTTGATCTGTACAACAACAGATCAGGCTGGATTGTTTGAAGTGATATTGTATTTTTTCAACAAGCGGTATAAGTGTACCCGACTGATTTCTAATCTTCTTGCTGCAGCCGCTACGTTCCATTTTGCATCCATTAAGGCCTGTTGTATGACTTCTTTATTCAAATTTCTGCGTGTCGTTCTCTTAATAGACTGAGCTTTATTTTGCGGAATCTCTGACTTTCGAACCTGTCCGATTGGGGTTTGTAAATCTAGTGATAAAAACTCCTTCGGCAGGTATTTGTGTGTGAGTATCGTATCGTGACACAAGAGTATTGATCGCTCCATGACATTCCTCAACTCTCTGACATTGCCATACCAGGGATATTCAAGCAGAATATCAATTGTCTCTTTAGAGAAGCTTTCAACACTTCTGTTCAACTGCCGATTGAAGAACTCCCTGAAATGATTCAGGAGAAGGGGGATATCGGCTTTCCTGTCCCTTAATGGAGGAGCTTCAATATTCATGACGTTTAATCTATAATAGAGATCTTCACGGAATTTTCCCTCTTTCACTTTCTGCTTGAGATCGCGATTCGATGCTGTAATAATCCGGACATCAATCCTGAGAGTTTTCGATTCTCCGACCCTTTCATATTCACCGGATTCTAATACTCGCAGCAAAAATGTTTGCATCCTCGGAGAAATATCCCCAATTTCATCTAAAAATATTGTACCCTCTTCAGCCAACTCAAATCTTCCTTTTCTGTCTTCGGTGGCACCGGTAAATGAACCTTTTTTATGACCAAACAATTCGCTGGCGAGGAGATCATCACTTAATGCTGCGCAGTTAACACTGATAAATGCCTGTTTATTTCTATGACTGTATTCGTGAATAGCTATGGCAATCATCCCTTTCCCGGTACCACTTTCTCCTGTGATTAAAACCGTTGTATCAACATCTGACAGGTTCTTTATCAATTCATAAATATTTCTCATCGCCGGACTGGCACCGATTATCTCCCCAAAGGTTTTATTTCCGTCTATTTCATATTGTTGCAGGTACAATTTAGTAAGTTGTTTTCTCGTATTTTGAAGCTGTTCTGTTCTTGAAACAATTTCATTATCACGTTTACCTATCTCACCCATCAATCTCTTGTTCTCACGTTCCACTTCCTCAGCGAATTTACGAGCCTGCTTCTCACTCAGGAGACGAAGTCGTTGAATTATATTCCTTGTACAGGTATGCAGAAGTTTCATATAAATCTGATCAGGGAGAGAAGAATCATTGCGCAAGATCAGAGCAACGCAATTTGTCTTTGCCCGGATAGATGCTGAAACAGGCTCACCTGTAATTTCGGACATCTCACCGAACAGGGCACCGGATTCCATCCGATTTATCACGTAGAAATCATCACTTTTCGCATCAAACTTAAGGACTTCTGCTTCACCATCATATAGAAAAAAGATCGAATCATTCAACTGTCCTTCTTCAATGATCAAGTCACCGTTTTTCCACTTCTTCGTCTGAAGGACATTGATTAGCTGCGTTAATTCCAGGTCGGAATAATTTCTGGTTAAATCAAGATTTCGGAAGAAATTAAATAATTTTTCCTTCAAGTAAGACTCCTGCATTTACGCTGTTTTCATTTTCCAGCAATGAATGATCGAATTTAGAGACATATGTATTACTTTTTTGCATTCTTATCCCGTATCGTTATAGCCCTTTCTCGCAATTTCTTCGCTTCATCTTCACGACCGGTTTCTTCAAGTAGCTTAGAATAGGATTCAAGAACTTTCATTAAAACCGGATGATCCGGAGCCGCCTTTTTCAATATCTCGATACAACGTTGATAAAGTGGCTCCGCTTTATCATAATAACCTTGAGTATCATACAGTGAAGTTAGACCATACAAACTAAAAGCAACAAAAGGATGTTCTAATCCACGAACCTTTTCATTTATCTTTAGAGCTCTTTGATACAACGGTTCCGCCTTGTCATAAAGGCCTTGCTTTCTGAAAAGTGTTGCCAAACCATGCAGACTGACTTCAACGTATGGGTGTTCTAATCCCAGAACCTTTTCAAGTATCCTTAGTGCTCTAATGTGCAACAGTTCCGCCTTGTCATAAAGACCTTGTTTATTGTAATTTATTGCAAGATCAGTCAGGTTTTTAGCAAAATCAGGATGTTCAGGTCCAAGAACCTTTTCTTTTATGTTCAGTGCCCTTTTTAACATCGGTTTTGCTTTTTCATAATGACCTTGCATATCGTAAAGATTCGCCAGATTATTAAGACTGTTAGCAACGACAGGATGTAGAGGTCCAAAAACCTTTTCACGAATTTCCAACGCCCTTTCCAACAACAGTTCTGCTTTGTCATATTGACCTCGGTTGAAGTAAATCACAGCGAAATTATTCAGGTTACGGGCAACGAGAGGGTGTTGCTTCCCAAAAACTGTTTCACTAATTTTCAGCGCTCTTTTATACAAAGGTTCTGCTTTGTCATAATGACCCTGGTTATCGTAGTGTAATGCCAGATTATTCAAGCAATTGGCAACGTCAGGATGCTGTTTTCCAAGAACTGTTTCACGTATTTCCAGCGATCTTTTAAACAACAGCTCCACTTTGTCATATTGACCTTTTTGAGAGTATAGTATTGCCAGATTATTCAGGTTTCTAGCTAATGCAGGATGTTGCGGCCCAAGAACTATTTCTCGTATCTCCAGTGTCTTTTGAAACAACGGTTCTGCTCTGTCATAAAGACCTTGCATTCGATAAAGTTCTGCAAGATCACTCAGGATTGTGGTAAGGTCAGGGTGTTGTGGACCAAGAACCTTCTTACATATCTTAAGTGCCCTTAGAAGCAACGGTTCTGCTTTGTTATAATGACCTTGTGCACAGTAAAGCGATGCCAGACTATTCAGGTGGATGGCAACGATATGATGTTGAGCTCCAAAAACGTCTTCCTGTATTTCCAACGCCCTTTCATATAAAGGTTCTGCCTTGTCAAAAAGACCTTGGTCTTTATAAAGAACAGCCAGATTATCCAGGCTATCGGCAAAGTCGGAATGTCTATTTCCAAGTATATTTTCACGTATCTCCAGCGCTCTTTCAAATAATGATTCCGCTTTGTCATAATTCCCTTGTTCATGATATAGTACTGCCAGATTATTCAAACTGGTGGCAATGTCAGGATGCTCCGATTCATGAATTCTCTCAATAATTGACAGGGATTTCTGAAAACATATTGAGGCTTCACTATATTTTACGGATTCATGAAAATATTCACCCGCCCTAGAACAATACTCCCAAGCATTTTCCCAATCCTCAGCCTGCTCGTAATGATGAGCAATCTCCGCATACTTCTCCATATCATCGGGAAAGACTTTAACAATTGTATCGGCAGCCAGTTTGTGGAGGCTGCGCAACCGGGCTTTGAGCTGCATCTCGTAAACAGCGTCGCGCAACAGGGCATGGCTGAAGATATATCGCAGCTCAGTCAGAGCAGACCAAATTCGTTCCACCTCCCCTTTGGTTACTACGGGACGAATATCTTTGTATCTCGGAAAACTCAAATCCTCGGAATCGGATTTACTCAACAGGTCTATCAACTCCTTGAGTACCTGCAGTTCAAATTCACGACCCAGTACCGATGCGATCTGGATGGTTTCCTTCAGTTCCTCCGCCAGTCGATCTATACGGGCTATGATTATCAAGTTGACACCGGCGGGAATATCAACATGTTCATCCGTTAATCGATAGAATTCACCCTCCCGTATAAGCAGATTGTTTTCCTTGAGGTAAAGGCAGAACTGCTCTATGTAGAAAGGATTACCCTCAGCGCGGGATTGAACGTACTGAACCAATTCATCGTCTGGTTTCAACACCAGGCTGCTTTTTATCAAGCTTTCAGCACTATCCGCCTGGAGATCATCAAGGATTATCTCGGTTTGTTGAACATCCTCG
This sequence comes from uncultured bacterium, assembly GCA_964387885.1. Classification (GTDB taxonomy): domain Bacteria; phylum Electryoneota; class AABM5-125-24; order Hatepunaeales; family Hatepunaeaceae; genus JABGPL01. The sequence continues at coordinate 17,904 of CAYLYZ010000085.1, read as the reverse complement.
TCAGCCTTCAATACGGGTTTGGTTCCATCGTCATTGTAGCGACTTGAGGCAAGAATTATGAAGGGAAAGTCTCCCACCTGGCGAGTCAGTATTTGAAAGACTTCCTGAGAGGTGTCGTCGATCCACTGAACATCTTCGACGTGTAAGATTAAGGGCTCGATTCGGCTGAGAATTGTGATAAATTCTTTGATGGCAAATTGAACAACAGTTGGTCGATCCTTCGCATCGATCATCTCGTAAATCGATCCCTCCCAGGACAGGCCGATTATAGAGCCGATAATAGATTCAATACGACGCAGTTCCTTAGTATGCACCTTGTCAGCAGTTTTTATCAGATTGTTATAAATCTCTGTGAATACAGCTTTACGGTTGTCAGGTGAATCCACGTAGCCCGGTTTCTCCGAAGCCGGGATTCCTAATTTCGCGTTCGATTCCCGGTTTCGGAGAAACCGGGCTACATCGGTTTGTTCGAAATAATCGTTCAGAAAATACGCAAACGGGTTAAGTCCCTTTCGGAGAATGCTGTCAGTCTGCAGAGTCACGGTCCTGATGTTCTGGCTTTGAACCAGCTCATATAAGAGCCTTGATTTTCCAATACCGGGACTGCCGTAAACACAGACAATTCCGCCAAACATGCCTTTGTTGAGTGGTCCTAAAAGTTGGATTAGATGTTCCATCTCCTTTTTACGACCGACCATGTCCCCTTCAAAGAAAGAGACCTTTCTTATCCTCTTTCTTCCAACAAGTTTAAAATACCTGATTCTTTCAGAAAATCCTTTGATCTTTCGCGGTCTCACCCTGATTAATTCAAACTGTCTATCGATAATTCGACTTATATTCTCATCAACCCAAACATTTCCCAAGTCAGCTTTCATCATGAATCTTGCTGAAAGGTTGACTGTGTCACCAATGACACCGTATATAGCTTGCCTTAGACTACCCTTTATTCCTGCAAAGACCGTCCCGAAGGTGACTCCCGCTCGCAGTTCATCGTGGTAGTCTTTTCTAACTGCATCGACAAAATCAATTGCTCTCTGGACGTTATCCTCATACGATATCGGTGCTCCAAAGACGATAAGGCTGTTGGTTCCTTTTGCTCTTAAGTTCAATCCCTCGAAATAACCACCAAATTTATGAGTACATTCCAGAATATTTTCAGCGAAATGATTCATTTCGTCGAATGAAGATGGTTCCCTGATTGAAATAAACACACAGACAACATCCCGGAATTCACCTTGACCTGTGAAACTGAGGACTTCCTCTGGAAAGAAAATGCTTGAATCCTGCTTATCATCCAACTCTCCGGGAAGCGAATCATGTTCGGGATGATCATCCTTTTTTTTGTCAATCCAGTTATCGGAAGAAAGCACTTGATCTAATTGACTGAAATCCCTGTTAATATGAACAGTCACAACATTGTCTTTTACCTGTTTCAACAATCGATGGTGAATTACGATTTTGTTGCTGAGACATTTATTCTCAGCCCTGACACAACCATCGATAGCGCTTCCACGGAAAAACCACGTCTTATGCTCATTTGAACCAACAATGCCCCAATCTACATCACCATAGGACAGACCGATTTTTACCGATAAATTAAACTCACCGAATTTTGTTCTCTGAGGCCCTGTCTCTTTGAATAGCTGAATTATATTTAGTGCTGTATGACAAATAGAGATGTTCCTCGCATTGGTTTGATTTGAAATATGCAGGTTAGGAAATATAGCAGTAAAGGCATCACCTTCAAAGGAGGATATGAATCCGCTGTTTTTATCGATTTCTTCAATAACCGGAGTAAAAACAGCAGTCAGGAGATCGTTCAGAATTTCTGCTCCTTCTTTACCATTCTTCATCAAGACTTGCGTCATCGGAGTGAAGCCGGTGATGTCGACGAACATAGTAGAAGCAGTGAATGAACCGTATTGTTCATTCTTTAGGTTTTTCTCTCTGATGAAAGGTGGAATCAGGTTCTGCAATTCTTACCTCTTCAAGAAAATATTCTAAGTTATCTGAATATATACAGAAATATTTAAGAAAAACCAGCTTGTAATCGATATAAATCTGAGAATGATGTATATGCTCACAGGGAGATTAAGAGCACTGATCTCTTAGCTCTATTCACACCTGTAACCAGATTACACGATAAATGCTGCCTTATTTCGTAACATTCTTATCTCGTATGGCTTGTGCGCGTTCCCGCATTTCCTTCGCTTCATCTTCACGACCGGTTTCTTCAAGTAGCATTGAATAATTGTTTAAAAGGATTGCAAAATCAGGATGATCCTGAATTGTTCTCTCTATAATCTTGATTGCCCTCTTATACAACGGTTCAGCTTTCTTATAAAGACCCTGTTCCGAATAAATATTCGCTAAACCATCTAGAATGAAAGCAACCACGTTATGTTCCGTTCCAAGAACCTTTTCACTTACCCCAAGGGCCCTTTCTAACAACGATTCAGCTTTATCATAATAACCTTGATCTGAGTAAAGTCCTGCCAGTTGATCCAGGATTTTGGCAACGTGAGGATGTTGTGGTCCATGAGCTGTTTCAATTATCTTCAGTGTCCTTTTGAACAACTGTTCCGATTTGTCATATAGACCTTTTTTACGGTAAAGAACTGCAAGATTATTCAGGTTGGGGGCAAGCAAAGGATTTTGCTTTCCGAACGCTTGTTCAAGAATTTCTAGCGCCCTTTCTAACAACGGTTCCGACTTTTCAAAAAGACCTTGATCTGTGTAAAGTCCCGCCAGGTTGTTCAGGCTTCTGGCAACGTAGGAATGTTGCGGTCCAAGAACTTTCTCAAATATCTCAAGCGCTCTTTTTAACACCGGTTCTGCTTTGTTATGAAAACCTTGTTGTAAATAGAGTATTGCCAGATTATTCAACTTATTGGCAATAGAGGGATGTTCCGGTTCAAGGGCTTTCTCACTTATCTCCAGGGCCTTTACATATAGCGGTTCAGCTTTGTCATAAAGTCCTTGATGGAAGTAAAGTAATGCACGATTATTCAAGCTAACTGCAACAGCAGGATGTTGCGATCCAAGAACCTTTTCATTTATTTCCTGAGCCCTTTTATATAATGGTTCCGCTTTGTTATAAAGTCCTTGAATAGAGTAAAGCTCCCCCAGATTATTCAGACTATTGGCAACATCAGGATGTTGAGGTTCAAGAACCTTTTCACTAATCACCAGAGCCCTTTCATATAACGGTTCAGCTTTGTCATAAAGCCCTTGAGAACAGTAAAGCTCTGCCAGATTGTTCAGGCTTGAGGCAAAAGCAGGATGTTGCCGTCCCAGAACCTTTTCACGAATTTTCAGTACCCGTTCATGTAACGGTTCAGCATTGTCATAAAGTCCTTGTTTTATTAAAAGTTCTGCCAAAATTTCCATGCTGGAGGCGACGTTCGGATGCTCCGGCTCAAATATCCTCTCAGCAATTGACAGGGTTTTCTGAAAATATATTGAGGCTTCATCATATTTCACTGATTCTTCAAAATACTCACCTGCTTTTCTGCAATAATCCAGTGCCTTCTCCCAATCCTCCGCCTGTTCGTAATGATAGGCAGTCTCTGCATACTTCTCCATATCATCGGGAAAGACTTTCACAATTGTATCACCTGCCAGTTTGTGGAGACTGCGTAACCGGGCTTTGAGCTGCATTTCGTAAACAGCGTCGCGCAACAGGGCATGGCTGAAAATATATCGCAGCTCAGTCAGAGCAGACCAAATCCGTTCCGCCTCCCCTCTGTTTACAACAGGACGAATATCTTTGTATCTCAGAATGCTAAAATCCTCTGAATCGGTTTTACTCAACAGGTCTATCAATTCTCTGAGTAGCAGCAGTTCAAATTCACGACCCAGTACTGATGCGATCTGGATGGTTTCCTTTAACTCACTCGATAAACGGTCAATTCTCGCAATCATGATATTGTTGATTCCGACAGGAATATCAACGGATTCTTTTGTCAAATGATAGAATTCACCCTCCTCTATAAGCAGATCGTTTTCTTTGAGGTAAAGGCAAAATTGCTCAATATAAAACGGATTGCCTTCGGCGCGGGATTGAACGTACCGTACCAATTCGGCAACCGGCTTTAACTCCAGGCTGTCTTCAATCAAGGTTTCAACACTATCCGCCTGAAGATCGTCCAGGATTATCTCCGTTTGCTGAACATCCTCATCAGCCGTTAATACAGGTTTGGAACCATCGTCATTGTAGCGGCTTGATGCAAGAATTATGAAGGGAACATCTCCCACCTGGCGAGTCAGTATTTGAAAGACTTCCTGAGATGCGTTGTCGATCCACTGAATGTCTTCGGTGTGCAGGATTAAAGGCTCAGTTCGGCTGAGGATTATGATTAATTCCTTGATTGCAAATTGAATGACAGTTGGTCGATCCTTCGGATCGATCATCTCGTAAATCGAACCCTCCCAGGACAGTCCGATGATTGAACCGAGAATGGATTTGATACGATGCAGTTCCTTAGTATGTGCCTTGCCGACGGTCTTTACCAGATCGCGATAGACCTTTTCGAAGGTCGCTTTTCGTTCTTCAATGGCGGGTGTTTCCGACTGTTTGAAATAATCGTTCAGAAAATACGCAAATGGATTAAGTCCCTTGCGGAGTATGCTGTCAGTTTGCAAAGTCACTGTCCTGATATTCTGGCTTTGAACCAGCTCAAATAAGAGCCTTGATTTTCCAATACCGGGACTGCCATAAACATAAACAATACCACCAAACCTGCCTTTTTTAAGTGGTGCTAAAAGTTGGATTAAACGTCCCATCTCCTTTTTGCGACCGACCATTTCCCCTTCAAAGAAAGAGACCTTTTGTAATCTCTTTCTTCCAACAAGATTAAAAGTCGTGATTTTTTCAGTAAATCCTTTGATCTTTCGAGGTCTCACCCTGATTAATTCAAACTGTCTATCGATAATTCGTTTTACATTCTCATCAACACAAACATTTCCCCAGTCAGTTTTCATCATGAATCTTGCCGAAAGGTTTACTGAGTCACCAATGACACCGTAAATGGCTCGTCTTGGGCTGCCCTTTATTCCCGCAAAGACTGTCCCGAAGGTGACTCCTGCTCGTAGTTCATCGTGATAGTCTTTTCTAACTGCATTGACAAAATCAATTGCTCTCCGGACGTTATCCTCATAAGATACCGGTGCACCAAAGACGATTAGGCTGTTGGTTCCTTTCGTTCTGAAGTTCAATCCTTCGAAATAACCACCGAATTTATAGGTATATTCAAGAATATTCTCAGCGAAATGATTCATTTCGTCGAATGACGATGGTTCCTTGACTGAAATAAACACACAGGCAACATCCCGGAATTCACCTTGACCTGTGAAACTGAGGACTTCCTCTGGAAAGAAATTATTTAATTCCAGCATATCATCCAGCTCTTCGGGAATTGGATCATGACCGGGGTGACCATCCTCTTTCTTGTCAATCCCATCGTCGAAAGAAAGTACACGATCTAATTGACTGAAATCCCTGTTAATATGGTTCGTCACAACATCGTTTTTTACCTGTTTCAGCAATCGATGGTGAATTACGATTTTATTGCTGAGACATTTATTTTCAGCCCTGACACATCCGTCGATAGCACTTCCACGGAAAAACCATGTTTTATGCTCATGTGAACCAACAATGCCCCAATTAACATCGCCATAGGACAGACCGATTTTCACTGATAGATCAAACTCTCCGAATTTGGTTTTCTGAGGTCCTGTCTCTTCGAAAAACCGAATTATATTTAATGCTGTTTGACAGATTGAGAGGTTTTTCACACTGGGTTGGATTGAAACATGCAGGTTAGGGAAAATCGCCGTAAAAGCATCACCTTCGAAAGAGGATATGAATCCCTCGTTATTATCAATCTCTTCAATAACCGGAGTAAAGACAGTAGTGAGGAGATCGTTCAGGATTTCGGCTCCTTCCTTTCCGTTTTTCATCAATTCTTGCGTCATCGGAGTGAACCCTGAGATGTCGATGAACATGGTAAAAGCACTGAATGAACCGCATTGTTCACTCATTAGGTTTTTCTCTCTGATGAAAGGTGGGATCAGACTCTGCATCTCTAACCTCTTCAGAAATATTCTAAGTTATATAAATATATACTGAAACGTTTGAAAGAAAGCCAGCTTCGAGTCGATAATAAATCTGGAATTTCCGACTGCACCTGATTAATATTAGTTCTGTTACTTGTTGTTATTCGGAAAAGCTCAATCCTTTCCTTATTGCAAATTTGATGATTGAGAATGCGCTATAATATCCGGCAAGCCCGTACAGAGGCTTCAACGCATCAATTGGTAAGTATGAAAAAAAACCGATAATAGTTCGGAAACAATGATATGGTTTATTATCGAGGTTTCACTGCGAGTCTAACCACTATAGTAAACCTAAATTGCATATAAAAACTTTTGTAACTATTAGGACTGCAAGATGTGAATATTTGGAGATTTAGATAGAAATAAAGCACAAGAATATAAATGAAGAGCATCTAAATGGTTAGGGATTGTTACTTGATTTTTGCTATTCACGTTCCTATATATGCTATATACATACAAATGGGATTCTTTCAGGAGAGGTGCCTGTTAAAACAAATATTGAGAAAAACCTCGATCTCGTAACCAAAACCAGAGTATTTCGTGAAAGGGATCTGCTGAATCGGATCAGAAAAGGTCTTTGTGATTCTTATTGCATGGATTTTACCGAGCAGTGGAAAATTTGGCTGATTGGCAGGAGGAGGTCAACCTCGATATTAAGTAAACTAAAATATCTGAATTTCATTGAGAATATTCATCTGATACTCCCAATATTGACTTTGGCTCTTCTTTTTCCAACCCAATTATTCTCGAATCCTTTCTTCAAACAAGAAGAGACAGAAATCGGGAATCCATTTATTACGGTTCATACTTCACAAGACCTCAAAATTAAGACGCATTGCAAGGATGTCGACCAGGATAGTCGCGGTATTATATATGTTGCTTGCAGTGGACTTTTGGAATATGACGGAGCCGAGTGGAAAATAATCAGACATCCCGATGCTTCTGGTCTTTTTTCGCTGAAAACCGGACGAGATGATAAAATTTATGTGGGTAGTACTGCAGAATGTGGTTACTTCGACATGAAGAACCTCATGCCGGAATTTGTATCTATCACAAGGAATTTGCCGGATTCAGTGAAGAAAAATCTTTACGCTTATAGAATTCTCGACACCAATATCGGTATCATTTACCAGTGTCCGGGTTACCTGATCATTTACCATCCATTAGATCCAGACAGTGTTGTGATTCCACGATTTATAAAAGCACCACCAAAATCAAGCTTTAAAGGTATAGCTCAACTTAATAGTAGGATCTGGTTTATTTGCCAAAATGCGGGATTATTTGAACTCTCCGGTTATAATAGTGAGCCGATTCTATTAGATAGTTCTTTTGCTAACAAAGTTATGCGGGATATTATCACTATTGATGACAGGAGATGTATAGTTCTTTTCGAAGATGGGATTCGCTTGTTCGACAGCGAGTATTCCCAGCTACCATCTTCTGAAGTTGATGATTACATTGTCAAATTCCGCGGTAAATATGTGAGTAAAATAGACTCAAACTTATTTGCACTATCCACAGAAGATGGCGGGGTAGCGCTTTTCAACCTTGCGGGTAGAATCATCAGGACATTCGTGAAAGATGACGGGCTTCCTTCTAATCTCATTTCTGACAGGATATTAAAAGATAATCAGGGAGGTCTATGGGTACCAACTAATATGGGGATTGCCTACATAGAGCTTAATTCACCGTTCTCATATTATGATGAAAAAGATGGATTGGATGGTGAAGAGATACTGGGAATTACACGTTTTGATGACAACCTCTTTTGTGGAACGATGAATTCATTATACAAATTGAATCCTGGAATCCAAAAAGGTAATTTTCAATTTGTTCACGGTCAGGGTTATTATTATAAGAATATCGTACCGATGGATGGGCGTCTAATGATTGGTAATCAAGGTGGATTATTTGAGCTTAAAACTGGAGAAACCCGCCCCGAAACGGTATATGATGATCATGGAGCATTATCTGTAATCCTGACCCCTGATTCCAGTGGGCTTCTGGTTGGTCACGGATTGCAATGTCGGTGGTTTAAGCTTAAAAATGATATCTGGCAATTAGAAGGTGTGGTCGGAGGAATTCCTGCAGGAGGATTTGATTTTACTTTCCCGGGTGATTGGGAATACTGGTCTATAAAACCGATTTTTCCATGTATTACGAGATTGAAAGCCATTGTTATACCTCCTGAAACAATTGACGACTTCGAGGTCGTGGGCTATGATACTGCTGAAGGCATCCCCAAACATACCAGATTCGGTATCGGAACCTTGCTTAATGGCAGACGAATTCTTCAGACTAATAAAAGCTATTTGGAATTTGATGCAGAAAAAGACAGCTTCATTCAGGTTGATTTGGTTGATATCGGTGAGGAAGGTGAAGGAAAATTAGTCAATTTACTTGACGAAGACATTGAGGGGGGAGTGTGGTATAAAAATGGATTGTTCCACGGGTATCGGTATGCCATTTCAAAGGGAGAAAAACCTCAAATAATCAAACCTTTTACCAGATTATCGGATGAAATTGTGCTTGAGTCAAGATTTGAAAGGGATCCGATAATTATCTGGTTTGGGACTGAATCGGGAAAATTGATTCGGTATGAACCGTCAACTGAATTATTAAGGAGTGAAACATCACCAACAATGATTCGGCGGATATCTGCCGGTGATGGCTTGTTATATGGAGGCGGATTAAATTACTCTTCAAGCTATAAAGTATCCTGCGAAGATAATAACCTCGAGATTTCGTACTCGATTCCCAAATATGCCGTTCCAAAATCAAATCGGTATCAATACCGTTTGGTTGGCTATGAGGATGAGTGGTCGTCTTGGACGGACGAGTTCAAAAAGGAGTATATGAATCTCTCCCCGGGAAAATATCAATTTGAGGTCAAAGCAAGAGATTCGTACGGTAGGATAGCTGAGCCTGCTGTTGTAAATTTCAGGATTTATCCGCCTTGGTATCAGTCGATTTGGGCTATTCTCGTATATCTTATTGCGGGTGGTCTTGGTGTATATCTGATCATTTTGCTTCGCACCAGACAGATAGTCAAGAATAATATTGCGCTGCAAAAGAAAGTTGATAAACAAACCATTGATCTATCTAAAACGGTTGACAAATTAAATATTGAAGTAGTTCAAAGGAAATCTGCTGAAATAAAGAGTGAAATACACAGGAAACATCTCGAATCTATTTTTCAAGGCGTAGATGAAGGAATTGTTACAGTTGACATGAATGGTCTTATCAGTAATCTCAATCGGACAGCCTTAGTATTGCTTAGTATCACAGAAACTGATGTTATTGGTAAGCCAATTGATGATACTGAATTAAAACTCCCGAATGAAATGATAGAGGGGATTAACATTTGTTTGAAAAGCGGAAATACAATTTCAGATTTCCAGATAACATATGAATATTCCAATCAGAAACGTGTTTTTATAATGAATGTATCTCTATTGAATACTGGAACAGATTTCACAGATGAGATATTGGTAGTATTTAGAGATGTTACTCGTCTCTACCAACTCGAGCGTGAAGTAGAGCAAAGAAGTTCACTGGGTGATTTGTTGGGCGTTAGTGTAGCAATGCAGGAAATCTTCCGAATGATTGATGATTTATCTGATACTACTGCAACGGTGTTAATTCAGGGTGAAACGGGAAGTGGAAAGGGGATGATAGCGGAATCCCTGCATAAGAACAGCCCCAGATCAGATGGACCTCTTATTGTAGTGAACTGTGCTGCTTTAAATGATAGCATGCTCGCCAGCGAGTTATTTGGTCATGTGAAGGGTGCTTATACGGGTGCTGTGAATAATCGAGAAGGTCGGTTTCAAGCGGCGGATAATGGTACACTTTTTCTCGATGAAATTGGTGATATAACCACAACAATGCAAGCCGCTCTTTTACGCATTATAGAGAAAGGTGAATATGAGCGTCTTGGTGAATCTAAAACCCGGATAGCAAATGCGAGAATTATTGCTGCCACAAACAGGGATTTATTGAAAAAAGCACAGGATGGGAGCTTCCGTGAAGATCTGTATCATCGATTGAATGTTGTACCAATTTATGTACCACCTCTTCGTCAACGCAGGGATGACATAACATTCTATTCGGAATATTTCTTAAAGAAATTGAATGAAAAATTACAGCGCGATGTTAGTATTATAGCACCAGAAGCAATGGAAATTTTTCAGAAATACCAATGGCCAGGTAATGTACGTGAATTGAGAAATGTTATTGAAAGAGCCATTATTTCCTGCGATGGTGATATTCTGACTCCTGCACATTTACCAAATGAACTATTTGGAATGTCAGTTATCCAGCAATCAATAGATGTTCGAAATCAATTTGGCGTTTCTAATCGAAATAATTTCACTCCTGGGATTCAAGAGAATAATAAGAAACGAACGGCATTAAGAAAAGAGGAAGTAGAATCCGCACTTGAATCAACTGCCTGGAATGTATCAGAAGCAGCGAGACGATTAAAAATAACTCGGCAGCACATGCATAAACTGATAAAGAAATTCGATTTGAAACGTCAGGATTAGTAAAACTTCCTCTTTCTAAGCCTGTAACCTAACCTGTAACCTCACCTGTCGCCACCTGTCACCTCACTGTCGCCTTACCTGTCGCATTCCTATCAGTTTTCCATTATCTCATTTTGCCTTTTCAGATTCCTGACAAGACAAATCCCAGTTGTAATCATTGTTGTATCAATGAATTATGTGAGGTGTCAATCTGAACAAACTGTCTCATAATTAAGTTGGGCACAGCATTTGCATTTCTATTTCTAAACGTCACACAAAAATTCTAAAGAAGCATGAACTCAATTTATACTCAACAAGAGCTGGATGATATACTTCAATCATTTGAAGGGATTATCATCCTTGGATTCCTCGGTGATGTGTTACATAGAAAAGATGAAATTGGTCAATTAACAGAGTTCATTGATAAAAATCTAAACCGATTGAAGCTGTATCTGGTCAGTCCAACAGCCGGGAGTATTTGGCGATCATTCAACATTACCGGAAAACCAACATACTTGATTTTTAGGAGTGGGAAATTGATAGAGCGTTGGCTTGGAAGAATGACGAGATCAGGTTTTGAGACAATTATTGAGAATATTAATGAGATGGATGTGAAGTCAGGATGATTCTCTTATACCAAAATCTATCAGGACATTTTTCAGAAAGAAATTTACGTCGGTCAGATAAAGGAGAAAGAACAATGCAAAAAGCAATTCATTTATTAATCAGCATCTGTGTAGTTGTGACATTGGGTGCGAACTTGTTCGCCCAGGAGCCGGAGTTGATATGGAGTGAAAACTATGGCGGAGAAGGTAACCAATACGGGAACAACGCGATCATTGCTACACCAGATGGGGGATACGTTGCTCTCGGCTTAATCGAACATGACGAAGCACCCTGGAATGAAATCCTTTTCTTCAAGGTTGACGAAGAGGGTAACCTTGTAGAAGATTGGGGAGCTACCTACGGGGGAGAATGGAACGACTGGTATTCTACGGTTATTTCAACTCGAGATGGCGGATATGCCATACTTGCTTATACTTATTCGTTTGGAGAGGGAGCTGCTGATTTCTGGCTGATTAAAACAGACGAAAATGGTGAGGAAGAGTGGCAGAGAACCTATGGTACTGAAGGGTATGAAGGAACCCATGGGTGGTCTTCGCTCATCCAGATGGAGGATGGAGGTTTCGTCCTTGCTGGACACACGGCCAGTAACATTTGGGTTGGGTCAGCCAGAGATGGCTTCGTCGTTAGAACTGATGACGATGGTGAAGAATTATGGAGACGAACAATCGGCACTGAAGGTAATTCTGATTTTTTTCGGTGCGTTTTACCGGCAAGAGAAGATGGTCATGCCATCCTAATTGGCGCAACCTCATCCTGGGATGCTGATGGAGTTGACTGCTGGGTGATGGAAATTGACGCCACAGTAGACGGTGAGGGTGAGGAAGTCTTCTCAAGAACCTACGGAGGCGAGGGTGATCAGGGTGGAACCTCTCCAATTTTGTGCGAGGAGGGGTTGGCCATTGCAAGCATTTCCGTTTTTGAAGATGTACCCTATCAATTCTGGTTGTTAAGGCTGGATGATGATTATGAGGTTATGTGGTCGAAAAGTTATGGTGGTGAATTGGATGATGTTCCCTTTGGTATTGGTTTAGCTCAAGACGGTGGATTTGCTCTTGGAGGATATACCGATTCATTTGGTCAAGGTGGACGGGACGGTTGGTTGCTACTCACGGATGCTTGGGGTGATTCTGTCTGGTCAGTAACAGCCGGAACCGAATTAGATAATCGATTTTACGGATTACTCATTGATGAGGCTGGAGATATCGTACTAACAGGATGGCATGAACCCGAGGAAGACAACTGGGATATCTGGATCACTAAATATAGTGCACCAGGTTTCACGACCGCCGAAGGAGTGGTGACCGACGCTGAGAATGATGATCCGCTGGAAGGAGCAACTGTAGTTACTCCAGCCGGACGCAACACTCAAACTGATGAAGATGGTTTTTATCGTCTTACACACATCTGGCCTGATGAAACCATACTCACCGCTTCAATACCGGGATACAATGATTTGACTATTGAGGAATTGGAGTTCGATGTCGATGAAATTCTCGAAGTCAATTTTGAACTGACACATCCTGAATTAGTGCTGACGGTAGATGAAATAAATGTTGAACTACAGCAGGATGAATCTGTCGAGAGACCTTTTCAGATTAGTAATGATGGCAACGGTCCTATGGAATGGTCGGTGGAGAGACAGATGCCAGGTGTAGAACCCTATAGTTTGCGTCAATCTTATATGGCATCCGAAACGGTTGAGGATAATTGGCTGACCGGTGTTGTGTACAATGAAGGAAGATTCTACGTATCTGGCAGAAATGATGGTAATCCTCAGATTTACGTTCTTAATCAAAACGGGGAATTAATAAGTTCATTTGATCAACCCGGTGATCACGAACGAGGTTTCAAAGACCTTGCCTATGATGGTAATTTGATCTGGGGTTATGCAGGAAATGTTATTTACGGCTTTGATCTGAATGGTGAATTGAATACAAGTTTCGACTCTCCAGTTCGTTCAAGTACGTGTTTAGCCTGGGATTCAGATCGAGAAAGATTGTGGATTTGTTCATCAATTTCCAACATCACAGCTATTGATATTGAGGGAAACGTGATTACAGAGTTAAACGATCACGATATGCGTATTTATGGACTGGCATATCGGTCCGATGATCCTGATGGATATCCTATATATGCATTTTGTAGGGAGATAGATACTAATCGACCATTATTGCAGAAGTTCGATCCCGACAACGATGAAACTATGTTTGTGACTTACCTTGATACCGAGTTAGGTGGGTCACCGTGTGGGATATATATCGCCGGACTTTACGACAATTGCTGTTCGGCATTGATCGCAATAGCCAGTGCATCAGCAGACGATGGTGGTGATCGGATAGATGTCTGGCACCTGAATCCATACGTGGATTGGATGACTCTCGAACCATCTGAAGGTGAATTGAATCCTGATGATGTTAATGAGATTTCCCTTACGCTTGATGCAACTGTTCTCCAACCTGGACTGGTAGAGGGAGAATTGGTCTTTGATCACGAAGTGGCAGTCGAGGAAACACGACTTCCAATAACCATGAATGTACTTGGAGATGAAAATCAACTGCGCGAACTTAATGTCTCCTTCAATGCTGGCTGGAACATGATCTCTATTAATGTCATACCTGCTGAAGAAATGTGGGAGCGAGAAGAGGGCCCGGATGTTGTACTGATGACTGATCAGCTCCGCATTGACGGAGATAACCATAACCTGTTGTTAATGAAAGACGAGAATGGTCAATTCTATGCCCCTCAGTTTGGATTTAACAATATTCCTTACTGGAATTTGACGGAGGGTTATTTGATGAAAATGGATGAGGCGGTGGAAGCTGTATGGTCGGGCGATTCTATCCCTGTGGAGACTGATATCAATCTTACGGCAGGCTGGAATATAATTGCATATTTTCCGACATACGATTTAGATGCGAGTAATCCTGATTTTTACGTATTATCACCGATAATCGACAATGTAGAAATAGCAAAAGACGGCTCTGGTAATTTCTTGCTCCCAGCTTTCAATTTCTCGAATATGCCGCCCTGGCGGGAAACACAGGGGTATCAGGTGAAGGTTGATGAGGATGTGGTGTTGAATTATCCGGAGGCGCAGGAGGAGATTAATTGCCTAACAGGATGTACAGGATGTACAGGATATGCAGGATTAAATCGTGCTGTCGGGCGTCCCCGCCTGACAGCTCCTCGTTCCCAACTTGATTGGGAACCCAGAATAACCTCCCAAAACATGAGCGTCCTGATAGTAGCTCAGGCGTCTCTGCCTGAGACCCAAATCAGAGCCTATTCTGATGATGGTCTTCTGGTTGGGATTGGCTTTGCAGGCAGGGACGCCTGCGCTACTGGTCTGGCTGTCTGGGGCGACGATCCATCTACCGATGAGATCGATGGATTGCTTGAAGGTGAGTCATTTGAGCTGCGTATGATGGATTCTGACATAAAACTCTTACCGGAATCTATATTATCCGGATCGGGGCTAGTCTATAAAACTGATGATTTTACGGTGCTGAAGGTTACTGCAGACCTATCCATTCCAACAGAGTTCTATTTGTCGCAGGCATATCCAAATCCTTTCAATTCAAGTACTCTGATAACTTATGGTTTGCCTGTAACATCGAATGTATCGCTGGCGCTCTACGACCTGTCAGGACGGTTGATTCAGACGCTGGCTGAAGGGAACCAACAGGCGGGGATTCACACCACAGTTCTGACCGCCGATAATCTGCCCTCGGGATTGTACTTCGTGAGGCTAGATGCAGCGAGGCAAGTGTTTACAAGGAAAGTGATGTTAATCCGATAAATCAGGAGAAAGAACAATGAAAAATGCGATTCTTTTAATTACAATAGTCAGTTTTGTAGTCATAACAAATTCAGAGCTTCTCGCACAGGATGCTGAGAATGTTGAACTGATCGGGCAGTTGTCAGATGAAATTGAATCTGCAAACGAGGTTGTAGTAGTTGGCAATCTCGCTTATGTGACCGGAGGAGAGGCTGACTTATACGTTATTGACATTTCAGAACCTGAAAATCCAGTTGTTATCGGTAATAGTAATGAAAGCCCTGGTTCAGCGAAATCTCTTGATGTGGCAGGAAGCTACGCCTATTTGACGTACTTTGATTACGGTTTACGTGTTTTTCAGATCGATGATCCCGAAAATCCCAGGGAAATTGGAGCTTGTCAAACCGAAGGGAGACCGTATGGGATTTCAGTGTCTGGAGATTATGCCTATATGGCGTGTTTGGAAGGTGATTTATGTGTTGTTTCAATAGAAGATCCCGAACATCCGAATCAAATAAACCATCTAAACATTCATGAACGTTCTTTGGATACCTATATCTCAGAGAACTTTTTGTATGTTTCACAGGAGCGAGGAGGCATGAGGATATTTTCTATTGAAAATCCCGTTCAACCAAGAGAAATTGGACATTTTGATATAAACGGCTCAACTTATGGTGTAAAAACTTCAGGTGATTTTGCCTACCTGGCTGAATGGGATGTAGGTTTGCGAATTATTTCAATCTCTGATCCGCAAAATCCTTTGCTCGTTGGACAATATGAAGCACCAGATCGACGCATAACTGGGGTGGCTGTTTCGGATGATTATGCCTATCTGGTGGGTTCGAGGTTTGGATTGAAAGTGATTTCTATTGTCAATCCGGAAAATCCTGTGGAAGTAGGTTATTATGATACAGAGGGATCTGCGCAGAAAATAACGGTGTTGGAAAATAGACTAATTTGTGTGGCGGATGGGGAAAATTTTGGGATATATCGAAATCTCCTTTTACGAGCCGGAGTTATCCAGGGATATGTACTTGACGTGGAAAATGAAGCACCTCTTGAGGGAGCACTGGTTACTGCGACTAATGGTTCGAATGCCGTAACAGATGAGGAAGGTTTTTTCAGAATTGATCGTGCCTTGATGGGAGATATCGACATTACTGCCAGCCTTGACGGATTTAACGACGAAACATTAGAAAATCTCTTTATAGATGAGGATGATACATTAGAATTGGTTTTTTTGCTGACTCATCCGGAATTCGAATTATCGACTAACGAGATAGAAACTGAACTGGAATCAGGGGAACTTGACGATTTTAGTATTTCGATTTTTAACTCCGGTAATGGTCCCTTAGAATGGTCAGTTGAAGAAAGATTACGAGGAGATTATGATGCTGATCCCTGGGAGAGCAGAAGTTCTTTCTACGTAAGTGAGATGGTTGATGATCCCCGCATTCAGGGGATAGCCTTCGTTGATGATTTGCTTTATGTTGCCGGAGGTGGTGGTGATGAGAATCTAATATATTTAATCAATCTCGAAGGTGAATTTGTTGGTTCCTATCCACAACCCACTGATACTCATTACGGTCTGAATGATCTTACCTATGATGGTGAGCTGCTATGGGGAATTGATAGTGGAGGAGAGGTTTATGGTTTCACTCTGGAAGGGGAGCCGATATTTCAATGGGATTGCCCGGTTGAAGCCGGGAGGGCAATTACCTGGGATCAACGTCGAGAAATACTTTGGTGCACAAGTGCAACTTCTGAGAGAATATCGGGATGTTCTGTCATGGGTGAGGAGTTGGTTTCAGTCAATCAGTTCGGCTTGAATATTTATGGATTGACTTATCGGGACAATGATCCCGATGGTTACCAGCTCTATGCAATCCATAGTGATGATTTAGAATCTATGGAACTTTATAAAATCGATATTGCTCACCATGACTCAATTCGAGTTAAGGATCTCAAACATCCCGAGAGTGGTTCACCACGTGGTCTTTTCATTGCCGATCCATTCGATATTTACAGTACAGTTCTTCTTGTAGCAACTAATAAGTTTGATGAGGATCGTATTGATGTATTTCAAATGTTCAGTTTTACAGATTGGATGATAGCTGAACCTGATCAGGGAATTGTAAATCAGCAGGAGGAACGGGAACTCGTTCTTACCCTTGATACCGGTGATTTGCTTCCGGAAAACACTTATGAAGGCAGATTATTATTTACTCACAATGCGGTTGGAGGAAGTGAAAATATCCTGATAACCTTGAACGTGGAGCCCTTATCAACTCCGGATGAAGAACATTCCTTGCCCAATGAGTTTATGCTAAATACCCCCTACCCAAATCCCTTCAACTCATCAACACTGATCACCTACAGTCTTCCAGTCACATCACAAGTATCACTCAAGCTCTTTGACCTGGTGGGGCGAGAGATCAGTACCATGTTTGAAGGTTTCAAGCAAGCAGGTCTTCACACAATCAAACTGAACGCAAACTATCTGCCATCAGGCTTGTACTTAGTTCGTTTAAATGTTTCTGAGCACGTGTTTACTAGAAAAGTAATGCTGGTTAGATAAAGGAAAAAGAAAAATGAAAAATGCAATACTTTTATTCATAGTAATCTGTATCGTCTTGATGGTAAATGCAGACCTTTTCGCTCAAGACAGCTCAAATGTGAGAAGGATTGGAAGCTTAGAGATGGACGCGAGGTCAGTAACTGTCGATGGAGATTACGCATACGTGGTTGGGGATCCCACCCTGAGTATAGTTAGAATTGAAAATCCACAGAATCCTGAAGTTGTGAGTACTTTTGATACACCCGGACAAATTCTCTATGGTATTGGGAATGGTGTCA
>CAYLYZ010000084.1:0-25964 GCA_964387885.1 uncultured bacterium | reverse complement strand
CACTTACATAAGTAACGCGTTTTCAAAGAGCTATTCTTGGACAGACTGTTCCTGTTTGACAATCCGCTGATAGGCGGATTCCTGAAATAACAGTTACTTACAACGAATCCGTCTAGAGATGGATGGATAGGCGGGAATGCCTATTCTACATATCACCTCATTCTCGTACATACAGTGCGAAGGAATCACAAATCAAAAGCACGTGTAATCAGCTATGCGGTTAGGGAATATCTGAAATAATGCTGTTTATTACCCAGAAAAACTTGCCAGACAACATCTAACATATTATATTAAAAAGCTTCAAGATGATAATTCTTCAGGATGTGATTGTTGTACGAGTTGCATCTGTGAACATAAATACAGAGGGAAATAATGAAAGAAGGAATACACCCGGTTTATAATCTTGCAAAAATCAGCTGTGCATGCGGTAACACTTTCGAAACCCGCACCGCGGTTGGTGAGATTAAGGTCGAAATATGCTCAGAATGCCATCCGTTTTACACTGGAAAACAGAAACTGGTTGACACTGCTGGGCGAGTTGAGAAATACTACCAGAAATACAATCTCAACAAGAAGTAGTCATGATTTTTCAAAAGGGGCTGTGTTAACAGCCCCTTTTGTTGTTTTGAACTATAAACACTATTCATAACCCGCCAGTTTGAGGCAATAAGCACATCAAGAGGTCTTAAATGAGAGCGTCAGGAAAATCCAATCTACAAACTCAGGCAATGATTATCATTGCTTTTATTTTTTTAGTTACAATCCCGGTATTCTCCTCCGATACACCGGGTTTCTTCCGCTATCCGCACACCAATGGCGAAGACGTTATATTCACTTCTGAAGGTGACCTCTGGCGAGTTCCGATTGATGGTGGAACAGCAGTCAGATTAACAACGCATGAGGGTGATGAGCGTTTCGCACACATCTCACCGGATGGCAAACAAATCGCATTCAGCGGTCAGGACGATGGTAATGATGATGTGTATGTCATGCCTGTTTCAGGAGGAGAACCGCGCCGGTTAACATTCCACCCTGATCGAGAACAGGTTGTGGGCTGGTCGCCAGATGGTCAGATATTGTTCAGGTCATCTCGTGAAATCCCTTTTCGAGGTTATCGGATCTATAAGGTTTCACCGGATGGATCATTTCCCGAAGGGATCAGAATAACCAAAGCTTCCCTGATCAGTTACGAACCCAATGGCAACCGCATAGCTTTCAACCGTTATTCACGTGAATTCCGTCACTGGAAGCGCTATAAGGGCGGCTGGGCGCAGGATATCTGGGTTGGGAACCTGAAAACCGACGAATTTGTAAACCTTACTGACAATCCCTCAATAAACGACTGGGATGGAACTGATGCATTCCCAATGTGGCATAATAACGGACGGATCTACTACCTGACCGATCGTGACACCCGTGCAAACATCTGGTCAATGAAACCTGATGGCAGCGATTTGGTTCAGCAAACTAAATACGCTGATTTCGATGTCCGCTGGCCGGCAATGTTCGGTGATCAGATTGTTTACCAGAACGGGATGGACATCTATGTGTACAATGTCAAGACCGGAAAATCAAAGATTATCCCAATTGATCTCCCTACTGATCGTGTTCAGGCAAGAGTCAAATATGTCGATCCAAAGAAATATATGTCAAACTACTCTTTATCACCAGACGGAAAGCGTGTTCTGTTCTGTGCAAGAGGTGAGTTATTTACAGCACCAACAAAAGGTGAGGGATTAATAAGGCAGTTGACTTTCGATTCCGGAGTACGCGAGAAATTCCCTAATTGGTCTGCTGATGGTGAGGAGATTTTCTTCTGGGCAGATGAAACCGGTGAAGAAGTGTTGTACCGAATCCCGGCAAAAGGTGGAGACCGGAGCATTATCGGTGACGACAACATGGGTTGGAATTTTCCACCAGTTCCTTCACCGGATGGGAAAACTATTGCCTACACAAATGAAGAACAGCAGCTTATTGTTATGGATCTGAAATCGGGGAAAAAGGAAATCGTCGATCAGGGATCCTGGGAAATAAGGAATTATCGCTGGTCGGGAGATGGGCGTTTCCTCACCTATTCACGCCCGGAACCAAATTACAACAATACTGTATGGATCTGGGACTCGAAATCACATGAGACTTACGCTGTAACTGATGACTATACCAGCAGCTACAACCCTGTATTTGATCCTGAAGGCAAATATCTGTATTTCCTGTCTGACCGTGTAGCAAATCCCCATCTTGACGGAAAAGAGATGACCTACATCCTCGACCGACGAACGATGTTATACGCTGTGATGTTGACTGATGAGACTGAATCACCCTTCTTATCCGAAGCTGATCCTGCAGGCGGTGACGACGAGTGGGATGAAGACGGGGAAGATGACGATGGTGAAGACGGGAAAAAGGGTAAAAGGGGGAAGAGAGGGAAAAAAGGCAAAAAGGGAAAAAAGGAAAAGAAGGAAGTCGTGAAAGTTGAAATCGACTTTGACGGTCTGGTTGATCGTTTAGTCCCCTTCCCCATTGCTCCCGGAAACTATCACAGCTTGAACGCAGTCAAAAACAACGTGTTTTACATGTCCCACCAAAACCGAGGCATGTTCAACCGGTCAAAACACGAAAAGCGACCTAAAGGTTCACCTCTCCATAAGTTCAACCTCAAGCGAAAGAAACACAAGATACTCGCAAAAGGTATCAGGGGCTATGATATCTCCATCGAAGGTGAAAAGTTGATGGTTTACAAAGATGGTGAGTTCATTGTAAAG
Organism: uncultured bacterium; assembly: GCA_964387885.1. GTDB lineage: Bacteria > Electryoneota > AABM5-125-24 > Hatepunaeales > Hatepunaeaceae > JABGPL01. Next base: position 23,202 of record CAYLYZ010000084.1, on the reverse strand, counting down.
GGTATTGATGCAGAAGGATTTGAAGATGCGGAAGAGAAACAGAAAGTTAACCTGAAAGGCTGGGATTTACGCGTCGAAGTTCGTCCGGAATGGAAACAGATGTTCCGCGAATCCTGGCGTTTCCAACGTGATTTCTTCTGGACGCCTGATATGCACCGGGTCGATTGGCAGGCGGAATACGACAAGTATAACGCACTTGCAGACAGGATTTCCACCCGTGACGAACTGAATGATCTGATCGGCGAGATGTTTGCTGAATTGAACTGCTCGCATACTTACGTCGGCGGTGGTGATCAGCGACGTCCGGAAAGACACCCAACCGGATTGCTCGGTGCTGACATCAGTCATCACAAGAGCGGATACTATCGTATCGACCGTATCATCAAGGGTAGGCCGTGGGAAGAGGGATTGAGCAGTCCGCTCGCAGAACCAGGTGTCAAAGTTCAAAATGGAGACTACATAATCGCTGTCAACGGACGATCAGTATTAGAATCCACAACCATCTTTGAACTGCTAGTCAACCGTGCGAACAAGATCACCAGTTTGGCGATCAACTCGAAGCCTGAAGCAAAAGGCAGTCATGAGATCGTAATCAAACCACTTGGCATCGAACGCGGATTACGTTACTGGGAGTGGGTCGACGGCAGGCAGGAATATGTATCTGAAAAGAGCGATGGCAAAATCGGCTACATCCACCTCTCTAACATGGGTGGTTTTGGTCTGTCGCAATTCACAGCAGCCTACCAACCACAGCACCGGAAACCGGCTTTGATTATGGATGTCCGCTACAATGGCGGCGGATTTGTAGCAGAAATGATCCTGTCCCATCTGGGACGGCAATTGGTTTCAGTAGGTCGTCCTCGGCACGGAGCGACCTATAGAGGACCGGGAACAGCATTCTACGGCCACATGGCTGCAGTATGCAATGGCGAGACAGGCTCAGACGGAGAAACATTCACAGACGGCTTTAAGGACATGAAACTCGGTCCCGTCATCGGCACCCGCACCTGGGGCGGCTGGGTAGGAATCCGCGGTGATAAACCGCTGGTTGACCGCGGCGGCTTGACCCAGCCCGAGTTCACCGGCTGGAACTTGAACGGCAGCTACCGTATCGAAGGCTGGGGAACCGATCCCGACATCATAGTCAAGGAACACCCCACAGCCGAGTTCGACGGCAAAGATCCGCAGCTTGATGCGACGATTGACTATCTGCTCAATAAGTTGGAAACCGAACCAATGCCTATACCTGACCCTCCCCCCTATCCGGATCGGAGTAGGTTTGATCGGTAGGTTTGAAAGTTTACAAGTTTTCAAGTTCGCAAGTTTATTATTCACAACTGATTAATTGGATTTAACGGATTTTTTTGTTGTTATCTGAATTTTAACTTTGTGAGTTAGCAATTCGAACGGTGTTTTTGGAAAATTGACTTTTTGTGCTGGCAGGCGTTCTCGTCTGCCAGCTTTATTTTTGTACGGGCACGTTGCTACGTGCCCTCTTCCCTGTCAATATTTCCATTCCCGCATGGGCAATTCACGAATTGCCCCTGCGCATATTTGTAATTTCTTTCAAGACATTGCTACTAAGTTCGTGACTTTTCATGATATATACGAAAAATATGTAGACAATATACAACATAATTTTGAAAAAGTCAAGTTTCATCACAAAGTAAAGGAAAGTATGGGGTAGGTGAAAATTTCCGTCACATCGTCACACAATTTGCGGAAAGCGGTTGTGGGTATGGGATAGAGGGTGTGACGGAAATGTGACGATGTTGATGAAAAGTAACGAAAATAGCAAATAAGTAACGGCAGTGACAAAAAGGTAATGGAAATGACGGAAATATGTGACCAGGAGACCAAGTGATGTGGTGTTCGGGTGTATAAGTGGTTGTTTTTTTATCAGGCGGGGATGCATGTCGGGCACTCTATTCGGCATTCCAAGACAGTCTGTTTGCAGGTTGGGAATTTACATTTCCGTACAGCTTGCAAGGGTTGATAAGTACGAGACGGTCGATATTTACTTCCCCGATGGGCATTTACTATTTGCCTCCTGTACACATTTGCTAATTCTTCATTTGTGCTCTAAATTGCAATATGGGTGGTGTATCTGCTCATACGGACACGAGTCATTAAAAGTCTTTTAGGGCTGATAACGATCTGCCGAAATCGGTTATTTTTAAATATATGAATCATGTCTGGGCAAGCCAGACTATGCCACGCGACGTATGTTCAGTTTAGTATTCGGAAATAACAGGAGTGAAAAAATGATTTCTTTAAGGTGATTTGAATGAGATTAAAAAATCAAGGATTGAAGAAAGCACTTCTTTTTCTAACTGTGGTTATTTTTTCAGTTGATTGCAAAGGGCAACCAATGAATCACCTAACTCAAAGAGAATATATCGCTGCCGTTAAAAGTAATGATCAGCTGAAATATCAAGCCCTTAAACACATTAAAGAAAATTCAGACTATTATAAAGAGTTAATATTCTCAATTGCCTTAGACAAAGAGGATGAACTTCGAAAACCGGCAATGGAACTCCTCGGTGAAGAGGAGTTTTTTCCGGAATCACTTACAATACTAAAACAATTATCCGGAGAACCTGATCCCGAACTCCACAGAATTATTGTTAATAACATCGCAAAATACTCAGGATATAGTGTTCATGCTATAAACTTATTTTTTAAGCTAAATGGCAAAGATGTCCTGAACGAAGATTTGCTCGATGTTTATTATAAGGAAGAAATTAACTCGTTTTCCGGATATGATCTCTCAGAGCCTGATGTCGTCAAAAATCTCAGAAAAACTTTTATTATAAACTACAATAATCCATTAGCAACAAAGGCACTTAATGATTTTTATCAGCTTTCAGATGAGAAATTTAGAAATTTTTATGACATGGATATTTATGAATTCTTTTCTGTATTTTATTTTAGCGATAGCACGGGAATTGTAGAGATTGACAGTATAACTGTTGATACCCACGATAGAGCAATTCGAGTGATCTTCGATTTCTTAAGTGGAGTAGATTACAGAGACTACATTTTCCTAAAAGAACTTTATATTTCAAATGAGACTTCCTCGGATAAAATCGATTTTCTTTTTAGAAAGTTGAAATCAGGGACGACTGAAGAGATCACTTTTGCCCTAAGAGTTCTTGGAAACATGGGTGCGTCTGCACAAAGCACTGTACAGGAACTTATCAAACTCGACGGGATCGCAGATTTACCGAGAATTGATTTTCTAATCACGCTAATGAAAATTGAGCATTCAAGAATTGATTCGCTTTTACCACATATCAATGAGATTCTCATTGGTAGAATAGTAGAATCTGATTGGAACCATTATCGTGATTCTGTAATTTGTGACTTGAGCTATGGCGATGAAGAATATGTCGACGAATTTCCGAATCAATTCTATATTGAGTATGCAGAAACCAGAAAAAAGATACTTCGTGATCTCGTTGCCATAGGTGAATCAACTCATCCGTTAATTAATACAGTTATAGAATTAATTCCATCAGCATGTTTTTATGAGGGTCTCAGATACCTGAAAATGCTCAATGATACATTATCAAGGTCTTCTTTGGATAAACTAATTTATACCATGACAATGAGGTTTGATTATGACTCAAATAAAGACAGCATTATGAAACAACAGCTTAAGGAATATATATTTGACATTGCCAAAGATACGACAGATATACATCAAATTGTGCTTGATTCATTGAAATCAAAAGACCGGAAAATAAAGTTCGCTTACCAGAAGTTGTTTAATGAATTTTTTCCGAAGAATCTAAAATCATCTGAGTTACTAATTGAAAACCTTTTCTTAAGGCATGATCTTGACAATAAGGATTTGGTTTTTCTCCAAAACTATTATTCAACTGCAGATTCACTTCTATTTCCTTTTCTGGATCAATTAGCTGTGGTTTATGCACTGGATTTTCCAGCAAGAACACTTGTCTACAATCTAGTAAAAGATTCACCTGAGCTTTCACTTAAATTGTTCAAGCTCGTGAGTTCTGCCTGGATTAGAATTGATACCGAAAGAGATACTATTTCAGAAGGCAGAATACAATTCAAATACCTGTACGACTCGATGGGAGATAAAGCGTTTTATGGTTTTTTGTATAACTTGAATAAGGGAGATTTTCCAGTTGTTAAATGGTCATATCATAAGCTTGGAGAATTAGGAGAACAAATATTAGATGCGGAACAGAAAATATTAGATATTCTCGATGATTCTCCATTTCATATCGCAAGAGAGATTGTTGGTATTGGAATAAGAATCGGGTATTTAAGTAAAAAGATTCTAATAAAGTGCTATAATCACCCAAATAGAGATTTCAGGATCAAATGTGCAAGAGAGACCTTTAATATTAGAACATATATCAGACAAGATGAATTAAAATTTTGGATTGCTCACCAACTCATCAAGTTTGATGACCCGGAAGTTAGAAAACGTGGTGCACATCTTCTGAACGATTGGGCAAACGGGAAACAGAGCCCTAAAAAAGAGAAAGAAGACCAATAAATTTTCTAATCACTGTTGAAAAGCAAGTGATTTCTGTGGTCAGGACGGTTAGTTTGGTTCGATAGGATGTTGTGATCTGTGGAGTGCTCAAGCCATGTTTGAGCATCGAAGTGAAGCTTCGAAAGATGGGTGGTAGTTAAATTTAAGTTGTATTTATATATAAACTTCGGATTAATTTCTTTTAAGCTCAAGCATGGCTTGAGCACTCCACAAATAGATTGGAGTTTTGCATAATTTTCGCAAACGCTCAAGCATGGCTTGAACACTCCATAATTTAGCTTTTTGTTTTGAATAATTTTCGCAAACGCTCAAGCATGGCTTGAGCACTCCAGAAGGACATAAGAATGTCTCACAGACCTTTACACATTTTTCAACACAACTCGTTTTATATAATCACTGCAAGTACCTACCAGAAAGCAAAATTCTTTAACACAGAAAAAAAGTTATCAATCCTGACTAAAACTATATTGGACGTTTTGGATGAATATAACTGGCAAATACTTGCCTGGGCAGTGTTTGCAAATCATTATCATCTGATTGCATGTTCCACTGAAGATTCTAAACCTCTGAAGAACACAATTCAAAGAATACATTCTCAGGCTTCGCGATTGGTAAATAAGATAGATTACTGTCCGGGCAGGAGAATTTGGTATCAATACTGGGATACTTGCATTAGCAATGAAAAAAGCTATTTTGCCAGAATGAAATACGTGATCTACAATCCGGTAAAACATGGTTTGGTTGAAAATCCCCTGGATTACCCGTTTTGTTCTGCAGGTTGGTTTATTGAGAATAGTAAAAAGGGATTTTATAATGAGATATTATCATTGCCGATAGATAGATTAAATATTGTTGATGACTTTTAGAGGATTATGGAGTGCTCAAGCCATGCTTGAGCTATTTTGTTGGATGGAAAGTTTTGCATCGAGTTAACGCATGAACTCAGTATCAGTTTTGTTCGAAGCTTTGCTTCGATGCTCAAGCGTGGCTTGAGCACTCCACATTCAATAATCGAAGAACTTGATGAGAAAAAAGTCCCGATTTTCACAAAAATCGGGACTTGTAAATAAACTGAACTATCGGAGAACTTTCTTACTTCATCAAAAGAACCTTCTGAGTCGCTTCTTGAGTCCTGGTCTGCAATCTGATGATATAAACACCATTTGTAATGCCTTTAGCATCCCATTTCAGTTCGTTAGTGCCAGCTTCCATTGAGCCGTTCAGCACGGTATCTACCAGCTTTCCGTTCAGGTCGAAAACGCTAAGCGTAACGTTAGAACTTGACTGTAGATCCATGGTGATGCTTAAAGTTGAATTAAATGGGTTTGGATAGGCTGTTAGCAGGTTGTGGGTGCTCGGTATCTCGACTCTATTCTTGACATTCAGCGAAGCGAAAGCTCTGATTACGATTTCACTTGTGCCTTCGTTGTAGAACGTGTATGAAGCTTCAGCCTTTGGATTTATTGTCACATCCGCCGCTGGATCGTTAATCTCAAATTCGTAACCTGCCGGAGTGGTGTCGAAAATATCATCCCATGTCAGCGTGACATCACCAGGACGGATTGTCGAAACGAACATCGTCCATACGTCTTCTTCTTCAACCATTTGCTCGCGGATGTCACGGCAGAAAGTAGTGGCGAAGTTTGGTATCCATTCTTCTTCTTCGAAATAGGTATTAACTACCTGGCTGATGTTGCCGTTTGGAGGTTCGGGATAGTCGAATGCGGGATTAAAGCCGTCCGTAGCATAAGCATTGGCACCGATGGCAGCCAGAGGATCGCGTTTTCCATCCATTTCGGCAATGATATTCAATTGCCATGCCTCGATTGTGCCCGGAACGTCATCAATTGCAGTTGGTACAGGTCCGGGAGGTGCGGGGAACAGATTAAGCACCATTGTGTCAAGTGCTACGAAGTAATAACTCTTCCAAACATCAAGAACATCAGCAATCAGGTAGGCACTATCCTGGGCACTCCAGTCATAAAAGATTGGGACGCATAAAAGTGAGTCCGCAGCATTTGCAATAGTATATAACTCACCTTCATGGTTCAATGTTTGGTTTTCTACCGTAAGGGGTTGACCGAACGGTACTCCAATCAGATTCCATCCCAGATCCAGTTCCCAGTCTACCTGTTCAATTCCGGCTTCGCAATCAAACGACATTTCCAACGAATCCTGATACATTGTGAGCATGTAACCATTGCCTACAAACAGTTCTTCAGGACGGTAGTAAGCAGTGGACATGTCAAATCCGAACAAATCCCAGGGCATATGGTCGATAATACCAGCTTCGATCAGAGTTTCGACACTGTTGTCATCCGGGGTATAAGGCAGACTGAAGAAAGTCCAGCCGCGGTAGAAGGTATAACTTGCCGATGTCGGTACAATTATGAACCAATCATCGGAAATATCATAACCTTCAACATCGTATTCATTGGTTGATCTCACTCTAACAACTGTATAAAGACTGTATATGTCAGGAATTATCCACACGATATCAAAATCTTCATCCTGGGTTGCTCCTATATTTATCCAGGTATCTCCGCCATCTGTGGAATATTCTACAACGTTTTCAATAATGTCCGGTTCATTTGTCACATCCCATTCGATTGTGACCTCTTCGTCGGTTTGGTATTGTTCACCTCCATCGGGAACAGAAACAACTACATCAGGTATTGTCACAATCGTGAAAGTTGCATTTGAAACATCTGATCCTTCCTGGTCATCAGTTTCAGCTGTTACTCTTATAAGGCAACTCGTTGAGAATGTGTCAGGAATAGTCCATTCGAAATCGTAATCATCATCATCAGTGGTTCCAATCTGTGACCAGTTCTGGCCATTATCAGCTGAATACTCAATTGTGTTTTGCACAATGTCCTGCATCGATTCGACTTCCCACTCTATTTCGAATTCGGTATTCTCTACAAGCACTTCACCACCATTGGGATCAATCACTGTAACTGCTGGTGGTGAATTCACAACGAACATATAAACTGCACCGGCACCGGCAGATCCTTCGACTGTTGCATCAGGGCATCCGCTGAAGATCAGAGTGTCACTTAACGCGAGGTTTTGGCCGAAATGCATGTTTTCGTGAGCATCATCCGGAACAATTGATCCCAATTCATTCCAGTTGCCTTCATCGGATTCAAATAGAAAGACAATGCCAGAATTTGCAATTTCTTGAGCATCATTATCAGGTGCGCCTATTACAGCATAATCGTTGTTGATTGCAACACCTTTTCCGTAACCATCACCAGGTTCAACATCCGAAAAGAGTTTGTCAGTTCGACTCCAGTTTCCGGCATTTCTTTCGAAAATATATGCTGCTCCCTGATATACATCAACTATTGAGTCACCTGACGCGCCGACCAGAAGTATATCACCGAATATTGAACAATCCCATCCAAAATGTCCATTCGTTGTAGGAGTAGAAGAATTTATTATTCCTTGTAGGGCAAGGTTCTGACCATCAAAAATGTTTACAAATGCTTGACCTGCACCAGCTTGCCCTGAAACACTTAAATTATATCCGGAAATTACGTAACTATTTCCATGCATGCTAATAAAATCGCCATAACCTGCTCCCACCTGTTGCGATAATGTTCGGTACGTATGGTCCCAATTTGCACCATCGCGAGCATAAACACAAGAAGTATCGCTACCTGCGGAACCGACTACAGCCATATTCCCATTTATCACAACCGCTGCACCAAAATTTTCGTTGGGAAATGGATTACGGGAAACAATCTGAGCCTGGAAATCCCAATTCTGACCATTCCTCATGTAGATCCAGGCTGAACCCGCATTATCTTCACCTCCAGGATCTTCGTTAGGAGCTCCGACAATGATATAATCACCTGCTATATCGACTGCTGCACCAAAATTATCACTACCCGATCGATCATCAAGCTGAATTCTGGTTTGTTCGATCCACTCATCACCATCCCAGTGGAACACATAAGCTGATCCGACATTTTGATCTTCACCGACATCATATCCTATGGCACCGACAACCATATAGTCTCCATCAACAGCAACTGCTGTCCCGAACATATCACCCGCATGATGTTCTGCAGGACATATCTTCACTTCATCCAGCGCGTATGATGAGGTTGCTAAAAAGAGAACAATCACAAAAAGGAAGATGATGTGCTTCACCTTTGCCTCCGAAATCAAAAGTTTGAGAGATTTGTTAAAAAAAAACTGTTGCAGGATTGTTTATTATAAGAAGATCCTTGATAAAATTCAAGTGATAAATATCACAAACGTAAAGAAATGTGTAAAAATACGCAACAGATGCGCCATATTGCGCAAGTGTGAATCAATTCTTACTAAGATTTAGGAAACAGAAGCTTTGTTAGCATATTCTTTGGCTAAATATTGGGTGCACAGATTATCAGGATGTGGTTTATAACGAATTGCTCAATGCACGCTTATGCACTCTGCAGATTCCAACCTAATATTCGTCTACAATTCCTACAATCACAGACCGGACAGGGCCATTCTTCGCATCAAAAACCTGCCGGGCGGAGTTGCCTTCATCAACGATCAGCACCGTCTCCCCTACTCCGGCATCAACAACATCTAATGCGATCAAGTATTTTCCGGTTTCGGTTTTGTCCGGGCTTAGCAAGTCTACGACGAGGATTTTCCTGTTGTCGTAAAAAGGATGGTTGATAGTGCTGTGCAGAGTTCCGCTGACGCGTCCGATTTTCATTGCTCGTCCGGGTGGTTTGAGAGGTGGACGTCGTCGACTATCCCAACTATCGCATGATCTACAGGGACGAACCAGGGATCACACAGTAAGGCGGCTTCGCGGCTGGCTTCGTAGTATATCAGCTCGCCCGGTCCTGCCATTCGTGTCGGATCGGCTGCGACAACGAAATCACCTTCAGGCTGTTGGCGTTTATCGAGAGGCTGCACGAGCAGCATCGGAGTCTCCTCCAATCCCTCGTAAACTACACTGACCGTGACAGTACCGAATACCCTTCCCAACATCATATCAGAGCTCCCCGTCTTCTAATATGCTGGCCCTGATTTCAGCAAATCTGCTGCCTGATTCGAGTTGTTTGCCTATCACATCAGCCAATCTCGGGATAATCTCTTCTGCAGTCAAATACTCTTTCCCGCCTGATACTTCATGAATAATGTCCATTCCAGTTTGTACATCTTCGACCTTGCCGGAGAATATAGCAAATGCTTTTCCGCCAAGGTTATCACCCAACCTCAATTCGACAATATCTATCTTTGTACTTTTGATCGCAGCATCCATCGATCTGATAGTTGCAGCTACAGTGCTCGTTTCAATTAATCCCAATGCATCAGCAGCTGGTTTACGTTTTGTTCCGAGTATCGAATCGTGAACCTGGGTATGAACATCCGGCAGGATTACATGATCGATAATTGAATTTCCCCCGATTGACATTCCGGCAGCAAAAGCTTCCTCGACTGAAGCGACACTTCCCCCGACGAGGATAAGATACTTACCTTCCGAGATCGTCCCCGACTTTATCATCGTTATCGGAGCTCGTTTGACCATTGCATCGCTTGTTACGACACCACGGGAGATTCCGGATAATTCAAGCAGGGCTATTGCAGGATATCTTCTAATCATACAATTCTGAAATTATCAACTAACGTACAACGCCTCTCGCGGGAAAAACTCCGCGCATTCGTCAATCCTTCACCGGTTGGGCTCGCAATTGAGAATGAACAATAACCTTCGCCGTTATATCCCAGGCCGGCAGGTCCGGGTGCATTCTTGACAAATATACTGCAATTCATCTCTCGCGCCATTTTTGAAAGGTTGTTGATGTTGGTCGAGTGCATAACTGTTGTATGTTGGTAACCATGTTCGGATTCCCTGGCAAGCTCAATTGCTTTATCTACATCAGATACCCTGACCAATGGCATTACCGGCATCATCTGTTCAGTCCAGACCAGGGGATGATCCGCATCTACCTCAACCACCGCAAGTCGGATATTATCAGGTACAGTCATTCCGATTTTCGAAAGAATCACCTGTATGTTCTTTCCGATCAAATCTTTGTCCACCACTGCATATTTGCGCGGTCCGTTAGTCTTTGAGAAGATAATCGGTTCTAATTGGTTGAACTGCTCTTGTGTCAGCAATACCGCATTGTGTCTTTGAAATGCTTCAATGAGTGAATCGGAGATAGAATCAACCGCTATGACGGTCTTCTCGAGTACACAGATAATGTTGTTATCGAGAGAAGCACCTGCAACAATGCTTTTTGCAGCAAGATCGATATCTGCGGTTTCATCAACGACAGCTGGAGGATTACCGGGTCCTGCACAAATAGCCCGTTTCCCGCTGTTCATAGCTGCCTTAACTACTGCACCACCACCTGTTACGACTAACAACCTGACACCGTGATGGTGCATCAGCTCAGTAGCACTCTCTACTGTAGGCTCTGATATGCATGTAATGACATTCTCCGGTCCACCAACTTCAGTTATTGCTTCATTGAGCAGGATAATATTCCTGATGCTGGTATTCTTAGCACTTGGATGAACGTTAAATACCACTGCGTTTCCAGCAGCAACCATGCCAATTGAATTGCATATGATCGTCGATGTTGGGTTGGTAACAGGAGTTATTGCTCCTATAACACCATAAGGAGCCAATTCCATCAATGTAAGTCCTCTGTCACCCGACCATGCTGTTGGCTGAAGAATTTCTGTTCCCGGAGTTTTCAGCGTAACAAGTCTGTTTTTCTGAATTTTATCTTCGAACCTACCAAGGCCGGTCTCTTCGAGCGCCATTCGAGACAATTCTTCAGTTGCCTCGAGCATTCGCTTGCGAACGTTCGAAATTATTTTTTTTCGTTGCTCAAGTGTCATACTCACAAGCCTTTCGTGAGCCAGACGTGCAGCCTTAACTGCTGAATCAATATCGGCAAAGATTCCTGCTCCGAACGATGTTAATGGAGCAGAAGCTGTTTTGCTTCTATCTGAAGAATTTCCGGATTCAGGTTGTTTAAGTTGCTTTATGACTTCAGCAGCAATGATATTTACTTGTTCGTCTGTTAACCGGGACACAGCTCTTCCATAATTAATAATTATTAGATGCTGTTAAAGCGTAAGGGCACGGTGCCCGTGCCCCTGTTTGATTGATAACGATATCATTAAAAGTCGAAACCTTGAACAAAGAAGTAATGGGCACGAGCATCGTGCCCATACAATTCGAGTGATATGTAATAATCACTCTTAATCGTTAACTCCCTTCTTGTACTTTAACTTCCCGTCAACTTCCCAATTATCAACAATTGCCATAACAATTGAGTCACAGGGGCGGTTTTCGGTCAATTTGGTTTGACGGGCTGAGCTGCCACTTGCGTACAAAACCATTTCTCCTATACCAGCTCCCACACCATCAGCTGCGACTACAAAACCTTTGCCGACTTTGCCATTGATCTCAACATTGCGCAGTATCAGGAATTTCAGCCCCTCGAGACTCTCTTCTTTTTGTGTCGAAACCAATGTCCCGACAACTTTGGCGAGAACCATAATACCTCCTTAAGAGCGACTATTTACTAAGACGCTCCATTCCCGCCTTGCCATCTTCCTCACGACCAAGCGGCATGATAAAGTCAACATTAGAATGCGGACGGGCAATGATATGAACAGCAACGATTTCACCTACTCTCGCAGCTCCCGCACGACCGGCATCGCAGGCAGCTTTAACTGCAGCTACATCACCACGGATAATAGCAGTGACATACCCGCCACCTGTTTTTTCGTATGATACTAATTCAACTTTTGCAGCTTTTACCATAGCATCAGCGGCTTCGACTACCGCAGGAAAACTGCGTGTTTCCAACATTCCCAGTGCTTCTGCCATTTCTTCTCCAAAATTTATTTAGATTGTTCTTTTCCTGTAACTTCTTCAATTGCCTTAACGGCAGCACGCCAACCGACATCAATATCGCGTTCTTCACCACCAAGGTAGACTCTGCCAAAACTTCCAAATGCACGTACATCGAGGATGTTGATTTCAGCAGCTTTTTCTGCTTCATTTGCTGCAAGAGCCGCATACGCAGCGGGAGCAACTTCCATGACAAATAACGTTTCACCAGGGATAATCATATTTCCAAACCGCATCCGGTTAATTAGCTGTGTCTGGTGGTCGTCCACTCGTCGTATGACCTGCTGTGAGTAGATCTTTGGTTTCCACCTGTCCTCTTCCTTAAGATCAAGGGCTTCGAGAATTGCTTGTCCCGCTTGCCGAACATCTGCCTGCGAATTAGAATGAATTTCAAGCATTCCATAGAGTCGCTCAACGATTTGCATCCCGGGAGTCACGTTCGTCGATTTCAGAGCAATATCTGTAATCCTGTTGATCTCGATGCCAGGTGAAATCTCGACATACAGCGATGCCATGCCTGCAATAGGCAAAAAACCTTTTGCCACTGTACCGAGATATGCCGCGTACTGTGGTTGAATACTATCTAAAAAAACGTATGCGCGAAGGTCTACCAAGAGTTTACCTCCCCTTTATATAAAAGATTTTACTGTCGTAGGGGCGAATAATTATTCGCCCAAAACAAATCTTACTTTGTAGGACATGACCTAAATGCTGTTCACTTGCTACTAAGGGCGAATGATTATTCGCCCCTACAGGTGATATACACACAGCATTCAATTCGAGACCGTAACTTCCCTGGCTCCCTGAACAATCTTTATCCCGGCACTGGCACCAATTCTCGTGGCACCTGCCGAAACCATCTTTTCAAAATCTTTATAATCTTTTATCCCACCGGCAGCTTTAACACCTATCCCGGAGTCTTTCACCACACTGCTCATCAGGGCGACATCCTTTTCTGTTGCGCCACCGGGAGCGAATCCGGTAGAGGTTTTAACATAATTGGCACGAGCTCGTTTGCAGAGTTGACAGGCTCGGATCTTTTCATCATCTGTTAAAAGTGCAGCTTCAATAATTATCTTGCTTAGAGCGCCTCCATCCTCGCATGCATCCACCACTTTGCGAATGTCGTCGTAAACGAGATCATCTTTCCCGCTTTTCAGGGCTCCGATATTTATAACCATGTCGATTTCTCGTGCACCTTCACGAATAGCACGTCGGGTTTCCATACTTTTAATCTCTGACATGTGCGCACCAAGAGGGAAACCTACTACCGTACAAACCTGAACGTCAGTACCAACAAGTTCTCTCCTTGCCAGAGACACAAAGGTAGGATTCACACAAACCGAAGCAAATCCATGTTCGCGAGCTTCGTTACAAAGTGTGATAATGTCATCTTCGGTCGCATCCGGTTTGAGTATTGTATGGTCGATAATTCCAGCAATATCCTTTGGAATGTAACCTGAACCTGATTTATGAGAAATCCTTCCCGCACCAAGGTCAAGATATTTTCTTATTGTATCCGGAGTTTTTTCAGCACAATGACCACAATTATTACAGTTTGCATCACCACAAGCGCTCTGATGTTTTTTAGGTTCTGCAACATCGGTTGAGAGCATTTCTCGTATTCGATCTGCAATACGAGTTAGATCCTGACTTGACAATTCCATCGGGTGATTGTCCTTTTTATTGCTGGTCTTTGAAGCATTAATTGCAGAAAACGGGATTATACCTTTGTCAAGTTCATCAATCATACTTGCCCGTTTAAGGTGTCGGTCAACGGTACAGTCTACTGACAGGAATTTATCGCAAATCTGTTTGGCCAGGTTTTCCCCTATTAATCCGGAGCCCAGTGTTAAAACGTTGGCATTATTATGTTCACGTGCGTTGTTTGCTGATGAAACATCGTAGCAGAGTGCAGCTCGTATACCCCCAACTTTATTTGCTGTCATAGCCGAACCAATTCCTGCACCATCGACGATTATGCCGAAATGTGCGTTCCCATCTGAAACTTCCTTCGCGGTCAGATATGCGAATTTCGGATAGTCAACATCCTCAGTGCTGAAAGTTCCGCAGTCATTTACATTGAATCCATTGCGAGTCAGGTATTCTTTTAGTTTTTCCTTAAGTTGGTAACCACCATGATCGGAACCTATTGCGATAATTTGTTTTTCAGATGAATTCATATTCTTTATTTCAGGAAATGTCAGCGTTTTCTAATAGCTTTGAAGCAACCCACTCATCTGTGATAAGTACATTAAAATAATTACCTCGCAATCCAGCTCTGATTGCGTTGAGCTTTTCCATGCCACCTGCGACTGCAATAGCGTATTTCTTCTTTTTTAAATCACTTAGACTTATACCAATTGTCCGGGCATTGAGCTTCGAGTTACATATGTTCCCATTTTCATCAATTATCCGCGAACATATATCACCTACTGCCTTGTCGGTTAAAAGTTCTTCAACTTCCTCAGTCTCGAAGTAATCAGCTTTTACAAGCACAGAGTTGAAGCTGAAAGCTCCAACGGTATACATTGCAATTTGAGCTTCTCTTGCAAGATTTAGTGTTTTGGCAATGTTTTTATCGGTAATAATCGCTCTTCTGACTCGTACCTGGTCGACTATCGCCGGTAACGGCAACAGAAAGGGTATCGCCTGATAGTTTTTTCCTATTTTCAGCGCAATCTCGCTTGCATGAGTGTTATACTCTGCTCTCGAAATTCCACCATTCAGTTGAACTACCGTCATGTTGCGAATTGTCCTGTGCTGAAGGTGCTTAACAACCTCCTGCATCGTTGATCCCCAGGAAACCCCAACTGTGAGACCATCCTCAAGAAGTTCGTCAAGGTATCTGGCCGCTACAAATCCCAACCTCTGCTTAATTACTAGATCCGTTGCGTCCTCATTAGGTACGAGAATTACCTTTTTGAGCCCGTATATTTGTTGTAAAGCTTTTTCCTGATGCGAACCTCGCTGTTCAGGATCATAGATCTTAATTCGGACTATGCCCAATTCTCGAGCCTTTTGCAGCATTCTCGAGACACTGGGTCGTGAAATCCCGAGTTTTCTCGCAATGTCCTGCTGACTGTAATCATGCTCGTAGTATAACCTTGCTACATCCACAAGCGATGATGTTTTTTCCGATGTCTTTAGCATAATGTGTACAAATGTCCATTATCACATAACATATGTGCAAAGTAAGCAATAATTACATGTCAGTCAAGAAAAAATATAAAAAATATGCTTTTTACTGAAACAATGTTCATGAAAGAGAAAGAAAAGTTCTTATCTTATATCTGAAAAATCAATATTAACAAAGATTAGCGGATGTTTTGCTACAAAAAGATCGTGTTAACGATTTTCTGCGTGGTCGTTTTTTCATGCAGTTGTTCAGTACATGCAAAGATTAATCCCGGAAGTGTAAAGGGAAGAGTTTTAGATTCTTCCAATCTTTCTCCCATCCCGGGGGCAAATATTGTAGTGGCTGGGACGGATATTGGCGCTGCATCTGATCTTGATGGTCGGTTTATCATTCAAGGTTTCAAACCGGGAACCTATCATATTACTGCCAGCGCATTAGGATTTGCAAGTATGTCGCGAGGAGAAGTTTCAGTTTCAGCTGGTAGAGTGGTGACACTTGAGTTTCATCTCGATCCAACGGTAATCAAAGGGAAGGAAGTTACTGTCAGAAGTGGATATTTCCAGGATAAACCTAACCTACCATCTTCCACCCAAACATTGAGTTATGAAGAAGTCAGGAGAGCTCCGGGAGCTTTCGAAGATGTGTTGAGAACAATTCAGGCTATTCCAGGTGTTTTCAGTCAGAATGATCTAACAAATGAAATTATCGTACGAGGCGGGAGCTTTGCAGAACATTTGACAATTATTGATGGATTGGAAATTGACAATATCAATCACTTCCCCGATCCCACAACCTCGGGTGGTCCAATGAGTGCTGTTAACATTGAATTTCTCGAGGATGTTACATTTTCAACCGGAGGATTTTCAGCAAAATACGGTGATAAATTATCAAGTATACTCGATTTAGAGCTCCGAGATGGAGATAAGGATAATTTCAGAGGTCAGCTAGAGACTTCCGTTGCAAGTGTCGGATTAAATCTCGAAGGTGGAATACCATTAACTAACGGATCATACTTGTTGTCGTTCAGAAGGAGTTATATTGATATTCTTAAGGATCAGCTCGAATTACCTGCAGTACCCTATTTCTGGGACTCACAGTTTAAAATATCTTCGTTTCCCTCACCAACAACCAACATTTCCGTGTTTGGCCTTTATTTAAAAGATTGGGTTAAAATTGATGCCATGGAAGAAGGTGCCTGGTCACGCGGTGCAGAGACAATCGATGCCAAAGATCATACAGTAGCCCTTGGTGCTCGTTTGCGCATGCTGATGGACAGGGGATTTACGGAACTTGTTATTGGACGGAGTCAAATTTCCGGCAGCTATGATTTATTTGATGTCTATGAGAATGTTGTAGGTGAAAGAATAAGCAACCTTTACGCTTTTGCACGAAGCACTGAAACGACCGATCAGGTACACGTTAACCTGACACTAAATACAAGGAACGTTGATCAATTATTCGCGGGAATTTCGCTTAAGCCAATTACATATTCTCATGATGTATGGCTGCAGTTGAGTGAAGATGACATTGTTACAAGTATTGATGCCGCGGACGGTGGGGATGATGAAAAACAAGAGTTGCGTATTGAATCGAAGCAGACTTCGCTGAAATATGGGGGATATCTTCAATATCGTTGGAGACCGATTGAAAGTCTTTCGATTTTGGGAGGGTTAAGGATTGATGGATTTGAATTCTCCGATGATGTAACTTTAGCACCGCGTCTTTCTGCCAAATGGAGAGTAAATTCCCGAATTTCCTGTTCGATTGCCTATGGGAGATATTACCAGGCTCTGTCAATAATAGATTACCTCTCTCATGAGGCTAACAGGGAATTGCCCCATAAAAGAGCAGATCACTACATTGGAGGATTTTCCTATTTACTTACAGAATCCACCAGGATCAGCATTGAGGGATATCTGAAATTTTATTCCAGTCTACCCCTTTCCCTCCAATGGATGACCAATAGTTTGAATCGCACTCAAAAAACTTTTCAATATCTTTCACTCAAGAATAAGGAAACTCGTGGAGTAGAACTATTTATCCAACAAAAACTCTCAGATAACTGGTATGGAACTGCCGCTTATTCTTTTGCAAAAGCCTTAACTACTGCTCCCCGTTATGAGGATGTTGATTCAGTCGAAGTGCTTAATAACCTAACATATCCGGCAGATTATGATTATCGAGATGTTGCAACGATCGTATTGGGATATAATTTCAGTGGATTATCGGTGCGAAAATTCCAAAAGCACTGGTACGGCTACTGGTCATTCCTTTTGCCCGTAAGTGGCGATGAACTCACAGTATCTTCTCGGTTCAGATATGTATCAGGAAGACCTTATACACCGAAGATTTGGTCAAAAAACGATTCTGAATCCAAATATACCTGGAAAAGATCCGATATTCCTAATAGTGCGAGGTATCCGGCTTATTCGAAGCTGGATATCAGGTGGGATAGCAAATGGTACACCGGTGGACGATCAATAATAGTTTTTCTCGAAGCGCAGAATGTTTTCGATCGTGCTAATATTACTGATTATACATATCCTACTCAACCAATTGATCCGAATGTACCTGAAATAAATGCTAAAGAGCCGGTTCACCAGCTCGGATTATTCTTTGTGGGTGGGGTAAGATTTGAATGGTAAGATTCGAATGGTAAGTTATCAGAATTTGTATCAAACAAAAAATGCATTTACTTGACAATTAATAACAGCCAACCTATATTTTTATTTCGTGGTAAATTATTTAACCATAAAAAGGAAACGAAATGTCTGAAAATATAACTCGTTCCAGATTCAGCCTATGGATGCAAGCGGCGCGACCATTTGCTTATTCTGCATCCGTAGTACCGGTTCTTCTTGGTACAGCCCTCGCCTATTTTGATCAGGGACAGTTTAATTATCTATTTTTTATCGCTGCAATGCTTGGTGGTGTGTTATTACATACTGGAACAAATTTAGTTTCTGAATACTTTGATTTGAAAGCCGGAGCTGATACCCCTGATTCTTTCGGATCGAGTAGAATCTTAGTTGAAAAACTGATGGAACCCAAAGATGTCCTCCGTGGAGGAATAGTAGCCTTCGGTGTGGCTTTTCTGATTGGTGTATATTTAGTGTATCATTTAGGCTGGGTAATAGTTGCACTTGGTCTTATCGGTATTCTCGGAGGTTATTTTTACACAGCAGATCCGTTTGGTTATAAATACAAAGCACTTGGGGAACCATTAGTCTTTACACTAATGGGACCATTAATGGTATTTGGAGCATATTACGTTCAGACACAACAAATATCATGGACTCCTGTGTTGGTTTCACTACCGATATCAATCCTTGTTGCTGCCATCCTGAATGCAAATAATCTCCGTGATATCACGCATGACACCCGAGCCGGTTTCGTTACAATCCCGAGCTTGATTGGATGGAAACCATCCAAACGTAATTACAAGCTTTTAGTTATGTCTGCATACGTGACTCTAATTGTACTAGTCATCACAAAAGTTGCACCGGTTTGGACATTAGTTGCATTAATCAGCCTGATCCCATCGATCAAGTTACATAAAATCACCAACGCTGCCAGACCTGACACTCCGGGCGATCTGGCAACTCTCGATGTTTCGACAGCCCAACTGCACATGCTTTTCGGCTTACTGCTCTCAGCGGGATTCGTACTTGCCAGCATCTTCTAAGGCAGTTGATGAGCAAAATCTGAAACCTGTCTGGATCGGAGTGTTTGCAGCCCTGATCCTATGGACTTTCATGTTCAGGGTCAATTATGGCAACTTCTGGATATGGATGGTGATTGCGACCTCCTCCCTGAGTATATGGTCATTCTCCCACGACCGTAGTATTTTGAAATACAATTGGTCGTGGGGTAAAATTATAACGTGGGGAGTAGTTTCAGCTGCGATTTTATACGGGATCTTCGTCCTTGGGGACATCGTTACTCAATCGTTTATCAATCAGGATCAACAGATTGATTCGATATACGGACGAAAATCCCAATTACCACAATGGACAATTGGTTTGCTGCTCCTCTTCCCTATCGGTCCCGGAGAGGAGATATTCTGGCGTGGATTTGTCCAGAAGAGGTTCGCAAAAAAATGGAATCCCTGGGTAGGATTCCTGATTGCCGGACTCGCATACACAGCGGTTCACATCCCAAGCATGAACCTGATGTTAATTGGTGCTGCAGGCGTGTGCGGAGTTTTCTGGGGATTGCTGTATAAAGTTACTGGTAGTGTGTTGCCCGGTATAGTCTCACACGCTGTTTGGGATGTATCAATTTTTGTCCTTTTCCCGATTCAATAAACTCCATTGTATGTCGACGTAGGGGTTGAATATTTTCAACCCTCTCCGAAACTCGTCAGCATATAATCAATTTAGGACTACATGTTTATGTGAAGTAATTTCCGACCCACATTCCAATTTCATCAGATAAACTCCACTTACTAACCCGGACGCGTCAAACCTGACATTGTGTTCCCCGGCGTCGAGTCTGCAGTTCACAAGCTCATGAACCAGTCTTCCCTGAAGATCATAGACTCGAAGCTCAGCCTTTTCAATACCAGGCATGTTGAAGTTGATTGTTGTTGTCGAGTTAAAGGGATTGGGATAAGCAGTCAGAAAGAATTTTGATGGCTGAAACTCCGGTTCATGACCAAATGGGGTGGAAAGTGCTTCAGAAAAATCAAGAATCACGATACTGGAGCCATCAGCAACGTAGCAGAGTCCATCCCTTACCCCTGACATCTCAGCCAATCCGGGCGTTTGATAGAAACCCGCAATGTTCGGGTGAGTTGGATCTTCCAGGCTCAGAATTTGGAGTCCGTATTCACTGTGTCGTTGGTAATCCCACCTGACTCCTGAAAGTAAAAGATGATCTCCATCTCTAATAATCTTCCGGCATCTATATTCCAAAGAGTCACTAACCAGAACTGGATTATCTAATTCAGTGATATCTAAAATATAAAAGGCTTTTTCTGCAGCGATGTAAGCATAGTCATCGTAGAGGACAAATTCGGGAGTCATAAATTCCATCCATCTGGGACTGAGATCATAACTACCAGTTAACATAGGCGATTCTGGTTCCGATACATCAAGAATCCCGAAACTATTTTTCGAAACACTGTAAAGGTAATTCCCTCGAATTATCATATTACCAGCTGATCCAGTCATCTCTTCCGAGCTTATAGAGTTGACAGATCTGATAAAGCCCAGATCTGATGCATCCAGAACCTCTAAACTGCCACTCGAAATATAGGTATAATCTCCATTCAATATTAAATCCTGACCAGTATGGCCAAACACCGCTCTCAACTCTATATTTGCTGGATCAGCTACATCAAACACTTTATAGCGATCCTCAATGATTACATGAAAAAACGAATCGTTGATCTCGTAATCGATGACACCACTAATGGGAAAGCTTCCAAGTTTTCTTGGATTTAACGGACGTGAGATATCGAAAATTGTCTCATCAACATACATACGGTCACCGGCAAATTTGATCAAATCAACATTATATGCATTGTTCAT
This sequence comes from uncultured bacterium, assembly GCA_964387885.1. Lineage (GTDB taxonomy): Bacteria > Electryoneota > AABM5-125-24 > Hatepunaeales > Hatepunaeaceae > JABGPL01. The sequence continues at coordinate 2,104 of CAYLYZ010000084.1, read as the reverse complement.
ACCACCAACCTCGACCAATTCATCTGGATTTCTATAGTTGAAAATTGAAAGTGGCTTTTCCTTTTCAGTTCTCACAAATAAAAGAGAATCGTTCATTTTAAAGAGAATGGGCTCACAACTTTCGTTACCGATTCTGAATGGATTATCAATATCTGCGATACTATAAGTATAGATCCAATGTTCGGTGCTAACAAATAGCATCGTATCTCTTGCAGACACCTTAAGTGGTCGACTATTGCCAGTCAAAACATGACGCAGAGTATCTATATTCATTACATCGCGAACGTCCAAAACCGTCACACCGAAGTTCCGGTGCGTTGAATTTGCTAAATAGATTCTGTCATCCGCATATGAGATATCCTCGACAGGCATATCGAGAGGAAAGAAATTTATCTGGTGTGGATTGGATGGATCTGAAACATCGAAGACTCTTATGCCTTCGCGTTCAGTGCATCCAAATATGTATTCACCATCATCATCCATCGTGATCATATCATCAGTTATGTCAATGGTGGAGATCATTCGGATGTCGTCAGGAGTGGTCACGTCCAGAATTTGAACTTGATCTCGCGAGCGTAAATAAGCGATATTGCCCTTCACAATCATCTCGTATAGCGATAGATCATCTGAATAAACACCTAATTCCCTTGGATTTGATAAATCAGAGATGTCGAGTATAAACATATCACGCCCACGGGAATAAGATGAAGTTGCCAAAAAGGCTCTCGGACCATCTACCTCAACTCTGTAGCAGGAGCCCAATCGGTTGCTGAACCAAAGATACTCCGGATTTCCTGGATCACTTGCGTCTACTATATCTAACCGTCTATTTGCAGCGAAGAGGATGTTCCCAGCTAGTTCCATGTCGTAAGTTTCTCCCCATTGTGGAAAAGCCTGCCCAACCATTCGTACTCCGGAACTATCTTGAGAAAATCCTGAAAGTGTTGTAATCAAAATCAAGCTGAATATTAAGGTCGTTTTCATTGTAGGCTCTTAAGTTTTATTTCACGACTGATATGGTCTTGTGATGGGAATTGACTGCACCATCTATCTTAATTATGTAAGAACCACTTGGAATTCCGTGCGTATTCCACCGGATTCGGTAATCGCCTGCCGGGTTATATTGGTTTGACATTATCTGGTCAACAAGACTGCCTTTTAAATCATAAATCGAAATACCGGTATTTCCTGGTGAAGATAATCGGTAAATAATTGTTGCTCCGCTATTGGCTGGATTAGGATAGAGGCTGACGAAGTTACTGTCCGGGGCGTATCGTTTGCCCTCGTCTACCGATAAAACGTCCAGACAATCATAAATCCAGAATTGCCTACTGTGTGCTGCGTAAAGGTAAAATCCCTGTACGTCGACATCATATGTATACAAATCCGTTCGAAGATATCCGGTTTGCTCAGGTTCTCGTGGATTTCGAATATCATATGTCCTGAGATAACCATTGATATTTGAGGTTATCAGGTGACCGTTAGAAATCCTCAATTGTCCCCACCAAGCACGTACTGAACTGAGGAATTCCGGATTCTCTGGATCGGATACATCCATCAAATAGGCGTTTTGATTATCCCAACATGCTGCAATTTGGTTCTCTACGTCAATGATGAGGTATTCAGGTTGTGAATCAAAGGGTGGTATAAAATTCACTACCCACGGAAAAGTTGGGTCGGATATGTCCACGATAAGTATTCCTTCTTCACGCTCTGTAACATAAACATAGTTCCCAATGGCTGCAATTCCCTCAGGTTCAAGCCAGATATCGCAGGAGGATATTAATTCCGGTGATTCAGGAGACGAGACATCTATAATATCGAGGAACCTGTGATCGTTCGACATCAACATTAAATCACCATGCAGGAGAGGATAGCTTCCTCCGACCAGATTGTCCAGAAGCTGAATAAATTCTGGTTGTTCAGGTTCGGAGATATCGAACACATAAAGACCGCTATCGGGATTATTGACATAGAGGTAATTGCCATTAATGATCATTTTACCATCCTCCCAATCCAGGGGAAGCTCGGCTTGCCCGACTTCACGTGGTTGAGTGGGATCGCTGATATCTGCAACTAACAGACCGGCTACTCTATCTTTGAT
>CAYLYZ010000083.1:0-26016 GCA_964387885.1 uncultured bacterium | reverse complement strand
GTACCAACTAAGAAAAGCAGGCCAAAATTCCAAATCCCGCTGAACCAGGACAATAGCACCAATATTCCGCTTAGAGTTTTGGGACGTTATTGCAGTGCAGGGAGGACCAGCTTATTTTAAAGACGATACCCCCGGGTACTATCTATCAGTAGACTTCATGCAAGGTCTATGGAAAGACATCGGCTTGAAATGATTTTGTAATCCAGTGGATTAGAGGGAGTGTGTCGGATATTTAATTCTTAATGAATTCCGAATAATTTACTTTAAGTAGATAAAATCGCACTAATTAGGATATTTCCTCTTGTTAAGAAGGTTATTTCAAACTATATTCTTATCTACTACCAACCTTCAATCCGGGAGATTCAAATGTCAAAAAAAGTTGGTCCTATTCATCCTTTGGCTCGAAATTCCTTAATCCTGGCTGTTTTAGCCTTGTTTTTTACTTTCTTTATGCTCATGATGCGCATGATGTATGAAATTAATATCATGCAACAGGGATTGGTGGCGATTATTCCACATGCTATTGGTGCTGTCCTTGGGGTGATCGCATTTGTCTTTGGGATTATCGCCCTTATTAAGATAAAGAGATTAACAAGTGAAAGTGCGAAGACTCCCAGAGGAAGAGCCCATGCAAGGCTGGCTATGGTTACTGGTGGAATATCGATGATCGTGGGCGCAGGTATCATTTTGATTATTATTGCTTTTCATTCGGTCAAAGAGATTGAGTCAGAGAGCAAATTTGAATCTCCTCCGGTCCAGGGGAAGGTTAGTGAATATTTCTATTCAGATCCGGAATATAACCTCGGACCCAAATCTACAGTGATCCTTCCTGACACAACCTGCCTCACATTAGTCAAGGTCGTAAACAGGAAAGACAATCCCAGGGAGTATTCAGATGATTACTACCTTTTGAAGACGGATATTAGTGGTAATGAGATAAAGCGTGTGAAATTTGACAAACAATCCCACGCAATGGTGTATCTCCCCGAGAAAGGTATTTTTATCACAGCAAGCAAAGAGATGCGAGGTTCTGCAAAGCAATTATTGCATTATTCAATCGATTGTGAACTTATCGGTTCCTACCAAATTGAGGGATTTCAACAGAACCGCTTTATGAGCTTCAATCTGATCCCAACCAGGGATGGAAATCTGTTTTTGACCGGAATCTTTTCTATTAAGTCTGTGAGCTTTAATGAGGGTGAAAAGTGGTTTATTACCGCTCTGAAGGTTTCACCCGATGGAAAAACAATCTGGCAGGAAGATTTGTTCGTCTCAGATAATGAATATGGAAACCTGATTGCTGAAACAAATGATGGGGGCTACCTGATTTCGAGGCATATAAAAATGCGCAATCCTGAATCCGAGTCAGATCGACATTACCCCCCCAGGTATCTCAGATTAATTAAACTAAGTCAAAATGGATCGCTGGAATGGGAGGTTGATATCACCGATTCAATTGCCTTTGAAGCTCGTGACATTAAGGTCTCGGATGATGAATCGATCGTTCTATTAGGTATAGATTCTAGTTCTGACAGCACTGGTGGTCGGAGTGCCCTATGTAAATTTGATAAGCACGGGAACCATATACTTTCAGAGATCTGTCAACCTGTTATCAGGAACATGAAGGTAATGAAATCAGAAATTGAAATGCCATATTATCCCGACCTGTATGGAATAGTTCCATGGCAAGAAGGGAAATGGATGATGTGTGGGAGGCTGCTGATAGGTGATGCTTTTGTAATGCCCTCGGCTCTGGGAGCGAAGGATTTAAAATGGTTCATATCAATACTTGATGAAGATTTCAACAGAACGGCTTATTTCTTCGGAGAGGAGAATACCGTTGCGCCACTCTTCATTACACCAATTTCCCCAGGGCATGGTGTGATAACCTGCGTTGGCGACAGGAAAGAAGATTCGGCTTTAAAAGCAAACTCTGAAACCCTTATAGGAGGATCGGTGGTTTTGCTGCATTACATGGACAAATAATTTAAGACTTAGAGGTTTCGTATCCCGTGAATTTTTCATAATGAAATCAGGTTAATGCGAGGTTTGGATTGTACTGAAAAGGACTTCGTCCTGTCGACTCCCCCTTTTATTTCCCCCCTGCAATAGCAGGGGGGAGAGGTTTTTGTTCTAACGATAGCCAAAATTATAAACAAGGTTAACCCACGGTACCCACCCCTGTGATTTATCAGAGATTAGTGGAATTGGAGCGAAGATTCCCATATCTACAGAAATCCTACTGCCAATGAATCGGAGTCCTAATGATGTGAGATAAACATCTCCCTTTAGAGGTATCCAGTTTTCTGTCATTAGTTTTAAAGAGTTATTTAATAACAACTCGCCACCTACAATTGCGAAGGGTTTCGGCATGTTATATTGAGTCATACGATTGATTTCAAAATGATCATCATTAACTCCGTTTTGATGGCTCCATGCCAGTCCTACTGTGATAGCTTCTGCGCTTGATCCAAAGGTGCCTATGGAATAAAAAATACCGGCTGCATCATCTTTATTATCCCATAAACTCGTATACATTGCTCCAAAGGCGAGATCAAAATTCTCGGCTGAAATGGGCGTGATTTTTGACGAGAAATAGATGACTTGTCTTCTTGATTGGGAAAATTCTAAAAATGGCATGCCGCCACCAATTGTCAGGACATTGCCAAGACCGAAACTTACCAAGGGAAAAAACATTTCGTAAAGTGCAACCGATCCGGCTCCATGCTGCAATGGTCTTGCCGTTGGGATGAACAGCAATCGGTATGCATTGGGATCATATTGGACGTATTTTCCATTGCGGATTTCACCGTAAAGTAGTTCGATTTCCCTAATCGATTTTCGTTCAATAATAACTTCCTGACCGGACATGGTCAAAAAGTTGATAGAGTTTTCTGTCTCGAAGCTGACCTCACCGATAAAAGATGAACCATCGATCACTGTTATTCGATAGGTCAGTTCAACTTCGACTGAATACTCATTTGAGTAGGCCGTGTTAATCTGAGCCGAAATGAAGAATGAGAGAAGGACGAGTGGGATTGTTTTCATTGAAATTCTCCTGTGCACTGGTGATACTGCTGGTTTGCTATTCATGTCAATCCTTTGTCTGCTCAAAAGCAATTGTGTCATACCGTCGGTTTCTGAAAAAGAAATTAGAGAATTGGTCGATTAGTTATGCCCAAAATTATACACGAAGTTTACCCAGGGGAAAAAGAAAGCTTCTTCATCGTCAATTCCAGTTGGGATGAAAAAGCCTAAATCAGTTGATAAATTGTCTCCGAAAAATCTGATTCCCAGTGAAATCATCGAGAAATCAGTTCCCGGTGGAAACCAGTTTTCAGTTAATAGTTTAATGGAATTTGAAAGCTGGACTTCACCACCTAACACTACAACCGGGTTATCCCCTACTTCATCGCCAGCATATCCCCACCCAAGACCCACTGTGAGTGCTGAGGTTCTTGATCCTAATGTGCCTGCGGTGTAAAGAATGCCGAGTCCTATTTCACTCTCACCGGTGAATCCCAGATGCATTATGCCACAGGATAGATCGAGGTTTTCGTATTGAACTGGGGTTATTTTCGGTGCGAAATAGTAGATTTGCTCATCAACTCCGGGAAATATAGAAAATCCCCCAGCTAAGGTCAATATGTCACCAACTCCAACACCAACGAAGGCAAGGTACAGCTCATACAGGGCAATATAACCCTGACCACTTTTTAATGGTCTGGCTGTTGGAGCAAATAGCAGTCGAGTTGAGTTCGGATCATATCGGATATACTTCCCCTCACGGATTTCTCCTGATAATGGTCGGATTTTATCAATTTTTTCGTGCTCAATGACCATTTCAAGTCCGGAGATTGTCTTAAATGTTACCGCTTTATCATCCTCATAGATGATATTGCCGATAAGAGATGTTCCATCGTGCAGAGTTAGTCGGTATGGATGATCATTATCAAACATATATTCGTATGAGAAGCTCGTATTTAATTGACCGGAAATTGCCATTAAAAGAAGTATGAGTAATGTTTTTTTCATGCGAATTTTCCTAATGAATCACCTTTCTGGTTGCTCTGTGATTGTAAGACATGATGAGATTAATTATTCACTCCCGAATTTATGAATAAGTCGGGATCTGCGATTGGATAAATCGGACTTTATCCGGTTTATGCCCTCTTCTAATTCCCTTTCAATGCAGGCTGTGCGGGAATAATGAATATGATGTTAAGCATCCTAATCTGACGCTTAAGTCGTTGTTTTTTTTGTCAGGCAGGGATGCTTGACGACAACCAATTACCTGATATATACCAGTTTCCTGGAATAGATGACGTTTCCGACAGTTAATCTGTAAATGTAAATACCAGTCGGAAGATCGTTTGCTGTAAACGTATAGCTGTATTTTCCTGCGGATAGCTGGGAATCAATCAGATTCTTAACTGTAAGTGAATTCATATCAACTATATCCAATCTTACGTGCTGAGATGCAGGCAAGACAAATGGGATGACAGTTGATGAATTAAAGGGATTGGGGTAATTCTGATCAAGCGTAAAATGCTCGGGCATTAAGACATCCTGATTAACACTGCTTGGAGTCGAACCACTCAACGAGATAGAAATCGGATTTTCAGCCTCAGGGTCGTTGTGATATAAATCTATACTGATTCCATCAAGGTTGCTTTCACCTGCTGGTGACCAGAGGAATCTGATCCCGTATGTAGAGTCAGGATCGATGTTGAATGGCAAATCAACTAACGGTTCAAGTTCTTCCTGCAGTTCCTCTTTTATTTCAATGCGAGTTATTGAACCGATCCCCTGGCCTTCATTTCCAACTAATAGTTCAGCGACGGCAGCACCGCCAACAGCTACTTCCCCAAAGTCGAGGGTATTGTCCCGGACAACAAGAGCCGGCAGATAGTACCTCAATCGGACACGACCAGCCAGATTGAATTCCGGATCACCTTCAAGCGGTAGTGAGGTTATTGTTGCCAGATAACCGATATTCGGAGCAATCCAGCGATACTCCTGTGTTGCTTCAAGTTCATAATCATAAACTGGCAGCACAACTCTCTGTCCCATTACTCTGAAAACGCCTACAATCGTCAGGGTTCCACCGAGTATTGTATGCTGCCTGATTGCTTCAACTTCCCCGCCGGAGTAATTTACTGTTCCCCATGCATCAAACTCGGAAATACCTCCTATGTCAATAGTTACATAAATCGAATCAAACATTCCACCCTGCAGTGTATCCGGGGCTTCCATACCTAAGGAATAATTTATGATTACCTCCCATTCCTCATTTATCTCACTTGGTAATGCCATTTTCTGGATCGGATTTTCTGTGAAGTCAAGAGGAAAATCGAGAGGTCCATCATTTTCTCCCGGTACCATTAATTGCCCGATTGTATACCAACCGGAATCCGTGACTATATCAAACATGTAGAAATCCCCAAATCCAACTCCTGATAAGCCTTCGGGTGTTCTGAGTATCAGGTTTGCATCGGGAAATTCGTCTGCTTCTTCGAGGTCTTCGGGATTTATTATCGTGTCAGTTTCAAACTCATCAAAAATAAGATTTGTGAAATCCCATTCACGGTTGGCACCGTCCAATCCCACATTTACTTCAACTCCCTCACTGTCAGAATGTGCAGTATATGTCATAACCGTTCCGGGTTCCAATGGGATATTCTCTTCACTTATTACAACCTGTCCCTGAACATTGTGCACTGAGGTGCTCAAGACTATCAACAGGATAAATAAAATGGAAACAGTTATTAATTTCATGATATTGCTCCGAGTGTTAAATCGTTGATGAACAAAAATATCTTAACCTCCGGGTCGTACACCGGATGATTCTGCATAGATAGATTTGCCATAGATATTCCCGGCACGGATGCGGAAAAAATAAATAGCATCGGGATTTAAAGATTTTAATTCCCATGACGTACAGTCAGCGGGGGTAGTAACAACCAAATGAAAGGCTGATGGGTTTCCGAGGCTTTGTTCAATCTCGAACTTGTCTTCAATATCCGAATCGTCCACCCATGTCAGTTTAACCACCGAATCAGGTTCAGAAGATGCTTCGAATGCAAGAGGAGGCATTGGCGGTGCCTCCAGAGTCGATGTTTTTATGGGGGGGCTTAAATATGATTTTCCGGATTCGTTAAATGATTCGATGTAGTATTTCAGGCTGTCCTTACGAGGTCGCTCTGTTAGCACCAGATTATCAACATCAGCAGTCACAACAGCAGCAACATGCATTCCTTCCTCAGTTCCGATAGTTTCAAAAATCCTGAATCCGTCCTCATTACCCGATCGATCTCTCCATGAAAGTTCGACTACGGTTTCTGATTGCGGGAATACTGTGAAACCATCCGGTGGGCGTGGTGGATTAGGATTCTCCGGGTCCCAGGGATTATTCCTTTCAGGGATGATAGGAGGTGAATCCAAACATCCGATTGACAAATGCATTGCTATCAGTAGAATTGAAACCAGGATAAGGCGGTGGACGGTTGTTATTCGCATCGACAGGATTACTTCTGTAATAGATGTGTTATCAAATTCAAATCTGTCTCCGAAGTCGTTTAACCGGCAGTCTTAATTGCTCCCTGTACTTCGCCACAGTACGTCTTTTAATATTAAATCCTGCTTCATTTAAAAGCTCAGTCAGTTTCTGGTCTGAGTACGGCTTCTTTTTATCTTCGTCTTCGATAAGATCTTTTAATTTTTGCTTTATAACCCGATTGGAGACATCAACACCATTTTCGGTTGTCATGCGTTCACTGAAGAAATATTTTAGCTCAAAAACGCCCCAATCGGTCTGGCAGTATTTCCCATTTGTAACTCGAGAAATAGTAGATATATCCATTCCGATATCTTCGGCAATGTCCGCGAGAATCATTGGTTTAAGGCGACTGGCTCCATGTGTGAAAAATTCCTGCTGACGTTCGACAATTGCATACATAGTACGGAGCATCGTTGTGCGACGTTGATAAATCGCATTGATAAACCAGCGAGCGGATTCGAGTTTTCTCGAAAGAAAGTCTCGAACCTTTTTTTCAGCACCTTTACGGTTTAGGAACATCTCCCGGTAAGTTGGGTTGATTCGGAAATTTGGGATATCACCATCATTGAGGAATACTACGAATTCATCACCAACCTTATCGACTATCAAATCGGGGATAACATAATTTTGCCTTTCGTCGAAATATCCTTCGCCTGGTTTTGGATTCAGATGGATTATGACTTCAAATGACTCTTTTACCTCCTGTAGGGAGACCTTCAGTTTATCGGCCAGGTTTTCGAATCTTTTGTTTATAAAGTCTTCCCAAAATTCGTCCACCATTTTTTCCGGTACAGGGGCAGGAGTTTTTAAGTGTTGGAGTTGAACGAGCAGACATTCCCGGAGGTTTCGAGAGGCGATTCCAATCGGATCATACCGGATGAGTCTCTGGTGTACAGATTCAATTAGCTCGAGGTCGATGCCCAAAGAGATTGATAATTCGTCAAGTTCAACTTCCAGATATCCATCACGGTTAATATTTCCAATTATCTCTTCTCCAATGACAACTTCCTGTGGAGTTAAATCATCTAAATGGAGCTGTTCGTAAAGATGGTCACTCAAGGAAAGGACTGCAGGTTGTGGGATGTCAATAAGTTCCTCAGATCTGACTCGTCGAGTTGCCTTAAATTCCCAATGATCAGCATCATTCAGAAAATCGTCCCAATCAACTTCTTTCTTTTCCTGGGTTGAAGAATCGGTAGCAGGCGCATGATCCTCATCAGAATCTGACAAAGTAGTTTCATTCTCTGGTGTTTTTTCGTCGGACTCTATTTCCTGGTCAGGATCAACTGATTCTTCGAGAAATGGATTGTCCTCTAACTCTGCCTGAACTCGCATTTCGAGCTCGAGGAGTGGAAGCTGAATCAATTCAGAGCGAAGGATCTGCTGCGGCTGTTGAAGCTGTACCTGCTTTAATTGCAGATCCTGACTTAAGCCTTGCATTTAAGCTCCGATGTATGAAAAATATGTTTTAGAAAAACAGACATTATCCACTTATTTATATTTCAGTTGCAACTCATGGAAACAGACATTCCAGTCCTTCTTTTTGCACTCTCTATCAGCGGACAGGAATGCCCGCACTACCCGATGTTTTTGGATAGTCGTACTCCAGCACTGTAGATTTTGAATTTAATTAAAATTATCTGTCGAGTTTAAAAGACTCACCGAGGTATAATTCGCGAACCTGATTATCCTCGGCCAAATCTTGAGCTCGACCGGATTTTAGAATCGAACCGTCGTATAAAAGGTACGCTCTGTCAGTAATTGACATTGTCTCGTGAACATTATGGTCTGTTATCAAGATGCCGATATTTTTGTCTTTGAGACTACGCACAATCTCCTGAATGTCATTTACTGCGATTGGGTCAATACCTGCAAATGGTTCATCAAGCAAGATGAACTTCGGATCTGTTACTAATGCTCTCGCGATCTCAACCCGTCTCCTTTCACCACCTGAAAGAGTATTTGCTTTTTGTTTTCCCAGATGAGAAACGCTGAGTTCCTCGAGAAGCTGCTCCATTTTTTGCCTTCGTTGAACCTTGTTAAGAGGCAACATTTCAAGAATCGACATTAGATTCTGTTCAACTGTAAGTTTCCTAAAAACTGAAGGCTCCTGTGATAGATATCCCACTCCGAGTCGGGCGCGACGATACATCGGCAGTTTGGTAATTTTTCTGTTACCGAGCAAAACCTGACCGTTGTCGGGACGAATCATCCCAGTGATCATATAGAATGTGGTTGTCTTTCCCGCGCCATTGGGACCTAATAAACCAACAATTTCACCTCTGTCAACATTGAGTGAAACATCGTTTACGACAAGGCGACGACCGTATTTCTTTTTTAATCCTTCAGCAGACAGATTCATACTTTTCCGCTTGGAGACATCTGAGTTACTTGAATTCAGGTGTTTTTTAAATTCTTGGTTAATTACCATAAATTAAGAAAATTTTTGCTAAAAGTCACCATATAAACCTGCTAAAAGAATCAATATCAGTGCAGAATCCATACAGGGATAAGTGTTTGTGTAGAGCTTGAAATCAGTCTCAGGTTTTCAGGATGACATTAAACCACCCTCAAATGCAAATATTGGTTAGATCAATTTAAACACTGCCTTGAGACATTGAGAGTTATTGATTTGCCCGTTCCGGGGAACAAAATGGATTTGGAAAACTATAATACTTATACGGGAAGGGATCACTTGAACTATAAATAAGTTGCAATTGCACTAATGCTTATGTAACTTGAAAGATTGGTGTATCCTCTGTTACATCAGGGTTTGATAACATCAAAACTGAAAATGAATGAATTCAGTGAGATACTGATATCTTTTAAGGAGAAGAACTAAAGACCGTTTGATACCTTTTTTCTTAAACTAAACTAACCTCAACAAAAAGGGAAAAGTGCTCCGAGGACGTCTCCTGCATGTAGGATTTCTCGCTCTTGTCGTGCTGCTGGTATCTTTCGGTCGGACTGAAGCTCAGATTGGTTTCCGATATAAGCCTCTGTGGGAAAAATTAGTCGATCCGATTCGCCACGGCTCTCAGGCCGGTTTCACAAATGAAGCCTGGGACAGTACTTCAATTGATACTACAACTCTGGATTCTGCTCTCGCAATTCCAGCACTTAAGGACTCCCTCCTTACCGATACCCTGAAAATAGAAAAGCCTGATTCTTCATACTCCTCAGCAACCGTTGCTCCATCATCATCCTCTGTCGGAACGGGAACTGGTACAGAACCATTACCTTCAGACGGAACCTCACCATATTCCGGGCAGGAAATCAAGGAGGTAAAGTCTCCGGGGATCTCCCTACCAGTTACCGATCCCACTCAATCACCCGGAACTGTTGGTGGTAAACAATCTCTTGAGCCAGGACTAATGGATATCGCCCCTATTGACGAAGAGGAGGAAGAAGAAGAGGAACCCCCTGAATGGCACCCGACAATTATCCGTTCGACAGCTCTGCCTCTTGATTACAGCACCGAGATTGATACTGCTACCGGTTTTATAATCATGAGTCCCAGGCTCGATGGAGTTGCGCTACCGATTACCGGAGCGATGACGCAGGAACTCTACCTTCAGCGTTCGGTCGAGAGAAGTGACCGCGAGACTTGGCAGCGCAGTGTGTTGAATAAACTTCCAAAATCTCAAGATGATGAGGGAGGCGCAATAGAGATTTCTATTCCTGTCTTCAAGGGCAAATGGGCAGATCGAGTTTTTGGTGGTCGTGATGTCGGACTTTCCGTATCCGGAGAGATAACAATTAACGGTGGTTTACGTACTGAAAAGAGAGAAGACACCGGTCCAAGTAATACTAATCCAAATGATGTTAAGTTTGAAATCGATCAAACTCAGAGGTTTAATATAAAGGGTAAGGTTGGTGAAAAGGTTTCTGTTGAGATAGATCAGGATTCTGAACGGTTGTTTGAATTTGAGAACAACTTACGGGTTACATACAAGGGAAATCCGGATGAGATAATACAAAAGATTGAAGCCGGTAATGTAAATCTTTCGCTTCCGGGTGCGAAATTTGTTTCGGGTTCGGGACGGCATCAGGGGTTATTTGGCATTAAGGTAGAGTCGCAAATCGGGGCTTTAAAACTCATCACAGTCGCGAGTCTTGATAAGAGTGAGAAGCAAACTAAAAAGATAGAGGGAGGATCGGAAAGCAGCGGCCCGAAGAGGATTGATCCCAACGATTTTGTGAAAAACCGGTACTTTTTCCTGGATTCGGATTACAGGGATGCGTATAAACACCGTAATCCTCTTAACATGGAGCACTATACTATTACAGAAAGGCAGATTGTAGCATATGAAGTTTATAAATCAGTTAAGGCAAGTACCCAGAACCTGAATGCAGTCCCGGGCTGGGCTCTTTATGATCCCAGTGAAGAACCTGATGAGGATACGGAACCAGATCGTGAACGGCAGCGGGGATTATTCAGTCGTTTAACACCAGGGTTGGATTACGAACTTAATACCGAATTGGGATATATCCGACTCAGCCAGTTTATTGACAACAAAGATATTCTGGCAGTTGCATTTAAAACGCGGAATCAGTTAGAATACGGGGATCTTGAAGTACCGGATGATCCTGAATCAGAAACATTTGTCTTGAAGTTGATAAAACCTCAGGATCCTGTGAGTACTGATCCAACGTGGGATTTGATGTGGCGCCACGTTTACGATTTGGGTTCAACCGGTATTGAATGGGAAGGCTTTGAAGGTAAAATTGACAAGGCGACGTCTGATGAAGATAATTATTCAAATGAGAGGTTAGAAACATATTTAATAGATGGTGAAGACAAAAGATTTATTGAGATTTTCAGTTTAGATCTTTACGGTCAAACCAGTGATCCCAATCCAGATGACATGATTGACAGAGTATTCGTTAATACATCACTTGGAGAGCTCGAATTTCCCGATTTGAAACCGTTCGATCCTGAAGGTTGGTATTTTGGACAGGATAGAAATGAAGCCTCCAGGCAAATTAATCCGCTCGCTTTACAGTCTGACAGTTCACTGTTCTTTACACCTCAACTTTATACTGCTGATGATGCAACTCTGAACAAGACCACCTCTGATTTCAGGATCGAAGTCAAGTATCAGAATGTCAGCGCAACCTATGATCTGGGATTTATGGTTCTCGAAGGATCCGAAGAGGTTACGCTGAACGGACACAGATTAAACAAAGGAATAGATTACAATATAGACTATGTCGGGGGAAACCTGACAATACTAAATCGTGAAGCAACGGCACCTGACGCCAAACTTGAAATAAAGTATGAGACCGGTCAGATGATGCAGTTGGATACGAAAACTGTACTTGGACTTCGCGCTCAATATGAGCTCTGGGAGGACTCCTATATTGGCTCAACCGTAATGTACCGAAGTGAAAAGTCTATGGATCAGCGAATCCGGCTTGGAGGAGAACCACTGCAGAATTCGATCTGGGATATCAATGCTTCGCTGAATTTTAAGCCTAATTTCCTTACCCGAGCTGTTGATTGGTTGCCTCTTATTGAAACGAATGAACCTTCAAGTTTTACAATAGAGGGGGAAATCGCCCAGGTTTACCCCAATCCGAACAGCTTCAATTCTCCGTCAACCGGAGATAATAATGGTGTTGCATATGTTGATGATTTTGAATCAGTTAAACGATCTGTTCCATTGGGCATAATCCAGAAACTCTGGACTGCAGCCAGTTTCCCGGATCATCATTACGAAGTCGCTATTCCATGGCTTAAACAACGTGGTAGAATGATCTGGTATAACGATATCAATCAGGAGAAAATTAAGGACATTTGGCCTGAAAGAGAAGTGCAGGCTCAGGCATCCAAAACAAATGTACTCAGGATTGAATATCAACCCTGGTGGACAGAATGGGAGGCAGATAAGCCAGAAGACTTAGCTGAACCTGAGAGAAGTTGGGGTGGGATTATGAAGTACCTCGGAGCAGGATTCGCCAATCAATCAGAGTCAAAATACATTGAGTTATGGATTAACAGGTTAAGCACTGACCAGGGATACCTGTACATTGATATTGGACAGATATCTGAAGACGTAATCCCAAATAGAATTCTTGATACCGAAGATAGACCTACAGAAGCTTTTCCGTTCGGGAGTACGACACTTGAGACTTCAGAAGACACGGGATTAGATCTCATTAGCCTTGAGGACCCACTCGATACAATGGTCGTCAACGAGAAGGATGTCTATCTTCCATCTTATGATGACTGGCATTATGATTCAAGGAATCGTGACGACTACACTCATGTCAATGGTCAGGATGGTAATATGAATGCAACCGACGGTGGTGGGCGTTATCCTGACACAGAAGATCTCGATGGTGATACTTATCTTGACCAAACCAACAGTTACTTCCGGTACAAGATAGATTTAAGTGAAAAAGATGATAACAAGTATATTGCAGGTGGTCAGGAAAACGAAAAAGGCTGGAGATTATATCGGATTCCACTGTCTGATACTTTAGTCGTTGGAAGGCCTTCAATGACCTCGATAGAGTATGCCAGGTTGTGGATGACCGGCATGAGAAAGAAATCATCAATAAAGATTGCTCAAATAGAGATTGTTGGGAATGAATGGTTAGAACTTGAGGATAAGAATAGAGCCGAGGGTGTAGAGCCGGTTAGTATTGCAGTTATTAATACTCATGATAATCCTGAATATAGTGATCGTCAACCCCCAGGAGTAGCAGGTGAACTTGATCCTGTTACAGGACTACGGGCAAAGGAACAATCACTTGTAATGAGGGTGAATCGGCTCGGACCCGGTGAGACGGGAATGATCTACAAGCACATGCAGAAATCGATTAGCCTCTTAGATTATAAGCTCCTGAAAATGTTCGTGCACGGTGGAGGATACAGCGAGCAATTAGTCGACAGGTTTAATCGTCCGTTGGATTTAGAGATGTTTATCAGAATTGGTTATGATACCGATAAGAAATTTTATGAGTACTCCCAACGTCTTAATCCCGGTTGGCATAAAGAAAACGAGATCGTAATTGATCTTGAAAGACTTTCTTCAATAAAGTTCTTGCGTGAACAGGATTCCACGAGGAATTATGATATACTTCCCAATGGTGATGTTATTCGGGTAGTTGGTAGTCCGTCGTTGAGTGATATTAAGGACATTGTTATTGGGGTTAAGAATCATGGGCGTGAAATCTCTCGCGCTGATGGAGTTGAGATTTGGTTTGATGAATTAAGGGTCTCTGATGTCAACCGTGATCCGGGATGGGCAGCAAGAGGCTCAATGAAGCTGGAAATCGCAGATCTGATGACAATATCCGCTGATTTGTCCCAAGAGGATGCTAATTTTCATAGTGTTGATAAAAGGGGATCTTCAAACAAGAAAGATAAAGTGTTGAGTGGAGATGTTCAAGTTAAATTCTCCTTCGACAAGTTCTTTGATCCGTTATGGGGATTGAAGATTCCGATAACTGCCAATTTCAGCAACGATATTTCCGTCCCGAAATACAAACCAAGCAGTGATATCAAAATGTCATCTCTTGGTGGTGAACAGACCAATATTTTTTCAATTTTTTCGGAGACATTGTTCGAAAACGACAGGATGTCAGATAGTCCGGTTTATACCAGTCCGACCGATTCGTTGATAGGTATAAAGAAAAGTTACTCAATCAATACAAGCTTTAATAAAAGCAAGAGATCGGATAATCCATTTATAAAACACACTCTGGACAAGGTCTCATTTTCCGTAAATCACAAAGAAGATTTTTCAAGCAGTTCACGGGATCTATTTAAGAACGGTCGTCAAAACCAGGGGAAAATGGGTTATGAGTTTTCCTTCGACGAACCGCTTGAATTTTACTGGCTTAAGTGGGCGGAATCCATACCCTGGCTGAATAAATATGTTGAGAGTACTTTCAGACCTATACCGAGATCATTAACAGTAAACTTTGACGGGACAGAAACCTATACGGTATCGAAGTCCAGAACCGGAAGGGAGAACATTAATGACCGGGTTGCAATAGACAGGGGAATAAGCACCAGTTGGTCGCCTCTTGATATGATTTCCTTCACCTTCCGTGAACAGATTAATGCAGATAGGGTTGAAGAGGATTCAATGCGAACTTTTATCGCGTTGAATCAAGTAGTAATAGATAGAGCAGAATATGAAATTTCAGATTCGGCTGGTTTCGTGATTGGTTTTGACAGCACTGCATATGATTCTGCTGTAGTGGTCGAGACTGCCCGGATTAAGGATGAACTCTTCTGGGATTTGTTTGGATTAAGTTTGGTCGACAACAGTCTTCAACAGTCATTTTCAACCTCCTTTAAGCCAGACCTGCTGAGTTGGTTAAGTGCTGATGCAAATTATAACGCAAATTATAATTGGAGATGGGGTGAGAGGTACGGTGGGGGTGACCGTACAATGAGGCTGGGAACATCCTTAACTGCAACCGCTTCTCTCGGCTTGATCCAGCTTGTCAACGCCTGGAATCAAAAGGTCGAGAACGAGAATGGGGGAGGATCGGGACCGATAAGTCCAGATCCGTTCGGAGAAAAGGATCCATTCGGAGGGGATGACAGGTATAAAGATAATGATCCGTTTAAACAGGAAAAAGATCCATTCAAACAGGAAGAGGATCCGTTTAAACCGGGAAACATGAAAGGTGATGAAGATCCGTTCAAGAGCAATACTCTGAACAATGAATCAATTAGCAGCACCGGTCCCCTGCCGGGTACTACTATTGTACCAATGCCTGATATGTCACAGCCTGAATCTCCCGATTCTCTCGGAAATTTACCAGAAACAAAGATTGATTCGACACAAGCACCAGAAAGAAGAGACTTAACCAAACCGATCAGACTGCTACTCGGTCGGCTGCAGGATATCCGCTACCAGTACACACAGAGTAATGATATAAACAATACCGCAGTTGGAATCGGTCAGGCAAAATGGGGTTACCGTTTCGGATTTGAAAGGGATCCGGGTGTAAAAAGGATAGAGGAATTTTATCCTCGCGACTCGCATAATCGAAGGGAAGAACATTCCCTGTCATCGGGACTGCAGATTACTCCTAACCTCAGGATGAATAACCTGACATATGACTTCAGTCAATCACGAAATATTGGTAGTGATGGTTCGGAATCGGGTACGGATTCGAGAACAGTCTGGCAGTTTTTTGGGGATGATGGAGTTTCCATTGAAGAATTGCCTATATTAAATTGGAGTGCAAGCTGGTCAGGATTAGGTGAATTTGAGATAGTGCAGAAGGTCGCAACATCTGTCAGTTTTGAAAACAGTTTCCGTGGAAACATGACAGAAACATGGCGAGGCTACTCGCACCCTGACTCGCAGCGGACACCGACAAGAATCGATTATGAAAAGGCATTTTCACCTCTGGCTGGAGTGTCGGTTAGCTGGATAGGAGGTGTTAGCAGTAATATACGTTACAATCACACCCAGCGTGTGACCGATGAGCGAACCGGGCGAGGAACGAAGGATAAAACGACCAGTGAATCGATAAATCTGTCGGCATCATATAATGCCAGAAAGGGATTTAGTGTTCCGCTTCCGGTTTGGCCATTTAAGAATCGGAGATTTAAGAATAGCACAAATTTCTCTTTAAACTACACGTATTCACATGAAGTGCGGGAAACCTCGGGAGATGGGGATAAATTCGAAGAAACGGATAAGACTACTTCATGGTCTGTTTCTCCTTCGATGGAGTATACTTTCTCCAATACTGTCCGAGGAGGTTTTCAATACGAATATGGCGTGCGGAAATCGAAACGGGTTCCTGATGTAAAATCTCAGGAATTCAGTTTCAGAGTAAATATTTCAATTCGAGGTTGAGGAAAGTGATGGGAAAATTCCCTAAAATAGGTTATTTAGGTGTTGGCAGAGGTTTACCTGAAAAGGTGCTGACCAACGATCATCTTGAGAGAATGGTTGATACATCTGATGAGTGGATTCAGCAAAGAACGGGGATCAAAACTCGAAGAATCATCAGCGAGGGTGAGACTTTACTCTCAATTACAACGGATGCTGCGCGGAACGCAATCGAAAATGCCGGAATAGATCCCCAGCAAATTTCATATATTCGTATCGGTGTAAACTCACACATGCGTTTCCCCAGCCTTGCGACAATGGTTCAGAGAGAATTAAAGATTAAGGATGCTCAATCAGCGGATATCTCAGCAGGATGTGCCGGCTACATATTTGCTGTCGAAGATGCCCTCAATCATATTGCAATAGAGTATGCTCGATATGGGAAAAAGACATACGCTCTTGTAATTGGATCCGATGCGCTTTCAAGAATTGTAGATTGGACAAATCGGACGACGTGTGTGCTTTTTGGGGATGGAGCAGGTGCCGCTGTGTTAGGTCCTGTCGAGTCGGGTGAAATACTTGCAACACACACCCGAACCCAGGGAGAATACACCAGTCTGCTATACCTTGATGAGTTCTTATATTCCCCAATGAAAAATCCGGACAATATGATAATTGAAACCGCTTTTGAGACAAACTATCCATTCCTGCACATGGAAGGGCGCAAGGTTTTTCCGGTGGCAGTCCGTTCGATGATGGCGGATATTAAAAACGTGATAGCCAAGTATAATGATAGATCCGATGAACCAGTTGAGCTCTCAGATATAGAATTTGTATTCCCGCATCAGGCAAACCTGCGCATAGTGGCCGCCGTTCAATCAGGAATGAAACTGAAGACCGAGCAAGTATACAGAGACGGTGTGATCAATTTCGGAAACACCTCAGCTGCAACCATTCCAATCGGCTATGTTGACCACTGGGGAAAGCGTCCCGGTGCGTTAGAAATTGATGTTTCCTTTGGGGCAGGATTTGCTTCAGGAGCGATTTTGCGGAGGAATCGGGATTAGTAGTTTGCTTGAATTTTGTACGGGCACGTCGCACGTGCCCTTGTCTGATTGAGGTTTCATGTGATCGATTAGAATAGACCTATGATTATTTGGGAGAAAAGAACATGTCTGGTGCAAATGAGAGATTCACTCAGAAACTTCTACCTGGATTAGTAATGAAGGTATTTCCTGTAATATTTTCGGTTATGATATTTCAGGGTTGTGATTTCATTTTTTGGGATGACACAACAATTATTCCCTTAGATACCAGGATTAATTTCAAAGTATTAGAATCGTATGACACTAATGCACACGACAGTCATGAAACTATTACATCACCTGAGATTTTCATTGATTTGATATCGGAAAAAACTTATCCTTCTACAAGTTATTACTTCGCTGTAAATTATTTAGTTGCCGGCAGACGAATCATAATAAGTGTAGATGGTATCAATAAGCCAAGTTGCTGTAATTGCATGGTCGGCTCAATTGGAAAGAGAATAAAAATTGGTAGAATCACTGGATCTTATGAACTTACAATTCAGGGTTTGGAATTCGAAAACGAATATTCCATTTCTGTCTCTGACTCACTAATAACAGTTGAAGGCACACAAACTCCTCATACAAAACCCTTGTTCACCTCCATATTTCGCTATCCTGTTAATTCATTTGCCTACAAAGGTGGTACAACTCTATAGGATTCTTCGATCCTTGAGGACTTCTTGGATACTCTAAAAAGTGTAATCGATATTACCGAGTTCAAGTTTTCAGATATTGCTGAAAATCCATATCCTCCGGCAGGTAACGGTAATCAGTATAATGCTGAGCCGAGATTCTTTTATTACGAAAGTGAAGAGGATTTTGCGAAAATTGAAAATGTAATGCTGGGTTTTAAACAGGATTATTTTCCGGAGGGTGGAAGCGGTATAGGTTTACAAATAGTTAACTGGATGAATAAGAGGATTCGCAGTTGGCTGTTGTGATCGGTGTGTTAAATTCCCCAGGAATTTAACACAGTCAGCAAGGACGTTTAGCGAAATTTCGGCTATACTAACCTGCCCAATAGGGTTTCTCGGATTCATTGAAACCAAACAACACTTCTGAATAATTTCTCCGATATCACACATTATTTGATTTAATAGCAATTATGTCTTGACAAACACCAATAAATGTCTTATATTAACAACAAATCAAATAGCATAGGATAAAAAATATGAATATCCAAAACATATTTCAATTGGAAAATTCGGCAGAAAATGTCGATAATGAAATTCCGGAGGTCGATGTAGATCAACTTACCCAACAAATCGAATCCCTTCAAGCAGATTCGGGCACAACCGAAGTTCAAATTAACCTAAAGCGTGGGAAACACCTTCTATCAGGGAATAATCGCAAAGTTCGTAATCCCTCCTGGAATGGAAATCTTAAAGTGCAAATCCCCAAAATTATTGATGGTAATGAAGACAAATTCAGATGCGGACGGTAATTATATAAATATGCTGTCTGAAAATAAATAATCAATTGTTCGGATTATAATGTACACTATAATTAACAAATGAGGTAAATATGTCGTCACAATTTAACATTGACAACTCCGGAATCGGAGGAACACCCTTTTTAACCTTCTCGGTAGATACTACCGCAACGAAGGATTTCACCCAAACAGATCTCGACAACAACCTGACCGCTTGCGTTATCTCCGCTGATAATGAAGTCGGGATGGGTTCAGACGGTGATAAGCTTTTCGGTAAGGTAGTCTGGGTTTCGCAAGAACTTGCTTCCGGAACCACCATTCCTGCTCTATGCGCGGTTCAGGCTCGCGGAGTAGCGCGATTCAAGTATGTTGCAACTGCTCCCGTGGTCAACCAGATGGTTGAGTGTGATGGAGCAGGGAAGGTAAAACAAGCGAGTGCTGATGCTGATATTGCAGCTGGTGGTCATTTGATGCGAGGTCAGGTTATCGCTGTTGATACAACTAACACCACCTGTGATGTCTGGTTGGGGTAGTCTTCTTTAATCGCAGTTTCATGACCAAGAAGTTTCCCTTCCGCGCTGTCACACGCCCTCGTGTGACAGATAATGACAATAGGAAAACTGGCAGACGGGGGCGTCTGCCAGCGCGGTTTGAGGTAATTTAAGGACAAAAGAGTGTCAGGTGAGAACACCTAACACCACTCAAAGCCACTTTATAAAAATCAACGAAAGTCTAATCTTAAAATTGGAGTAAATATGGAATTAGTAAACGAAAATACTGCAAAACTCAAAGAGCTGATTACAACCCACTCAAGGTCTGGAAATCTGGCTCTCTATTCCGAAGCAACCGAACAGCAGATGACGTTCACCGAGCTGATTGAGCAAATCGATCCGACAGAACCGGACAGTCAGCTCGACGCGTTCGAAAGGCAACTTATGGCTCACGGGATTGTCACTGAGGGCAAACGGGCAATCAGTATGGAGCAATTTTTCGTCGGTGGAGGATTGATTCTGTTGCCTGAATATATACTGCGTGAAGTTCAGCGTGGTTACAAAATGGTACAGGATCCGACAGAGCTCATCGCTTCGACAGTATACGAATCCGGACCGACTGTGCGTCCGATTTACGTAAAAACAACCAATGCAAAGAAATCACTTGGCAAACGTGGCAGCGGTGGCGGTAGTGCCTACCCGCGAGTCGAGCTTCTTTACCGCAGCAAGGAAGCTGAAATCATTGACCGCGGCAGGCAGTTTGATTTTTCATACCGGGTTGTGAGGAACCAGAAGCTCACCGAGTTTCGGGTTTTCCTCTGGTGGATCGGCGCACAGATGGCATATGACGAGATTGATGATATTTACAATATAATTGTTAGCGGTGATGGAACTTCTCCCGCTGCTACAGATGTATTTGATGGTGAGGCCGGGACGTTTGCATATTCGGATATGGTTCACATGGCGATGTCATTCGATATGCCAGCACATATGACACACATCCTGGGGCTGGGAACCGACATTGAGAAGATCATCAATCTTTCGCAGTTCCAGAATCCGGATACATGGCGTGCGTCGGAAATTTTCCAGCGTACCGGAGATTACAGATCCTTCCTGCCGGTGAATGCTGGTTTAGTTGTGGCACCGAACGCGACATCAACCAAGTTAGTGGGACTCGATTCACGATTCAGTGTTCGTGAGACCGTATCACAGCCGATCATGATTGAAGCAGAAAAAGTGATCAACCAGAAGCTCGAATCGGCAGTTGTCTCGAAAGAATCGGTTTACACGATTATGGTTGACGGTGCTGCAAAGGTCTCGGATTATTAGGCACTGACATTAGTTGTTGTGTGGCCTGGGCTACTTGTTGCCCAGGAACCTTTACAAAGCAACATACATGAATCGGAAATGAGTTTCTGAAAACACAATGTTTTGTAAGGAAACCCGGGTAATAAATAACCTGGACCACACATCATAATTCAATATACAACTCTTAGATTACTCCTTCCCCGGAGTGATAAACGGATAAAATCTTTATCAGGTCCTGATCGCACTCCGGGGAGGATATACGAAAAATAGAGAATAAAAATGTCTATAAACAAAACACTTAACTATTTACTCACCCAGAAGCAGGAAACTCTAATCTGCTTTTCAGCCCAGGTGACTACCGTATCTACATATCTGAAAGGCTCGGGTGGTGAAGCTGGTGATGGATTTCCAATGCCTCAGAAGGCTCGAATTTATCGGATAGACGGTTGGGATGGCAGTAATCTAAAAAGCAAATCCGACAATGTGGTTTTCAATCAGGGGGAACGACTTTCTGTATATGCTACCGCATCGGGTTTGAACTTCGATGTTGAAGTTCGCAACAATGGTGTAGGTACGGCTCTTGTAGCATCAGGGACGAATCAGAATTGCACATTGTGGGTGACAGTACATTTAAAGCTGATTTAGGATTATCTGCCGGGGGAGTAGGGACATTTATGTCCGTCCTTCCTTAAGCAGACAGTTAGCATGACAACACAAATTAAAGGAATATAACAATGGGATGGACAGACGCAGCTACCGTGCGTAAACACTTATTATCACTTGATGATCTGCCGACACTGTTCAGAGATGCGGAGGTGTATCTTGGAGCTGACAGTAAAGCATCACTTCCTCATCGAGGGATTGTATCAGAAAGTGATCAAGTCAAAGTAATCAAACAACTCTCACCGGAATCTCAATCGGGCGTTACCTTGAATGGTGAAACCTGGGTTGCACTCAGCTATAATGATCTCGTTCCAGGTGAAATTGTTGTCGCGAGTGATGATGGATTAGGCACACCTTACCAGTTGGATGGAGATTACTGCTTTGATCCCTCAAATGGGAAAATAAGGCGTATTGCCGGAGGATCAATTGGTGATGGATCATCCGTCGAGGTTTACTATCAGAGATATGATATCAAGGCACGAGTTACTGATTATACAATTGATCTCAGCTCAGGAGTCATTACCCGTGTTCCAACAGGTACTCTGGAGATTGAGACAAATATCTTCGTTGATTATGAAATTTCAGTTGCATCCGGAGTTGAGGAACTTATGTCGGAAGCCCTTACCGAGGCAGAGGATAAGATATTGGCGCTTCTGAAAAGTGATTATACAATTGAATCTTCGGATCAGGGACTGATAACAGGAGCAACCGAATTGACTTTGTCTATAATCTGTAGTGGACTTGCCACTCAAGCCCTGTCAGATGGCAAAACAGCTGCCGAGGGCAGATCACGTGCATGGCGAAACCTCGCTGAGCAATACGAAAATCAGGCATGGATCACGCTTCAATCATTCCTTGCAGCTCATGTTCCAACGGGCGGGACAAAACAGGGCAATACAAACTGGCAATGGCAGTGATTAAAACCGCTCAAAGAAATCCGGATAATAAACATCAAACGGTCGTCAACTGGATATACAGAAATATCCGAACGCTTGATGCAATAGGGGGAGTTAAATCCTTTCCGCAATATCCATTTTTGTCTGATTTGATATGTGCACTTGAAGAAAACAGGATATTGATCATTGCTAAATCAAGACAGATGCTGGCGACATGGACGATATGTGCGTGGACTTTGTTTCGGTTACTCCACCGGAAGCCCGGTATCTACTTGCTGTTATCCAAAGGTGGGCGTGATACGACTGAATTGTTGAAGAGAATGCGAATTATGGTCGGGAATCTCGATGAAGAAGACCGGGAGAGAATTATTGTCAAAGCTTCAGAAATTATCTGCGATAACGGCGGAAGGATTATCGCCCTTCCTGCAACTGAAGACGCAGTGCGAATGCACAGCCCAACGGGTGTTTTCTGGGATGAAATGGCTTTTACTCCTTACGCTGAAGCAATCTGGACCTCAGCGAAACCTGCGATAGATTCGGGTGGTACTTTTATTGGTGTTTCAACTCCTAATGGCACCGACAATATCTTCTATGAGCTCTTCACCGATCAGACAAACGGTTTCGCTAAGTTTAAAATGCACTATTCACAACATCCCGAGCGAGATGATAAGTGGAAACGAGAAGCTCAGCGGGGTCTATCAGAATCCAAATGGAAGCAGGAATACGAAATCGATTTCGATGTTCTTGAAGATAGAGTCTACTCTGAGTTCTCACCGGATTTGCATGTACTTGATAAGACCTATGAGTGGAATAAAAACAAGGGTAGAACTTTACGCGGGATTGATTTCGGTTACCGCCACCCATTTATTATCTGGGCGCAGCTTTCACCGGATGGGATACTGACTGTTTTCGATGAATGGGAGGGACATAACGCTACAATCGAAGATTTAGCAATAGCCATGAATAAGATCGACGAACGACATGGTATTCGGGAAAAGGATGTCTATCGAACCAGCTGCGATCCGGCAGGTGCTGCTAAGTCTGACGTTGGGATTTCACCTGTCGAACGTCTTCTCAAGCAGGAGATTAAACTTGTCTACAGGAGCTCGGAGATATTAACCGGAGTTGACCTTGTAAAGTCGCTTTTAAAGGACGCAACCGGTCGGGTTAGTATGAAATTTTCTCCAAATGTCAAACGGACGCTATATCACTTACATCACTACCGGTGGGATTCCGGAATTGATAAACCCTTGAAAGATGATGAACACGATCACGCAATGGATGCACTGAGGTATATGATTATCAATAATTTTCAAATAGATATAAAAAACTGGTCAGATGCAAAAGTTGCTGGGATGCAATTGAGGGATATAATAGAATAGGTGTATTGCACTTGTCCTGTCCTACTCCTCATTGCCAACTTGATTGTCTTGTTAATGTTCAACAGATCATTTGAGTTAGATATTACTAAAAGCTCTGGATTCTAACTTTCGTGGGAATGAGGAAATAAAGGTAGACAATTTCGAAACACTGTAAATACTAATTATAAACAAAGGAATAACTAATGAATTTCTGGAAAAGACGGCGGTCAATCTCTGATGGCACTGTCGACGGTATGATCAAAATCCGGGGAGGGATACGTCGTGATCTCAATCTATCCGCTCAGGTAAACACAAATCCGCACGGTCATAGAACGTTTATCCCTCGTGGTTTGAACAGGCAGATGTTTGGGATCGTAAATGGTGACAGGGGAGACTCGGGGTTTGATTATAACGGCTATAACCGGGGTGAGTTCTACCGTTATCTGCGTGATAAAATTCCAATCATTAATACTGGTGTCTGGACCTGGGTCAGGTTATGTGCCACAAATATGACTCAGCATATAGAAGGTGCAAAACCTCAGCGTGATCAAGCAGAAAAACAACTTGAGGAACTTGAAACTAAGTTACTTGAAGCTCCCTACGGTCGAGGTTCGGGACTGATGAAACTCACTGAAGCATATTTCCTCGAGTTGTTCACAACCGGAAAATTTGCCGGAGAAGTAATACTCAACGAAGATGGTAAGTCAATTGATCATTTCAAGTTCATTGATCCCTATCTGGTAGGCTGGGAATACACGAATGACTGCTGGCAGCCAATGGTACGCAATCTTGAAACCGATGAAATGGAACCAGTCGATCCGGACAGGTTCTTTTACAGTACACTCGGCGTTGATCTGACCAATCCCGGAGGATCAGAGCCACTTGCATCAATCCCTTTTGTGGTTGAAATTGAACAACTGATGCTCGAAGACATGGCGAGGTCGAGTCACAATGCCGGGACGCCACGATTACAGGTCAAAATCACCCGTCCGGAACGATACTCGTGGGAAGGTGATGAGCAGTATTCAAACCGTGCCAATACCTATTTCAGGGATGTTCTCAACGAGTTTAAAAACCTCGAACCTGATGATAACATATTCACATGGTCGGATGTCGAGGTAACAGTCGTCGGTGAGAGTGGAATCGGAAACCATTGGCGACTCGGTCGGGAGCAGGTTATCGAGGATGTTATCACCGGGTTAAAGTTGTTTCCCTGGATACTTGGCAGGTCTCACAAGACAACCAAGAACTGGGTGCAATGTCAGTTTGATCTGCTGATGTTAATGGTTGATGCTCACCAGAAATCAGGAACTGACCTGATCGATTGGATCTGCAATCTGCAGTTGCAGCTCAGCGGTGTCGAGGCTGGCGTAAATCATGTTTTTGAGCAGCTCCCGGATCCGTTCAGGAATGAACGTGCCCGAGCTGAACAACAGGAGCTCGAAAATATCGACTTTAAAGTCAGACGCGGATATATTTCCAAGGATGATGGCGCAGTTGAAATGGGATTAAATGAAGCGTATAATTCTGAATCGAAGGAGGAATAAATAATGGAATGGATACACAGGGAACTATCCGGGATATTGCTTCCGGAACCAGCAAAAATCACCGATGATGACCTCGATGCGATAAACAACTTACCAAATCCACCCTTAACACCGGTAACTGCTCGCGAAGTTCACGTCAGAAAATGTCGACTCGCAGGAGATGGGATTGATGCCGGATTTGGCAGATTCCGCACTGACGACCTACCGCGACTGCTCGAACTGGCAGCGGGAGCTCCGGCGCTGATCGGTCATCGTCGAGATACCCTTGGTGTTGCCCGGTTTTACGGGGGAGAACTGTGGCAGGATCCTCAAACAGAGATCACCTACATCGTTCCCAAATTTTACTGGATGCGAGCACATTCCGCAAGCGAGGATTTGAGGATCTGCATTGATGGTGGAATTTACAGTGAAGCATCACTTGGTTTCACATTCCGTACGCCGACCTGTTCGGTTTGCGAAGGAGATATCAGGCGTTGTGACCACCTGCCAGGCAGGGAGTATGAAGGCGAAACCTGCTTTTATTATTATGATGAGGTTTTAAGAGTCACCGAGGGTTCATTTGTTTATCGAGGAGCTCAGCCCGGAACGGGATTTATGCTCAATCACCCGGATAATAAAACAAACGAATGGTCGGGATATCCACGTTTTCGGTATCAGGGAGTGTGGTACCGGGGATATCCGGAAAAGTTGTTAGCTTTGTAGGGGTTGAATATTTTCAACCCTTTAAATAATTAAAAATGTAGGGGCGAATAATCATTCGCCCTCACACCAATCGGTAAAATACTTAGTGTGCTGTCAGGTGCCCTCGAGTTCTTTGAAATATTCTACTCTTGTGAAAGCACGTCGTTCCCGCGAA
>CAYLYZ010000082.1:0-26277 GCA_964387885.1 uncultured bacterium | reverse complement strand
AGAAGTAACTATCGGCGAGCCCGAGGTTCGATCTATCACCATTCAAAATGAAGGAAATGCACCGCTAATTTTGAGTGATTTTGATTTTGCCCATGAAAATGGATTCTCATTAGTTGAGGAAATTGATTCATTTGAGATGTTTCCGAATGATTCATGTAGTATTGCAGTGGAATTTGCTCCTGAGGAATTTTGTTTTGTGGGATTCCAGAATGAATTATCAATGATAACAAATGATCCAGATAATGAGGAAATGATAATTATTTTATCAGGGATTGGTATGCATAGAAGTGATTTTATTATCATGGATCCGTTTATTGCTTATCATGATGGTGAGGATTATGTCAAGATAGACATTCAGGTGTGGTCTAGGGTTGTTAGGAATGGACCAGTGATATCTTATTTGGAGTACCAGTTCGCGGAGGTTCCATTTAATTTGTTCATAGAACATGAAAACTATGCTATTGGATGCAACTATCGAAACATCGGAATTCATAATGGTAGCATTCTAATAGATGGAACGATTAATGGTGTGAATCAAGGTTTTTTGCATTTTTGCCCTATGGATCAAATAAGTTCTGTGTATTTTGATTGGAACTATGATTTTGATCTTGATCGCCCCGAACCATTTTTGGGAATAGGAAGAATTTGGTTGATGGCTAGCATGTATGAAGATTCAAGGAGTAATAACTATACACAATTTTATTTTAATATCGGTGCACCAGAGCCTGATTTAGTATTTCATAATGGGGGGATATATCATTCGGACGGTGATTCGTATGAAGAGATAAATACCAACAATGCAATTAATCCGGAAGATATTAACAACCTTTTTTTCGGATGGACTTTCAGTAATACCGGCCACATCAATGCGAAAAATCACCAAATCAGGCTTAGAATTGAGGATGTTACAGATGATCAAAACAAATACGAAGTTCATAATGTTCTTTTAGATCCTATTTCTACTGAAGCAGGAGAGGAAAACCTTTTCACGTCATACGAGATCCCCGAAGAAATCCTCTTTCGAGGAGGTAATTATCGTCTCACTGTCGAATTGGATGCAACTCAACAGGTAGATGAATATGATGAAGAGAATAACAGCATCTCGTTTGAATATGCGATAAGTGGAAATCCGGAAATTGTTGCTACGCCTTTAGACAATTCCGAACAAGAACTTCCTTATGATGAAAACCTTCAGAGATACTTAATTGATCTTGTAGAAATATTAATTGGAGAAACTCGTGACGTTACTTTCAATCTCAGCAATACCGGCAGCTTGAGAGCAATAAATCCTTCAGCAACTTATGAAGAGAGACGAGTAAGAATTTCTGATTTATCATTTGATACAAACTCAATCTTGCCCGATTCAATAACTATGGTAGAAATTTCTGAATTCTCCCCCCGCAGAGCAGGAGAAGTTTTTGCTGATTTACAGTTTGAATTTGATAACCATGAGTCTATTCTTGTTCGTGTTCAGGCAACCGGTGTTGCTGAACCAAACATTGTAATTCAAAACCAGGATCGGCAACAAGTTCCTCTTGATGAACAGGGTCGATGGATTATTGACTTAGATACATTAGAGATAGGTCAACTCTTAGATTGTACCTTTTTCATCGAAAACGATGGATCTGCAGATGTTACTGGCGCTACTACCACTGTTGGACAACCTGTAAATTTTCAATATCAATCATTTGAAGGGATTACTGATAGAGATATTAACGCTAACAGAGACAGACGTATACAGATAATTGGGTTGGAATTGATGGAGGTTGGCGAAGCATCATTGCCTATAACGGTTTCTTTTGATGATTATGAGGATGTAGAGGTGATTGTTACAGGTTATTACCCTGGAGTTCCTGAGATTTCATTGTTCGGTGATATGTATAATGCAGAAGACCAAACCATCACTTTTGAGGAACTGCCAGTTAGGGAGGTCGGAGCGACGTTATTAGTCATTAGTAATCGGGGAACGGGAGATTTGATAATTTCTGATGTTGTTTCGGATAATGAATGTTTCTCTACTGGATTTGTCGAGGAGTTTGTTATATCACCTGGGCAGGAATCTGAATTATCTCTGTTTTTTGAACCTCAGAGAGTTGGGGAATTTGAGGGATCGTTAATTATCACTTCAAATGATCCAGAAATAAGTGAAATTATAATTTCACTCTCAGGCTCATCTTTTGAACTGGAATATGAGTTCTATTTTTATACTCCACCTATCCCCCGAACCCTCACAATTATGGACAATTTAGGTTTTGTAGTAGGACCGAATAACTGTGGATTACGAATTCTGAATGTTACTGATCCGGAAAATGTCACTGAAATAAGTAATCTTAATGGATTCGCTTATAACCAGCAGGAAATCGGATTACATGACATTGACATCACAGGTGGCAACGCTTTTATAACCAGTCTTGATGGCGAGATACTTGTTCTCAATATCTCGGATCCTGAAAATCCTGAAAGTATCGAACGCTGGATTCAGCTTAATCGTGAGGAGGATTTGTACACCCTGAATGAGAGTTGTATTGCAGGCAATTATATGTACGTGGCTACTTCTGATTACGAAGGTGTCATGGTATTTAGCATAGCAGATCCTGCTAATATAGATTTAGTCACCTACTATCGAGCGGCTGGAGCTGGAGCAAATTGTATCCATATTGATGGTACAAACCTTTATACAGGGTGTTACAGTGCCAATGAGAATATGAGTCCTGAGGTTTTTTGGTTAACCGTATGCGACGCCTCAGAACCGGAAAATTTGAGAAATTCTGAAATCTCTCGAATCGAACTTGATTTTAATCCCAACAAGATCATTAAGCAAAATGATTTTATCCTGTGTATTGGTGAAAGGCAGATTGAGAGGAATGTTTTTGAAGGTGGTTTTGAAGTAATTGACGTTTCTGATCCGAATAATCCGGAGAAGATTTCTTCTTATTCGACAAATAACCGGGTTTATGACGCTGAAGTGGTTGGGAATCACCTCTGTTTGAGAAAACTTAGCAGGTCCAGGGAGACAACTATACAGTTAATAGATATATCTGATATTAATAATCCATCCTATGTTGATGAATTGATAAATCTCGAAGGGAGTGGAAAGGATTTGGAAATCAAAGATGGATACGTTTTTCTTCCTTCTCATCAGGATGGACAGTCAGGGATGCATGTTATTGATTTAGCAGTATGTTTTGATTTGCCGGGATCATCAGTGGCCCTTAACACCCTTGAAATCGCTTTCGGAGAAGTTCCTGCAGGTTATATTCTTGATGAGTTCATTACAATCACAAATACAGGCGATGCTGATCTCGATATTTCGGGAATTACAATCTCTGAACCTGAGGTTTTCAGTATTGGAGTTGACCGAATTACCTTAAGTTCCGGTGAATCGCAGGAACTTGTGGTTAGTTTCGAACCCCACTGGGCAGGGGAGTTTGTTGGTTTGATGGTCTTTGAGACAAATGATCCCGATAATCCTGAAGTTACCGTTAATCTTACTGGTAATTCACCAGGTGATGTTGAAGAAGCTGGCAAAATAGTTATTGATGGCTCATCCAAGAAGGTCGATTTTCGCGATAACCTACTATTCGTTGCTTCTCCCGGTGGCAGCCTTCATATAATTGATGTTACCGACCTCGAAAATCCACAGGAAATTGGAGTTCATCATACACCGGGACAAACGGCTGATGTAACCGTTGACAATAACCTCGCCTACATTGCTGATTATGATTTTGGCTTAAGAATTCTTGATGTCACCGATCCTGAGCAAATATCTGAAATTGGATACTTTGATACAGAGGGGATTTCTTATGGTATTGAACTATCCGGTAATCTCGTCTATTTATCCGACGGGGAAAGTGGAATCTGCATTATCAATGTGGAAGATCCTCAAAATCCTGTATTCATCTCTTCCTACGATACACCCGGAGTTGCGCATTCTGTTGAAGTAGTTGATAATTTAGTCTTTGTAGCAGACAGTGAAGGCGGAATGAGGATTATTGACCTATCCGATCCTGAAAATCCCGAAGAGACAGGTTTTTACGATACTCCGGGTCAGGTACTTGATATCGTTGTTAATGATCAGGTCGCTTATCTGGCAGAAGGAGAACAGGGATTAAGAACAATTGATGTTAGTGATCCAACTAATCCCACAGAAGTGGGAAATCTGAACACTCCGGGGTCAGCTAACGGTGTTACACTTTGGGGTGATAACGTTTTTGTTGCTAATGGGTTGTGCGGGATGCGTGTTATAAATGTAAGTGATCCTTCTGAACCTGAGGAAGTGACGGCATGGGATACACGGGGTAACACAAACTCGGTTCTTATTCATGGCAATGAAGCGTATCTTGCCGATGGCTCGATTGGTTTAGTCATCCTGGATGTGTCGGTACTTCGCCCTCCGGTATTATTACCAACGTCACTTTTCGCGGAAAACTGTATTCATATTAATCCAGGATCAGTAATTGAATCGGGAGATGTGTGGGTGAACTTAGAGAGCCAGGACAGGTTTTTTGACAATGAGTTCGAATTGCACGCCAGTCCCCGGGTGAATTTTGCTGAATCAGTGAGTGTAGTAGCAAATCGGGTAAGATTATTGCCTAATTCCACTATCGAGGGAAATCTTACCTGCAACGAGTTTAGAGGAAATGGAGATGTTACTGGTGAGACCAATTCACCAATCGAGCAGCTTCCGCTGCTTTCACAGGAATGCTCACCTGAATTCCCTGAATTTGATGCTGGGGATGAAGATATTGATGTCAGGTCTCAGAACGGTTTAGAACTTCAGGCGGGTGTTTATGGAGATTTAATCGTCAGATCAAGAAGGACGATTCATTTAGCAGGTGGATCATACATATTCAATTCAATTGAACTGCGAAATCAATCCAGATTTGTCTACCAAAGTTCCGCTGAGGTTAGGGTAAAAAACAAGTTTAGTACAGGTAATGATGTCGTGATTTGTCCAGATCCTGAAACTGACCTTTCGGCCCGAGATTTAATTATCTATGTTGAAGGAATCAATGGGCGAAATGGCAGGATTTCGGATAATCCCAAAGCTGTTTTCATTGGTTCGGAAAATGATTGCAGGGCTAATATCTATGCTCCAAATGGTACAGTTCGAGTGGAAAATCGCACGGAGTTTGAGGGCTCTATTTTAGGTCGTGAAATCTGGCTTGGTTCGAACGTTGAGATTTGCTATAACGGTGCATTCTTCCTGCAGGATTTCGATGGTGAAATTGTTGATGGAAAGGGTGATGTCCCTCTGTCTGATCAGGATCTAATTCCTGATGAGTTCACCATTGATGCATATCCCAATCCTTTTAATTCAACGCTGACTTTATCTTATGGCATTCCTGAAAATGGATTGGTGCAGGCAAAAATCTTTGACTTACAGGGACGTCTAATCGGTGACCTTTTGAACCGACATGAAAGAGCAGGATATCACCGGATAACCTGGTCAGCCGATCAACATCCAACAGGGATTTACATCCTGAATGTGAAGACCAGTTATGGTAGCTTGTACAGAAAGATTAATCTCATAAAATGACCGGAGTAGCGAAGCTTGCTTCGCGCTTTCCTCCAATTGGTAAGCGAAGCAAGCTTGGTTACTACGATGGTATTGAAATGCTCCAAAGCAATAAAACAAATGATTTCACATGATATTTACTGCAGATTTTGAAAAATTTCAACATGAACTGGATACTAATAAGGGAAAATTATTGATTGCATTTCCTGGTGATTCGGTGAATAGAAGAGAGCAGATGAAAATTCTGACAAACTGGACATCGAAAGACCCAGGAGCATCTGTTATTCTTCTGCTTTCCTGTCATGATCCAAAATCCTTTTTGAAGATGTATGACATAAAGGGTGTTCCAGCTTATCTTTTGTTTCAAGGCAATCAGTTGATAATTAAACATGTGGGGGAGATAGGTGAGAATAGGTTAGATCAATGGTTTGAAAACAAACAGCCAATTTCGAATCAATCTTTAGAGAGAATCAAGAGATGAATCTCGCGGTAATATTTGCTCTGTTATTGGCGCGGTTTTTATGTCATGGATTTGGTTATTTGAGACAGCTGGATAGTTTAGAAATTGACCAAAGTCAAAAGCAGTGTCTTATATGGTGTAAGAATCAGAACAGAGCTAAATTATCTATACATAAGTCATTAAAAGTTGAAGACAGATGATAATTATTTGTTTATATAGTGTGGCAATCATTGTGATTGTCCTTGTCTGGAGAAGGAATGACAAAATGCATGATCTTAATTTGACAGCCAAAAAGGATTTTAGAAACTTTAGTGTAAATAATTAATTATTAATAAAGATTTTAACCAAAGTAGCAATTTAAACTGGAGATGCTTAAAATGAACTTAATCACAATGTTAGTAGGTTCAGGATTTATACTTCTTGGTTTGTGGGCTGAATACAACAGAAGATTTGTACCTGAAAAACTCAGAAAGCTCGAACCAATGAAAAAGTTCTGGGGAGAGAAAAAAGGGACTGTTTTATTCTTTTTCTCCTATGTTATCATGCCCATTGTCTTAGGCACCGTGTTCATTGTGGGAGGAGTAAACGGTGTCGGATTTATGGATATGTTGAAGCAGTTATAAGTTACAAACAACGCAATTACCTAATGAGAAAAACTACAGGAGATGAAATGAAATCACTATTCTTGTCAAACACAGAATCACGAACACATACAAATCCAGTTTGTGTCTTAATATTAGTCTTCTTGACGGTGAATTTATCATTTTCACAGATAATCGAATTTAAATATGATCCTTCGAGTGAATATAATGTCGTGATCGATACTCTAAGGATAATCAAAGATATGGGAATTGATTCAACTAACAGGAGGATAGATGTTTCGGAGATGATTTATAGAAGCACTGTAACAGAAGTTGAGAATGGATATTCCGTAAAATCCGAACCAATTTCGATTACTACGACCAGAAATGGTGAGCCTATTGATAATCCAATACTCTCAATGATGGGAAACACTAATTTTACCACGCTTACTGATAGAGAGGGTACAGCAGTTTCCATTAGCGGATTCGAAAAAATGAGAGATCAAATCGTTAAAGATTTTCCTGCCCAGATTGCGGAGTCTGTCCTTCCGATGTTCAGCGATGAGTTTCTAATTCAAAAAATGAACACGGAGATGGAGGGCAGGATTGGCATGTTTTTAGGAGAGAAAGTAGAGGTTGGTGATGTATGGACCTGGGAGTCAGAATTTGAGCTGCCTTCTGGTGGTAAACTTCTCTATGATAACATTGTTCAGTTTTCTGAGTTGGTTGAGTTTGAGGGGAAAGAGTTATTGCAGATTGAATTTGAATATGTGACAGATGCGTCAGAAGTTGATTCACTGGTCAACAATATCACCGACTCGGTCGTTAAAGCTGCTGGTAAGGAAGATTTTGAAATCGATAACTCAATCGGTGAAATAAGTGGAGGTGGTATGAGGCTTATTGATCCAAATACAATGATGATTTTTTATGAATTTACCGTAAAGGAGGTAAAATCATTGATGACAATTCCAGAAATGGGCGAACAAACAATGACTTTGGTCGAAACCCGTGAGCATCAATTTAAATATCTCAAAGAGTAATGATGTGAATAGAATCCGATTTATGTACTTAGTGGTGGAGCTTGCTGCGCGTTTCTGTTGAGATTGTAACAGGGCGTAGCAAGCTGTACTACGTCGAGCCGTGTTTGTACTAGAAAACGTTAGGAAAGGTTGTAAATCGCTTATTAATCTGGAGGTTGGAGATGAGGTGTTTTTTACTGTTTATAATGATCTTTTTAGTTGATGTTTTTCCTGGATATGCGCAACCAGAAATTGAATGGCAAAGGACTTATGGGGGTGGTGGATACGATACTGGACTTTCAGTAATAGAGATTGCAGAAGATGTTTTTATAGTTGCAGGTCGTCTCGGTAATGATGGATGGGTTCTTATCATTGATCAGAATGGAGATGTAATTGACTCTCAAACATTTGGGGGGAATGGGCAGGATTTATTCACCACTGTTAAAGCAACGGATGACGGCAGATTTGTACTTGGTGGATTCACGACTTCTTTTGGCGCAGGAGCTTATGATTACTGGTTGGTGAAAATTGACGATGGATTGGATGTGCTTTGGTCTCGAACATTTGGAGATGGTGGAAACGATAGGTGTTATGGGATGAACATAACCAACACAGGTGGGTACGTTTTAACTGGTTCTAATCAAAACTACGCTAATGGTTTTCTGGTTGTTACCGATGAAAATGGCAATGAAATCTGGTCTGAAACTTACAACAGAGAAAATACAGGTGGTTTAGGGTATGATGTTTATCAAACTGAAGAAGATGAATTCATTACCGCTGGCGTCTGTCGGGTTGAGGGTGAGGAATTTAGTGAAATCTGGTTTTTGAAGACTGACAATCAGGGCGAGGAAGTGTGGTCTCTGTTTTATGGAGGAGAATTTCATGATCAGGGATATCCACTTATCCCATTAGTTGATGGAGGATATTTACTGGGTGGTTTTTCACGTAGTGAAGGAGGAGACAAAGATTTTATCGCAGTAAAGACCGATGCGAATGGAGAACAACAATGGTTAAGAACCAACGGGGGAGATGGGGATGAGGAATGCCTAACCGCTCTTCAAACTAATGATAGCGGGATTATAATCGGAGGCTGGACTAATTCGTTTGGTGCAGGCTCAAATGATGTTTGGCTGGTTAAATACAGTGCTGAGGGAGATGAAATATGGTCAGAAACATATGGGGATGAAAATGCTCAAGGTATATCTAACATAATTCAAACAATAGATGGGGGATATATCGCAGTTGGTGCGCATACGAATCTTGAAACAAATAATCGAGACGTTTTAATAATCCGCTTTGCACAAGATGAAGTAGGGCGGCTTTTTGGCAATGTTATTGATAGTGCTTCAGATGAACCAATTGAGGGTGCCATCATTCAAACCTCATTTGGACAAACAACCGGGACAAACGAAAATGGATTCTGGCAAATAGAATCGGCACTGGTAGGTGAATTTGATATAACAGCTTCCTGTCAAGGATTCAATGACTCAACTATTGTTGATGTCGAACTTGAGGATGAAGAAGAACTTGAAATCAACTTCGGATTACTCCATCCGGAAATGGTTGTTTCTGTTGATGAAATTGTAGCCGAACTTGACCAGGGACAGTCTGTTGAACAACTGTTTAACGTTCGAAACGATGGCAATGGGCCGATGCAGTGGTGGATTGAGAGTTGCCTGTTGGGGGAATCGGGTGTTGATCCCTGGGAACATCGAGGAGCAATTCCCGCCGGGCAAATCGTTGAGAATAATAGATTACAGGGTGTAGCGTTTGTTGACGAGTTGTTTTACGTTACAGGTGGGAATTTGGAACCTAACCTTGTTTATGTCCTGGATCGTGAGGGAGAGCAAGTCGGTAATTTTGAGCAATTCGGTAATTCACGGCTTGGTATGCGAGATTTGGCATATGGTGGAGAATTAATATGGGGAGTTGATGGACGTTCAATTTACGGATTTACTCCCCAAGGTGAATTGGTTACTGAATTTGCAGGTCCCGTGAATCCAGCAAGGAGCATAGCCTATGATTCCGATATGGATATTCTGTGGATTTGCAGTATAACGACAAATATCTTTGGCCTGGATCGAGAAGGCAATGTAATTGAGGAGATTAACCGAGATGGTATGCGGATTTACGGATTATCATACTGGCCTGAAGATCCGGATGGATTTTGGTTATACGTTCTCCATAGACCTGAGCCGGAAATACAAATTGTAACTAAAGTCAATCCAAACAACGGAGAGATGATGTTAGTTACAGAATTGGAATCCGAAGTCGGCGAAACACCTGATGGGATGTTTATGACCAACGAATATGATCCATTTGGGAGCTGGGTGCAGATGAATATCAGCAGTTCGGAGGAAGGTGACATGATTATTATCCGGCAGCTCAAAGCTAACGATGAGTGGATGATTATTGACCCCTCAGAAGGGGGACTTGATCCGGATGATGAACAGGATATCATCCTGATGCTTGATGCTGAAAACCTTGAACCGGTTGTCTATGAGGGAGAATTGACGTTCAATCATCTGGTCGCGATTGAAGAAACTGTAATACCAATAACACTGACGGTTCAAGGCGGTAACGATCAACCTCGCGATCTGACTGTAGGTTTGACAGAGAGCTGGAACATGATTTCGATCAATGTAATTCCACCTGATGAGTTATGGCAGGTTGAAGAAGGTCCCGATGTTCGTCTGATGACCGAACGGCTCCGAATTGACGAAGATAATCACCATATCATCCTGATGAAAAACGGAAGTGGTCAATTTTATTCACCTGCCTGGAATGACTTCAATAACATACCATACTGGGATCTGACTCGCGGCTATCTGATTAAAGTTGACGAAAACATTGATGTTGTATGGTCTGGAGATCCAATCCCTCCAAATTCGGATATCCCACTCGCGGAAGGGTGGAACTTGATATCATATCTCCCAACTTATGAGCTGGATGCCAGTGCTCGCGACTTCTGCGTCCTTTCTCTAATTATCGACAATGTCATCATTGCTAAGGACGGCGATGGCAATTTCATGTCTCCGGCTTTCGGTTTCTCAAACATGCCACACTGGCGGGAGACGCAGGGTTATCAAGTTAAGGTCGATGCGGATGTGGTTTTGAACTATCCGGAAGAATTGGAGGAGAACGTCTTTGCGATGAACGCCGTGAAGAAGCAATCTCAACCTAAGAGATTGCTTCACTTCGTTCACAATGACGTTACGAGCGAAAATATGAGTGTGCTTATAGAAAATATAATCGGACTTCAGACGAGGATTGGAGACCAAATTGCAGCGTATATCACTGATGGTCGATTAGTTGGTGCTGGTAATGTCGAGCCAGACGGCAGATGCGGATTAGCAGTCTGGAGAGATGATGAATCGACTGATGAAGTTGACGGGATGCGTACAGGTGAAACGTTTACTCTTCGTTTCTGGGATTCAGACAGAGAAACCGAGACAGATTTGAAAGTTGAATCCATAAATTCGGATCATGGACTGACCTATTTGTCAGACTCATTTATTGCTTTAGATGCATCAGTTGAGATGACAATTCCACACGAATTCTATTTATCCCCCGCCTACCCCAACCCCTTCAACTCAACAACCACAATCGAATACATCCTGCCATTTGCGTCAGAGGTTACCCTGAATCTCTACAACCTGTCGGGGCAGAGGGTTGAGACGCTGGTTAATGGGAGGTTGCAGGCGGGGGTGCATCGGGTGATGCTGGATGCGGGGGATATGGCTTCGGGCTTGTATATGGTAGAGCTGAAGGGGACAGAGCAAACATTAATCAGTAAACTAATGCTGATTAAGTGAATATTATGTTTGTAAAAATTTCTAAAAAATTTGGGGAAAGATAATGAAGCGCGCTGTAATTTTTATGTTTGTCATTCTGTTACAGGTTGTAGATAATGGATTCAGCCAACCGGAAGTGGATTGGGTATACACTTGTGGTGGCGAACGGATGGAAGGTTATGCAAAGGCAATAGCTTTAGATAATGGAAACCTTGCCCTAGCCGGAACATCACGAGCGCACGGACGAGAACTGGGAGATTTATGGCTGGTTGTGGTTGACCAAAATGGCGAGGAAGTATGGAATGAAGTCTATGGGGAGGAAGCACCAGAAGAATGTGTTGGAATAATAAGCACAAACGACGGGGGATTTGCGCTTATCGGGATCACCGGTTTTTGGTCGATACTTGTAAAAGCTGATGAAGATGGCGAAGAGGAGTGGTTTCGTACCTTTGAGGAAAGACCTGCACCCTGGTTCTATTCAGCCCTTCAAAACGCAAATAATGAATATATTATCGGTGGTTTTCAGGGAGGTAATGTCTTGCTTATGTCAACAGATGAGAATGGGGAGGAACAATGGTCGCGGGATTTTGGGGGTGATGGAGATGACTATTGTTTCTCTATAATCCAAGATGTCAATGATGAGTATATTCTTGCAGGTTATACAGAATCGTTCGGCAATGGCTGGGATGATTTTTATCTTATTTGTGTAAACTCAGAAGGTGAAGAACAATGGTCGCAAACTTACGGTAGAGATGGTTCGGAACAATGTCAGTCAGTTATTCAGACCGACGATGATGGATATATACTCGCAGGCTATTCAACGTCCTTCGGTGAAGGAGACGAAGATGGCTGGGTGGTAAAAGTTAACAGTGCCGGTGAGGAGGAATGGAGTCGAGCATTTGTTGAAGAAGGTGATAACAGATTTAATGATATTATCCAAACTGCAGATGGAGGTTATGCTATTGCCGGATATCTAAATATGCCTGACATGAGGTTTACTGACTTCTGGCTGGTGAAAGTTGATGAGCATGGCGAGGAACTTTGGACACTTACCTGGGGAGATGTATCGTCGGATCAGTGTTTCTCAATTGTTCAGACAGAGGATTTCGGTTATGCACTTTCGGGATTTACCTCCTCTGTAGAAGGAAACAGTTTTGATTTCGGTCTGGTAAAAACAACTCCTGATCCGGATTTGATAATTCCGCAATGGTCAGTCCTACCAGACACGAGTTTATTTGAAGATGACACTCTTTCGATCAATTCAGACTACTTTCATGATTTCATCTCCTCACCAGTTTGTCCGGATTCATTACTTACATTAGCTGTAGAGGCTGGAAGGTTCGTCAATGGTATTATCGTTGACGACGAACTCAGAATATACGCACCTGAACACTGGAATGGGTCTGATTCCCTTATTATCAGCGCATCTGATCCGGATGATAATGTCGCATTCACTGTTATTTGTATTGTTGTGAATCCATTAAATGACCTTCCCGGAGAGTTCGCACTTATAAATCCCACCAATCAAGAGGTCATCCTGGATAATACTATTGATTTTATATGGCACGAGGCTTCTCAAAACCAATGGGAAAAAGATGATGTGACCTATTCTTTATTGCTGCAAAACCCTGAAATAGACGTACAAACTGAACATCTCTTTTCCGGGTTAGTAGATACCTGTTTGAACAATATACCGGTCGATTCGCTCGTTTTGTGGGTAGACCTGGATATGGAAGATGATACTTCAGAGGTCATCTGGCACGTAATCGCTGTAGATGATAGCGGTCGGACGGAATGTGATCAAGCGTTTTCGTTTTTCCTTCAAATCAATAATATAAGACCTGAAGAGATTAGGAATTACCCTTATAGCACATGTTTATTTTCAGCTTTCCCCAATCCCTTTAACTCAACAACCACAATCGAATACGCTCTGCCATACACCTCAGAGGTCACCCTGTCCCTCTACAACCTGTCCGGGCAGAGAGTTGAGACGCTGGTTGATGGGAGGTTGCAGGTGGGAGTGCACCGGGTGATGCTGGATGCGGGGGATATGGCTTCGGGGTTGTATTTTGTGAAGTTGGAAGGAGCGGGGCAGTCGTTTACCAGAAAATTAATGCTTGTGAAATAAGAGGAGTAAACAATGCAATATTTGATCTCACTTTTTATAGTTATCCTACTCTCACAGCACTGCTTAGCTGAAATTATCAACGTTCCTGATGATTTTGAGACGATTCAGGCTGCCATAAATGAGTCTGAAGATGGGGATACAGTCCTTGTTCAACCGGGGGAGTATGTTGAAAACATTAACATTGAGGGGATTGCAATCACAGTCGCCAGTATATTCTTAACAATTGGAGATGAAGATGTAATCGAAGCAACTGTAGTTAACGGAGATGCAAGCAGCTCTTGTATTAGAATTACAGGAGTCGATGAAGGGGTGTGCCAAATAGTTGGATTCCGAGTTACGAATGGGGATAACAGAATTGGTGGTGGCCTAAACATTGAAGGATCGAATGTTCACCTCGATGCTCTAAACATAAATAAAAACTCTGCAACCTTAGGTGGGGGGATATATGGTCGCAACAGTGAGATGTTCATAGAGAATTGTGTCGTTTCTACCAATGAAGCGCTCGATGGTGGTGGGTTGTATGCTGTGCGTTCACAATTTGAAATTAGGCACTGTATATTTAGGGAAAATTCGGCAAACACGTGGGGTGGAGCAATTGTGGTTGAAGATTCAGAGTTATTATTGGATTTTTCTGAGATATCCTCAAATGAGAGTGTTAGGGGTTGGGGTGGTGCAATATACAGTGTTGGTAATTCTCAAACTCGAATGAATAAATGCACAGTTTGTTTAAATATTTCAGGGGATGATCACGGGAATATTTGTATTAATCGAGAGGGCACAATAGAGATTAATAATTCTATTCTTTATTCAAATAATCCCTTGGAAGTCCAAAATTTAGGATCTTTTTCAGTCGCTTATTCGGATTTAGATGGTGGTGGGGAGCGAATTGAAAATGATGGAGAGTTTATTTGGGGTGATGGAAACATCAATGATGATCCCCTGTTTGGAGGTAACTTTCACCTAACCGAAAATTCTCCGTGTATAAACTCCGGAGATCCAGATTTTCCTGAAGATCCTGATGGCACCAGGGCAGATATGGGAGCGTATTACTTCGATCATAATCCTCATCTGCTTCTTGTGCCAAGGGAATTCGAGACAATTCAAACGGCAATAAATGCTTCAGATGATGGAGATACCGTACTTGTCCATCCCGGGGAATACGTAGAAAACATCAATTTTGAAGGTAAAGCCATCACGGTTGCCAGTTTATTAATAATTACTAATGACGAAGCTTATATCGATTCGACAGTTATTGATGGAAATGAAGAGGGGAGTGTTGTTGTTTTTAATTCAGATGAAGATGAAAACTCGGTGTTGAAAGGATTATCAATAACTAATGGACAGGGTAATGGTGGCGGGATTTATTGTGCGGGTGCAAGCCCTTCGTTAGAAAATCTACATATATTTAATAACATAGGGAGACGTGGTGCAATATATCTGGAGCGTCGATCTCATCCGGTTGGCATGAACCTTTTAATAGAAAGTAACACTGGTGCGATTAGTGGGCTATACCTGGACGAGAGCACGATTCGGATTTCTAAATCCTGTTTTATTAATAACACAAGCCAGGATGAGGGAGGGATGACAATTTGGTCAGTTAGTTCGGATATCTCCCTAACAAACTGTACATTTTCAGGA
Organism: uncultured bacterium; assembly: GCA_964387885.1. Classification (GTDB taxonomy): domain Bacteria; phylum Electryoneota; class AABM5-125-24; order Hatepunaeales; family Hatepunaeaceae; genus JABGPL01. The sequence goes on along the minus strand of CAYLYZ010000082.1, from coordinate 11,139 downwards.
AACTCAGCGGATTATATTCTTGTCGGAAATGGCGGTCCTGATGATACGGAAGTAATACGAAATTGTGTATTTTGGGAGAATGATGTACGGCAGCAGGTTATTAATGGCAGGAATGTAGATATTGCTTATACAGATGTTGAGGGTGGCAGAAATGCGGTGCGGGGAAATACTGTCGAATGGGGAGAAGGGAATATTGATGAAGATCCTCTCTTTCTTAGTCCGGAAGAAGGGGATTTCCATCTCACCGAAGATTCTCCCTGTATCGACGCTGGTGATCCGGAATCTCCCGAAGATCCGGACGGAACCCGTGCCGACATGGGAGCATATTATTTCCACCAGATACCAGATGAGAATCCGCACAGATTTGACGTACCTTTTGAATTTGACACTTTTCAGGAGGCAATAAATGAATCGCAAGATGCTGATACTGTACTTGTGTATCCCGGGGAATATGCTGAAAATATCAGGTTTGAAGGCAAGGAAATTACTGTCGCAAGTTTGCTCCTAATTACCGGTGATGTAGCATATATTGATTCAACCATAATCAATGGGCGAGGTAGAGGTAGAGTCATTTTGATCGATAGTCAGTCCATTTTGACCGGATTTACTATTACAAATGGATTTGCAGATTTGGGAGCTGCCATTCATTGTATTGAATGCAGTCCAACAATTTCAAATTTGATTGTATCAGGAAACGGACATGAAGGCTTTGACATCGGAGGTATTTATCTCCTTAACTCCGATGCAATTATAGAAAATGTGGTTTTCACGAATAACCTTGGGCGATATTCTGCACTCGGCATATCGGGACAAGGGGAAGAGCATTCACCTGAAATCAGGAATTGTGTATTTTCTCATAATCAAAATGGGAGTCCTTTTTTGTGTCTCATTGAAGACTGCAGTACGAATTTTGTCAATGTAACGTTCGCGGAAAATGTATGTGAAGGCTTTCTAATATTTGGTGATAATGGTGTAATTAATATCAGTAACTCAATTTTTTGGAGAAATGAAACAGATCGACAGATTCTAATCATGAGTCATATGGTGAATGCGGCATGGTCTGATATTGAAGGTGGTCAGAACTCAATACGAGCAGAAGAATTTGTCTGGGGTGAAGGCAATATTAACGAAGATCCCCTATTTGTCAATCCCGAAGAGGGAATTTATCACCTCACTGAAGACTCCCCTTGTATAGACGCTGGAGATCCGGAATCTCCCGAAGATCCTGATGGCACGAGAGCTGATATGGGGGCATTCTATTTTCATCACGAAGGTGAATTCGTCAATCCTACTAACCACCCTTTTGATCACACTTTGTTTATTGAAGCCTACCCCAACCCCTTCAACTCAACAACCACAATCGAATACGTCCTTCCCTTCGCGTCAGAGGTCACCCTGAACCTCTACAACCTGTCCGGGCAGAGGGTTGAGACACTGGTTGATGGGAGGTTGCAGGCGGGGGTGCATAGGACGATACTGAATGCAGGGGATATGGCTTCGGGGTTGTATTTTGTAAAATTGGAAGGGGTGGGGAAGGCGTTTACTCAAAAGATAATGCTCGTGAAATAAGGAAACATTGAAATGACGATCAGATTAAAGATACTCGTAATCATAATGATTACACTCAGTGGAACAACATTCGTACTGGCACAGGACGGTGAGAACATTGAATTCGTTGACAACCTGCTCGAACGCTGGAACAGTGGAAGTGACATTGCCATCAGGGGCGATTATGCCTACATCCCGTCTGGTTCTACCGGACTTCAGATCATGGATATCTCCAATCCGGAACATCCCATACAAGCAGGTAACTACTCCGATATAGAAGAAATGGAGACGATTGAGATTTCCGGAGAATATGCATATTTGACCGGTGGTCGTGTTTTTACAATCCTCGATATCTCAGAATCCCCTGAAATTGAATTGGTATTCGTCGACCACCTGGACTACACAATTGATGCGATTAGGCTATGTGCTGATTATGTCTATCTGGGGTCAACAATTTTTCACGAAGATGATAGTTGTTCATATTACGTTGAAATTCTTGACATTTCAAATCCACATGAAATGGTATCATTAGCAAATTGTGAGTGGCAAAACGAGCAAGGCAATAGACTGCGGGATATTTGTCCGGTTGAAAATGGGGTGTTTGTAGTATCCTCTGAACTTTTCTATCTGGAACTGGTTGACGCGGATAGTCTGTGTCTGGTGGTTTCTGATGATCGTTTCGGGGGACAACAAATCAGCATTACAGATAATATTGCATATATAATGAATAATGCTCTTCTCAATATTTTAGACATTTCAGATCCAGGGGAGATAGAACAAATTGGTGAATGCCAAACACCTACGGGATGTGGTACCTCCATCTATGACTTTATTGTTGATGATGAAAGTGTTCATGTAGCAGAGGAATTGACGTTTTGTGATTCACCGGGACGTGACGATACAGTCCATATGTTCACCACAGCGGATATTTCTGACCCGACTGAACCAGAGGTAATCAAATCGACGGAGTTACCAGTTGGGTTAACCGCATTGTCAATTTACAGTAGTGACCTGGTCGCAGCTCAATGGGGAGGTATCGGAATATATGATGTGTCAGATCCGGATACTTTGCTGACCATCGGAGGCTATAACACAAGGGGGTATGCTAAATGGATGCATTCAGTTGGTCAAACCGTTTACTTATTGGATAATTTGATGTGGATTTTTGACCAGTTCGATCCAGAAAATCCGGTTTGTGTCAATTACTATGTGATGAACGCATACAAAGCATTTGCATCCGATGAAATTCTTTATACAATAGCATCTGATTCAATCAGGATTTACGATATTTCCGAGCCTGAAGTACTAATACAGACAGACTCATACCCTTGTCCAGGTTGGCACAGCCATCTGGTTTTTAACGGTTCTTATATTTACATGGTTCAGGATGAATTCCTGAATGCATATGAAATGACGGATGCAGATACACTAGTTCTTGTCGATCAATTTGATGTTGACAACTGGAATATCACGTCGATGGAAATCTCAGAAGATGTTATTTATTTAGGCACACGAACGGACGGAATTGGAATTATTGATGCTTCAGATCCAACTGGGTTACGGTTGATTACTCGTTACACACTATCCGGTTCGACTAGAAACTTATTGGTAGTTGAGGATCGCTGTTATGTCGCCAATTCACGTAGTGGACTGGTTATTCTTGATGTATCCAATCCGGCAACGCCAGATTCTCTGGGAAGCATAGATATTCATGACATCAGGCTGCATCAGGTAAAGGATGAGTACGTCTATGTTGAGAACGACACTATGCTAATTATGATTGATGTTTCCAATGCAGAGAATCCAGTTCAGGCAGGATACTATAATTTCAATTTGGGAAGGCACCAAGACTTAGATTACGTTTACGCGATGGAAAATATGATCTACGTTGCATTGCAAGATGGTGTCGGCATTTATCGCAACTCAAGGTTAGATGTAGATGATAAATCTTATGAATATAATCTACCTGTCGAATCCAAATTGATATCAGCCTACCCCAACCCCTTCAACTCAACAACCACGATCGAATACGCCCTGCCGTTCGCGTCAGAGGTCACGCTGAACCTTTACAACCTGTCCGGGCGGAGGGTTGAGACACTGGTTAATGGTAGGTTGCAGGCGGGGGTGCATCGGGCGATGTTGGATGCGGTGAATATGGCTTCGGGGTTGTATTTTGTTAAGTTGGATGGTTCGGAGCAGTCGTATACTCAGAAGATAATGCTTGTAAAATAAGGATTTTAGATATGTGTAAGTTAACAGTTGTTTTCCTAATTATACTTTTTTCTGGGACAGGATTGTTTGCGCAGGATTCTGAAAACGTTGAATTAATAAGCACATTTGTCGAGAGATTGGATGACGCGGTGGATGTTGACATCCAGGATGATATTGCTTTTGTGTGTACAATGAGTACCGGTTTAAGAATCCTGGATGTTTCAAATCCTGAACAACTTGAATTCATTAATTGCTGGTCTTTACCTGGATATTCAGTGCTTATGCTTATACTAGCCAATAGTTTTGCTTTCACCTTCGTTGAAACAGATATTGACAATGAGGCTTGTTGTTTTCTCGCGGTGCTCGATATTTCTGATCCCACGCAAATTGACTCGGTTAACATTGTTCAAATTGATTCAAATCTAAAAGACATTTTCAGAGTTGAAGACAATCTCTACACTCTCAATACTGTGAGTGATGAAAGAAATCCAGTCAGTAATCTGGGACTGATCGATATTTCTGATCCTGTAAATCCCGCATTAATCTGGAATTTCGAGTTCGAAGGAAATGCTGATGCAGTTTTTGTAGAGGATAATCTGGCATTTATCTCTAACCACGGATCACGGGATAGACGGAACTTTCTGACAATCTATGATATTTCTGATCCAGAAAACATTGATTCACTGGGGAGTATTCAGTTTGATTCAGAAAACTCTGGAAACAATCGAATTTATGTGCGACATAGTGTTGCATTTATGACGATTAATAATAATGAGTTATACGCAATAGATGTTTCAAGCCCCGAAAATCCTGAGATTATCTCAACTATTGAATACGAGAATAACTGGTGGGGTGGAACATTCGAGATTGAGGTTGTGGATAACCTCGCGTATATTTCCGGATTTTATTATGGTGAAATGGGCATGCTCAACAGGGATGCCCCTCAAATTCCCTTGCTGCACATTGTTGATATTTCTGATCCGGAAAACCTCATTTATGCGGGAGGATTCGAACCTGAAGAAATTATCGAAGTTGATGAAATCGGTTGGGGAGGGATTTACAGTATGGACATCGTTGAAAACGTTGCATATTGTGGGATCACAAGAAGTTTTGTTTCGCTGGACATTTCAAATATCGAGGATATTGAAGAGATTGATTTCTATAATACAGAAGGCCGGGTTCAATCAATATGCGTTTCTAATGGTTTTGCTTTTATTGCAGATGGATATGGTGGATTGAAGATATTCGATGTATCTGATCCTGAAAATACTGAGCAGGTGGGATGTTTTCAAACACAGGAGAGCGCGCAATCAGTTGTGGTTAATGGAGAAATGGCTTATTTAGTAGAAACGAATCGTTTAACTGTTCTGTCCATAGAAGATCCTGAAAATCCGCAAGAAGTTGCTCATATGGATACTGAGCGGATTGCTCGTGATATTACGATTTCTGGAGACTATGTTTATTTGGCAGGTTCATCCGGATTATATATCATATCGATAGTTGACCCTGAAAATCTGATAGAGGTTGGTTATTATCAGGTAGCTAATGCGACCAGCGTTAAAGTATATGACGAGAATGCTTACGTAGTGAAAAAGAATTACAGTCTGCATGTCATCTCAATTTCCGATAAGGAAAATCCGATTGAGGTAGGAAGGTATATACTTCCTGATGAAACGGAATTTGTTGATATAGATATTTCCGGTGACTATGCTTTCATCTCAGGCTATGGAAGAGATGATGGATTATATATTATCTCAATATCCAATCCTGAAAATCCTGAGAGCGTGGGGTGTTATAATGGGGGTACCTGCTATGGTGTTGCGGTTTCTGATAACTATGCCTATATAGCTTGCTGGGATGGTTTGCATGTCGTTTCAATAGAAGAACCTGGAAATGCTGAAAAAGCAGGTTACTATAATACACCAGGTGTGGCTCGTAATATTGCTTTATCTGAAGATGGCTTAATTTATGTCTCTGATGGAATAAGCATCGGCATATACCGCTTCACCGATCCTGCTGGTGTGAATGATCCTGCAACTTCAATTCCAATTAAGTTCAGCTTGTCACCAGTCTACCCCAATCCCTTCAACTCAACCACCACAATCGAATATACCTTGCCCCATGCATCCGAAATCACCCTTTCCCTCTACAACCTGTCCGGGCGGAAGGTTAAGACGCTGGTAAATGGGAGGATGCAGGCAGGAGTGCATCAGACGATCTTGGATGTGGGGGATATGGCTTCGGGGTTGTATTTTGTGAAGTTGGCAGAAGTGGGGCAGTCGGTTACGCAGAAGATTATGTTGGTTAAATAATAGGAAACATACCATGAAACTTCGATATATTTTTCTTGCTTGCATGATAACTTGCTTATTTGCATCCTCGATTTTATCTCAGGACTATCGCAGGTGGGAACCGGAAAACGGGGTGGCGGTACGACAAGGATTACATCCCAATTGGGATAGCTGGGATAAAAGCACTGCGTATCAGACTGAAGGTGAAACCGCCGGTGACGTCGCAGTAGTCTGGTCGGATGCTCGTAGTGGTGATCAGGGAATTTATATGCAGGTAATAATGCCAGATGGTGAGTTCAAGTTTGAGGAAAATGGCATAACTATTTCTGATGAACCAGGACCTGAGAGCCTACCTCAAGTCATGGCTTCGGATAATGGAAGCTGGATCATAGCCTGGCAATATGCACCGCGACTACACCATCAGGGTATTCATCGTGATGATCCACCACATTATGAAAGCATATTTTGCATGAAAGTGAATGCCAATGGAGAACTGTTATGGGAAGGTCAACAATACGGTGTATTGGTTTGTGATATTGACGACAACTGGATAGAGGGCGTAAAATTATTTACTGATGATGCTGGAGGTTGCTATATCACTTGGGTCGGAAAGTATTCTTCAGAAACTTTCGTCGTGCGGGTAAATTCTCAGGGAGAAATTCCCGAGCCCTGGGAAGTGAACGGTGTTCCAATGGGAATGTTCATGTGGACGAAAAATTATACGTTTCCGGATAATGATGGTGGCTTATTATATGTAACCATGGATCGAAGAGCGGCATTAGTACTGAAAAGGATATCTCCCGAAGGTGAATATCCCTGGGGGGAGGATGGAATTCAAATAGGGCAAGTAGATGATTATCCAACCATTCGGCTTTGCAGCGATGGTGGGGACGGTTATTTTCTTGCTATAATTGAAAATCATTCAAACCTCATCAGTATTAATCGGCTAAGCCTCGATGGTGAATTTCACTGGGAGCAGCCTGGGGAAATAGAAGCGAATTCATTGCGTGATATCATCGTTTCAGAACCTGGATCGGCGATTGTTTGTTTCACCAATTCGAGGATAATTAGGGCTTCAAAGATAAGCGGTGAAGAGGAAATGGTCATGGATTGGGAAGATAATCGAGGAGTACCGATTGTTGAGGATTCATGGGACGTGAAATTATCCAGTGATGGTCAATCAGGAATTCTGTCAGGGTTTGTTCGTGATGATGGGGAAGATAATCAGGATTTAAATTATTCTGTCCAAAAGGTGAATTCCGAGGGTGAAACTCCCTGGGGTGAGAATGGGATACTTATTTACGATCCGGTTTGGAATCATACTCCTGGAATTGGTGTTGTACCAAATGGTCAAAATACGCTAAGCTTATGGAACACAAGTCTTGATCCTGGTAAAATAAACTGCCAGAGAATTGATGAACGGGGAGAATTTACCTATCCGGAAGAGGGAATAGCAATAATTTCAGGGATTGGTGGTTCCGCTAAGACTCCGATTCTACTTTCAAATGGTAATTCCGAATTTGCCCTGGTCTGGTATGATGAGCGTAGCATCCGGGGTGCTCCCCATATTCAATTTTTAAGAAATAACGGTGAATCCGCTCAACCCTTGCTCGAAGAGAATGGAATGCCTGTAATTGAAGCGGATTATGAGTCATTTTCTGCGAGATTGATTGATGCTGTTATGCTGGAGGACGGCGCAGTTACGGTTGTATATAATTGGAATCGTCGGGTTGCTGAAACTGTACTGACTTTACAGAAGATAAATTCGAGAGGTCAGAAGCTTTGGGGGGAAAATGGAATTGTCATGACAGACGAGGAAACCTTTGTGCCTGAATGTGTCCTGAGTGCTGCTGTTGAAAATGGAGTTTATGTCGCATGGGAAGGACATCGGAACAACATGCCTGATAGGATTTTGTTACAAAGAATAGGTGCTGATGGCAACACTGTCTGGGATGCTCCCTTACCGATATGTGAAAGTCTAAGATCTCTCACAATTCATGAAGTGATATCAAATAATGAAGAAGTTTTTGTCCTTTGGACAAATTCTGAAATCAATCGATTGTCGATTACATGTATTGACGATAATGGTGAGTTTGTCTGGGAGGAGCAGAGTATTTCTGTCTTTGAGGGAGATGAGAATCCTCCCAACAATGTGGAGATGGTGAAGTTGGATAATGGGTGTTTTATTTCCTGGTCTGAACAGTTAGAGGGTGAAAATCATTTTTCAGCACAAATCATCACTGAAAATGGATCATTCAGATGGCGTGAAAACGGTGCGTTGATTGGCAATATATTATTAATGAAGTACGCACTCTCATTAGACGGAGATGGAAATATCTTGGTAGCGTGGTCTTATAACAATAATCAAACGGGAATCAGAGTTCAAAAAATCAGTAACCAGGATTCAGAGGAAGATTATGTACCATTCATGTTTGAAAATCCAGTTGAAATTGAAACTCAATATGGGATTAATTCCGAGAATATTCGGTTGATAAATGACGGGCATAATGGTTGCTATGTCCTCTGGGAAATGCAAAACGATGAGGATTTGAACCCCTGCGGACCTCAAACTGATATCTATGGCATTCATCTGGATGAAAACGGTGAGTCTTATTGGGGACAACGAGATAGAAACGGAATCAAATTGGTCGAAAGTGTAAACAGAATCGAGGCTCTGGATGGAAGCTTAATCGACCGGTGGGGAGAAGAGGGTGTAGTCTTCGCTTGGGCTGACTATCGTCCAGGAGTATTTGATTCTGGAAGAAATTACTCGGATATATATATACAGCGCATTGATGATGACATGGTTTCTGCACCTGAAGAATATTTCATCCCTCACCCTTCATCCTTCATCCTTTCAAAGCCATTTCCCAATCCGTTCAATTCAACAACCACTATCGAATACGCTCTGCCATTTGCCTCAGAGGTCACCTTTTCCCTCTACAACCTGTCCGGGCAGAGGGTTGAGACGCTGGTTAGTGGGAGGGTGCAGGCGGGAGTGCATCGGGTGAAGCTGGATGCGGGGGATATCGCTTCGGGGTTGTATTTTGTGAAGTTGGAGGGGGTGGAGCAATCGTTTACGCAGAAGTTAATGCTTGTAAAATAACGGGATACAACAGTGCAAAAACACATATTTATTTCCTTTTTGGTTTTTTCTCATCTCGTAATAGCACAAGATCTTCAGCTAGTTGCCAATGCTTATGATCAATGGAAAAATGCTTGTGATGTAGCAATAGTTGGAGATATCGCATATGTTGCTACCGGAGTGTCAGGACTAAAAGTCATGGACATTTCCGATGTTGAAGATCCTCGGATTATTGGTAGTTTTGGAGGGTATGTTAGATTAATAGATATTGCAGGTGACATGCTTATTAGTCAACCGGGTATTCTAATGATTTCCATCGCTGATCCTGAGAATCCGGAGTTATTGGGCACAATTGAGGATAGGGATCCTTACGTATTTTCTGAAATCTCTGTATCGGGAGATTATGCCTTCATTCCTGAAGTAGAGAAGGACCCAGAGGTTAATTATTTGGATGGCGGATTTCGTGTATACAATATCTCCGATCCCGAAGCTCCTGGAGAGGTTGGATTCTATCATACTGGTCCGACAAAAGTGATCAGGATTGTGGGGAATATTGCTTTTGTTGTCGGCGGAAGTTATCTGGATGGAAATGAATATGTTGGTGATGACCTTTTTATCTACTCAATCAATGACCTGGAAAACCTTGAACTGATAGCCTCACATGGAATAGAAGGTGGGATAGAAGATGTAGTTATTTCAGGTGATATAGCTTATGTTACATCTCCTGGCAGAGGTTTGCTTATCCTGGATATTAGCGATCCTGAAAATCCACAAGAAATAGGAATGATGGATGCTCTCGGATTTGTTAGAGAATCAATTGTGGTGGATGAGTATTTATACATTGCATGGAGTGACGGAGAATATCAATATGATGATGAATTTGGAGTGAAAATAATATCCGTTTCTGATCCGGAAAATCCTGTAGAACTTAGGAACTACAGCACTCCTGACACACCTATGTCTGTTTCGATAAACAATGATTATGTTTTCGTGGCCTGTGATATGAGAGGTCTGAGAATTCTCTCGATTGAGGAACCGGATCAATTGGTCGAGGTGGGTGTATATGACACACCTGATAATATTAATGGCATTGCATTGGGTAACGATTATGTTTTTGTAACAGATGGAAGTACGGGTTTAAGAATTTTGTCTATATCTGATTTGGGAAATTTCGGAGAAATTGGACAATTCAATACTGAGGGTTACGCTTTTGATGTAGAAGTCTCTGGAGATTATGCATATATTGCCGGCGGAAGTGAAGGACTTCGAATAATATCGATACTTGACCCGGGTGATCCTATAGAAATTGGTCATGCTGATGTTCAGGAGTATGCAACGTGTGTTTCTATCTGGGGTGAATTCGCTTTCGTTGGTGATCGATACGAGGGAATGCGAGTAATTACAATAAGTGATCCCAGAAATCCGGAAGAATTCGATTTCGTTGAGACCCCTGGTTTTGAATGGGTTTATGATATCGAAATTTCAGGTGATTATGCTTATCTCGCAAATGATGATAATGGTTTGCGAATTATATCATTAGAGGATATTTTCAATATTCGTGAGGTTGGAAGTTGTGAAACTTGGGGTTCAGCGCGTGGTGTAGCCGTTTCAGGTGAATACGCTTTTGTCGCTGATGGACACCAAGGTTTAAGTGTCATATCAATTGTCGATCCTGGTAATCCACAAAGAATGAGATTGAGTGAAACAATCTCTCATATATACGATGTCGAAATTGAAGGTAATTACGCATTTGTAGGTGCAGATAGACATCTGGCTGTTATCTCAATAGCTAATCCCGAAAACCTTGAGGTTATCAGTTCCATAGATGTCCCACGAATAGTCAGGGATGTGGAAATATCTGATGATGGCTTGATTTACGCGGCTTATCATGGAAGCCGCCGAGGTCAACAATCAAACGTGGGAATATACCGATTTACTCAGAATGGAATTGAAGGGAATTTAGTCGAAATTCCAACCACTTTCACCCTTTACTCAGCCTACCCC
>CAYLYZ010000081.1:0-26574 GCA_964387885.1 uncultured bacterium | reverse complement strand
ATATGTATCTATTGTATACATTATTCTCCTTTGGCGTGCGGCTTCCAATTCAACAGGAATATCAACATTCCCATGTTCTGTAGGTATGATCAATTACAAAAAGTCCCTTTTAAAATTACATTTGCGTTGACAAGTGGCACAAATCGCACCACCCAATTATCATTCCAAAATTGTACGCTTAATTCGATAATGAAAAACTTATGCCTGAGATATCCATAAACATAATCTGACACACCAGCAAAGTCAAGGGCATAGCAGCGGAATTTTGTTGTGGGGTGGTATGTTGTTTGTTTTGTTCGGGATTCCACGACTGTGCTCATGCGTACCTGTAATACGAAAGTCTCTTCTACGCCTCATTCCCAACTCGATTGGGAATCCAGGTTTTTTTAGCTTATCTAAATATCAATTCCGGAAATCTCAGCGTAAAGGTCACGCCAGTGGGGATTCTGCTTTTCAATTAATGCCAATTTCCATTTGCGATTCCATTTCTTTAGTTGTTTCTCACGTGCGACAGCCGCCTGAAAATAAGAGGTCTCTTCATAATATACTAATTTGTCAACATGATATTTCCTCGTGAAACCCATAATGGAACCAGATTTATGTTCAGATATTCGTTTGATTAAATCTCTGGTTACTCCAATATATAAAGTGCCATTTCTTTTACTTGCAAGTATGTAGACATAAAACGTTGACATTCTTTACTCACCTTCAATTGAATTTTACTCTTACTATTAACCTCTTCTGGATTCCCAATCTAGTTGGGAATGAGGAGAGGTTGGATTATTCTATCAGCATTCCCAAGTTGCGTTCGCGTCCGAGCAACTTTTATTAACTACATACTTAAAAATAGCAACAAATCGCACCACCCCATTACCATTTTAAAATTGCACCCTTAATTCGATAATGAAAACCTATGCCTGAGATATACATAAACATAATCTGACATACCAGTAAAGTCAAGGGGATAGGGGGAGAATTCTGTTGTGGGGTGGGATGTTGATCGGTTTGTTGCGTATTCCAAGACCAAAGTGGATTATAACAAAATGGATTCTGATTCACTTCGTTTGCAGTAGCAAGCCGATTCCCAATCAAAATGTGTTACCTATGTGTCCGAACATTTTGTAACCCAGTCTTCCGACTAAACAGCAAGCCAGACAATGCCACCTTCAGGCTGCAAAACTACTTGACTCTTAACATAATCAATTTCTCCCCGGGTTCGGAGAACACCGGGCTATAAAACTTAACCGGAACGAAGTGTAGCTCGACGATGTCAATCCGCTTAATCCGCTTCATCTGCTGTGAAACGAAGTTCTGTAATATCACTTCCGTCACTTCCGTTAACTTTTTGCAACTTACGTTACTTTTTTGACTATTCAGTCGCTTCCGTCATTTCCGTCACATTTCCGTCACACCCTCAAACCCATACCCACAACCGTCTCCAGCCAAAAGTGTGACGATGTGACGATAATTTATGATATCACCCTTTCTTTTTGTGCCCTGTGATGAAACTTGACTTTTACAGAAAAATGTTGTATATTATTCACATAAAAGATGTATATATTATACACTTCGATCCGTTCTTTATATTTTTACCGTTTGATTTGGATTCACCGGGGGCTAATCTGGCGTGGTCACGATAGGTTTCGTCGGAATAAGATTCCGACCTACGGTGGTGTCTATCAGTTGTGGAGGGGTTAATTACCGGATAAAATCATTTTACCGGATTGCATTTATGTACAATCCCGGAAGGAATTTACTTTACGAGCATTAGTTTTTTACTCGTGGTTCTACTATTTTGATCGAGCTTTGCAAAATATAGTCCGGAAGGCAAACTGTGAGCGTCCCAATTTACAGCAAAGTTACCTTCAGGCTTGAAATTGTTGACTAATTTCGCTATCTCACGTCCGGATATGTCGAGTATTGTAAGGCTTGTTCTTCCAGCCTCTGTAATGGCGTATTCTATTTGAACCTGACCGTTAAATGGATTTGGGAAGGTTGAATTGATACCAAATTCCAATGGCATCATTGATTGCTCGTTTAGTTCACCAATAAACAATCCATCGGGCGACCATATTGGTTCACCTGAAATTGATTTGATGTAAATATCACTTTCTTTTTCACCATCCCATAACCGGAATTTTAATTGTGTTCCCCTGTCAGCACCATCTATTTCCGTGGTCGTTGGATCGTCACCCCAAACAGCAATACCACATCGACCGGTTTTATCAATGCATCCTGAGCCAATTAACTTGCCCGACTCTGTGAATGCACCGATTTCCGATCCTGATGAAGAAGCTTCTCCGATAAGCAGAACAGACATATTTGAATTTGTAAGTGCATCAATTTCTTTATCCCCGACTTTCAATGAAAAATGTTCCGGATCAGTAGGAATTACCTGGAACAATTCATTATCTCCTTCAAGTTGATAGATCAGCTCCACATCTTCTGAAACCTTATATAGATAACCCTGATGCTCAATTAAATTTCCCATGTTACTAAATCCAAACTGGGGAATGTAGAAATTTCCAGACCCATCTTTTGCCATAGTCAGTTGATCTCTGATTCCTGACAAAGCTGTAATGACATCGGTCGGTTGCATGGGGAAGTATGAACTCATATTCCAACCCTCATGAAGATCAATTGGTGTATCAAATTGTACAACCTCGCCAGTGATGACCAATTCACATGGCTCAGAAACTGAGATTAGATATCCACCAGCAACATTCCAGTTTGGGATGTTGCAGAATCCCTGTGCAGGAAAATAGAACCTTCCCGAACCATCCTTTATAAGAAGTAGAATGTCTTCATCTACAAGCTGACTTAGCAATGTGGGTACATCTAAGTTATCGGGAGTGACATTGATCGAAGTTTGGTTCCATCCCTGATGCAGATTAAGCGATATTTCCCTCATACCACCAATAACGTCAAGAGTAACCGGAAGGGAAAACTCACCATCATCCGCATTATGTTTGAATAAGATATCTCCCTCATATCTAACTTGCTCTCTTAGAGTTTCTGTGTCAACTGTTATTACATATTCCTGACTTTGTTCTGAATTGATGAAACCTGAAGGTGGATCAATATTAAACCAATCCTTTCTTGAATCAACCTGCCAGATATCGAGGTGGTCATTTGGCCCATTATTAATCATTGCGAGAAATACCCAACTGTAAACATCAAGATCAGTCGTAATTGATGCACCGGTTGGAGTACCTTCACCTCCACCCTCCAAAGCTTTTACAAATAATGTATCGCCAGTATCAGGATTCATTTTTGTTACCAATTGATCTCCAATATCCCGATCTTTATGAAATATGTATAATGGGTGATTATCTTCGTCATCAGAGTAATATGCTAAACCATATATTCTTAAACCACAACGACCCAAGCTTTCGATTTCGTTACCAACCTGAGTTATACCGGCAATATCAGAAGTTGTGCTGGATACCCACAGTACTTCTCGATCGGGATCCCAGGCAATATTGTTGTTGGGATTAATGGGTCCGTCAAATTGTACCATCAATTCACCCTCTTTTGTAAACCCGAATATGGAGTTTTCGAATCCACCCCAAAGTAACTGACCATCCCAGGTAAGGTCTTTCATCCCATATCCACCATTGACAAATTGAGGGAACTGAGCAACTAACTCACCTTGGAGGTTAAGAACGTAGATCTGCGGTTCACGGTTGTTTGTACCGGTAAGGTAGAAGTGATTTTCAATTAATACTGCTGAATAGAGTCTTGGTTCGTCTAATCTCTGACCAAGATTCATCTGTTGGCGCAATTCCCAGGGATTCCTGTTTGCACCACCTCTAAGATGTTTCTCAGTATTATAAAAGAGTGAACCATTTCCGGTATTGGCGATTTCGAAATCGAATTCTTGTCTCTCATCCTGGTTTAGAGCCACGTTAATTTCTTCTAAAGAGGGACTAAGCTCCGGGTGCAGTAAATCAAAGTTAATTTCGAGCTCTTCATCTTCCACAATGGCTAAATCCGCCAGGGTTGAATCATTGTAGCCCTGCTTTCCTGCAGTAATACTAAATTCGGAAGCCCATGCATTAGGTATAGACCAGTGTCCATTCTCGTCGGTAATTCCAACTTGACCATAAAGCGTTTTGACAACTGCATTTTCAATTGGATCACCAGTCTCGGCGTCAGTAACTATGCCCATCAATTGTCCTGTAACATGGTAAGGATCGGTTGCAAAAAGTATGGCATGTCTGTTTCCTATTGGAGCAGATGTTATTGGATATTCATTAAATGATACATAGTTAATTCCGTGTCTTGTATCAGGGCTGCAAATTCCTGTGCTAAAGTAGCCTGGTGCCATACCATGGTGTGGTTCAATTATATCTCTATATTGGAATTTTATCATTCCGTCTCCACTTTCAAACGGATAGAATTCAGGATTAAACAGAATAATCTGAAAGGTGTTGGTTGTATTTCGATTGAAATCCGGCACCCGATACCATTCTATAATAAACAGATGCTCCTCGTCATCATAATAAGTATATATGTTTGCTGTGTTTCCAGTGATTCTCAAGTTGTCCCAGTATGGGGCAATCATTCCAAAAGAACCACCAATATTTCTGTCGAGTGGAAAATTAACACAGCCGATGTGGTCTTGAAGGTTTCCCCCTAATGCGATAAAGCCGTTTTCAGATATTGTTGCTGTATTAAAATTTTGACCGTAAAATTGGAAATCAAAAGGAAGTTCAATTTCATGAACAAAGTCTGCAACTCGATTTCCGGGTAAGGGAATTCCATCAAATTCCCGGTCATCATCCCGTGTGCTGATTTCAATCCACTCATATTCCGGAGCAAGGCCCCAGTCTCTATCTGTGACATCCCAACAGATATACCCATAACCATCAGGACCGAATGGTGTGTTTTCGCCGGGTTCGCTTATTTGTAATTGAAATCTCAGGGTATCAGGAATTTCTTCTTCTACGGTTCTAACCAGGAGCATCATATCAACATTTGATCCTGGGATAGTTAGTGTACTTGCATTTATTGTGAATAGGTCTCCATTCAAATTTGTTGTTTCTCCCGGATCAATAATATCTAAGTTGGATTCAGATTCCAATACATTGATCATCCAACTTTCCGAGACAAGACTAACCTGCATTTCCGGAGAGTCAAGATTTCCTGTATTTCTTACTCTAACATCAAACTCGACAATATCTTGCTCTATTATGTTTCCACCGATTACATCTACAAATTCAAGATTTGAACCCTCGATCTCAATTGGGAGAAAATTACTAAATTCTTGATTTTCACATTGAATAATTATAAGTGGATTCAGGTTTGCATCCTCAGGTGTTGAGGGACGGATAGTAAAAATCGGATGGTCTTCAGACTCCAGATCCTGTCCGGGGCGTATCTCATCGAACTCAATTTCTCCGTTTTCGATTATGACCCAGGGTGATGTTGAGAGTATTGTCGCCGAAACCTCTCTTGCAATATCTTCCGTACCAAAATTGTGAATCGATATTCCGAGCTCTACTGTTTCACCCGGGTTAATGGTTTCGTTTTCATTTCCTCCATCAATTTCCGTAATTGAAGAGATAAACGCTCCTAAATTGAGATCAACTTCCTCAATTTGAATTTCGGTCTGGTAGGGTAATATTCCTTCACCGGTGACTGTGAGAATTATCTCTTCATCCCAATCGGGATCTATTTCAAATACGCAGGTTGCTACTTCATTTGTATAACCGTATGCAAGTATCTCTCCAGGTTCTGTTATCGTTACCATCGCATTAGTAACACCAACATTTTCATTAATATTAACAACATCAACAACTAATCGATTTGAGCCAACAGCAATGGTTTCTTGATGGTTGACTTCAATCTGGTCTGGAGTACCTCTCCAAACAAGCTGAGAAGGATCTCCATAGTATCCGAAATCACTCAGGTAATAGTCAATTCCGTATCCTTGCGCTACTCCCCCTTTTTCGAGATTTGCTGTAGCAAAAGCTCTTGCCCAGCCGAGTGGTAATTTATCAAGAAGAAGAGCCTTTGCCATGCTGCTTAGAATTACATTGCAGGCGATCGTACCCTGATTGTGTGTTGATCCGGATATCGCAGAGGGACCCCTCAGGTTATCCATTGATCCGTTGATCCAGATATTTGTCCATGCGTTTCTTACATGACCTCCTCCACATGCCAGGTATATGGGATAATTATTCCTTTGGTAATTCACTCCAAAACCGAGCCCGCGATGAAACACAATATTAGCTTTAGAACCTAAAAGCTGATTTGCTTGATTTGATAGATTTGCTCCATCCTGCGGATAAACCCAGGTTCGGACATCCCCGAAACCGGCTCGATTTGAAGCCTCTGCATTCCATAAAACGCTTCGTCTCACGGATTCCATCCATCCTCCAACGCGCTCGCCAAGGTGTCCTGCTATCTCAAACCAGTCCAGCTCATCAAGCCAGGGATTTAATTGATATCCAAGTATTCGTGTTATAACCATTTCTAATTGACTGGAGGTGTTTGCGCAGATACGTCCTACGGCTATTTCTGCAGTATAATCATCTCCCTCAAGAAATCCATAGCGTACATCATCATATGAGGTTGTTGGACCTCGTGGAACTCCGAATGCTCCAATTATGCAGACATATTCGAGTGGTGGATCCCATTCCTCATATCCGGTTCGGATAATTTCAAGAATTCTCCTGACATCCGAACGGTGTTCAGCATGCCAGGTTATATCGACATGGTGTCCACAAGAGCGTTTCCAATCAGCCAGTAAATTAATTGTTTCTCCATCATCTTCATCATCGAATCCTGATCCGACAATAAATAAATAACCACCTAAAGGTAAGATTGCTCCGCCATCGTCCCTGTGAGGTGGATTTAGAGTCAAAGCACGCAGCATTCGATAACTGTCTCGGGTTAATGTCCTCGGAGCATGGACATCCCCTTGATCTGAATCATCGATAGGGGAGTAAGATATAGAAACTTCAACATTTTCATGATGGATGTATTGTCCGGAAGTCGAATTATACTGATAAGGGAAATAGGTAACAGTCACAATCTGATTTCCCCGAAATACTTTCGGTTCACTGATCATCACCGGTTGAGGTGGATATATTTGTGGGATTGAAATTGTGCTCTCAGATTCCTTACTATCTGCTGTTAGATTATATGCGAGTGGAGGAGCCTGCAGATCCCGGACGATGAAGTTGTCTGTTGTGATCTCAAGAGAAACTTCATGATTCCAAGGTATTATTAAATTTCTTGTTATTGCGGGTAATTGGGGGTGTCCGTTAACCAGAGTCGTTGATTCACCTTCAATAGACAAATCGGTATAATTTCTTTCATCGATATTAACTATGGATATTTCCGGATTGGGGGATGTAAATAAAATTGTCGATTCCGAAACACTTTCCGACATTAGAGTTGCAGGAGATGTGACCGCAACGGAAATTCCCGGCGATATCGAAATTAAAACTGAAAAAACACAGATCAAAGTTTTGAAGTTATGCATCAGAATTTCTCCTCTAATTAGCAGACCTTGGTTTTCGAGCCTTGAATACTTTGACTTAAATAATCATTCTTGTGGTTCAGCACTCTTTAAAGAATGAAAGTGAAAATAACCATGGATAATTACACTTTAATCAGACCAGTCTGTATCTTATTGTAAATAAACAATATTGGTCAATGATCACAAGGAACAAAGACTGTAAGAAAGTGGGTTTCCAGACACCCTTTAAGGAGATCTGAAAAGGAATTTGCTACGGAAACCAAAAAATAGCAGTATGACGAAACTCTGCCGGTGGAACTTTTTTGTGCGGATAATAACATGAGAAAAGACTTAGCAATATTTATGCGAAATATCTTAAACACACGCTATCCGCAATTTAACAACAAACGTTATATTATCAAAGCAGTTTTTTAAAGAAATAAAATTACTTAGAAAGAAAAAAGTTAAGGTAATATTCATTTTATTTCACCAGCATCAATTTTACTCTGTCCACCATATCCGGGCTTTCAAGGCGGGCAAAGTACAATCCTGAAGGCATCTGTCCTGCCTCCCAGATAGTGGAGTAAATCCCGGATGGTAGTATCTGATTTCCAAGGGTAGCCACTTCTCTACCAGTGATATCGAGAATTCGAATTATAATTAAACCAGATTCAACAATGCTGTAACTTATGAGAACCTGGCTGTTAAACGGATTTGGGTATGCAGCATTAATACCGAACTCAAGAGGCATTAAAGACTTTTCATTTAGTTTCCCGATAAACAATCCGTCTGTCGTCCAGGCAGCTTCCCCGGAAATCGTTTCAACATTTACTTCTATCTCCGTCTCGCCGTTCCATAACCTGAATTTCAGCTTTGTTCCCTTGACAGCGCCATCAACCACTTTTGTTGTGGGATCGTCACCCCAGACGGCAATACCGCAATGTCCGTTATTATTGAATAATCCGGAACCGAGTAAGAGATTATCACCACCGAAGACTGCAAGCTCCCAATCAGCCGGTACATTATTGTCCGTACCAATATCACCAAAAACTAAAACGCTCATATTCTCAATCTTCGGAGCTGGAATCGAAAAATGTTTCAAATTCTCATAATCAGGCTGTTCTGTTGCCAATACTTCACCAAATGTATAAACGAGTTCGACATCCTCCGAGACTTTAAGTTGATATCCCTGCCCTTCCCTCATGTTTCCCATGTTGTTAAATTCGAATGCAGGCAGGTAGAATCTGCCATCCCCATCTTTTGCCATAATTAATTGCTCCACTATTGCTGACAGTGCTATCTCACTGTTTACCGGTTCACGGGGTAAATAGGCTTTCATGTTCCATCCTTCGGATAGCGGGATTGAGCTATCTGCTGCAACAACCTCGCCTGAAACATTGAATTCAACAGCTTCCGTTAGTTTGATTTGATAGCCATTGAGTGGTTCCCACTCCGGAATGTTGTTGAATTCCATCCCGGGCAAATAGAATCTACCGTCTCCATCTTTCATTAATTCAAGAACTTCTCTCTCAACAAGTGGCTGCATAAAGAGTACAATGTTCCGTTCTTCCGGAATAATGTTCAATGAAACTAAATTCCAGCCCTCATGCATTGCTAAGGTTCGGTCTGCAAGCTCACCTTCTTCACCTTCGATCTCGAGCCTAACGGGGAGAAGAGTCTCACCATTTTCTGCATTATGTCTAAAAACAAGATCTCCTTCAAAAACCATTACAGGTAGGTTTGAGCTGTCAAAATATAGAATTAGATCCTGACGTTCCAGTGCGTTTAATGTCCCCATTTCTGGTTCAATCCTCATCCAATCCCGTCTGGTGCAGAGTTGATATATATCAATCCTGTCACTGGATATATTACTCACCATTGCCATGAACACCCAGTTCAATATGTCATACTCCATCGAGATAAAAGCTCCGACAGCAGCCCCACCTGCCTCCGGCTCTAATGATGCCACAAAGAGCACATCATTGGTCTCGGTATTCATTTTATGGACACACTGATTCCCTAAATCCCTGACTCTGTTAAATATGTAAAGATCATGTTCATCAGGATCATCCGGGAAATATGCAAGCCCATACATCCTTAATCCCATTCTGTTCAAGCGTTCTATTTGATTACCATCTCTATCGACACCAACGATATCCGCTGTTGCAGTCGACATCCAAAGCAATTCTCGCTCAGAGTCCCATGTTATATTGTAAGTTGGATTCCAGGGTCCTTCAACCTCCACTCTGAGCTGTCCATCCAGAGTAAAAGCATAAACCCTGTCCCCAACACTTCCCCAAATCCATTCACCATCAAAAGCCAGATCTCTCATTCCATACCCACCATCAACACCCGGTTGATCAAATTGATCAATTAGTGCACCTTCTCTGTTCAGGACATAAACCTGTGGTGATCTGTCATTTGAACCGACCACAATAATTCTCTCATTAACAAACGCACAGCCCTGAATCCGTGAATCCCCGAGGGAATCACCAACCTGGTATTGAATTCTCAGATCCCATGGATCAATATTATTGTCGCCCCGCAATGCACCCTCTACCGACCATATCAATGTGCCATTTCCATCATTGGTAATATTGAAATCGATTTCACAGGCATCTCCAGGCTCGAGAATCTGATTAAATTCATTTACCGAGGGGGTAAATTCCGGATGTAAAAGAGAAAAGTCAACCTCGAGGGTTTCGTCTTCAACTATCTCAAAATCGGTTAGTGTTGAATCGTTCCAACCGAGTATTGACGCAGAAATTTGGTAGTCTTCATCTACGTGCATGTAATCAATCCAATATACCCCATTTTCATCTGTTTCTGCGCCATAATTATTTGAGGTCAGAATTTGTGCATTCGCAATCGGTTCATTCGTTTCAAAGTCGGCAACTCGACCTGTAAGAGTTCCTGAGTAATTACCGGATTCCGGCATAAACAGAAGTGACATACGGTTTTGTATTCTCTGTGCACCAACCGGATACCGATTCCAATATGTATATTCGATACCATCAGAATCATCAAGATTACTAATTCCAATTGTACAGTAAGGATGACCACTGGGACCTTCCCAACCTTCATTTTCAACATTTTTGTATTGGAAAAGAACTATCCCATCACCGGTTTGTGTGGGATAGGTTTCAGGATCATACAGAATAATCTGAAAAGTTTCATAAGCGCCGTATGCATTTCTGCCAACCAATCTTCGTGCACAATTCCATTCGACAATAAGTCTCATCTCATCTTCATCAAAATAGAATAGAATCGCGCTATCTTCATTAGGAAATACCAGATTATCCCACCAGACACAAAGTTGAGCATCCGGACCGTTAGCCTGTCCAATTCGACGATTTCGGAAATCTGCTAACTCAGATTGATCTCCAAAAGCTGCCCAACCATTTGAGCAAATTGTCAATTGATCAAAAACTTCGCCATAATATTGAAAATCAAATGGAAGGTCAATTACTTCACTCACATCCTGATTATCTCCCCGGTCAGGGAGATCTAACACTATCCCCCGAAACTCAAAATTATCCTCTTCAGGATCGATCTCTGTCCAGTTATACACAGGAGCAAGTTCCCAATCTTCATCCCTGGAGTCAAAACAAACATATCCATATGAATCCGGTCCGAGAGGATCCCCTTCCCTTTTTACACCAAGATCGATTTCGAACGATACGGTATCAATATATCCGTTTTCCGTTTCGAGAATCAGGTCTAATACAGCAACTGTTCCCGGTATTGTTAGTAGATTACTGATTGCACTGAAAGAATCTCCTTCACCTATACAGACTTCACCCTCATCTACAGCAGCATATTCAACTGTAGAATCCATTATTCTGATTTGACCTGATTCAGAAATAAGAGTCGCGGTGGATGGTTGAAGTATTTTATTACCAACATTCCGAATCCCAATGTTAAACCTCTCAATTTCACCAAGATTGAAAATATCACCTTCCAATTCAAGTCCTTCAAATTGTGGACATGGTGCAACTACTTCAAATCTAATCAGAGACTGATATTCTATATCTCCAACGCTTAGAACTGCAGAAATGAGTATGATTGTTTGATTTCTACATACCGGATTAATTTCAACTACTAAACTTGTAACATCCGAATCTCCCGGTTCAGGTACTGCTTCCAACTCAACCGGATCGCTAATAACTTGAGCATATTGGGAGAGGGATTCGAAAACTATATTTACATTCCCTTCAGGATTTTCACCTCCGAAGTTAGTAAATTGTGCTGTTATTTCAATAACTTCGTTTGGATTGACAATCCCATCACCGTCACCACTACTCTGACCCTCTCCATCATCGTCAATCTCCCATGAAATGAATCCAATGAAATCATCTGGCCTAACAATATCAATAGAGCCGAGGTATGGCTTGTGATTGTGTTTTGAAACTGTTACAAGAAGTTCTCCCTCTGAGAGCTCATCTGGATTGATGAAAAAATCAACATGCCCGTTGTTGTCTGCATACTTTGTTATTTGAATCTCGTCATCGGTTTTGTACAAGCAAACAAGTGCTGCTTCGACTGGTGCTTCATCCTCATCCGAAACAGTTAGTTCAACTCTGTTATTACCAATCTGGACGTTTTCAGGGTGTTCAACAGCAATGATTGTGGGAATATCTGTCCAGAGCACTATTCCCGGATCACCCATAAGATTGTTCCTGTCAGTATATCGCTCATAAGTATTATCAATTCCCATATATGATTTCCATAATTCTATCCTGCCAGAATTAAGTCCCCACCCCATAGTAAATAACTTATCCTTATAGATACCCTTCCAGAAACCTCCTGCCATAATGTTATTGTACTTGACATTTGTTCCACCAGTCGCAGTTCCAATTGCACCTATACCACCTCCACGTGATTTAAGAAAAGCTTCTGAATGAGTATCTGTCCGTACAAAATCACCAGTTGCGCAGGAAATTGCAATGACAGCAGGCCACCTTCCTCTGGTGTTGGGAAGATTGTAAATGATATTGGTTCTAAGATTATTCATTCCTAAATAAGCTCTGTAATGGAACGCGGAAATTCCCCAGCTAAAACTATCTGTAACAAAGGGCTGTTCTCCCCTTATTTCACCGTCTACATTGTGGTACCAATGCCGTACTTCATTATAATCTGCTTTCAGCCACTCCCTTCGTACATATTTTGCGAGCAGAACAGTTCCCAATCCATTACCTATATGTCCGGCAACGACCGATCCCTGCTTGAACCAATCAGTGCTTTCCATATAGGGATCAGATTCATAAGAGACAAGTTTGTGAACAATTCGGTTTAATTCGGCCAAATTTCTACAGGACAGTCTTCCCAGCGCAATATCTGACACCCAATCATTGCCATCAAGTCTGGTGTAGGTCATATCACCAACCTCACTACTCGCTGACAGGGCAATGTCCCCATTTGCATCTCCGATTAGAGTAACGAACTCAACTGGATCATCGGAATTGTAGTAATCCCTGATAACATCCAAAACCTCGCCAGTATTTGCCCTGTTTTCGAGGTATTCAACTCCGACCCGATGCCCTTTGCGGCGTTGCCATTCAATAAGAGGATCAATAGCTTCCGGAAGACCTTCAATTTCCGGAGCGATGTACAGGTAGGATGCACAATGGAGATCATCTCGTTCTGGTCTCGGTGGTGGATTCTCAACAAGATTTTCAAGCAACCTGTGAAAATATACTGATGATTTCAAAGGTGTTGATGAAATTGTTTGATTGGTTCCATCTCCCTCATATACAAGATTGAAATCGATCTCTTCAATAAATCTTGTTTCTCCAGTTGAACGATTATACTGAACGGGATAGCAATGAATATTGACCATTCGGTATCCGCGAATTACTACCGGTTCCCCGATCTCTACCTCTGAGGGTGGCCAAAAACCATTGCTTTCCCGGAAATTCACCGCCTCTCCTGAATGTTCAAATACTCCTTCATTTTCACGAGGAGCGATTACAGGATTAATGCCATTTCGGGTGTGAGAAACGACATTATTAATTTCAATCCTCACACCACTCCGGGGAGGAATGATAACGCATTTAGATAAGTAAGGGAGATCAGGCCAGCCTTCTTTTGAAATGGTCTGTTCCTGATTGATTGAGATTAAATCAAAGTTACCGGTTTCGAGCTCTACATCCTGTATGGAAAACTCGGTAACTGCAACTGTAAGACGAGTCAATTCTTCTGAATCTTTGAGAACTTGTGTATTAACAGAATTGGTTTTGGGAGGAAAAGTTTCAGCGCCAGGAAGACCGACAATTGGGTTACTCCCAAGGAGTAAAAAAAGAGAAACGAGATTGACTTTATGCAGAAGATTCACAGTAATCCCCTTGCTAAATTCTGAGAAGATGATTCTACAGTAATTATATCTGTCTATCTGTTGTGGATGGATTATTGACCGATACTATCTGGTAATTGAATCCCCAAATTCAATTGCCAGATAGTATTATTCTTCCAGGATTTATTCATATCAAATCGTGGAAGTAATTTATTTGACGAGCATTAGTTTTTTACTAATTGTTTTTCTATTTTGATTCATCTTAACGAAATATAGTCCTGAAGGCATGTTATGAGCTTCCCAGGTCAGGATATATTTACCCTCTGTCTTGACTTCACTTATGAGTTTCTCGATTTCACGGCCGGAAATATCGAGAATTTTCAAGCTTGTTCTTCCTGATTCCACAATGCTGTATTCAATTTTGACCTGTCCATTAAATGGATTAGGATATGTAGCATTGATGCCGAATTCCAGCGGCATCAAAGATTGCTCATTTAGCTCACCAATAAACAATCCATCCGGTGACCAAATAGCTTCGCCTGAAATATGATTGAGGTAGATATCACTTTCACTCTCTCCATTCCACAACCTGAACCTTAACGCTGTTCCAACTCCAGCACCATCTATCGCTTTCGTCGCAGGATCGTCACCCCAAACAGCAACACCGCATCGACCGGTTGCATCAAACCTGCCAGCACCGAGAATTATATCCTGTTCACTGAATATTCCGAGCTCCCAATTAGAGATATCGGTACCTTTCTCGACGCAGATTTCACTCAATACAAGCACGCTCATATTCACACTTTTCGGTACGGGCATTGGATAGTGTTTGGTACTTACCAAACCGTAAGATTCAAATGCTACCACATCTTCAACGGTATAAATCAGCTCGACATCCTCGGAAACCTTGTACTGATATCCGTATCCCTCTGCCAGATTACCCATATTGCTGAAACCAAACTCCGGAAGATAGAATCGTCCGATCCCGTCTTTAGCAATGAGTAATTGGTCACGGATATTTTGAAGACTAATCTCAGCGTCCACTGCCTCACGCGGCAGATATGCACTCATATTCCAACCTTCAGTGAGTGGGATAGGTTCATCACCTGCAATTATTTCTCCCTGGACTTGTAGTTGAGCATCTTCTTCCACATATATCTGGTATCCACCAAGCGGATTCCAACCGGGGATGTTGCAGAATTCCCGTTCCGGCAGGTAGAATCTCCCCTGACCATCTTTCATTAACGTCAATAAACCACCCTCAGTCAGAGGTTCCATTAAC
Organism: uncultured bacterium; assembly: GCA_964387885.1. Classification (GTDB taxonomy): domain Bacteria; phylum Electryoneota; class AABM5-125-24; order Hatepunaeales; family Hatepunaeaceae; genus JABGPL01. The sequence continues at coordinate 11,529 of CAYLYZ010000081.1, read as the reverse complement.
GGAATAATTTCCTGAACTTCCGGAGTAATATTCAGTGAAGCGAGATTCCATCCCTGCACCAGATTCAGGGTTCTGACCTCAGGCCGTTCTTCTTCGATGATCTCGAGAGTTACGGGCAACCGTGTTTCACCATTCATGGCATTGTGAGTAAAAACGAGATCACCTCGAAACTCAACAGCCGGCATGTTGTTCGCATTCAGGGTTAATGTCAGTTCTTGACTCTCATCCGGGTCCAGAGCACCTGTTCTGGGATCAATTCCGAACCAGTCGCGACGCGCTGCAAGCTGCCAGATATCGATTCGGTCATTGGGACCTGAATTGGCGATGACTCCAAACACCCAGTTGTAAACATCATACTCATTAGTAATGAATCCTGCCGATGGGGTGCCTTCACCCTCAGGTTCGAGGATCGAAACGAACAATGTATCACCATTATCAGGATTCATTTTATGAACTATCATATCCGCAATGTCAGTATTTTTGTGGATAAGATACAGTGGATATCCATCGGGATCATCAGACCAATAAACAAGTCCGTAAATTCTTAATCTCTTGCGGTCAAGTTGTTCGATTTCATTTCCTTCCTGATCCATCGCAACAATGTCAGATGTTGTACTGGAAACCCATAATACACCACGATCAGGATCCCATGCAAAATTATTATTTGGATTAAATGGACCACGAAATTCAGTAACAACCTCACCTTCAGGTGAAATACCAAAAATTGTGTTTTCCCCGCTACCCCAGATTAATTCACCATCATAGGCGAGATCCTTCATTCCATACCTGCTTTCACCCGGTTGATCGAACTGTTCAACCAATTCTCCTTCTCGATCCAAGACATAAATTTGCGGATTTAGATTATTCGCTCCAGCTATGAAGTAATGCTCATCAAAAAAGACAGCACCCTGGATCCTCGAATCATTAAGTATCTGACCTGCCTGATATTGCCTTCTGATCTGCCAGGGATCCATTTCGTTTTCATCAATAAGTTCCCGGTCAACAGTCCATGTCAGTGGTCCGTTTCCAGTATTTGTCAGTTCGAAATCAATTTCGGTATCATCTCCAACTACTAATTGCTGTTCAAATTCCTCCTGTGAAGGAACAAATTCCGGATGAAGCAGTGAAAAATCAACTCGAAGGATTTCGTCTTCTACTATATCAAATCCAGTTAGTGTTGAATCATTCCATCCAAGTGCGACAGCTGTTACTTCATAATCTTCCTTTGCGAGAATATTATCGATAACATAGATTCCCTCTTCGTCTGTCTCTCCCCAAAATCCTCTGGATGTAAATATCTCAGCATTTGTAACAGGTTCACCTGTTTCCACATCGGTAATCTGACCTGTCAGAACACCTGTCCTGAAATCCGATTCGGTAATAAATAAGAGTGCCATCCTGTTTTGAATCTGTCGAGCTCCGGTTGGGTAGCGGTTCCAATATGTATACTCGATACCATCGGAATCATCGAGGTTGCTTATCCCGATTGTGCAGTAAGGGTGGTCGTTACGGGCAACTGCATTCTGATTAGTCACTTCTTTGTACTGAAAGAGAATTATCCCATCACCGGTGTCAGTATCATGAACTGCAGGATCATACAGGATAATTTGAAATGTTTCACGAGCACCATTTCCTCCATTCACCAATCTCTGGACGTTATTCCATTCAATGATGTATCTTCCACCTTCATCATCATAGTGATGTAACACTGCTGCATTATTTGGGATAATCAGATTGTCCCACCACACACAAAGTTGAGCATCTGGACCGAGTGCTTGACCGATTCTTCTATTTCGGAAATCAGCAAGGTCGGATTGATCTCCTAATGCTGCCCAGCCATTGGAACAAATTGTTATCTCGTCAAATACTTCACCATAATACTGAAATTCAAAAGGTAAATCGCGGACAGCGCTAACATCTTGATTGTCTCCAGAGTCTCGAAGTTGTATCACTGTTCCTCTGAATGCGAAATCGTCCTCATCTGGATCTATTTCCTCCCAATTGTACTCAGGACAGTATTCCCATTCTTCGTCACCTGAATCCAAGCATATATATCCATACTCATCCGGACCTAATGGATCTCCAATGTCTCGTCCCTCAACCTCAATTGAAAAATGTGCGGTGTCAATAAATCCACCTTCAGCTTCGATTACCAGATAGGCAGGGACAACAACTCCCGGAATTGTAAACGGATGCGCTGCAATCCTGAATGGGCCATCTTCTATTGTCCGGTTTCGAGCGATTATTCGATAATCAACGGTCTCCCTTACCACATCAAGCAGAGAATTCTCAATAACAAGAGTTACCGTTGACTCTTGTAAGAGTTTATTTCCAGTGTTTTGCAGCGTTATATCTACCAGGTCAACATCCCCGGGTTCGAAAGTTCGACCGTGAAAATCGTATTCTACTACAACAATCTCAGGCGCTCTGACATCAAGATTTAGGAATGATTCCCATTCCAAATCACCTGCAGATATTGTTGCAGATATCAATCCATCAACATCGTCCGGGCAAGCCGGATTAACCTGCACTACAGCGACCACCTCAATTGATTCACCTCCAGCAGGACACTGGTCTATGTCCACCGGATCACTTATAACTTCCAAATACGGTGTTAAAGATTCAAAAGAAATCTGTCCGGCACCTTCAGGATCCTGTTCACTGAAATTAGTAAAAGTGGTTGTTATTTCAATTGTCTCACATGGATTTACACGACCATCATCGTCACCATCACTATCACCCTCTGCATCATCGTCTATTTCCCATTCGCTGATTCCGACAAAATCCTCCGGATTTACAACCTCGATTTCCTCCAGATATGGCTTGTGATTATGTTTTGAAACGGTAATCATAAGCTCACCTTCGGAAATCGCATCCGGGTCAATGTAAAAATTCACCATACCGTTTGAATCGGTATATTTAGAAATCTGGAAATCATCATCAGCCTTGTAAAGACAAACCAGAGCCTCACCAACAGATTCTTCATCCTCTTCCCTAAAAACGTCGACAGTGAAGCTGTTGCTGCCTAACTGGAATTCTTCCTGATGATCAACTTCAATTATTGTTGGGATATCAGTCCAAATCACCGTACCAGGATCTCCCATCAGGTTATTCCAGTCCATAAAACTCAAGTATTGACCATCAAAGCCTTGATATGAACGCCATAACTGGTATTTTCCGGAGTTCAATCCCCAACCCATGGTGTAAAGCTTATCCTTGTAGATGCCCTTCCAGACACCACCCGCCATAAGATTATTAAACCTGACGTTTGTCTGAGGTGTGGCTGTACTGATACATCCGATACCACCACCGCGGGATTTCAGGAACGCTTCTGAATAGGCATCCTGAGCAACAAAATTACCCGTATTGCATGAAATTGCTAATACCGCAGGCCAGCGTCCGCGAGTGTTTGGTAGATTGTAAACGATCCCAATATTAAGATTATTCATTGAGGCGTATGCCCGATAATGAAAAACTGAAACACCCCAACTGAAGTTATTAGTAATGAACTCTTGATTTCCTCTTATCTCACCATCTTCATTATGGTACCAGTGATGAACCTCATCATACCCAAGTTTGAGCAATTCGCGGCGTACGTATTTTGCCACCAGAACTGTGCCGAGGCCATTTCCGATATGACCTGCGACAACCGCACCCTGCTTGAACCAATCAGTATCTTCCATATAAGGATCAGATTCATAAGAAACCAATTTGTTGACAATCGTATTCAGCTCATTAAGTGATGTGCATGAGATTCTTCCCAAGGCTACATCCGGCAGTGGATCGTTTCCATCTAGGCGTGTGTAATTATAATCACCAAACTGACTTGCGGCACTCAGGGCGATTCCTCCAATTGCATCACCGACTAAAGCAACCAACTCGACCGGATCATTTGCTGCATAATGATCTCTGATAACATTTTGGACAGCTCCGACACCTGCTCGATTATCAAGAGTCGAAACTGCCACCCTGTGACCTTTCCGCTTTTGCCATTCGATAAGCGGCTCCATTGCCGCACCAACACCATTGGCATCAGGTAAAATGTACAGATAAGATGCACTATGTAAATCATCTCTATTCGGATGGGGAGGCGGATTTTCTACGATTTGATCCAATGCTCTGTAGAAATAAATCGAAGATCGGGGAGGTTCCGGTCTTGTAACTATATTCTCACCAACGCCTTCATAAATCATGCTGAAGTCGATATTCTCGTTATATCTCATTTCACCGGAGTTGCGGTTATACTGAAGTGGATAATACCTGATATTTATCAGTCTATATCCACGAATTATAGCCGGTGATCCAAGTTCGACCGGTGATGGAGGCCAGAAACCATCCTGAATCTGGTAACCTTCAGCTTCACCTACCTGCACAAATTCCTCTCCAACTTCACGAGGGCAGATCACAGGGTTCAGCCCGGTTTCAATGTGCGATTCAATTCCATTGATTTGAATTCGAACATCACTTTGAGGTGGAATCAGAACCGATCTTGCTATAAAAGGCAGATCAGGCCAGCCATCTTTCGAAATGGTCTCCTCCATTCCGACAGTGATAAGGTCGTAGTTTCCGGTTTCAAGTTCTACCTCTGTTAAAGTGAATTCATCAACGGAAATCTGAAGCCTTGTTAAATCTTGAGAATCATCTAAAACCGAAACTTCAACCGGTGAAGTGTCAATCGGTTCAAATGCTGCATATACTAAATTACTGTTAAGGGATACTCCGAATCCGACAAAGAGGATGGGGATAAGAACAAAAATACTCCGCAGCAGTTTCAAAGGAAGCCTCCAATCTGGTGTATTTACACAATAAACTATGACTAATGTAATAATTTACGGCAATCATCTGACGTTGTCAAGTTCCTATTGATACCGAATATTATTAATAATAATGATAATTTTTAAAATCTTTCAAAATACTTGACAATCATTAATTAAGATATTATACTCAATACGAATGTCTTTACAGACATAACAGGCAAGGGGTGGCTGCGAAAATAGCAGCCTGAGAATATACCCTCAAAACCTGATCTGGATAATACCAGCGTAGGGATTGCTGACTTTTCGATTTTACTGGTCGTCACTCCTTTTGGGCTGACGGCTTTTTTATTTTTTGGGAGAAACTATGCGTGAAAAACTCTGGCTTTTAGTCTTTCTGGTTCTGTTAGGTTTGACTTCATTGACCTATGCTGCAAACCAGACAATATCGGGACAAATTATTAACTCGGTTACCGGAAATCCAATTAGTGATGCGACAATCAAGTATGTAACAGAGACTGGTCAGGAGATATATCGCACGTCTAATATGGCTGGTAAATTTGAGTTTCAGGTTTCTGACATGGAAGCTGTTTACACATTTGAAATCAGTCATGTTGCCTACAAAACAGCGCAAATTGAAATTCTTCCTGGCAATACAAGAGTAACCATCAGAATTGCACCTGCTATTGCTGAACTTTCGGAGGTTGTAGTCAGTTCAGGGCGTGGAGTGGTCGGTAAAAGCCCCGGGGCGTTATCAAATGTAAGTAATCAGAAGATCGGTTTGCTCTACAGTTCTCAGGATCCGCCTTTGGTTGTGAGTGAAATTCCGGGTGCAACTTCATACAGTATGAGTGGTTCGGATGTCGGAGCAGCTGAGATTCGCATTCGCGGTTTTGGTCAGGATCGGATTTCCGCTAATGTAAATGGCATTCCGATTAATGATCCGGAAGACCACAACATTTACTGGCAGAACACACCCGATTTTCTTTCAAATACGTACGACATTCAGATTGAAAGAGGCGTTTCAAGCTTTTCTGCCGGACCTGCAGGCATTGCAGGTGGCTTAAACCTGCTTACAAGTGATGCTGTTTCAAAACGAGAATTCACGGTTGGGATGCAGTCAGGAAGTTTCAACACACAACGCCGAACCTTGTCTTTCAGGTCAGGTATAATCGATGAAAAATATAACTTCACAGGACGTTTCAGTCGTGTTACATCTGATGGCTACCGTGACCACACTTCTTCTGACATGTGGAGCTATTTCCTTGCCGCAACGAAATTTGATGCAAATATGGTAACCCGTATACAATTATATGGCGGTCAGCAGGAAATGGACGCATACTGGTGGGGTTTGGATAAGGAAGTCCTCGAAATAAATCGTCGTGCAAACTTCAGCGCAAAGAATAAGGACTACATGAGCGAATACTGGGGTGGCTGGGGAGAAAGAACTATTGATTATGATGGCGAAAGAGATTTCTTTCAGCAACCTCATTACATGGTGCATAATCAGTGGCGAATAAATCCTGATACTGAGCTTAATCAATCCCTGTTCCTGATTCAAGGCTCCGGGTTCTATGAGGAATGGAAAATTAGCAGGAAGTTTGCAGAGTATAATCTTACTCCCTTTGAGGCTCTTCGGGATGAGGATGAGGATGGAAATCTTGAACAAGTCACCATTTCACGATCTGACCTGATTCGACGCAAATACGTCGAAAAGGAACAAATCGGGTGGTTACCAAGCCTGAAAATGAATCTTTCGCCAAGTGCCGATTTACAAATCGGATTGGAAATCAGAAAATTTGAGAGTGATCATTGGGGCAGGGTGATGTGGGCGGCTGAATTGCCTCAAGGTGTTGAACCACAACATGAGTGGTATCACTGGTATGGAGATAAGACATACAACGGCGGTTACGGAAACCTCGATTATGCAGTTAATGACCAACTGAAACTGAATGCCGGTATACAGTTACGGTCTGTTGAATTCGCAGTTGATCAGGAGATTATGGGGGCATTTGATCAGGGTTATAATTACACTATCGACTGGACGTTCCTGAATCCACGTTTTGGATTATCATATCAGCTAAATCCGGAAACCAGTTTTTATTTCTCATTTGCCGGCGCAGGTCGCGAACCAATGGATGACCAGATACTCGATCCTGATAACCCAAAAGATCAGCCAAAACTACCGGAATATGGACAGGAAGAAGTAAATCCGGAGCAGATGTGGGATATAGAAATTGGTACTCGCCATAATTGTTCGGGAGATCAGGGCGACTTCTCTCTTGGTTTGAATGTGTATGGGATGTTCTTCACAGATGAAATAATTCAAGTTGGTTTCAGCAGTCAGCTTGACGAGGCTGTTTATGATAACGTCCCGAGTTCGACTCACATTGGCGTTGAACTCGATTGTAAATGGCAGAACGGGCTGCCCGGATTAACCCTCAGTGGAAATCTGAGCTATGGTCGTGCAATAATTGGTGATTACGAGGTTGAACATGCCGTTGGCGTAGACGACAACTGGGATCCGATTTACGAATCATTTAACGTTAAGGGAAACCGTATGGCTCTGTTTCCTGATTTAATTGCCAACCTCCGCGCTACTTACTCAATTGGCAATGGGACATTCTCCTTCAATTTACAACATGTCGGAAAACAATACATGGATAATCGTGAAGATGATAATGCTGTCCTCGATGCCTATACGGTACTCGATGGAACTCTAATACTCCGATTAAACACCTATCGCTACGGTGGATTGGATTTAGAGATCCGAGGCATGAACCTTCTTGATACTGAATATGAACCATTCGGTGTCGTCGATGTTGAATATGGAACACCATATTACGTTCCTGCTGCAGGAAGAAGATATCTCGCCGGATTTGCATTGAAGTTCTAAATCGTTAATTCAAATTCGTTTTCAGACCTGAAGCTGACGGTTTGTTTAACCGTCAGCTTTGCTTTTTTTGTCTTCTGTTTTACACCTCCGGAGCGGAAAGACATTTTATCCGTCTTAGTCAAACTCACGTTCAAGTTAGTCTGTGGGGGAATAGCAGTTTATAACATTTCTTGAAATAGATGCGTTTTGGATCGTGTGGCATGGGCTACTTGTTGCCCATGTTTCTTTACAGAGTTATTCCTAAACATATTTAGTATCAATGTTTATTAACCTCTTACGAATAATGATACCCGGGCAATAAATAGCCCGGGCCACACAAACACTTTGCATTACTTACAAGAAACGCATATATACAAATTCCTCATGTCCAACTTGATTGGGAATCCAGTATTAACTTCCATTTCTTGAATTCCCACTTTCATCACCATCAAATTACAAAACTCCGCTTTGTTGTAAATTTCACTTGCTGGACTTCTATAAAATTTGTATTTTTAAAGAAGTTCGAATATTCATGGAGAAGTAAAATGCGCAATGTTAATGTATTTTTTTTGGTTTTAATCCTCACGATTTGCCTGATTTCCGAAGCCACAGCAACTGTCTACCGCGTCCCTGCTGATTACGCAACATTATCAGCAGCTTTAAATCGTGCAAGTCGAGCGAGTGACACTGTTCTTGTAGCAAATGGAGTATGGTCAGGAAATGGTAACAATGGATTATCATATCGGACCGGACGAGTTACACTGATTTCGGAAAATGGTCCGCGAGAATGTATTATTGATGGTCAAGGTTCCGCCAACACCGCGATCACAATGGATGGAAGTTGTGAATTATCAGGTTTTACAATAAGGCGATTTGAAAGAAACGCGATTATCATTAACGGAGAACGTGATTTTAATATCAACAATTGCCTTATAGAAAGTAACACAAACGACTCTACCTGGTCAGCAGTCCGTATCACTGGTAACGGCTGTAGAGGTGACATCAAGTTTTGTTCACTGCGAAATAACAGCAGCAGGTTTGGAGGAGCAATTAGGATTACGAGTAATGCTGAGGTGACGATTGAGAGTTGCTGGTTCTCTAATAATAACGCAGACTCCATTGGTGGTGCCATTTATTTATCCGGTAGTGCTGAGGCTACAATCTTCAATTGCCTTTTCACGGGAAATGATGGATACATTCACGGTGGTGCTGTTGCTGCAACCGGCGCCGGATCAGATGCAGAAATAACATTCACAAATTTCTTGAATAATGAAGCAACAATGGGCTGGGGTGGAGCAATTTACAAAGATGGAAGCCCGCGAATCAGTGTCCATAATTGTATTTTATGGGGCAATACTGCTGAATATGGAAATCAAATCGCAACGCGTGATAATCCCGAACAGGCACTCCGTCTGACCCTGACTCACTGTATTGTTGAGGGTGGTGATGGTGATGGCCAAAATGGTAACTGGATTGGTGATGATATAATTCTGGAACAGGTTAGATATGAACGTTCTCAGCGCGATCCACTCTGGGGACCAAGTAACTATTTTCAGCGTGAAGGAAGTGTAAGTATTGATGCTGGGAGTGACGCTGCAGAAGCACTCGATATGCAGAACTTTACTACACGTGCTGATTTAGTTGCTGATGAGGGCACTGTAGATATTGGTTTCCACTACGATCTCGATCTTTTCCCTCCCATCGGAACACTCTTCGGAGTAGTACTTGATGCTGAAGATGGCAGCCCAATGCAGGGAGTTGACGTAATCACCTCCCTTGATCAATATGCAAGAACAACCGCTGATGGTGAATGGACGATTGCTGGTGCATTAGCGGAATTACCTTTTTTTGTCGTTGCGTCTTTCCCGGGATACAACGATTCAATAATTGTTGACCAGATGCTACCAGAGGAAGAACGGCTGGAGATTAATTTCGGTCTGCTTCATCCGGAATTTGAAATCTCAGCAGAAGAGTTATCTGCAGCTTCTGAACTGGGAGATTCGGGAAATGTTGACTTCTCAATTTCCAACACAGGAAACGGAACCCTCGAGTGGAACAGCAAATTAGAGTTAATGGGCGATTTCAACGTCGAACCCTGGACACCAAGAGAAACATTTTACGTAGGTGCAGAAGTTGATGATGGAATTGGTGGAGTAGCATTTGCAAACGGGCATTACTATTTCACAACTGCTCACGGAAATGATTCCCAAAATTTCGTTTTTAAAATGGACATCGAAGGTGCATTGGTGGACTCCTTCCATCAACCGAAATTTAGTAGGTCAAGAACAGGAGCATTGGATATCGCCTATGATGGAGAAAACTTCTGGACAGTCGAATCTGATTCAGTTTATGGTTTTACTCCGGAAGGTGAGAGAATAATTGCGTTCAGAGTTCGATCAAGACCGACAAAATGTATTGCCTGGGATTCAGAAAATGAGCTCTTACGAGTGGGTTACTCCACATCAGATATAATCGCATATACCAGAGAGGGTGTTGAAGTAGAGGATCAAGAACTTGATCGGATGGGAACGAGATTCCGAGGTCTTGCATACTGGCCTGATGATCCCGATGGATTTAACCTTTACCTCATGGCAAGGCGCAGTAATAACGACCCGACCCGCATTATAAAGATGAACACTGAAACTAACGACACGATACTGGTACATCAAATCCAATATCAAGTCGGTAATCCCACTGCCGGATTCATTACGTCCCAAATGGACCCATATTCAGTTGTTTTCATGTTCATAGCTGAAGCCCCACGGGGTGATGGAGGAGATAGGATCGAAGTGTTGACTATGGCATCCAATACAACCTGGATGATGTTAGATTCCACTGAGGGCTTTATAGGTCCGGAATCAATGACTCCGTTAACTCTTACACTTTACAATGAACAATTTGACTATGGTAATTATCGTGGTTTATTGACCATTTTCCACAATGCAGTAGGTGAAGAGGTGTCACTTCCGGTTTACTATTCGGTTGCAGGTGTGCCCTGGAATGATCCGTACGTACCGAAAACAACAACAATCGAGTCAACATATCCAAATCCCTTTAACGCTGAGACCTCAATTAATTATACTCTCAGTAACTCCGGATGGGTAACCATGACAATTTACGATCTTGCCGGTAGGGAAATAGATGTTGTGATGGAAGATTTCCAGGTTGCAGGACGACACAATCTCCATGTTAATGCATCAGCATGGTCAACGGGTGTTTACCTTGCAAAGCTGCAGTCGGGAAATGATGTAAGGATTGCGAAATTGGTGTGTGTGAAATAATGTTTTGTCCAAATTGATTTGGACTTTGTTTTCAGATATATGAATATAAAAACGCGCTGATTAAACTCCGGCGCGTTTTTTTTGTAAGACGGCTTAAACTATTTTCGTGTCGATTTATAGCATTTCTTGTAAGTAATGCAGAGTATTTGTATGGCCAGGGCTATTTATTGCCCGGGTTCATTATTCGCAAGAGTTTAATAAACATGGATATTAAATATGTTTAAGAATTACTCTGTAAAGAAACATGAGCAACAAGTAGCCCATGCCACACAATCCAGAACACATGTATTTTAAGAAATGTTATATTCAGTGTTTCTGGCTGTTTTCAAATGAACGAAGTGAATGTAAACTGCCAGATTACGCTTCGCTTGAAATCAGGCAGTAACCACTCTTAGTTAACATGCGAAAATACTTTCAAGCACTGCATTAAACTATTTGAAACCTTCATGTCTCAGATTTTCCATTTTGAGATGTCGATCTTCTGGCATAACTTGGGTTTAACCTGCTTTTTCTGAAAAATATTAAAGTTCTTGGAAACCAGCTCCGCGTGATATATATTTTTTATCAATAACATTAACTACAAGAACAAGATCATTGAGTGGCGTTTAATTTCTGGATA
>CAYLYZ010000080.1:0-26785 GCA_964387885.1 uncultured bacterium | reverse complement strand
ATATTTATATCGGGTTCTATTGGATCGTCGTTCCGGTCAACCGGTTCAGGGAATTCAAACTCAAGCAGGATATTATAAAGACCCTCTTCAAGTCCATCAGGATTAATAGTAAGTTCAAATGTCTCAAATTCATCGGCTGCAACAATCCCTTCCTTAGGTTCAACAATTACAAGTCCACTTTCAAAAGCTCCATCATCTATAACGTACCAAATCGCACCCTCGACTTGATTTGAATGCCAGATATTTTCTCCATCGTGCTCAATACAAAGAACGAGGTCTCTGTTAATATCCAGTTGCTGTACAATTTCAACATCGTCCTCATCAACATTCAATTGGTACAATAGACCATCATCGCAACAGACTATCCACAGTTGACCTCCCATGTGTCCAGGAACCCAGCACAGTTCAGTGATCCTGTCTCCCTCAAGTACTTCAGTATTAAGGGTTCGTAAGATTTCCCCATCGAGACTGATCTGTTGAATCACCTCACCCGGATCTCCCTGGTAACCTCCATACCACAGGTTTTCCCCATCCCAGGTAATACCAAAAGGTGGCAATCCATTAATCCCAATGGATTCGAGAATATTTCCCTCGGAGTCAATACGAGTAAGTTCTTCATCGTGGTAATTTCCGATCCAAAATGCTTCCCCATCCCAGCACATCCCATATACCGGACCAAAATCCAATTCTACCTCTTCTACAACTTCACCTTCCCGATTAACAGCAATCATCCCATCCGGGTTTGGCCGTATGCTCCACATCAATTCACCATCCCATGCCATTCCTGACCATTGGCTCTGCTGCCCAACATTGTACTCTGCTATAACATCTCCAAGGTCATCTCTCTGTGGACCCTGTCTGTTTTCTTCGTCTTCGTCGTCTAAACGGGTACGAATCTTAAACTCAACATCATTATCCCCATTATTAATTATATCCAACTCACGTACAATTTCATCTCCTTCCTCAATAAAAACTGAGACGCCAAAAGGAGAAACTGACATTTCAGCGTTTGAAAGACTCACCAGGGAGAACCATAAAGTTAAAATCCCAGCAAGACAGATGTTTTTTGTAATCATTTAATTCTCATGGAAAATGTTCGTCTAAATGGATTTCGCTTATCTAACAATTGTTATCTTTTTGTTAGAAACACTACTACCAGACCTTAATTTAATGAAGTAAACACCACTGGGCATTATCGTACCGTCAATAATATCGGTGTGTTGCCCGGAATTTACTTCTCCGGATAATACATCCATAATTATCCTCCCACTCAGGTCGTAGAGAACAAGGTTGATATTACCATGTTCGGGGAGGTTATATATAATGCTTGTACTGCTATTAAAAGGATTCGGATAGATGGAAACAATTCCGAATTCAATTGGGATTTGGTTGACCTCGAGAAAACGCACTACCTGAAAATCATTGGATCGGTAATGCCCTGTGCCTGCAATGACTTCAAAACTCACCTGGTGTTGTCCATTTTCATTTGCATAAACGTAATCTAATAAGTCTCCATTTACTGCTCCCTCAATTTCCAGAGTCGTCGGGTCATCACCCCATACTGCAATTCCACACTTTCCGTCTTTCAGGGCACCTGAACCAATGAGGTTACCACCTGAATAGACACCAATTTCACCATCAGGCATACTCTCACTCAAGATTAATAAGCTCATATTCTCCCCTGTCGCGTCTTTGCGAGCGAAGTGAAGCAATTCCATTGTGCTGTCAGGTGCCCTCGAGACCTTTGAAATATTCATAGTTTTCTTCGAATCTTGTGATTTTCCAGGAATAGCGATTTTATAAGTGCTTGTGTATTCTGGATTCCCGCCTTCGCGGGAACGACGTGCTTTCACAAGAGTAGAATATTTCAAAGAACTCGCCTTCACCAGACAAGTTGGTTGCCCACTTTCTGTCAGGTATGGGCACCTGACAGCACTCATGATTCTCTGAGGTTGCTTTGGATCTTCATTCCTCGCAATGATAAACTCTCCATTACCTTCAACACACCAGACCAATTCCGTTGCTTCAGAGAGTTTAACCTGGTAGCCGTTGCCTTCGGCAATATCGAGCAGATTGCAGAAATTGAACTCGACGTTGAGGAAGCGTCCCTGCTCGTCTTTCGCAAGAATTAGCGCATCGATAATACCTGAGAATGCCACCCATGGACCAACTTCTATTCGAGGAAAATAGCTGACGATCTGCCAGCCTTCATTTAAGGGAATTGGTCGATCAAATTCAACTTGCATTCCGGCGATTGTCAGATCCCCATCATCAATCATATTTATCTGGTATCCCTCTGCAACGTTCCAACCCGGGATATTGTTGAAGTTGTGCTCCGGAACGTAGAAGCGACCTGCGCCATCTTTCATTATTTGCAGTAGATCGTTATCAACCAGTTCTTGAGTCAGATCAATTATATCGTTATTTTCCGGTTCAACGTTTACAGAAACCATGTTCCAGCCATCGTGGAGTTGGAGTATACGTTCTTCCTGATCGTTATCTCCAAGGACTGTCATGGTTATGGGAATACTTGTTTCTCCACCAATACCATCATGGGTAAAGACCATTTCTGCTTCGAAGACTTCAGCCGGGAGTCCGGTGGCGTCAAGTGTTAAAATAAACTCACATACTTCATCAGGCTCAATAATACCTTCAACGAGATTAAGCTCCATCCAGTCAGTTCTACCATCAAGCTGCCAGATATCAATCCGGTCATCAGCTCCATTACTTATTACACTCATAAAAATCCAGCTATAAATGTCATACTGGTTGGTAATAAAAGCTGCCGCAGCAGCACCACCGTTTTCCGGTTCAAGACTCCGCACTAATATATGTTCGCCGTTTTCGGGATTAAATTTTGTTACAAGCTGATTACCGATGTCGTTGTTTTTGTGAAAAGTATATAACTGAAATCCATCCGGATCGTTCGGCCAGTATGCTAATCCGTAGGTTCGCAATTCTCCACTATCAATTTCCGCAAGCACGTTACCATTACGGTCAATTCCAGCATAATTAGTTGATATCCCTGACACCCAGAGAATCTCTCGGTCACTATCAAATGCGATATTTTTTGTGTAATTAAATGGACTGGCTATTTCCCGAATAAATTGCCCATCTATTGTAAAAGAGAAAAGTGTACTATTCTCTGCTGCCCAAATTAACTCTCCGTCAAACGCTAAATCCCTGAATCCGTATCTGCCTTCCACTCCAACTTGATCAAATCTGTTAATTATCCGACCCTCCAAATCAACTACTACAATATGTGGATTGTGATTGTTCGCACAGGAGATGTATAAAAGTCCGTCTACCAATACCACGCCCTGAACTCTTTGTTCATCAAACATCTCCCCGACGAAAAATTGACGACGAAGTTGCCACGGTTCAGCATTAGCATCCCCAATCAGGCACAGTTCAGACCTAAAGGTTAAGGGACCAGTCCCGGAGTTTGTTACTTCAAAATTTACTTCTGTTATTTCATTAACCACAAGATCCACATCAACCTCCTCCAATTCAGCAAAGAACTCGGCATACAACATCTCAACATTGAAATTGATTTCTCCCTCGCCATCAATTTGATAAGGTTCAATTTGAGTTAGATAATTTTGAGCTTCAAAGGTCAATTCATAATTTCCAGGAGGAAGAGCTTCAAATTCACATCTACCATTCTCATCTGTGAATTTAGAGATGATATATCGGTCTAATGTTATCTCAACTCCTTCAATAGGCTCTTCAGTTTCCTGATCAGCAACGTTGACCATCAGCAGTGCAGACGGAGAATCAATTGAGATAATTACTGAGATTTCAATAGTGGATTCATTCGCTTCATTATTTTGGTTTACCTGTTCAGTAAATTCAATTTCCACAACAGTCTCAAACAAACCTTCTCTCATACCTGTCGGATTTATTATCAAATTTAAATTCTCTGATTCATTTCCTGCAATTATCCCGCTCTTCGGTTCAACTCTTGTCGTAACCCATTCTACTATTCCATCGTCAATAGTACGCCAGATCTCAGTAACATCGTAATCTGCGATCCAGAAATTCTCCCCATCGTGACACAAGGCTCTTGAACCTGGTAGATTGGTAAACGTCTGTTGTACGAGTTGTGGCTCATCACCATCTACATTCAGTTGATATAATAAACTAGAATCATGGGATATGATCCAAAGGTGCCCATTCCTGTGCGCTGGAACCCAGCAAAGGTCAACACACCTTGTCTCCTCAAGAAACTCTGTATTGAAACTTCTCAGAATCTCCCCATCGCGGTTGATTTGGTTAATTATCACTCCCAGATTGCCTCGCCAGCCTCCATACCAGAAACAATCCCCGTCCCAGGCTAGTCCAGATGGCCGTAATCCATTGATAGCAATTGACTCAAGCCTATTGCCCTCTAAGTCAATACGTGTAAGTTCACCTTGGTGAGAATTCCCAATCCAAAGTTCGCCATCAACCCAACACAAACCGTGTGTATTGATAAAATTAGTTCCTATCCTCTCCTCAAAATCACCTTCCGGAGTAATTGCGACTAACAAACTAAAGTTTTGTATAGACATCCCCCAAATTAATTCTCCATCCCATGCTAATCCAGTCCAGCGAGTTCGAATGACGTCGAATTGATCTATCAGATCTCCCAGGTCATCCCGGAGAGGACCCTGTCTTTCTTCTTCATCGTTTTCAACAAGCCAGGTATCAGTCTTGAATTCTACTTCTGTGTCTCCGTTATTGGTCAAAATCAGATCCCTGATAATCTCATCCTCTTCCTCAATTAACAGGGACATGCCAAATGGGGAGACAGTCATTTCAGCATTTGAAACACAAACCAGACTGAATACTAAAATTGTTAAAAGAGCAAAATAATTCAATTTTACAGTGGGCATCTGATTCCCCAAGTTGAACAAGACAACAAATATTAAACTACTTAATCAGAGTTAACTTCTTTTTTGAAACCTTACCATTCGTTCGTAATTCAATGATATAAACACCACTTGACAGTAAAGCACCATCAATTGTAGTAGAGTGTTTTCCAGTACTGGTTTCTCCGGATAGGATATTCATTGCTAATCTGCCGTTCAGGTCGAATAGGTTGAGGTTGACAATTCCTGCCTCCGTCAAGTTGTAGGTTATGCTCGTTGAGCTGTTGAAGGGATTAGGATAAACTGAGACTATCCCGAACTCAATTGGTTGTTCTTTCACTTCAAGCAGTCTTATTGCTTGGAAATCATCATGTTTGTACAGTCCGTTTCCTGTAATAGTTTCAAAACTTACCTGATACCGCCTGTTTTCGTCAGCAAAGGAGTAGTTTAATAACTGCCCACTTAAAGCACCATCAATTTCCGGAGTCGTTGGATCGTCTCCCCATACTGCGACTCCACATCTCCCATTCTGAAAAACACCTGAACCAACAAGGTTACCATTTACATAAACACCAATTTCTCCATCGGGGACTTTATCACCCAAAACCAATAAGCTCATATTTTCACCCGTCGCCTCTTTGCTAACGAAGTGTTGCAATCTCTGAAGTTGCTTCTTCTCTTCGTTTCTCGCAATGACAACCTCTTCATTCTCTTCTATACACCAGACTAATTCGACCACTTCAGACAGTTTAACATGATAACCACTGCCTTCAGCCAAGGGAAACATGTTACAAAAATCAAATTCAACATTGAAGAACCTTCCCATCTCATCTTTTGCAAGAATCAGTTCATCAAGAATGCCTGAGAAGGCTATCCGGGCATGACTTTCGATACGCGGATAATAACTTACGATCTGCCAGCCTTCGTTTAAGGGAATTGGTCTATCGAATTCAACCGGCATTCCGGTGATTGTCAGATTCCCATCATTAATCATATTTATCTGGTATCCCTCTGCAACGTTCCAACCCGGGATATTGTTGAAGTTGTGCTCAGGGACGTAGAACCGACCGGCACCATCTTTCATTATCCGCAACAGATTGTTATCAACAAGTTCTTGAGTCAATACAATGATATCGTTGTCATCAGGTTCGACATTTACAGATATCATATTCCAACCCTGGTGGAGTTGGAGTACTCGTTCCTGGGGGGCGTTTCCTCCGTTAACTGTCATTGTTATCGGTATTCGCGTTTCACCTCCGATTCCGTCGTGGGTAAAAACTAATTCTGCCTCGAATACTTCAGGTGGCAGTCCGGTTGCATCGAGAACCAGTGTGAATTCACACACCTCATCGGGCTCAATAATGCCGTCGGTTGGTTCAATGTCCATCCAATCTGTTCTGGCGTCAAGCTGCCATATATCTATTCTGTCATCCCCGCCATCATTTATTACACTCATGAATACCCAGCTATAGATGTCATACTGGTTGGTAATAAAAGCCGCAGCAGCACTACCACCGTTTTCCGGTTCAAGATTACGCACCAATATATGTTCACCGTTTTCGGGATTGAATTTTGATATGAGTTGCTGACCCAAGTCATTATCTTTATGGAAAGCATATAATGGAAATCCATCAGGATCATCTGCCCAATAAGCCATTCCATAAATTCGCAATCCATCGCGATCAAGTTCGGCAATCTGTCTACCCTCCCGATCGATTCCAGCAATATTGGTCGTTGTGCTTGATATCCAAAGCAGTTCTCGGTCGTTATCGTAGGCTAGGTTATTCGTCGGATTAAAGGGACTGCGCAATTCTCTTATTAATTCTCCCTCCGGGGAAAAGGCAAATACTGAATTTGCTTCGCTACCCCAGATAACCTCACCATCAGACGCGAGGTCCTTATAACCGTACCTGCCTTCAACTCCTGCTTCTTCGTAACTGTTAACAACCTCACCTTCAGAATTCATTACAACAATCTGTGGATCACGGTTGTTTGCGCAAGCGATGTAGAAAAGGTCTTCGATGAACACTACTCCTTGAACTCTGGGTTCTTCGAGAATCTCTCCAGCCAGGATTTGTGTTCGGAGCTCCCACGGTTCTGCATTGGCGTCACCAATCAAACATAAGTCGTTACTAAAGGTTAAATTACCATTTCCAGTATTGATAACCTCAAAACCAATCTCGCTAATCTCATCAGCATCAAGGTCAACAGATATTTCTTCTAAATCAGTTGTGAACTCAGAGTAGAGCATCTCAACCTCGAGCTGAAGTTCTCCCTCTCCGTCAATTTGATATTCGACGGTTTGTGTCAGGTAATCGGAAGCTGTGAATGTCAGTTCATAATCACCTGTCGGGAGCGCTTCGAATTCACAAATTCCATCTTCATCGGTAACACTTCGGATAAGGTATCGATCCAGGGAAGTTTCAACTCCCTCAATTGGCTCACCAGTCTCCCGATCTGTTACGTTTACCAGAAGCAAAGCCGCTGGGGAATCAAATGAGATCACTGCCGAAATAAAGATAGCAGACTCAACCGGTTCATTGTTCCCGTCTTGTGGTTCAGGGAATTCAATTTCGATTAGAACATTATAAATTCCCTCTTCAAGACCTTCAGGATTAATAATCAGATCTATTGTCTCAGATTCATTCCCAGCTATGACGCCTTCATCCGGATCAATCTGGAGGATTCGGCATTCTGCAGTTCCATCATCTATTATATACCAAATCTGTCCTCTGCTGATATCCGAATGCCATATATTTTCGTCATCGTGTTCAATACATAAAATAACATCACGATTAATTTCTGTCTGCTGGATAATTTCAACATCATCCTCTTCGACATTCAATTGATACAATCTCCCCGGCTCATCGCAACAGATAATCCACATGTGTCCATCCATGTGTTCAGGAACCCAGCATAGTTCAACTATTCTGTCACCTTCGAGGACATCAGTGTTGAGCGTTCTAAGTATCTCTCCTTCGAGACTGATCTGCTGGATCACCTCACCCGGATCTCCCTGGTAACCTCCATACCAGAGGTTTTCACCGTCCCAGGTAATGCCAAAAGGTTGTAATCCATTAATGCGGATAGATGCAATTATGTTGCCTTCGGTGTCCATGCGTGAAAGCTCACGCCCGTCATAATTGCCAATCCAGAAAGCTTCTCCATCCCAGCACATCCCGTATATCTGTTCAAAATTCACCTGAATTTCTTCAACAATTTCTCCGTCCCGTGTAACCGCGATCAATCTTCCACCTTCACGATTACTCAGCCCCCACATTACCTCACCATCCCACGCCATTCCGATCCAATGACCTTCTCCTACATTAAATTCGGCAATAACATCACCAAGATCATCTCGTTGCGGACCTCTTCTGTTTTCCTCTTCATCCTCTATCAAACTTGTTCCAATTTTGAACTCCACATCATTTTCCCCTCTATTGCTGAGAGTCAGTTCACGTTCGAGCTCCTCACCCTCTTCAACGAAAACCGAAATACCTAATGGGGAAACCGCCATTTCAGCGTTTGAGAAACATACCATTATGAACACTGTCATTACAGTGATGGAAAGGTTTCTAATTCTCTTCACGGTCATTTGAACTCCAAATTATTTTTCTTATTGGATTTCTCTTATTTAATTAGAGTTAACTTCCTCTTGAGTGTTTTGTCTACTGATCTCAGTTCTAAGAAGTAGATCCCACTCGACAGTGAAGCTCCATTAACAGAAACCGAATGTTGTCCAGCTTTAACTTCTCCTGAGAGAATATCTGAAATGTGTCTTCCTCTTATGTCAATCAGGCAGAGACTGATTTCGCCGGTTGAGGTTATTTCATAGGTAAGGGTGCTGCTGCTATTGAACGGATTCGGGCACAATGAAACTAATTTCAATTCATTTGGTGACTCGATTGCATCAACTAATTGAATTGCCTGGAAATCATCGGGATGGTAAAATCCATCTCCTTCAATTATCTCAAAGTCAACCTCTTTTGTACCATTTGCATCGGCAAAAACCAGATCGATCTTCTCATCTTGTAAAGCACCATCAATCTCATCTGTGATCGGATCATCTCCCCATACTGCTATTCCGCACCTGCCATCCAGGATGACACCGGTACCGACCAGATGACCATTAGTATAAACACCTAGTTCTCCATTCAGTAAGTTATCGTTGAGAACCAACAGACTCATATTCTCTCCAGTCCCGTCTTTGCGAACGAAGTGAGGTAATCTCTCAGGTTGCTTCGTCTCTTCGATCCTCGCAATGACGTCCTCTTCCCTTTCCGGTGGATAATTCAGCACAACATCCTCATCAACCTTAACCTGATACCCCTGCGTTTCACACCAGGGAAGCATATTTGAGAAATCGAACCTCGGAGAGAGAAACCTGCCATCGACATCCTTAGCAATTTCCACAACGTCAATAATCGGAGATATAACATAGAAGTCCGGCTGGCTTGCACTCAGTTGGAATGATGGGAGATAAGCGACGATATTCCAACCCTCCTCAAGCCAGATATCCGCATCCTCCGGGATAGGATCCCCAATCCATACGGCCTCAATATCTGCATCGGATTTGATTTGGTAACCTCTTCTCAGGTTCCAAAAAGGAATATTATTAAATCCAAACTCAGGAGCATAGAAACGCCCATTCTCGTCTTTCATCATGAGTATATGGTGATTTTCCTCATCAATGCGGAGCTGTTCGGTCATCAGTACAACATCAGGACCTTCTTCGACTTCCCAAAACTCAACAGGAGGTGTAATATTGATCGATATCATATTCCAACCCTCATCTAAGGGGACTTGGATCATTCGTCCCTCAACCTGAAGTGTCACCTGTACTTGCACCTCCCGCCTATCAGGATCGTTTGACATTATCCACAGAATATCTTCATGTATACCTGGCTCCAAGCCCTCAGCATTGAGAGTAACAAAGAGATCGATATCTTCATCGAGACCAAGGTCACCATGCCATGGTTCACAACTAATCCAATCTACTTCAACATTAGTGCGCCACCAAAGAACTCTTTCACCACTATTTGCAATATTAATCACATGTTCTGATGATCCAACAGCATCGATGACTTCAGGATCAACGAATATCTCTGGCGGATCTTCATCCTGATTGCCCTGATCGAAATAGAATGCTCCCATATCCAAACGTGTGCCATCGGGGTCTTCGCCTTCCGGATCACCAGTGTCAATACAAGGGGAATCAAATTGCAGGTGAAAGTCTCCATCAGGATTGACAAACAGAGGATTTTCATAGAGCATCCCGGTTGCAGGTTGCGGATTAAAAGCTTCAGACCTCACCCAACCGTTGCCATCAAAATCAAACATAGCATTACTCGAAAAAAAATCCTCTTCATTATTCCAGAAACAGTTATACGCGATATCTATGTTTTCGCCAACAATTTCATCAATATCTCCGAATTGAGGAGCACTGGTATATAACACTCCTTCACGACTGCACTCAGTAACAATATTATTTCTTAGTATATGCTGGCCATCAACTCCATCCAATCTAATACCAACAGAAACTCTTACTATTGTATTGTTAATTATTGTGAAAGGTATTCTGCCTGATTGATCAATTCCCCAATCACTATCGACAATCAGATTTCCTCGTATAATTGTAGATCCGCAACGATTTGAAAAACTGATAGCACGCCTGACATTGCGAATTGTACAGTTTTCAATCACAGCAGTTGAACACTGGTTGATAGATATGGCTCTGTCGATATTTTCAAAAACACAATTTCTTATTATTACATGAGACCTTACACTCGCAAATCCCATAAAATCGATATTTCTGAAAACGATGTTTTCAACTGTGACGTCACAATACTGTGGATAAATACCATTTACGTGTCCCTCCTCTATTCCCTCGAGATCGATAATGGTGTTTCTTTCCAAACTTCCGATTATGGATAAGCTCGCAGGATCCCTAACTACACGTACTCTCTCGCGGTATATCCCAGGCCCAACAATAACCGAATCCCCATCTGCAGCATTGTCAACTGCTCCCTGAATAGTTTCAAAATCACCAGGAACGTTGAGGATATCTGCTCGGATTGGTGTTGTAATGAGAGCGATTACAACAGCAGATAGAAACAGGATTAGTATGAAAAATTTCATTTTCTCCTTACCTCACGAGAGTTAGTTTCTGTTTCGATACCTTCCCTCCCATTTGCAATTCAGCAAGGTAAACACCACTCGGGAGTAATAATCCGGCAATTGTAACAGAATGTTGCCCTGCTTTAGCTTCTCTGGAAATAACATCGACTACCTGTCTACCATTCAGATCGAACAAGTTGAGGGTTATATATCCGGATTCCGTCAAGTTGTAGGTAATTATAGTGTTGCTATTGAAAGGATTTGGAAATGCTGAAACAATACCGAATTCGGTTGGTGCCTGGTTGATTTCGAGTAACCGAATAGCCAGGAAATCGTCCGGATGATATGCTCCGTCACCTTCAAGGATTTCAAAATTAACATTCCTGATCCCGTTTTCATCGGCAAACATTAAATCGAACTTTTCATATTGTAAAGCCCCATCAATCTTTTCTGTAGTCGGATCATCTCCCCAGACTGCTATCCCGCACCTGCCATCCCGAATGACACCGGAACCGACCAGTCTGTCTTTAGTGTAAACTCCGATTTCACCATTCATGAAGTTATTGCATAAAACCAATAAGCTCATATTCTCTCCAGTCCCCTCTTTGCGATCGAAACGATGCAATCTTTGAGATTGCTTCTTCTCTTCGCTCCTCGCATTGACAACCTCTTCCTGCTCGGGTGGATAATTCAAAACCACATCCTCATCCACTTTAACCTGATAGCCCTGAGTTTCACGCCAGGGGGGCATGTTGGAGAAATTGAAATCCCCGGGCAACATGAAATGCCCCTGAGCGTCCTTGGCGATTATTACATGATCAATAATCGATGACAGAGCATAAAAATCAGGTTGATTGGCGTCAAGTTCGTAAGTTGGGTAATAAGCTATCAGGTTCCAATCTTCTTCGAGAGGGATGTCAGCATCAAATGGAATGGATTCTCCTGCCCATGTCGCCTCAACGTCTTCATCGACATTGATCAAATAACCTTCAGACAGATCCCAGTAAGGTATGTTGTTGAAATTTCGCATCGGAGCGTAGAATTGACCGTTTTCGTTTTTCATCAGTCTGATGTGATGATTGTCCTCGTTGATGCGCAATTGCTCGGTCATCAGGATTATATTCGGTCCACGGTCTTCGTCTTCAAAATAGAATTCTTCACCGGGATTGACGTTAATTGATATCAGGTTCCAGCCTTCTGATAGGGTAACCAATCTGATACGTCCATTGCCCTGGTTTCCGTCTCCCACAATCACATTCACAGGGACGATAACCTCCTCAACAGCTACCGCATGATCAAAGACCAATTCTCCTTCCCACTCAATCTCGCATAATCCCTCAGTATCAATAGTTAGTGTTAGTTCAACAGATTCACCAGCGTTCAAAAGGCCTTCTGAAGGTTCTAAAACCATCCAATCTACATTTGCACCTAATTGCCAGATATCTATTCTATCTCTTCCCTGATTGTTGCCTGTAGACACTGTAGTGAGGAGCACCCAATTGTTGTATATATCGTATTGATTGGTAATAAAAGCGCCACATGGATTTCCACCTCGTTCAGTATCAAGGTACCTTACAAATATAATATCTCCGGTCTCAGTATTCATCTTGTGAAGGGCGGGGTGTCTACCTTCATCAAGTGTAACCATGTTGTATATGTAAAGATTGTAACCATCCTGGTCCGAAGGCCAATATGCGAGACCATACATTCTCAATCCCTGACGATTATGGGCTTCAACTTCATTGCCCTGTCGATCAATTGCCTTGATTTCTGATGTAGTACTACACACCCATAACTGGTCCAGGTCGCTATCCCACGCTATACAACTTGTCGGATTGAAAGGTGGATCAAGTTCAACCTCGATTTCTCCGTCGAGAGTTACTCCATAGAGCATATTTGGAGTTGCTCCCCAGAGCAATTCTCCATCATAAGCAAGATCACGCATACCATAAACATCATTACCAGGTTGATCGATAATAGCGATTTCCTCACCTTCATGGTTCAACACATAAATGACCGGTGCATCATCATTCGAGCCAGAGATGAAGAATCTGTCATCTATATACAAGACTCCTCGCAGATCGTTATCATCTAACATCTGTCCCGCCATTATTTCATCACGTATAGTCCAGTGCTCTACAGCATCCTCACCAGATAGATGTTTCGTCATCCACCAGTCCAGCGGTCCGTTTCCTTCATTTGAAATATCAAATTGTAGTTCAATAGCTTCACCAGCATCGATCTCTGTTTCAAACCTATCCTCCGAAACTATGAGTTCCGGATGCGTCATATTGAATTCAACCTCTATGGTGTCAATTAATCCTACTCGAAGGTCCTCAAGCAAATTATCATTATAACCAATACGAGAGGCCGTCAAATCGAATTCTAACTCTGCTACTATTGGCATAATGAAATACCCATCTTCATCTGATTGAGTTACATTTCCAATACTTGATGTGATTTCAGCTTCCGCAATTGGTGAATCATCAACGATATCGAGTACAAAACCCTCAATATATCCAACAGTGTACCGATGTCCGCCCATGTCAGCGCGGGTGCCATCAAGATCTTCCGGTGAATCAGGATCTCCTGTATCTATGCAGGGTGAATCTTCATTCAGGTGGTAATCGTCCTCATCAGGATTGCCGAAGAGAGGATCTTCATCGATGTTGCCTTCTCCGAAATCTATAGTACCCCGACCTGCAGTTCTCACACCGTTTCGTCCTCCTTCAATATCAGAAAATGATATTGTCATAGAACTGGTGCCATCCCAAGCCAAGTCAGTAGCGGAGGAAACTTGGTTGTTCCCATTATCGCGAATGATACAATTGACAACAGTGGATGAAATATCAGCGTCTTGTGAGGATTGTGATAGCCCCCCGAGATTATTGCAAATTGTAACATTTCGATAAATTACATTATTAGCGGATGCACTAGATATGCCGCCTCCATCTTCTCTTCCTTCGACCTGATTTTCTGTCACTAAGACATATTCTAACGTCCCGCTTCCTCCCCAGAAACTAATTCCCCCACCCCATTGATCAGCAGTATTTCGGGATACGACAACATCTCTTAAAATCGGATCAGATGCACGAGAGAAAATGCCTCCACCAACATTTGCATGATTTTGTTCGAGCCGAACATTTGTAATCAGCGGTTCCGATCTAAAATTACAATAAATTCCTCCACCATGGGATCGAGCCGAATTCTGTGTAATAATCAAATCCTGCAGCACAGGACTGCATTGCTGTATTTCTATACCTCCACCTTCGTCTTGAAAACCGTTTTGGATTGTGAAACCACACAGGATCGACTCTGGAGTCTCACCGTGGTCAAAGGTTACGACAGCATCTCGTTCGCCTCCGTCAATTATTGTGTTTTCGATAAAATTTGGATCATGGGTAACGAGGATGAGGCTGCCTACAGTAATCCTTTTGCCTGAAAAATTGATGTTCTCATCATACTCCCCAGGCTGTACGAGGACAGTATCCCTGTTATCGGCAGCTTCTATTGCACCCTGAATAGTCTCGATGTCTTCCGGGACGTTGATAATTACGGCGTATGTCAGGCAGGGAATTATCAACATTAGTGCTGTAAACAGTGCAAAGATTAAAGAACTGGTCTTCATTTACTCTCCGGATTTTTGTTAAAAAGATGCTGTTATTCAAATGCAACGGTAAATCGTGAATTACGACTACTTCACCAATGTTAACTTCTCTTTTGATACCTTTCCACCCATTTTCATTTCTGCAATGTAAACACCACTTGACAGGGAGGAACCGTCAATTGTGAGGGTGTGTGAGCCAGCCGAAATCCTACCAGAAGAAACAGTCATTATCTTTCTGCCATTAAGATCGAACAGGACGAGGGTGATATTTCCGGATTCTTGCAGATTGTAGTTGATGCTCGTATTACTGTTAAAAGGATTCGGAAAAGCGGAAATGATTTCGAATTTAGTTAGGATTTCACTGATTTTGACTAACATTATTGTCTGAAAATCATTTATTTGGTAAAGTCCATTTCCGTCAATTATCTCAAAGTCAGCCTCTTTTGTACCATTTGCATCGGCAAAAACTAAATCGAACTTCTCATCATGTAAAGCTCCATCAATCTCTTCTGTAGTCGGATCATCTCCCCATACTGCTATTCCGCACATACCATTCCGGATGACACCGGAACCGACCAGATTATCTTTGATATAAACTCCGATTTCACCGGTAAAGGTATCCTCACAATTAACGAGAAGACTCATGTTTTCTGAGGTGGGTTTATGGACTGGGAATACTTCAGATTCATAATACTTTCGATTACCCGGATAATTTCCTGCCAAATCCTCGTCAAGGTTATAAACTAATTCGGTTTCCATATCCATATTAAGTTGATATCCCTGTGTTGGAATCATATCTCCCATATTGGAAAATTGGAATTCGGGATTGTAAAATCTTCCAAGACCATCCTTAGCAAGAATGAGCTCTTCGACAATGTTCGCGAGTGCTACTCTTGCATCAACCTCTTGCTCCGGGAAATAACTCACCATTTGCCAACCTTCTCGTAATCGAATTGGTCTGTCAAACTCGATGGGTTGACCTTCCATTTGAAGTTGACAATCCTCTGTAACGTTGATCTGGTAGCCTTCAGTGACATTCCATTCCGGAATCTGATTGAATCCAAATACGGGCAGATAAAATCGACCGAGGTAGTCCTTCATGATTATCAATTGTTCATTCTCGACTAATGGCTGGGTAATATTAATAATATCCCTGTCAACAAGGTCGAGATTTATTGAAACCATGTTCCAACCGGCAGCCATTTGAATATCCCGTCCAATGGGATCAGGCATCTGGACAACGTTAACCAGGACTGGAATACGCGTTTCACCATCAAAGCCATCATGGATAAATAGAATGTCAAATTCATATTCATCCTCCAGCATATCAGTTCCATCTAATGTTAGAGTAAATTCTTGTACATTAAGTGCTCCAATAATTCCCTCCATCGGATTTAATTCAACCCAGGGAATTGTTGATGTTATATGCCAGATATCAATTCTATCATTTACCCCCGAATTTGATATGGCAATAAATGTTGCCATACCGATTTGATACTGGTTTGTTATAAAAGAACTTGCCGGAGTTCCTTCTCCTTCAGGTTGGAGAATACAGACAAACATCAATTCTCCTGTATCAGGATTCATCTTGGAAACTATTTGATCTGCAACATTCCTATCCTTATGGAAGATGTATAGTGGGAATCCATCGGGATCTTCCGGGAAATATGACAATCCATAGATCCTCATTCCTTGACGATCCAGCTGAGCAACAACATTAGCATTCTCATCGAGACCAGCTATATCAGATGTCGTTGAGGAAACCCAGAGAAGATTACGATCTTGATCCCAAGCGAAGTTATTATTAGGATTAAATGGTCCCTGGAACGCCTCCACTAATTCACGTTCGGTGGTGAAAGCCCAGATATTAGCAATGCCACTTCCCCAAATCAATTCACCATCGTATGCCAAATCTTTATGTCCGTATGCACCACCACCACCAAACTGGTCAAATTGATCTAAGAGCTCGCCATCACGATTAAGAATATATATTTGTGGATCTCTGTTGTTTGAACCGGCAAGGTAAAAGCGATCATTCACATATACAGCTCCCTGAATCCGAGAATCATCCAATATCTCACCAACAGGAATTTGTCTTATAAGATTCCAGCGAGCTTCATCTTCATCCCCTCTAGGCACAAGACTAACAGAATAAGTAAGAGGAGCATTACCATCATTCGCAACCTCGAAATTTATATCTTCAACCTCATCAATCATTAATTCGGTTTCGATATTAGCTACGTTCGGATTACATTCGGAATGAAGCATATCAATGTCAAATTGAAAATCACCGTTTTGATTTAATTCAACTGCCTCAGAGAACTGATGGTATCCCGGAGCACTGCATGTAATCTCATATTCGCGAAGTGGAAGATTAAGAAATGAATATTCTCCCTCACCAGATGAAAACCGCATCATTTGAAATTGATCAATTTGGATGATTGTATTTTCAAGGAGTTCGTTGTTCGCAGCATCCCTGACAATACCACTGAGATTGGCAGTTTCCAGATCATTAACCATTACGACTGAAAATTCAAATTGTTCAATTTCATCCTCAACACCAATTTCTTCAATATCAATCTCAATCCGGTCAAGGAATACACCTTCGTCCCGAGGAGCGTTAAATATGAACTCAATCATGATCTCGTCATCGGCGGCGATTTCTCCATTCTGCGGATCGACTTGTAACCATTGGGCTCCAAACTGTAATATAAAAAAATCTATATCATTCTCTCCGGAATTTACAAGGATTACTTGCTGAATGAGCTCTTCACCGGGTTCGATAGAAACTGAAAAGCCGTATGGTGTTACTAATAACTCACAGAAAGCCTGGTTTGGTAAGATGGATAGGACAAAAAGGAAAATAGTTAGAACTGTTTGAACAAACGATTTCATAATGTCTCCCTGTTGTTACGTAAGATGAAAGATTCACTAATAAAATGAAAAGAACACAACCACAGAGAACTTCTCTGTTGTTTAATTGCTATTTAAACTGGCTGAGAGTCAGTTGGATTTGTTGAAATTCGTTGAAATAATCGCCTGTAATTTCTACAGGTGCTTATTGTTTAAAAATTATTTAAGAAGAACCAGTTTCTTTTTTGAGATATTACGATCTGAGGATAGCTGAAGAACGTAAACTCCGCTTGAAAGTGGGGAGCCATTTATCGATATAGAATGCTGCCCTGCAGTTTTTATACCTTTAAAAAACTCTGACACCTTTCTCCCTGACAAATCAAAAAGCTCAAGATTTATGATATTGGTTTCATGCAGGTTAAAGCGGATATTTGTAATATTATTAAATGGATTCGGGTAGGCTGAATTAAGTCCGAATTCCGATGGAAGACTTTTAAAATCATGCAGTTCAACTACTTGAAAATCATCAGTATTGTATTTTCCACTTCCTTTAATTTGCTCAAATTCAATATTCTTTTTTTCACCTTCATTGGCAAATACTAAATTAAATTGAGCATTTGTAAGTGCACCATCAATTTCATTTGTTGTTGGATCATCACCCCAAACGGCAATGCCAGACCTGCCATTTTGCATTATCCCGGAGCCAACGAGCATATCATCTGCAAAAACTCCGATCTCGCCATATATTGTCTCATCTCCAATTATTAGCAAACTCATGTTTTCAGGGGTGATTTTATGGATTGGAAAAACCGAATATTCTGTTTTCGGAAAATAACCATCTTCTTTTTCTACTTGATTCAAAGCATTATTTTCTTCAATTACATAAATAAGATCCACATCCTGAGTAACATTTAACTGATATCCAAGTCCCTCAGAAAGCTCTCCAATATTGCAAAAATCCCATTGGGGACTATAAAATCTGCCATCACCATCTTTTGCAAGGATAAGATATTCTACTATACCTGAAAGAGCTGTCCTGACAGCTACCGGTTGACGAGGATAATAACTTACTAGCTGCCAGCCCCTGCGAAGAGGGATAGGTCGGTCAAATTCTATTGCAATACCGTGACAAATCAGATCATCAATCTCGAACATTTTAATCAGATAACCTTCAGATACCTCCCAACCGGGAATATTATTAAAATTAAAAGCAGGCGTATAAAAACGACCACTTCCATCTTTTACCATTGTGAGAGTTTCGTTGTCGACCAGGTTCTGAGTCATCTCGATGATGTCGTTATTCTCAAGCTCTATATTAAGGGAGACAAGATTCCAGCCTGCATCCAGAACCAGAACTCGTTCATCAAATATTACTTCTTCCAGTACGGTCAATCTTATAGGAATTGATGTTTCACCCCCAATTCCGTTGTGAGTAAAGACAATTTGGCCCTCGTAAACATCGGCTGGGAGTCCTTCTGCGCTAAGTGTTAGTGTAAACTCTTCAGCTTGATTTGCTTCAATAATTCCTTCTATTCGGTCAATGTCCATCCAGTCTGTCCTTGAATCCAATTGCCATACTTCAAGCCGGTCTTCACCTGCGTCATTTACAATTGTAATGAAAACCCAACTATATAGATCGTATTGGTTGGTTATAAATGAACCTGAACCTGATCCGTTCCCATTAGGATCAAGGATCTCAACCAGAACATTTTCATCATTTTCCGGGTTCTTTTTACTCACAATTTGTTCTGCGATGTCCCTATCTCTGTGGTAAACATAGAGAGGACATTCATTCGGATCATCAGACCAATATGATAATCCGTAAATCCTTAGATCGGTACGATCAACAACTGCGATTTGGTTTCCCTCGAGATCTATCCCAATAATATCAGAGGTCGTACTCGAAGTCCATAGAACTCCACGATCACTATCCCAGGCGAGATTATTGCTTGTATTAATTGGACTCTCGATTTGGTGAACCAATTCACCATCAGGAGTGAATCCGTATATATTTTCACGATATCCTCCCCAGATTAGCTCTCCGTCGAAAGCCAGGTCTTTATAACCGTAGGTTTCATTTACTCCCATTTGATTAAATTGATCGATTAACTCTCCATTTCTATTAAGTATATAGATCTGAGGATCACGACTATTTGAGCCTGCAATATAGAACATCTCATTAATGAATACAACACCTTGAATTCGAGTGTCATCTACAATCTGACTCACCATTATTCGATCTCTAAGTTCCCAGGGATCGGCATTTGCTTCACCACGAATGCGAAGTTCTGTAAAATAGGATAAATCACCATTGCCCCTGTTTGAAACAGTGAAATTGATTTCCTCTGAATCTCCCGTTTCGAGTTCAATCGCAATTTCTTCAATATCCGGTTCACATTCTGCGTGGAGCAGTTCTATGTTCTGAATAAAATCCCCATCCTGATCGATGACGATTTGTTCAGTGTAAGGTAGGTAGTCTAAAGCTGTACACGTTAATTGATACTCGCCCCAGGGCAGATCCCGGATGGTAAACTCACCCTGTTCATCAGATATTCTGCCGATTTCGTATCTTTCAAGGGATATCACAGCATTCACTATGGGATCTTCTGTCTCTTCATCAATCACTCTCCCAACCAGAGATGCAATATCAAGCCCTATTGACATTAGTATTGAAATTGACTGTGTAAATATATCATCTTCATTTCCAACCTCATAATACTCAACTACTGCTAACAATTCATAAAGACCATTTTCTAATTCTCCAGGTGAAAACGTTACTTCCAATAAAACATCATCGTTCGCGGCAATATCGCCTTCCCGAGGATCAAGTGCTATCCATGGAGGTTCTTCAACAACACCATCGTCAATTACATACCAGACTGCTTCATTACTCGAGAACCATAAATTTTCACCATCATGTTCAAAACCAAATGTCTCTTGTCGACCCAGATTACCTTCCTGAATTACATTCATTTCCTCTTCACCGACATCAACCTGGAATAGAGTGCCCTCTGAAATGCCCAGTATCCACAGATTTCCATCCCGATGCTCAGGTACCCACGATAGTCCGATAAACATATCCTGAATTATGTTTCCGATGTTATACTCTACAATTTCCTCACCTTCCTGTGTCATTTTATTGAGCAGCATTTGTCCACCCTCAAAATCAAGGCTATAATACCATATATCTTGCCCCTCACAGGTTATACCAGTTACAATAAAACCCTCAACCTGGTGACTTACAAGAATATTTCCCTCCCTATCGAGATTTGTTATTAAGGCTTGATTACCATCTCCAATTTCTCCAAACCAGAAACTCTCCCCGTCATAGGCCATACCAATAAATTGTCGGTTAATATTGATATCCTCAACAAACTCTTCCTGATTAGGATCAAATGCTCTTAAGGAGTTTTCCTGAATTCCCCACATCACTTCACCATCCCATGCAAGACCCATCCAACCTTGTTGACCAGTTTCATATTGTACAATTTCATCTCCAAGATCGTCACGTCGTGGTCCGACAAATTGACCTTCGGGTGGATTATTCAGGGATATGTTAAAATGTATGTCTTCCTCACTTTGATTAGAAAGAGAGAGCTCCCGAACTACCTCTTCATTTGGCTCCACGGATGCTGCCATCCCGTGTGGTGTGATGAGTATTTCGGAATAAGCGGAGTTTACTCCGATAATCAAGAAGGAGAGAAAACACAAAAATATGTTTTGACGGATTGGATTCATGTCCTGCCTCAAGTTCATCTGCTCGTGTCGAAATCAAGTCTTAAGTTAAATTGCTGAATCATCGGACAATAATTGCTCTTTACCGTTTAATTTGTAGGAAGATAGCAAACAACAATATAGAATTCACACTATGTCACTGTGTCAATGACGGTCCTGAAGTATGAGCTTAAATTCCCACAATTGTCTTTCAGGTTGAAAATAATTTCACAACAGAAAGCTAATCGTTTATGCTGTTGATTTCTTATCTTCAAGTTATTTAACAATGTAATTGATTGTTAAACTTTTAATTGAAATTACTTTCAACTAATATTACAAAGTACACATACTTTATCGTTTAGTCAAGTTTATTATTAACAAATTAAAGTAATTTCAATCGGTTGAATCAAACACAAGTTACCCAAATCCTGTTAATGACAATTGTCTTTCCGGAACAGGGATATCTTAATTATCCTGGACATAAAAAAATGCCGACCCTGAAAGCTCAGTCCGGCACTTTTTCCGTATAAAGTATCTTCAGTTAAATTACTTCAGTAAAACTGCCTTGCGCACATTATTGTACTCCGGTGAGATCATCTTTATAAAATAGATGCCACCGGCAAGATTTTCACCATTAAGAACTACTTTATGGTATCCAGCTGATTTCGCCCCATCGACAGAATGATCAACAAGGTTGCCATTGATATCAAATATCTGAATTGATACTTCCGCTGCTCGAGGCAATGCATATTGGATTGTAGCGAGGTTGTTGAACGGATTAGGGTATACAGAGCTAAGCGAGAACTTAGTTGGTAATGCAAGTGACTCAGAATTATCAGCATCAAGCGACGCATTCACTCGAATGGAGAATGCATGAATATCTTCATTATGATATGAGTATGACTCTTGTGCGCGTGGATTTATTACTTGTCCTGATTCCCCATCTATTATTTCAAATTCATATCCAGGAGGAGTTGTTTCAAAAATATCGTCCCAGGAGAGTGTTACTTCACCTGGCTCATCAGTTGAAACCTCAAAAATCCATTCAGCACTCTCTTCAAATAGTTGTTCCCGAATATCATGATTGAAATTGGAGCCAATTGAAGGCAGCCACTGGGGATACTCGAAATAGGTATCCACAACCATATCAACTAAATTAGATGGTGGATCAGGATAATCGTATCTCGCATCAAATCTATTAGTAGCATTTTCATTTGCGCCAATAGTCAAGAACCGGTCGAACGTTTCACCTTTTTGTGCCTGAATTGTCAATTCCCAGGCTTCAAATGTCCCAAGATCCTCATCGGCACCGGTTGGGATAGGACCTGGGGGTTGGGGAAGAATTAGAAGTTCAGCACCTTCAGCAAGTCCTACAAACCAATAACCTCTCCAGTCTCTTAGCGGATCTGCTAACACATACTGAGAATTTTCGTATTCATAGAAGATTGGAACTACGAGATCTAAATCAGACGCCAACTGAACAGAATACTCTTCTCCATCGTACCTTACATTCAGATCTCCAACAGGAATAGTTTCCGGGAAGGGATTACCTATCAGGTTCCACCCGCGATCAAGGTCTACTTCGATCAATTCCCGATTTGCATAACCTGTTAAATCAACTGTAATTGAATCCTGGAACATTGTCAGTAGGTAGCCATTGCCACAATACGCCGTATCCGGTCGATGAAAACTCGTTGCCATTGAGAAACCGAAGAAATCCCATGGGTTGAAATTTACCATATGACGTCCGATTAGTTCCTGTTTGTGTCCATTGTCCGGGTGAAGCGGCAAACCGAGGATTGTCCAACCTCGATATAATGTTCTCTCTGCTTGAGTAAAAGCAATTGTAAACCAGTTGTCCGAGACATCATACCCCACCACACCGTACTCATCTGTACAGGTAACGCGGACTACAACATATAGATCAAACAGATACGGTATTTCCCAATCAATATCATAGTCATCATCAACAGTATTTCCAATTTCAATCCAGTTTACTCCAGCATCAGTTGTGTATTCAATAACACTCAATACAATCGCCGGCTGGCTGGTTACATCCCAGTCAACGACCGTATCATCGTACGAATCGAAATCCTCACCTCCATTGGGATTGAGGACAACAACATCCGGTATCGGGGTTGTTGTGAACACGGCATCACTTTCGTCAAAACCAACTGCTCCGTATTCGTCAGTCGTAGTTACCTTTATCAAACATTCAAACGAATATGCATCAGGTACAGTCCAATCGAATTCAAAGGGAGGTCCCTCTGTAGCGCCAATTTGAATCCAGTTGGCACCATTATCAGTCGAATAAGATAAAATGTTTTCAACTATCTGAGGTCCCCCGGTTACATTCCAGGTTATTTGATGTTCTTCATCTTCAATGACATGTTCACCACCATTGAGATAAATCACTTCAACATCCGGAATTGGAGATACTCCGAAGACTGCATTAGAAATTCCTACACCAACTGTACCATGAATGTCAGTCGACGTTATCCTGATCATGCAGTCCAATTCATACATATCTGGTGCGACCCAAGCGAAATCATAATCATCATCGTCAGTAGTTCCAAGATCCGTCCAATTGTTCCCACCATCAATTGAAAGTGCTACAACACTTTCATCAATATCCGGGCCCGGGCCCAATTCCCATATGAAGGTTACATTATCACCTTCAATGTAATGTTCACCACCATCAGCTTCAGTGACATCGACATCCGGTATTGGAGTAATTGTGAATACAGCATCAGTTACATCAAAGTCAGATGTACCATATTCATCGGTGGCGGTGATTTTGAGTAGACAATTGGTTGAAAATTCATCGGGTATTGTCCAGTCGTAGTTAAAGTCATTCACTCCATTTGTGGTAACTTCATCCCAGTTTGCTCCATTGTCGGTAGATAACTCAATTAAGCATTCATCAATCTGAGGACCACCGGTTACACTCCAATTGATTTCAAACTGGTTGTCTTCGATGAAATGCTCTCCCCCGTTTGGATCGACGACTTCAACATCCGGAATGGGAGCAACAGTAAACACTGCATCAGACACATCATCGCTCTCAGTTCCATATTCGTCGGTTGCTGTAATCTTAATTAAACACTGAAGTGAATACAAATCCGGGATTTGCCAGTCAAATGTAAAATCATCATCCTGAGTTGTTCCGATTTGGTTGTAGGTTGCTCCGTTGTTAGATGATAATGACACCACACAGCCATCAATATCCTGACCACCTGTGGTAACATCCCATTCTATTACGAGCTGGTTGCCCTCAATGTAAAGACCACCACCATTGGGATTGTTCAGTTCAACTACCGGTATGGGGGATATTGTGAATACAGCATCTGAAACATCGGTATCACTGGTTCCGAATTCATCAGTACTAACAATCCTTACGAGGCAATTAGTTGAGTATAGGTTCGGAATTTCCCAATCTAAATCAAAATCTAATCCATTGGTAGTTCCAATTTGAGTCCAGTTGTTACCTCCATCTGTAGAATAGGAAACAACATGTGTGGCAAAATCGGGCTCGGGACCACCACCATGCCATGCATGCCATGTTATTTCTTCATCATCACCGCTGATAAAAACTTCACCACCATCAGGAGCAGTTACTGTCGTGCGAACCAACTGTGATATCTGGAATTCATTATCCGAGATGTTACTTGTCGCTGTCCCGAATTCATCTGTTGTTGTAACTCTTATCAAGCATTCATCAGAGTAGATCCCGTCCGGAACAGTCCAATCAAATTCAAATACGCTACCATTCGTAATGCCAATGCCAGCCCAGTTATTCCCACCATCAATTGATAACTCAATAGCATTAACAACAATATCCTGACCGGCTACATTGACATCCCATTGTATCGTTATTTCATCATCTTCCAAAAGCTCTTCACCCCCATCCGGATAGGTTACCTCAACATCGGGAATATTTGAAATTCTGAATACTGCATCCGATAGATCCGATCCAACAGTATTGAATTCATCAGTTGTGACAACACGGACCAGGCATATCTCAGAATATACGTCCGGGATAGTCCAGACGATATCTAAATCGTTAACTTGAGTAGTTCCGATCAATACCCAGTTGTTACCATTATCAATTGAGTAATAGACATCATGTTCAACAAGATCTGGGCCACCGGTTACAGTCCAAGTAACAGTAACTTCATCGTCTGTGACATAGCCTTCTCCTCCATCGGGAAGCGTCACCGTAACATCGGGGATCGGCGCGACAGTGAAAACCGCATCAGAAACATCATTTCCCGAATAACCAAACTCACCGCTGACTGTCACCCGGATTAGACAGGTCTCAGACCACTCATCAGGTATCGTCCACTCAAAATCAAAGTCATTGCCATTTGTTGTGCCAAGTTGTGTCCAGGAACCACCATTATTCAGTGATAATTCTATCACACTCTCATCTACATCTTGATTTATTGTAACATCCCATTCGATATCAACAACATTATCTTCAACAAGTTCTTCAGCACCATTTGGATAGGTAACTGTTACTACCGGATCGGTAGAAACTGTGAAAATCGCATCCGAATCATCCTCACCCGTCTCTGAAAGTTCATCCTCTGCTGTAACTCTGATCAAACATTCATCTGAAAACACTCCATTAAATGTATGGAGTAAATCAAAATCGTTCAATCCCGTCGTTCCAATTTGAGACCAACTGTTTCCATTGTCATCCGAAAATTCGACAACACTTTCAGAGATATCGAGTATGCTTGTAACATCCCATTCGATAGTTGTCTGCACTCCGTTGTCCAGTTCTTCACCTCCGTCAGGAGCAGTAACAGTCACAACAGGAGCCTGAGCGACCGTGAAGGTGGCATCTGAGACATCGTCAAGTGATCCACCATTATCATCGTTGACAGTCACTCGAATGAGACAATTTGCAGAAGAGAGATCTGGAGTAGTCCACTCGTAGGTGAAAACTGCTCCGTTGAGCGTTGTAACCGGAGTGTATGAACCACCTCCATTCGAAGAGAATTCAATGTCGGTTGTAACGATGTTATCACCACCGGGATCGGCAGTCCAGTTGATATCGACTGTCTGACCGGAAGAATATTTCTCGCCACCGTTGGGATCATCAACGTTAACTGACACCATAGCGAAGGAGCGATGAGCTACAAAAACAAAGACAAAAACACTGAAAATCAATAAAAATTTTCGCATAATTCAACCTAATTTAAATCTTAAAACGAAGTTACAGATTTGTTTGCAGGGATTGTAACTTCGAAGTTATCAAAAATCCAACCTGCCACTCTGAGACTAATTCAGTAAAAGTAAGACGAGTTAGCTTTAATCCTTGTTGGGTGAAATAACACAGCTGGGAATCAAATTGAGTAAAACTACCCAATTAATAATACAAAATGGAACGTGTGTGATGCAAGTCTTATTATAGTTATTTCCAAAATTGTGTTCTTATATTTTTAATTTATTGGTTGTTAAACAATATAACAGAACTGAATCTGGTTGGTAAAACAAGAAGATTCCTGATGCGTCCGATATTTTAATAAATACCCTTTGTGATAATCCTATTCATTGAGTTGTATCTTGATTTTGTTATGTATCTTGTTTTGCCTAATTACTAAGACCTTAGCCACTCTCTTAATTCATTTCT
>CAYLYZ010000079.1:0-26808 GCA_964387885.1 uncultured bacterium | reverse complement strand
CGTTGAATACATATATGGAGTGCGCAAGCCGTGCTTGCGCGGCACAAGCATGGCTTGTGCACTCCAGAAGGCTTCGCGTGCACTCCGGTGATATATACGTTCCCACGCGGAGCGTGGGAACGAGTAAGTTATTAGTTTAATATAAAAGGTTGGAGAACAAAAATGCGTGGGTTAGTATTTATAATTTTAACAGTTATGAGTATTATGTCACATAATGCCAGGGCACAGCTTGTAGGAATAATTCCTGAAGAGTTGAACTTCAGGGAAGTCTTAGTTGACAGCGTCGCTGAGTTAGAATTCACAATTGAAAATCTTGCCGAAGAGGAATACTTAATCGCGACCGTATTCCCTGACGATGCCGAACATTTAAGCTTGAACTGGACAGGAGAACGGGTGGAAGCGGTTAAAGTAATGGATGTCCTTCGACAAATCTATTTAGCAGTCATTCATTACATGCTTGATTATGGTCATGATGCGCATTCTATTCAAGAACTTGAGAATGAGGGCTACCTCGAGTTACCGGAATATATTCGAAGCATTTGGTCATTCAGCTTAATAGGTAGCAATCCGGTTACTCAAATAGAAGCAATCTCATTAGACGAAATGCCCTATGGTAGGGGACGTGCAGTTGTATTTGATACAGGTATAGGAACCTTTTTCGGATTCGGCACCCCTGTTGGAGATCCGCAAGAACCACTTCGTGTTATGGAGGTAATGGATAATTTAGCCACTGCAATCAGCATGTATACACAAGATTATGAGGAGGAACCCGAATCAATTGAAATCCTTCTGGACAATGAATATCTATATATTCCTCCAGGTATTTTGAGAAACTGGGGTTTTGCTCTGGCTGGTGAAAATCCGATTAACGGGATTAATGCTGTATCAACTGAGCACATGGATGACGGTGCGGGACTGACAGTCCATTATGATATCGCCTCCGAACAATGCAGCGGTCACAGAATCCCATATCAGGAATTTCACGACTGGTTGTGGAGTAGAGGTGAAATTTTTCGAGGGTCCCAGGAAAACCTCACCCTCTCCGTTTCCTTTCGGCCCATTGAATTAGTTGAGTTTTCGTCTGAAATAACGATTGTAATTAATCAGCCGGGAATCGAGGAAGCAGATACATTAGTACTACCTGTAAGGGGAAATGGAGTCCTGGCAGTACCTGAATTTACGGAAGATTTACCCTTTAAATTCAGCCTTTTGGCAACCCATCCTAATCCGTTCAACTCCACAACCACAATCTCCTATTCCCTGCCCTGGGCATCAACTGTTGCAGTACACATGTACGACTTATCCGGCAGATTGGTTTCGGAAGTTTTTTGTGGCAGTCAGGAGGCGGGGATTCATACTGCGACGGTGAATGCGGATGGATGGGGCTCTGGATTGTATTTTGTGCGGTTGGAGGCTGGGGGTGAGGTGTTTACTCGTAAGGTTATGTTGGTTCGTTGATCACAATGTTGTGGAGTGCGCAAGTCATGCTTGCGCGCACAAGCATGGCTTGTGCACTCGTGTGGTTTTTGCGCTATCAGGCAGAGCTCAGGAACGAGGTGAAAATTCGCTGCAGATGAAGGGGATGAAGCAGATGTTACTGTTGACCTCCATATCTGCTTCATCTGTTAACCGAAACGAAGTGTAGCTCAACGAAGTCAAATTTGCTGTGAATTTATACTAGGATTTTAACATGAAAAGACTTGGAGAGAATCATGCGTTATGCAATTCTAATGCTGACAATAGTCTATCTTTTCTTAACAGGAAGTGTGAGACTTTTTTCTCAGGAACATGAGAACATTGAATTGGTCAGCCAAATATCAGGGAGTAACTGGAACTGTGCAGAAGCTTTAGCTATAGATGGTGAATTTGCTTATATCGCCGATGCTGATTCAGGAATTCGCATTGTTGATATTTCAAATCCCATATCTCCTGTAGAAATTGCGTTTTTCAGTTACACGCCCATAGTTTATGCAGTTGATGTTAGCGATGGTTTTGTTTATCTGGCAAGTGAAGAGGGATTAGTAATCATTGACGTCACAGATGAATGGGATCCTCAATTGGAAAACATTTTCCGTGATATTGGAGAAGCACGAGGAGTGGAGGTTTCCGATAATATATGCTACATCGCACAGGGGAGAGATGGCATTGGAATCTTAAATATTTCTAATCCTGAAAATGTCCGAATATTAAGTGAGCTCGATACTCCGGGCTATTCGATCAACGTAACCAAAGGTGAAGATCACATTTATGTCGCGGATCGAAACGGTGGACTGCGAATCATTGACGTCCGGAATCCGGAAGAACCTGTTGAGGTCGGCTCTTTAGCACCGGAAGGAGAAACAAGAGATGTGGTGCTGGCAGGCAACTCAGTCTATCTCGCCGAAACTGAGGCGGTTTCACGTGTCAGAATTACCAATCCGGAAAATCCACTAAGAGACCGACACCTGAACATCAACCATCCTGCAATGACGATTACGGGCAACGATGAATTCGTATACGCCGGAGTAACTTCAACAGGTTTATTAGTAATTTCGATACACGGAACATACGAACTAGTTGGTCAATATTCGGGGGGGTCCCCGGTTGGGTTAATATTGAGGGATTCTACTGTTTTTGCCGTTTATAGATCCGACCAATTGAAAGTTATAAATGTTAATGATCCGGATGATTTGTTTGAAATTGGTCAGTGTGGAAAGCCGACGCATTATTCTGCAATATCGGTCGTAGGACAGATCGCATATTTAAGCACCTACCCAATTGGAATTATGGCGTATGACATTTCAAATCCAGGGGAACCCGACCTTCTTTGGCGAGACCGATTTTATCAACACCGAAGAACTGGAAAGGATTTAACTGTGCAGGATGGGTACTTATATTCTATTGAATTGCGGGGGATGTATGGTTGGTTGAGAATCGCCAAACTTGATAATCCGGAGGATTCCCTCTGGATAAGCGAACTGAGGATAAACGATCCAGGGAGAATGAATCTGACACGTGGTACTTTATACATCACTGCGCGAGACGGAAGTGCAACAACAATTTATGACATCTCTGACAGATATTCACCAAACCAAACAGGTAGAATTGTTGTTCCGGGTGGAGGTGACCATAACGACATTTTCGTTGATGATTACCTTGCATATATAGCGACAGAGGATTTGGATTTGATAGTTAAAAATATTGCAGATCCTTTGAATGCTCGCAATATTGGCTCGTATGAATCGGAATTCGAGATCAATGGGATAACAATTCAGCGTCATCGGGCATTTCTTGCATGTCGAAACGGCCTGGATGTTGTTGATATTTCAGATCCGCGAGAGATTGTAAGAATTGGATTTTGCGAAATCCCCAGCAGCCCAAGAGAGATTGAGATTGTCGAAAATACTGCTTTTATCGCCTGCGGTTCGGGGGGCTTATATGCTATTGATATCAGTGATTTTGAAAATCCAGATGTTATTGGTTTTTATGATACTCCAGGAAATACCAGAGATGTTTCGGTATCAGGAACATATGCTGTGGTAGCAGATGATGACAATTTTGCAATTTATGACTGTTCTGCATTTCTGGAAATTCCTGATTTCAGAGATTATCAGCCATCAAACTTCACCATATACCCAGCCTACCCGAATCCTTTCAACTCAACAACCACAATTACATACGAATTGCCGCATCCGGGTATTGTGTCGTTGCAGCTTTACAATCCGTTTGGACAGCGGATCAGCACATTGTTTGAGGGGAACAGGCAGGCGGGGATTTATTCGGCAATTCTAGCAGGGAAGAATTTGGCTTCGGGATTGTATTTTGTGAGGTTGGACGGGGCGGGACAAATGTTTACGCGGAAGGTTATGTTGGTGAGGTGAATTGCTTTGTGGGAGTGCGCAAGCTGTGCTTGCGCGGAACAAGCATGGCTTGTGCACTCCGATGGATCTTGCGTTACCACACGGAGCGTGGGAACGAGGGAATGTTAAGTTTAACATGAAAAGGAAGGAGAGAATCATGCGTTATGCAATTTTTGGACTCATAATTATATGTTTCGTTTTAGCTGGGATTGGAGGATTTTTCGCTCAGGATTGTGA
Organism: uncultured bacterium; assembly: GCA_964387885.1. Classification (GTDB taxonomy): domain Bacteria; phylum Electryoneota; class AABM5-125-24; order Hatepunaeales; family Hatepunaeaceae; genus JABGPL01. The sequence continues at coordinate 22,732 of CAYLYZ010000079.1, read as the reverse complement.
AAATGTTGAGCAGGTAGGAAGGATTTATAATAATTGGCATTATGTCAACGACGTTGAGCTGGTCGGTAATCTGGCTTATGTTACAGCCCGGTTCTCGGGATTACAAATTGTTGATATCTCTGATCCTGAAAATCCTGTTGTTGTTGGGTTCTGGGATGATAATCCCGGAAAGGCAACGGCTGTTGCTGTTTCTGGTGAATATGCTTATGTTGCAGACTTCAAGGATGGTTTGCATATCATCTCAGTTGCTGATCCTGAGCATCCGTTTGCAGTAGGTCATTTTGATACACCTGGAGAAGCAAAGAGTGTTGCAGTTTCAGGCAATTATGTTTTTATTGCTGATGATTTCCAGGGTTTATGGATCATTTCAGTTGCCGATCCCGAAAATCCGGTAGAAGTTGGGCATTTTGAGACACCTGATGATGCAACAGATGTAACCATTTCAGGTCAAAATGCCTATGTGGCATGTGGTCATGGCTTGTGTGTAGTCTCATTTGCCGATCCTGAAAATCCTTTTGATGTAGGTTATTATGAGACAGAAGGGGCTGTAAGGGGTGTAACTGTTTCCGGTGATTATGCATTCGTGACGGATCATTCAAATGGTCTGGTTGTTTTCTCAATAAGAAATCCTATGAATCCGTTTCAGATAGCACAATGTGAAACGCCAGACTGGGCTTATGATGTCTCTGTTTTTGGAGATTTGGCATGTGTTGCCTGCTGGCATGGTGAAATGTCCGTTATATCTATAGCCGATCCCGAAAATCCAGTCATGTTGAGTTTCATTGAATCAGGAGAACACGCTCTTGGTGTTGAGGTTTTTGGTGACCATGCCTATGTTGCGAACGCCGAGAGTGGCATGAAAGTAATTTCGGTCGCCGATCCGGAGCATCCGGAAGAGGTGGCAAGTGTTGATACATATGAGTTTGCAGGCAGAGTTACAGTTTCTGGAGACTTTGCTTATCTCATGTCTTATGAGAGAGGTTTGCGAGTAATCTCAATTGTTGATCCTGCACAACCGGAAGAGGTTGGATTTATTGAAACCGCTGGGGAAGCGAGAGATGTTTTTATTTCCGGAAACTATGCCTACGTAGCTGACGGCGATAGTGGATTGAGCGTCATCTCTATTGCTAATCCACAAAATCCGGAAATTGTTGGTTCCTTTGACCCTGAGGAGTCGATACGAGATGTTTTCGTTTCAGGTTTGTATATCTACGCAGCGACTTATTCTAATGGTTTGTACGTTGTTTCCACTGTCGATCCCCAGAATCCACAAGAAATCGGATATTGCGATACGGGTATGGACGCATTTGCTTTAACAGTTTCCGGTGATCTGGCTTTTATTGCCGATTTCAGGGGTGGTTTTGGCGTAATTTCCATTGCTGATCCAGAGAATCCTGCCAAAATTGGATTTTGTGATATTGGAGGAAATTCTTATGACATAGCAGCGTCAGGTGATATTGCTTATGTGACGAGTAGCAGGTTCGGTTTGCGAGTAGTTTCGGTTATCGATCCTGAAAATCCGGTTGAAATTGGAAGCATTGATTTACCTGATGCAGCCTCTGGTATCACCATCCGCGATGACCATGCTTATATAGCAAACCTTCAATGTGGATTATATGTCATATCAATCGTCGATCCGGAAAATCTAGAGATGGTGGGATACTACGATACACCAGGATATGCATGGGGTGTTGATCTGTCAGAAGATGGTTTGATTTATGTCGCGGATATGACTAACATGGGTATCTATCGCTACACCGATCCCGCTGGAGTTGGCGATTCATTCATCCTTCAACCCTCATCCTTCATCTTTTTCTCCGCCTACCCCAATCCCTTCAACTCAACAACCACAATCACGTACGGATTGCCACATCCGGGCAATGTGTCGCTGCAGCTTTACGATGTGACGGGACAGTATATCAGCACGTTGTTTGAAGGTGAAAGGCAGACGGGAATCTATGCGACAAACCTGAAAGGTGATGATCTGCCTTCGGGTTTGTATTTTGTTAGGCTGGAGGGGGCGGGGCAGGAGTTGATAAGGAAGGTTATGTTGATCAGGTAAAAAAAATAAAAACATATTCACGCTGGAACATGGATATGATGAAAAGGATTTCAAGCTTAACATGAAAAAGAAAGGAAGAGAATCATGCGTAATGTAATTATCATACTTACAATGGTCTGTCTTGCATTAACTGCGAACGGTGACCTTTTTGCTCAAGACTTTGAAAATGTTGAGCAGGTTGGGAGGATTTACAATCACTGGATCTACACTAATGATGTAAAGGTCGTTGGAGATCTGGCTTATGTTGCGGTTGGTCTTTCCGGTCTACAGATTGTGAATGTATCCAATCCCGAGAGCCCTGAAGTCATCGGTTACTGGGATGATAATCCGGATTATGCTCGTGGTGTTACGGTTTCTGGTGATTATGCCTATTTAGCTGACGAAGAAGGCGGTTTACGAGTAGTACTGGTTGCTGATCCGGAAAATCCTGTAGAAGTAGGAGGAATTGACACTGATGGATCAGCTCGCTGTGTTGCACTTTCAGGTGAATATGCATATTTAGCTGATAGGTCTGGTGGTTTGCGGGTTATATCTGTTGCCGATCCGGTTCGTCCTGTAGAAGTTGGATTCTGTGATGCATTTGATCGAGCATTTGATGTCGATATTTCTGGTGACTTTGTATATGTCGCGGACTATGATGGTGGCTTACGCATCATCTCGATTGTCAATCCCGAGAATCCGGAAGAAGTTGGATTCTTTGAAACACCCGGACGGGCACATGGGATTGCCGTTTCCGGGAACTATGCCTACCTTGCGGACGGAGAGAGCGGATTGCGTGTTGTCTCTGTTATTGATCCCGAACAACCGGAAGAGATTGGATTTTTTGATACATCCGAGATGGCATGCGGTGTTAGGGTCTCAGGTGACTTTGCATATGTCGCTGATTATGAGGGTGGCTTGCGCATCATCTCGATTGTCGATCCCGAAAATCCAGAGGAGGTGGGATTCTATGATTCACCACGGTATGCCATGGAAGTTGAGCTTTCAGGTAACTTTGCTTATGTAGCAGACGGTCCATACGGTGGTTTGAGGATCATCTCTATCGAAGATCCTGCAAGTCCTTTTGAGCTCGGTAACTACACTACACGGGGAGAAGTACGCGATGTTGACGTTTCAGGAGATATAGCATGTATTGCGGATAGATACAATGGATTACGTACTGTGTCAATTGCAAGCCCGGAACATCCCGTAGAATTGGGCAATTTAATTTCAGATGGGGATTATCAGGCAGTCTCGATTTCAGGTGATTATGCATGTGTAGTCGACTATTTATGGGGATGTGGTATTTTCTCCATTGCTGATCCGGAACGTCCTGATATCATTGGATTCTATCAATTATGGTTACCGAACCAGATTGCAGTTTCTGACGACTATGCATATGTGTTAGATTCGAGTCCTGGTCTGTCCATCATCCCGATTGAGGTTCAACGGCAGAGAGAACCAACGGGGTATTGTGAAACTCAGCAGTATCTAACCGGAGTTGCGTTGTCCGATGATCTTGTATACGTGACAGGAGCTCGCGAATTGCGATTCATCTCTGTTGCCGATCCGACAGATCCTGTAGTAGTGGGGCAATATGAAACACCGGTGGAACTACATAACATAGCGGTTTCTGGTGATTTTGCTTATGTTACCGAGATGCCTGTGAGGGAGGGTGATGAAAGGATCGGAGGTGGTTTGCGTATTATTTCACTCGTTGACCTACAGAATCCGGAAAGCACTGGATTCTGTGATTTACCTGGTATGTCGAGGGGAGTGGCAGTTTCAGGAGATTATGCTTTTGTAACGAATGGGGAAGACGGTTTACATGTCATCTCTGTTGGTGATCCGGACAATCCGGAGGTAGTTGGATACTATAATACAGCGGGAAAAGCCTGGAATGTTGCTGTTTCCGAAGATGGTTTGATCTATGTTGCAGATGGAACAAACATGGGGATTTACCGCTTTTGGGAGGAGGGATTGCCTCCGTATATCGATTTATCGGCAGATACTTTGAACTTCGAGCAGGTTGAAGTAGATTCATCGACTAATCTGGCACTTACGATTATGAACGTGGGTCACGCAGAGCTAACTATTTCAGCTATCATCACCGAAGGTGAGCAGTTCAGCACAGATTTTGCTAATAATATTGTAATTGAACCGAACACCAACCGGGATGTTACGGTAACATTTATTCCTGATACACCTGGCAATTTCGAGGGGACACTGACGATTATCTCCGATGATCCATTTAACGATTCAGTAATTGTAACGTTAATTGGGGTAGGTCCTAATACAATCAGAGAAAATCAGAACACCATTCCGCACGAGTTTTATCTTGCCTCCGCCTACCCCAATCCCTTCAACTCAACAACCACAATCACCTACGGATTGCCTTTTCCGAGTGGTGTGTCAATCAAGCTATACAATCTATTTGGGCAGCGGATTAGTACTTTGGTTGAAGGTAACAGGCAGGCAGGGATTTATTCGGTGAATCTTGATGGGAAGGTTTTGCCTTCCGGATTGTATTTTGTGAGGTTGGATGCTGGAGGGGAGATGTTTATGCAGAAGGTTATGTTGGTTCGTTGAATACATATATGGAGTGCGCAAGCCGTGCTTGCGCTGCACAAGCAAGACTTGTGCACTCCGGTGGCCTATAGATTCAGCTCTGGTGCTGCGATCCCGGGTAATGTCGGAAGTTTGAAGGTTAATAATATAAAACTCAACAGAAACTTAAATTATGAGAACACAAGACAAAGTAGTTGTTTTTTTAGTTATTTTTGCTCTGCTTGTATCGGTTTCAGGATACAGTTTTCCTGAAGTAGAGTGGAATAACCTTCTGGATCATCGTCCGTATTTAGATTACAAGCATATTGTTGCAAATTCTGATGGTACGTATGTGGTAGGAGGTACACGGCATAGGCAGAATAATACGAGATGTATTTTATCAAAATTGGATAATTTTGGAGATCTGGTCTGGTCGCGAGTATATGGTGATACTACCCATTACATGCATGCACTCATTAGAAACGGGGATGCCGGTTTCTATTTCGCATCTGATCACAAAAGTTTAGATTTATCACCGTCTCGAGATGACTGGTCAGGACCGATATCACTGTCAAAGGTAGATCAAGGTGGAAATTTGGTGTGGACAGTATCTTTTGAAAATGCATCTGTTGTTACAGATATTCTTCTTCATAGCAACGGTATGTTATATCTGACAGGATACAAAAGAGGACCTGCAAAGTGGCATCCTTTCCTCATTACATTCGATTCTGATGGGAATCTGATTGATCGGGTGGATTGGGAGTCGGATGCGTGGATACAAATCATTTACTCACTTATCGAGACAGATGATAGACGCATTGCGATGAGTGGTTATTATGATGGACAGATTGTTTTCTACAAAACAGATAGTACTAATTTGAATTTTGAGATTGTCGATAGCAATAATCCACCTCCAACATTCCTCGGTAGAAGCGACATCTTCCAGGATTCACAGGGTAATTATTTTGTTTATGGATTTACCTCGGGTGGAGAAGAAAGGGGTAATTCAAACCTGTTTATGGTGAAATATAACGAGCTCGGAGAGTTTGTCTGGGATAGAACACACGGTTTAGGTCCCTCGTTATATAGCGGAAAGTTGGATGAGATTGATGGAAATCAATATTTACTGATTGCTCCATCTGTTGAAAACGAAAATCAGGATGTTAATGGCTTTGGATTTGTGAAGTTTGATTCCGGAGGTAACGTAACAGGTCGAAGAGTTTATGAACGAATTGGATGTAATTTATGGTTTGATATCGATAAAACTCCGGATGGTGGTTATATCATCTGTAATACGAGAAGTCCAAGGTATCTAATTAAATTATCCGATCCAAATGTTGTAAATCAATCAAGACCTGTTGATATGGCTGATAACTTTTGGCTGTCAGACGCTTATCCCAATCCCTTCAACTCAACAACCACAATCTCCTATGGATTGCAATATCCGGGTAATATTTCGCTACAGCTTTACGATGTGACGGGACAGTACATCAGCACGTTGTTTGAGGGACGCAAACAGGCGGGGGTATATTCTGTGAATCTTGATGGGAAGGATTTGACTTCGGGGTTGTATTTTGTGCGGTTGGATGTTGGGGGGGAGGTGTTTACGCGGAAGGTTATGTTGATCAGGTGATATTCACAACAGATGAAGGGGATTAAGCAGATGTTTCTATCGACAGCCATATCTGCTTTATCTGCGTCATCTCCTGTGAATTAATATTAGGTATTAAATGTGGAAAAGGAAGGAGAGAATCATGCGATATGTAATTTCAGGACTATCAATAGTTTGCATCGCATTATTTGTAAACGTTGAACTTTCCGCTCAGGATTGTGAAAATGTTGAGCAGATAGGACGAATCTATAACGATTGGGATATGGCTAATGATATTGTCTTGGTTGGAGAAATTGCTTATGTTGCTGCAGGTCTTTCGGGATTGCAGATCGTAGATGTATCCGATCCTGAAAATCCAGTGATCACAGGCTATTGGGACAATAATCCTCAACTTGCTATAGGTGTTGCAGTATCAGGAGATTATGCCTATTTATCTGAAGCTGCAACCTACTCAGGCAACAATGGTTTTGATTCAGGAGGGCTGTGGATACTCTCTCTTGAGGACCCTGACAATCCAATGGAAATTAGCTATCTGGATCTTCAAGGCGCAGCATATAGTATTGACGTTTCGGGTGAAAATGTTCTTCTTGCTGATCATCAAAACGGAATGCGGATCATTTCAGTGGCTGATCCTGAGCATCCTGAAGAAATTGCATCATTAGGAACAAGGTATGCTGATTGTGACCTGATGGTATCCGGAGATTTTGCCTACATTGCAGATGGTAGAGGAGGATTACGGATCAATTCAATAATCGACCCTGAAAATCCTGAGGAGATAGGGTCTTATCAAACACCAGGTGAAGCAAGAGGTGTGCATGTTATAGACGACCGAGCATACATTGCAGATGGTTATGGAGGATTGCGAGTGATTGATATATCTCAACCAGAGAATCCCACAGAACTTGGATATGTTCTAACAGACCACTATGCAAATGACGTTTCAGTTGTTGGAGAATATGCATATGTAGCTGACAGGTTCTCGTTACGCATTATCTCGATTGCAGACCCCGAAAATCCTGTGGAAATTGGATTTCATGACGATAGGGCCACTCGTGTCATAGGTTCAGGTGATTATGCGTATGTTGTGTTCATAGGTGGATATCTTCGTGTAATCTCAATCTCAGATCCAGAAATTCCGGAACAGATTGGAGGTTGTGGCTCAAATATAAGTATTAAGGATATCATAATTTCAGAAGGTTTACTCTACTCTGCAAATGGACATGCAGGTTTGGGTATTATTTCTATTGCAGATCAAGAACATCCTACTGAAATAGGTAGTCACGATACGGAGGAGAGAGCTTTTGATGTTGCCGTCTCCGGTGACTATGCGTATATCGCAAACTATGTTAATGGTATGCGAGTCATCTCAATTGCTGATCCGGAACATCCGGAAGAAGTTGGATTTTTTGATCCGGATGAGCGTGATCGAACCACAAATATTACGGTTTCTGGTAACTATGCATACACCACCGGGGGATGTTTTCGTGTTATATCTATTTCCGATCCAGAAAATCCCGAGGGGCTCTGGTCCAATGGTTCAACATCCACATCTGGTGATATTGTAGTTTCTAATGATTATGTTTTCATTGCGCAATATAGTAGAAGCGGTTTGCTGATTTTTTCAATAGCTGATCCAGAAAATCCAGTATTTACAAGCTTTTTTGAAACTGATGGTTATGCAAGTGATATTGTTGTCAGAGGCGATTATGCATATTTTGCTGACTGGGATGGTGGATTACTAATCCTGTCAATAGCCGATCCTGAGAATCCATTTGTTGTGGGTTGTTTCGAGGAGGATGTCAATAGTGTAGCCATTTCCGGCGACTATGCCTATGTAACATGTGCCCGAAGTGGTTTGCGAGTGGTGTCAATTTCTGATCCTGAACACCCTGTTGAGGTTGGATATTATGATACACCGGGGTATGCGAATGAAGTTGCGATATCAGAAGATGGTTTGATTTACGTAGATGATAGAACCCACATCGGAGTTTATCGTTTCACCGATCCAAATGCGGTTGATGATCCAATCACCATACTACCGGAAAACTTCCACCTGCTAACCGTCCACCCCAATCCCTTCAACTCAACAACAACAATTACCTACGGATTACAAAGTCCGGGAAATGTAACGCTACAACTATACAATCCATTCGGACAGCGGATCAGCACATTGTTTGAAGGGAACAGGCAGGCGGGGATTTACACGACAAATCTGACTGGGAGGAATATGATTTCGGGTTTGTATTTTATTCGGTTGGAAGGATCGGGGCAGGTGTTTACACAGAAGGTTATGTTGATAAGGTAATACGCAAATTAAGTTAAATGTTCCGCAGAATTTAGGGAAAACGAAAATATGAGGCTACGATGAATAGAAGATTTTGGCAATTCAGGTTGGTAATTGTTTTTGCTCTAATGTCTGTTTTATTTATTTCTGAAACAGTATCTGCTCAGATGGGATTTGCAGATGATGGTTTACTTGCTGCACGGGGACGCAGGCCTATTCATACGAGAAGTTCATCTTCTGCAGCATTAACCGCTGGCGCTTTTGTAAACTCATGGACAGAGGGCGATATTGACGGGATACTTCGGATTTATGCTCAAGTTGTTTCCCCAAATGGTCAGCTGATTTTTCCTGATGATCCATTGGCTCTATCAACAGGTGAGACTCACGCATCCGGTTCAGAAGTTGTGGCAACTTCTGACGGAGCATCGGTCATTTGTTGGAAGGAATATGTTGAAGGGGGAAATTCTATTGACATTCACATACAACGGTTGAACGACCGAGGGGAAACTGAGTGGGAGGAAGGGGGAAGAGTTATACATCAGATTCGTGGTCAATCAAGGATAAGTTATAACATTTTTCCCGATTTTGAGGGAGGTGTTTACCTCGTTACGAAATCATTTCGAGACCCACAGGCAAGCTGGATTTATTCTATAGATGAAAATGGGGAGTTTCGCGAAGGATTGCCTGATGATGGATTGCGGATGGATTCGACAAGTGTTGGTATTGAGCCGATTCGTGGGGGAGGGTGTTGGGTTTTGCATCATGACAATCTCGCGAACCGTCTATTGACGGATGGGAGTTTCCGTTGGGAGGAGAGCTTCATTAGGGAAGCTCCTGAAGGGATGAGGATAACCGGAACTGGTTCAGATGGGTTAAATTTATACTGTCTATTTGAAAGGACACGGGACGATGGGTACAGCTTCGCTGTGACAGTTTACGATACAGCAGGACAGGTTGCTGCTTCAAGTGATTTGTGCGAAAGAGAGACAGAGGACCTCTTTGAGTTGTCTCGTAATTTCATGGTTGCTGAGGACGGATTATTCTACCTGATTATCAGTGAGTTTTTCCTGGGTGGAGATGTTGTGGATGTGCGCGAAATGCCCTGGGTGATATGTTATGACCCATTCAGCGACAATCCGTTGTTGTGGGGTGAGGATGGAGTTCAACTTCCATTTAATGATGAAATAGATTCAAACTATTTGGTTGCAGGTTATGCCACAATGCATCGGTTCGGGGAAACTCTGATTATTGCAGAGGATAGCGCCCCGTTTAGACCGGATTTGTACAAGGTCTACACCTTGAATCCTGACGGAGAACGAGCCTGGAATGAGCAGCCAACAGTGTTTCCGGTTGGAGAGGAGATAAGTACCTATGTTGGTCGAAATTCATACAGCAACGGAGAGCAAATTTGGGTGTTTTCCGGCATTCGGAATAGACCGGGATGTTTCAGTATCAGCAGCGATGGCGAGCTAATCACCGGTCAACGCCCGGTTTGGCTGGTTCCAGGCTATCGCTATTACCCCGGATTTGTTTGCGGAAACGTGATGGATAATGGTGAGTACAACATACTGGGTTATTCACAAAATGGCCTTTTTGCACAGAAGATTGGAATCAATAGTGGATTACATTATCCAGTTGATGGTGTAACGATTGAAAATCGCTGGCCAATGGGATCAAGAGGTATTGAGAGTGGGAAAATCGGCAATAGGCAGTGGCTATGGCAATATCTTGACAATACAATAGGACAGTTAGCTGTACTGGACGAGAACCAGACTTTTATATTTAATCGTCGGATCGAATTTCCCGATGGTGATTTGAATTGGCGAACAAAAACAATCTATGATTGTGATCCTGACCATTTGCTGATTTTTAGAAACAGGCGAGCAAACGTCTATGAATTGACTTCAATTGATCTTGATGGGGAACAAGCAGCCTCGATCGAATTGAATGAGTGGGTAACGCACATTGATTACCTGGAAAATCATGGTTTGGTAGTCGTTTCGGGCAGCGATGGCATAACAAACATTTCATTACTGAATGACCAGCTGCAAGATATCTGGGACGAACGAGTTGAATTGACCGGCTTTGGTTCGAGGTCTCACCCGACTTGCTGTATATATGAGCAGGACGGTCACCTCAAACTGGTCAGGCTCAGATTTGACGATGACAGCGGTCTATATTGGGATTTGACAGCAACCATAACGTCGGATGGGGAATTCCTGTCTGAGGATAGCCTACAGGTGTTTTCAGAGCCAAACAACCGCGCATTAAGTGAATGGCAGAGTTATCAGGTAAGCAACGGTACGGTTTGGTTCTTTGGGTCAGCCGACAACAACTACAATCTTATCCAGGGAATTGACGGTAACGGGCAGCGACTTCTTGGAGATGAGGGGCTAAGAATTCAAAGAAACGCCAGATTTCTTCCGGATCAGGAGGGTGGTTGCTGGTTAGCATGGGAGGACTTTGATTCGGTTAGAGTTACTCATCTTGACGCGCATGGCCAACCCTGGCAACGAGCATTTCCTGAGGATGGATTTGCCCTTTACGATGGGGAGGAGTATACAATATACAGCGCAGATTTTGACCCGGAATCAGGACGTCTGTGGATTTCAATTGAGCGGGAGTATAGAGTTCATGGAAACGATATGCCTCTTGAATTTCGAGTGCAGGTTGTTGGAGATGAATGGGTAAGTGCACCAATTGAAAATCTCACAACTCATCCAAAATCTTTTATCCTGAATCCTGCCTACCCCAATCCTTTCAACTCAACAACGACAATTACCTACGGATTGCCTTTTCCGGGAAATGTATCGCTACAGGTATACAACCCATTAGGGCAGAGAATCAGCACCATATTTGAAGGAAACAGGCAGGCAGGGATTTATTCGACGAATCTGGCAGGGAAGGATTTGGCTTCGGGGTTGTATTTTGTGCGGTTGGAAGGGGCAGGGCAGGTGTTTACACGGAAGGTTATGCTGGTCAGGTAATGTTTTTGCTTCCACGCGGAGCGTGGGAGCGAGTATGGAGTGCGCAAGCCGTGCTTGCGCGGCACAAGCATAGCTTGTGCACTCCGATGGATCTTGCGTTCCCACGCAGAGCATGGGAGGGATTTAACAGAGTTTTATAGTAATTTGATTAAAACATTTACGCCAATAGTATTTAAGAGGAGCAACAATGAGAACAAACAAACAATACTGGCTAAACAGCATCTGTATTCTATGTGGATGTATGTTTTTAGTAGTAACAGTTGATTTAAATGCTGAACCACATCGATTACTCGGTGATAACGGAGCTTTTATCTGGAGTTCTGCGTATGAGTGCCTGCATGGCAGCAGTCCGATAGATGACGGTGAGAAATTACTGATATCGTGGAGTGAACAACGGGCAGAGGACGGCGTACGTCAGGTGTATTATCAGATTATCAACCGTGATGGTTCACATGATTTTGAAACTCCACAATTATTAAGTGACCCGGATTTATATACAACCTATGGTTCAAGTGCCGTTGATGAGGATGGTTTCTATTATGTGAACTGGATGGCGACATCCCCGGATGATTCTCTAACAACTACAGTATACGCTCAGAAATTTGATTCACAGGGGCGTCCGATCTGGGGAAATCAACCCAGAGTGCTATATACTGCACGAATAAATCTTGAGCAGGAGTGTAACAGCTGGAATGGTCGGCATAACTGGGAGTTTACAATTCCGGTCGAGGGTGGATGTTATTATATCAGTCGTTTTGGTTACTTCCTGATCACTAATGAAGGTGTTTTAGACGAAGACTGGCCCTATTTTAATAATCGGATTGGACAGGGGACAACCCTCTCTCACGCTATTTCCGATGGTGCGGGAGGATTCTGGGTGTATGCTTATCAGCACTCTGATGATTTGGTGCTGGATTATTTTAATCACTATCACGCTGATGGTACAAGACTATATGACAGACCGTGGTTTCTTGAACTTGATGGATTACCCGCTGACGTACGGATTTGTCCATATAGTTCCATCGGTTATCAGGGCAATTTAATAGCTTATTACTACAGGTTTGGTGAAGATGAAGAAATGGGATTATGTATTCTTGATGAGCGGGGTAATCTACTTGATGAGAGATACCTGCACCCGGTGCAAATGAGTTTGAGATATTCCAAAATAACCCGATTGGAAAATGGTAATTTTGGATATTTGAACGATATACGATTTGGTGATGATCGAGCGCTTTTTTTGCTTTCGTTTGATCCCGAAAGAAATGAATTTCCGTGGGGGGAGGATGGATATATGTTTGTATGTGATGATCGTTCAAAACATATAAATGCTGAATTTATCGGGCAGGATAGTGATGGAAATATCATCGTTTCAAACTCTGCATACAGAACCACCGAAGTTGGATTCAATCAGCATTTGTCCAATGTGTATAAAATTGATCCCCAAAATGGTAACCGAATCGGAGACCCGCTCGAAATACCCGCTTTTTCAATTGTACGCTTTTTTGCTCCGTCTGTCGATGGAGGTTATTGGCTGGGTGGCAGCCATATTCATGGATTCTGGGAGGATGATCCACCTCACTATTTAAATTTCATCACATCGGATGGAGTTCCTCCGGCGGATGGCTCAAAGAGCACGGGAATATCTACTCGCGCTAAAGGGAGAGTTCAACAGGTATTGCGAAGAGATAATAATTCCTATGGGCTCATGGTTATGCACAAAAGCAGATGTTCGAAACAAATACTGAATCCATTTGGTGAGATTGTTGGCAATCCTGACGGGGAAGTTTTAGATGTAAATAATGATACTTATCGGCATGCAAATTTTGTGAAATTGGAAAACTCAGTGGTTAAAGTTGAATCGGTTGTGGATGATCCTCAAAATGGGCACATTGAAATTGATGCTTATAATGTTAATTGCCGCAGGATATGGAATAATGAGATCAATTTTGATGATGAAGGATTGGTAACAACATTCGATCCTGTGGCAACTGAAAATGGGGAGTATATCGTAATTCCTGCAGTAATTCAAGGTCATGAAAATTTTGTATTAATGCTAAATATCATTAATTCCCATAACGGTCAATTAGCAGAACAGTGGGAGATGGACCGGATTGATCCGGATGGGGCAGGAGTTATCAATCCAAATGTGTTTTTATCCTGTAAGAACAATCAAATATACGTTAGCTTTAGCAAAACACGTGCAGAAGAAGCCTTAATAAATAAATACAATCTGAATGGTGAAAGTCTGTGGGAGGGAGTCAGGACAATTCCTCTTAATGTTTGGCCTCAAGATCGGGAAATAATAGGTATTTCAAAATCTCGAAACAATGGTGTCTGGATTTGTCAATATACTGAAATCCCTGAAAATGATGTGATCTGGATGCAATTTATGGATGATGAAGAAGGCCTAACCGATTCACTTTCCTGCTTTCCGGATCTGGTGCCGAGAACCTTGCACAACACAGTGGATTTAGTTCACTCAAATGACATAAGCTGGATAGTCCACAATTCAGGAGATTATGCTGATCAACATGTCATGCCCCCCTTACAAGGCTTCAGGGATGGAGAGTTTGTTTACGAATCACCTGGTCTGCAATTACAATTGCCAGACGGGCTGGAATGTGGTGATATACGTGTAATTCCCTGCCGTAATGGAGATATATACGTTGCATGGCATCCTGTTAGAAACAGATTTGGTGACTGGATGGTTACATTACTCGATTCTGAAGGTCAATTCAGGGACGGTTGGGATGATTCCGGAATACCAATTTGCGATGGGAGGTTACGTAATTTACAAGACTTCATGTCATTCGGTGAAAACGAATTAGCTTGTGTACTTGGAGGAATGGACTATCGTTTGTATATGCAGCATATTAGTGACCATGAACGGAGGTCAGTTGACAATCCGCAGGTTTCCTTAGCGGACGAGTTTGAAATTGTGGGTATCCATCCCAATCCGTTTAACTCAACCACCACGATCAGGTATGACCTGCCTGTTCGATCTGATATCTCAATCGAGATTTACAATATCCGGGGACAAATGGTTGATGTGCTCGTGAATGGAGAGATGTCAGCGGGGAGGCATAGTGTAGTCTGGGATGCGGATTTGATTCCGACAGGAGTGTATTTATTAAAGAGTAAGTCGGGAAGTAGAGTATTCACGGACAAATTAGTATTAGTTCGTTAGCAAATAAAATTTATGGCTGAGGGAGTTGAAAATGAGTAAATCGTTTTTATTATTCATGCTGTTGTTGGTCAGCTTGAGTCTCACCGGCTCGCTGAACGCAGTTATATTGAATGTGCCCGAAGATTTCGAGACAATTCAGGCTGCAATAGATGAGGCTCAGAGGGATGACATTGTTCTGGTTCAGGAGGGAGTCTATGAGGAAAACCTCACCATTCCGGGAGGTCGGAATATCACTCTGGCCAGTTTGACCTTTGAAGATGAGGATCCCGCCCACATCGAGGAGACTATTATTGACGGTGGTGAACAGGGTTCTGTTATTACCCTGACCAATGGTAATGACAGGAACAGCTTCACTCTAATTGCCGGCGTGACAATCCGCAACGGTCTTGCAGAAAATGGTGGTGGTATGTACATTGGAGGAAATCAGCGTGTTCTGTTAAGCGATATGCTTATTACTCAGAATCAGGCAGAAGGCAATGGTGGCGGAATTATCGGCTGGGCGTATCATGAACTCACGATGACCAATGTCCGGATAATTGAAAATACAGCAGGTGGAACATTTGGCGGGATGAACACCAGTGTCACTCGTTTAAATATGACGGATTGCCAGATTTCACGCAACACCGGACGAACCATAGCATCCCTTGCTGCAGGAAGAGTCGAACTCCATCGAGTTGAGATCACTGATAACATAATCCAGAATGGAGGTTACGCAGTTTCATTTGCGGATCTCCCCAGTCAGAGTATTGCAGATCACCTCACTGTAGCAGGAAATGTCAGTGAGGGGGATGATCCCTGCCAGGGACTCAGCCTGTCGGGAGGCAACGCCCTACTTGCTTTGACCAACAGTATTATTTATGGACATGCTGGAAACGCGATAGATATCACCGCACAGACGACTCTGACTGTAAGTTTTTGCGATATTGAGGGTGGAGAGGATGCTGTGGAGATACTTGACGATAGAGCCACACTTAACTGGCAGGACGGCAACATCAACGCTGATCCTCTATTTGTTGACGGTGACAATGGTGATTACCATCTGACCGCGGACTCCCCCTGCATCGACGCTGGAGATCCAGATGCAGATCTTGATCCTGATGGAACTCGATCAGATATGGGGGCTTATTTTCACCAGCGGAACCAACCTCCGGAGATCATTGCTGAGATTATGGATTTCGTTATAGAAGAAGACCAGCCGAGACAGTTTCTTGCTGAATTGGTAGAGGTATTTAGTGATCCCGATGGGTTTGATGAGCTGTCATTTGGATTTGAGGGTGAAGAACTGTTAGGACTCGAAATTGATGAGGAGAATATCCTCAGCATGGAATCAGCACTTAATTTCTTCGGAGACAGTCTTGAGGTTTATGTCTATGCTCATGATATGGAAGATTCTGTGTCCGTCAGCTTTTATGTCACAGTTACCCCTGTCAATGATCCTCCAACCGAATTTGACTTGCTATTTCCGGAAGACAATTATTATCCTCGCCACCATGAAAGTGTGCGTTTTTCCTGGCAGGAATCGATTGACCCTGACGGCGACGCGGATGTGAATTATTGGTTGATAATTGAACAGTTATGGGGTTGGGGTCACGAAGGAAATTACTCCGTTGAGAGTCAGCGTTGGAATTGCAATCAGCTGAATCATAAAACATTATCAGATTCAACCGACGATGTACCCTGGCCATTCTTTGGCGACTGGGTCCCCTGGTGTTATTGGTATGTTCAGGCAATATCGGGTGAAGACACCACCACCAGCAATGATTCGCTTACATTAGACCTCCCTGTCTCAGTTACGAAAGCGGAAGATGTAGTTCGCGAATTCAGGCTTTATCCGGCTTATCCCAATCCGTTTAACTCTACAACGACGATATCTTTTAATCTACCAGCACAATCTTACACTAATATTGGGATGTACAACACCTGTGGTCAACTGGTCGAGGTGTTGCAGGATCGAGTGATGTCAGCAGGGAAACATAGCGTGGTCTGGAATGCGGGTAAGATTCCGACGGGAGTATATATTTTAAGAGGTCAGGCAGGCAGAAAGGTTTTCAAGGATAAATTAGTATTAGTACGTTAGAGTATTAATTATTGGTCAAAGGAGTTAGAAATGAGTAAATCGTTTTTATTAATCATCCTGTTGCTGGTCAGCATGAATCCCAATGCAACGCTGAACGCAGAGATACTGAATGTGCCCGAAGATTTCGAGACCATCATGCAGGGCATGAATGCAGCTGAAGAAGAAGATACTGTACTCGTGGCACCCGGAGAATATGAAGAGAGAATTCAATACAGCGGTCGAAATATTGTCCTCGCAAGCAACTATATTCTTGAACAGGACGAGGATTTGATTGCAGCTACGGTCATTATGGGAAATGGTGGTAACCCAACTGTAACTTTTCACTCGAATCGCGGCAACCCAAGAGGTGAAATCATTGGATTCACTGTTACAAGCGGTGCACCTTGCATTTGGATATCCAGCTCCTCTCCTCGGATATCTCATTGTGTTATCTCTAATGGTGATTACCAAACGGGTGGTGGGATGAGGTGTTATCCCGGCTCAGCTGAAGTTGACCACTGTTTGTTTATAGGGAATACTGCAACTTATGGTGGTGGTGTTTATGTCAGCGGACCTAATAACAATCCAACCTTCAATTCTTGTCAATTCGTAGATAATCGTGCAAGAGAGGGTGCGGGGTTATGGTGCTCGTTCGATGCCGCAAGCATTATCAATTGCACCTTCTCCGGGAATATTGCTGAAAGTGAAGGGGGTGCCATATTCGGCTCCAACAGGAGCGAAATTGTAATTGAAAATTCCATTCTGTGGTCCAATCAACCTCAAGAAATAGCGATAAGCGGAGACGCCAATGAGAGCAGTGTAACTGTTGGCTATACAGACATTGAGGGTGGACAGGATAACATCGTCGAAGGTGAGGGAGTTGTAGATTGGCTTGATGGCAACATAAACGCTGACCCTCTTTTCGTCGATCCCGATAATGGAGACTATCATCTGACATTAGACTCTCCCTGCATCGACGCAGGTGATCCCGAAGCTGAACTTGATCCTGATGGCACACAAGCCGACATGGGCGCGTTCTACCTTCACCAGCGGGATATTGCTGTGGAACCGATGGAATTACATTTCCCGCCAATCTATTGGGGAGAGCAGTCAGAATTACCCGTAGAAATAAGAAACGAGGGGAAAACACCATTGCATTTGCTCGAGATACCGATCCCGATGCATGTCTCTGCTATAACCCCTGAAATCCAGGGTGAATTCGCACCACCAATCGAAATTGCTCCGGATTCAATTTTCACGTTGCTGGTTTTTTACAATCCTGGTCCGAACATACCCCTTGAGGATAACATAGTCATTATCTCAGACGATCCGGATGAAGCAGAGGTGATCATTTTTGCCGAGGGAACGGTCAATGTTCCGGATGACCCAATTCAACCGGTACAATTCAGCTTAAGTCCCCCCTACCCTAATCCCTTTAACTCAAGCACTACATTCACCTATTCCCTACCCCACGCTTCAACAGTTATACTGAAAATGTATGACTTATCAGGTATGATGGTTTCGGATGTGTTTGGTGGCAGGCAGTTGGTTGGGATTCATGCTGTGACGGTTAACGGGGACAATTTCGCTTCGGGATTGTATTTTGTGAGGTTGGATGCAGACGGGCAGGTGTTTACGCGGAAAGTTATGTTGGTCAGGTAAGACCAAGTTCGAAAATCGATTGCATAAAATAGAGATTAAAATGATATTCAAGTGTTTGACAACCATAATTTTAGCACTTACTATTCTGCTTCCTGTATCGTATGCACAGGACAGCTCCGATGTGTCACTTCTGGGGGGTATTACCGATCTGTGGCAATTTTCAGGTCCGGTCGAAATTGTTGGTGAATTGACCTACATCGGTACTCACGACCAGATCAGGATAGTTGACATATCAGACCCTCCCAATCCTGAAATAATCGGTTCATTTGGATTTCCGGACAGCATTGATATCGATGCCACTACCGTTATTGAGGTTTTTGGGGATTACCTTTATGTGGGTTTTGTAAAATACCCTCATTGGCAGCCCCATCAGGGATTCGCTGTTTTTGATATCAGTGATCCAGCGGAACCTGAGTTGACACAGGTTATCCTGATTGACAACACCCACCCCACACACATTAATCGAATTGATGATAACATTTATGTTGCCGGAATTTATACAGAGAACCGGCACGGTTTTGCTGTAATGCATGTCTTCGAGACAGGTGATAGAAATCTGCTTGCGGAAATCAATCAACATGGACTCGTCGGTGGAGCATGTGCGGAAATCTATAGTGTGGAGTTCACTGATACTCACATAATCACCACAGCTGATTGCAATGATTTTGGTTTAATTGGTCTGGCGACCCTTCAAGGTGAATTGATAGAACTTGAAGCATGGGAAATTGAATCATTGTATTTAAAACTGTTCGGAAACTTCGCGCTTTCGATCTCAGGTGAAGGTGAATTGCAAATATTCGACATTTCCAACCCCACGGATTTTGAGCTCGTTGGACAGCTCGACTCGGGTCTGAGTTCCCAGGGTGATTTTGAAATATTTATAGTTGATGAATCAGCCTACATATTCCACAGAAATGGCATTCAGGTTATAAACATCTCAGACCCCCGCAATCCAGAGATAATATCGGAATATATCGATCAATTGACCGACATTCGGTTTGTCGATTTGTCCGGAGAAATCGCATGTCTGAAAGCGTGGCAAAACGGACCGTTATTCTTTGACATTTCCGATCCGGAGGAGATTCTCCTTGTTGGAGAATTTGACAATGATTTTTACCAGCTCAGGTCTCCCTATTATCATAATAATATGCTTTTTGTAAATGACGAAAATTGCGGAATCAGGGTATACGATGTGAGCGATCCCGGTCAGATACAGCTGATTTCGATATTTGAAGGCGAGAATTGGGGTACATCGCAAATGCATGCGATTGATACCATCATGTATGTTAATCCGTCTAGCCATGATGACCTGTTGATTCTAAACATCGCCAGACCGGATAGTATTTACATTATTGGCACTTACGAAGAGGAAGGAAGGGAGGTGCGTGGTCTTTCGATTCAAAACAATCTGGCATATGTTCAAGTTGAATGGGAAATTGTTGTTTTAGATATATCGGTGCCTGGCCAACCTGAATTTGTTTCCCGAACACCGATTAACGGGGGTGGGCTGCAAATCTCCGGAGATTACGGTTATTTGAGTTACTTTAGCGAGCAGGAAAAGTATATTTGTATTATTGATGTTTCTGATGTTCAAAATATTTTTGAAGTTGATTCGCTGGATATTCCTGGTATCGGTTCTTTCAAAGTGGGAAACGGATTGCTTTTATTCCAGAATTGGAGGCAAGACGAAATTCTTATATATGATTTGGATGACCCCGTACATCCTGAGTTAATCTCAACCCAGGATAGTTATCAAGCTTTTGATGTAGAGGACGATTTCTTGTTTACGACATATGATGAATCACTTCGGGTTGTAAATATTTCGAACCCATCAAGACCAATAGAGACTGGATTTTATAATCCTGGAATGATGGCACACCTTGTCGTAAACGATAATATAATTTTCGGTGTTTCAAGCAATAGTATTGTTACCTTCGATTGTGAACGGGCTCTGTCGGCTCCAATTCAGAAATTACCAATTGTCTCTGATATGAGTCTGTTGGAGGCATTTCCCAATCCCTTCAACTCAACCATTATAATTAAGTATGCTGTCACCTTAATTATGCCGGTAAGGCTTGATATTTATGATGTTAATGGGAGGTTGGTCTCGAATCTGGTTAACGGTATGCAAAACGTGGGAATTCATGCTGCAACTGTATATGCGGATGGCTGGGGTTCGGGATTGTATTTCGTGCGGTTGGATGCTGGTGGGGAGGTATTTACAAGGAAGGTTATGTTGGTGCGTTGAATACATATATGGAGTGCGCAAGCCATGCTTGCGCGGCACAAGCACGGCTTGTGCACACCGGTAACTACGTGAATATCATATGAAACATACACAGGATTAATTTTACTCAAATGAAAAGGTGAGGAAAATCATGAAAAGTTCAAGGTTAGTATTTGTTCTTATGCTGTTATTTGCATTCTCAGGGAATGCTGAAGTCATCAACATCCCCGATGATTTTGAGATGATTCAGGAGGGGATTAATGTCGCAGAGGACGGAGATTCTGTTCTTGTCACAGCGGGAGAGTATCGCGAAAACGTTGTTATTGAGGATAAGTCAATTTTTCTGATTGGCAGCCCGGATAATCCTGCAGAGGTTATTATCGATGGCAATTCAAATGGCCGAAGTGTAATTGCGTTCAGGCGTGGTGGGGAAGGATTATTATTATTATCGGGTTTTTCAATTGTCAATGGCAGGACTGATTTCGGAGGTGGGATTTATTGCCATGAATCGAACCCAATAATCACCAGTACAATTATAACGTCGAATACCTCTGATCGATCCGGAGCCGGTTGTTATCTTACAGCGAATTCCTTCTGCAGGATATCAAACGTGATTTTTAGTGATAATACTGCCGGTCTTAATGGCGGGGCGCTGTGTATTTTTGATCAAAGTTCAGCTGAAATAGATGATGTCGAATTTATCAATAATTCAGCCGAAAATGCTGGTGGGGGCATTTTTAATACTGGAAACATTACGATAGATAACGGTAGATTTTCTCAAAATATTGCAATAAATTCCGGTGGAGGTATCTATCTGTGGGATGATGCAAATCTCAATTTTCAAAACGGAATATTTGAAGGAAACTCCGCCCGGTTTGGAGGGGCGGTTTCAGTTATGTATGACTGTTTTTCTTTTATGGACAGAGTTGTTTTCAGTGGGAATTCCGGTAGTATTGGAAACGCATTATATATCAGCAGTGAATGGGATGAGCCATATCGGGTTGATTTTATAGGAACTAATTTGACTGTTTGCCGGAACGCCGGAGAATCTGTCGTTTTTTACGCAGGCAGAGATAACCAGGGTGAAGTTGAAATTACTAATTCTATCTTATGGGAAAACGAGGGAATAATTCGAGCCGGGGGAACCGGTACAATCCGATATAGTCTTATGCAAGTGCGAGAGGATAACGAGTTTTCCGAAGATTTCCAGATCGGTGAAGGGGTTTTTCCGGATGATCCGATGTTTCAAAATTTAGATGAGTCAAACTACAACCTCAGAACTCGCTCCCCCTGCATCGACGCAGGTGATCCCGAATCCGATCCCGATCCCGACGGCACGCGTGCAGACATGGGAGCTTTCTACTTCCACCAACGAGATATCGAGGTTGAGGTTGAGGAACTGGATTTCGAGCCAATTCCGGCCGGCTCGATAGACAGCCTATCCTTTGTTATTCGTAACACAGGCGGAAACGACCTGACAATCAACAGCTTCAGCTGGAGTAATAACGCAGCATGTTTTCACACCCTTGAAGAAGATTCGTTCGAAATAAGACAGAATGACGAGTATGTTGTATGGGTGTTTTTCGAACCGGATGCGCCCGTCGAATTCAGGAGTACATTGATAATTGATTCGGACGATCCGGATGAAGGTGAGATTGGGATTGCAGTTCGCGGGAGATCATTCCTCGGTGTTGATGATGAAAGAACTTTACCAGATGAATTTGATATCACAGGCATTTATCCCAACCCTTTCAACTCAACAACCACGATCACCTATTCCCTGGCCGTAACATCGCCAGTATCACTGCAGGTGTTTGACATCAAAGGCAGGCTGGCGGAAATATTGCTGGATGGAGTTACACTGGCAGGGATTCATAACGTGGTTTGGGAGGCTGGTGATAATCCGGCAGGAGTGTATCTTTTAGGTATGAAGGATGAAGGCGGATGGATGAGGGGGATGCAGAAGGTGGTCTTGGTGAAGTGATGATTTTACATCTTTACCAAGTTCTCAGGATGTGCAGGAATGAGAAATCTCCATTTTCCCCATTCCCAACTTGATTGGGAATCAAGTATGTTTGTCTTGTCCTGAAATAGGTTGACACCCTATAAGTGTGTTAACTTAAGGAGTA
>CAYLYZ010000078.1:0-26930 GCA_964387885.1 uncultured bacterium | reverse complement strand
TAGTGTTAGGGGTCATACTTCGCTTTAGAGGTGTGACCCCTTCTTTTTTAGGTTTATAAGCCACCTCTTGAAAGTAGCGTTTTACGAACGAAGTGATGGAATCTCCCGATGTCACATTTGTTTTGTCTCATTGTTTCGCATTAAACTGATACGTCAGAACTTATTAACATAGAAAAGCAAATTCATTGTAATTTATCATTTTGATATCCACTTTTGTTGTTTCCGTTCTATATTAGAAAATATAAGATTTTGTTCAGAGAATTGCATTTATTATTGATATTCTAAGTTTGGATTCGTATCATGTGGTTGAAAATGAAACGGAAAAAGAGAAAAAGCTCGGGAAACAGACAACCCGAGTTCACTAAGTTGATTGAGAGAAACTTCCACATGCCATTGAGTTTCCAATTGGCTTAAAACAAAGGAATACTAATGGGATTAGACCTATTTCTTATTGCAGTTGTAATGCTAATTGGATTTGCTATTTATGACCTTGTTGTTGGTGTAAGTAATGATGCAGTAAACTTCCTCAACTCCTCCTTCGGTTCTCGTGTCGCACCTCGTTACATAATTATGATTATTGCCAGTTTAGGTATTATGGTCGGTGTCGCTTTTTCAAGCGGTATGATGGAAGTCGCCAGAAAAGGTATATTTCACCCTCACCTGTTCACGATGCCTGAGTTGATGACCATATTTTTAGCTGTGATGATCACCGATATTATTTTACTTGATCTATTTAACACTTATGGCTTACCAACCTCAACAACAGTTTCGATAGTCTTTGAGTTACTCGGTGGAGCAGTTGCAGTCTCGATTTTGAAAATTGTACAGCAGGATCACAGCTTAATAACATTGTCGCAGTACATAAATTCCAGTAAAGCACTAATGATTGTAGGTGGTATCTTATTATCGGTTGTAGTTGCCTTCACTTTGGGTGCCATTGTACAGATATTAACAAGACTCTTATTTACTTTTGATTATGTTAAAAGATTGAGACGCTATGGTGGTATGTGGGGTGGAATGGCATTGGCTTTTATTACTTATTTTATCCTCGTGAAAGGTGCTAAAGGAGCATCATTTATAACACCGGAAATGGCAGATTGGATTAAAACGCACACCGGATTGATTTTACTTTTGATATTTGCAGTGTCAGCGGTTATTCTTCAGATCTTGCTCGTTTTCAAAATCAATATATTAAAACCTATCGTCCTGATTGGGACGTTTGCGTTGGCAATGGCATTTGCTGCCAACGACCTCGTGAACTTTATCGGGGTACCGATGGCTGGCTTTCATGCATACAATTTAGCTGCAGCTACTGATTCACCTTTAACAGTGTCAATGGGAGCCCTAGCAAGTAAGGTGCCAACGGAAACATATATGCTTATGATTGCCGGTGCGGTGATGGTGTTAACCCTCTGGATTTCGAAAAAATCGAGAACGGTAACCGAAACGGAAATCAACCTTGCCAATCAGGATGAGGTTGACGAGAAATTTGAATCTGTATTTCTTTCCCGAACAATTGTTCGAATGGTAATTGGCATATTTGGTTTTGTAAGAACTGTTCTGCCGCGATCTGTAAGAAGTTGGATGACCAATCGTCTCGATATAAGCAATTATAAAGCTGATACAGATTCCGAACAGCGACCCTCATGGGACCTCCTGCGTGCTTCGGTAAACATGATGGTTGCCAGCGCTGTTATTTCGTATGCAACATCTCAAAAACTACCGTTATCAACGACTTATGTGACGTTTATGGTTGCCATGGGAACATCCTTTGCTGACCTGGCATGGGGTCGTGAGAGTGCGGTTTACAGAATCACCGGAGTGTTGACAGTTATCGGTGGATGGTTTATGACAGCAGTCCTGGCATTCACAATTTGCGGAATAGTTGCATCAACGATTTTTTACCTTGAAGGCATTGGAGTAGTCATTCTGATTATCGGAGGTGCCGGTTTAATCTGGAAGAACCATTCAAAACACAGTGAAATTGAAAAGAGCAAAGAGAAGGATCAGGTATTTAACCTGAAAAAGGTCACCGATGTAGAGGACACTATTTCAACCACCTTCCAGCACATGGGTTTTCTGCTTGGAGAAATAAGAGAATCGCTTGATACGACTTTGGATGCGTTATTTGTCCAAAATGAACATATCCTTAAGCTGGAACGAAAAAAGACAGCCAGAATCCAGCATTGGGTGAATATCATTATCGCAAATGTATTTAAGGCCAATCGTCTCCTTCAAAAAGAAGATGCCCTGATTTCATATAAATATGGACAAACTATTCGACGATTGCAAAAAATGGCCGATGGACATCGGGACATAACCATCAGAGCCTATAATCATGTCAGCAATCAGCATAAGGGATTACTTGATGTTCAGATTGACGAGTTACAGCAGGTGAGGAAATTATTACACAACATCATTTATGATGTTGAACTCGTTCTAAGAAACACTGACATGTTCAAATACGATTGTGTTCTTGAAAATGATGAGAAATTGAGAAGGCTGGCAGAAAAACTGAACCAGGACCAGGTAGAACGGATTAAGAATCGGGATTCAAAAACTCGTTTGAGTATTCTGTTTTATGCGATTGTTGGTAATGCGATGATGTTATCGAAGCAGAATATAAAACTCCTGGAAATATTTACGGAGACATTCGCAGGTTCTGAGGATGATTCGGATTTCGACATGGATTAATTTAGATAACATCATACCATAAATTTATCGGGTAGCAAGTTAGAAAATATCTGACGAGTTGCCCGATTTTTTTAGTCAGAACTCTTCAATCAAACCAAATGCTGAACTGAGTAAGGTCATTTGAATTTCTTTCCAGGCTGAATTCTAAATTATGACGGGAAAAGATTTCATTAACGAGAGTTAAGCCAATTCCCTGACCATTGGGTTTAGTGCTGAAAAATGGAGTGAAAAGTTTAGCTTCTGCTTCATGATTTAAACCAGAACCCGTGTCCTCAATCGTGATCTGGTGACGGTCATTAAGTTTCTGTAGTGACAAAGTTATAGTGCCTTTATTTTCAATCGCTTCAATTGAATTACGCACAATGTTCAGTAAAGCCTGTTCAAATTGATTGATATCAATTGATTTAAATACACTTTCTTTACCCACATCTTCAACTATTTCGATGTTTCGCTGCACACATTCAGGTCGAATAATGGTCACGATTCTATTCAATATCTCTCGAACATCTACTTGTTTCTTTACAGGTTCCGGCAGCTGGATTACATCTGCATAGCCACGCATGAAAGTGTTCAGGTTTTCAGCCCGTTCGATTGCTACGGTTAGTGCGTTTGTGAAATCTAATCTATCCTGCTCTTCTAATTGCACAGCGTAGTTAAGAGAAGAACGAAGAATCGAATTTGATGCACCGATCGTGTTATTAACTTCGTGCGCAAGAGTTCGTATCAGCGTCTCATAAGCAGTCCTCTCTGTTTTTCGTAGTTCTTCTGTCAACTCAATCAAAATGAAAAAACTCCGTGCAAATCCCCTTTCATAGTATTGAGAATGCATACATTGGAGTTTCCGGTGATTTCCAATATTTATAACTTCAGATTTACCAATATCGATTTGAGGGATTTTATCAGCAATATCGGACACAATTTCGTTTAATCCCTTGTTTTCGATCTCTGTTTCGGAACCTGTCAGGAATATTTGAGCAGAAGGATTACTCAAGACAATTCGACCTTCCAGATTAAGGGCAATGATACCGGTTGTGGAAGCCTGCATCACCTTCTGTAGAAATGCATGCTGTTCTTCATTTCTGAGTCGTTCCTGCCTGAGCGACCTGATCATCTTATTATATAATTCAATCAGGCGATTGAGATCTAAAGCTGAAACCTCCGCAAAAGTCATGGAGAAATCGCCCTCCTGCATAAGCTCCGTTCCGGAAGAGACAATATCTAAATGCAATCCGAATCGTTTCCTGAAATATAATCCCACAAGAAATGTTACAATTAGAAAAGCTTCAAGGGTGAAGATATACAGACGATGCTGTTCCCAAAGGATAAGAACTCCCGCAATTGCAAACATGAGATGGAGGATAATCAGGTAGAGGAGGAGTTGATTGCGGAGCGTCAATATTCGATTCCATATTTCTTCATGCGACGGTAGAGTGCTGCCCGGCTGATTCCCAGGGATTTTGCAACTCGTGAGATGTTCCCATTGAAGTTATCAATTCCAGCAAGTATTGCATGTTTCTCAAGATTCTCAAGACTTAGATTTTGATTAATCTCAATCGTGTTTTCACGATTTTGCAATTTGTTGGCAGCTTCAAAATCATCAACTCCAAGAGTGTCATTCTTTGTCAGGAGTACTGTTCTCTCGATAACCTGCTTCAGTTGTCTTATGTTTCCCGGCCAGGATTGTCCCAATAGCCATTTAATGGCTGAGTTATCAATTTCCAGCTTTCTGTTATATCTTTCGTTTATTTTTTTCAGGAAGTGTTTTGTGAGAAGAGGGATGTCATCCTCTCGATCTTTCAGATCGGGCAAGTGAAGTGTAATCAGGTTTAGTCTATAATAAAGGTCTTCTCGAAATTCTCCAGAATCGATCATTTGCTGAAAGTTCCTATTACTGGCGGATATTATTCTCACGTCTGAAGTTATATTTCGGCTCGATCCGACTTTTTCGAAAGTTCTGTCCTGTAACACACGCAGCAGTTTTGCCTGGTTTGAGATTTCAAGGTCACCGATTTCATCAAGAAAAATGGTTCCGTTATGGGCAGCTTCAAACCGCCCAATACGATCGAAACGGGCATCGGTAAAAGCTCCCTTAACATGACCGAACATCTCGCTTTCGAAAAGGGTGGAGGGGATACCGGCGAGATTTACCTTGACAAACGGTTTGGTCTTGCGGTGTGAATTTCCCCAGACGGATTCCGCAATAATTTCCTTTCCGGTACCACTGCTACCGATTATCAGAACAGATGCATCGGTGGAGCAAATTCTCCCCACAACTTCGAGAATATTCAGAAAAGCAGGATCCTCACCAATAACCGAATCAAAATCAAACTTTCTGTCCAAATCTGCCCTACTTAAATGTGGGATTCTCTTCTCAATGTGTCCGGATTCAGACAAGTCAATTGCAGTACCTATTGACTGAAGGATTTGTTCGTGACTCCAGGGTTTTGTAACAAAATCGCAGGCTCCGGCTTTTATCCCCTTTACTGCCAGCGAAATAGACGCCCAGGCTGTTATCAGGATTACGGGTTTGTCGGGATATATTTCCTTTATCTTTCTGAGTAATTCGAGACCCTCTTCACCCGTGGTGCAGCGTGAATAATTCATGTCCTGTAAAATCAGATCACACTCATTCGATTCGAGAGTATTGAGAGCCTCAATCGGACTTCCTGCTGTCAGGACTCCATAACCCGATTGTTTAAGTAACAATGACAGGGAAGTCAACACAGCAAAATCATCATCAACAACAAGTATGGTCTTCGTCTTTACCTGCATAGGTTAAACATATTTAATGAAGAGTTTGAAAACATAACTATTTCAAAATGAAAATTAATTACTCATAATGCAATGCTTGTGCAGGTTGGATTTTACTTGCATGCCAGGCGGGATATATTCCACTCACCAACGCCAGACAGTACATGAAAACCGAGGCAATCAGTATTGAAATGACAACAATTGAGAATGGCAGCTTAATAATTTCACCCAACAATGGAAGTTGCAGCATTAAAATAGTACCAAGAAAACATCCCATTGTATTCAGGATTACAATTTCGAGGATGAGTTGCCAATAAATCCTCCTTCGGTTCCCACCGAGAGCATGTCTTAATCCGATTTCGTGAGTTCTTGCAGTTATGGATTGCCAGAAAACCCCTATCATTCCAAGTGTCACCATTATCATCAGAAAAACGACTACGATTGCTCCAATCAAGTATGGTGTAAATTCCATAGTCAGCATATACTTTCGTTTTTCACTAAGGAGTTTTATGCCAATTATCCAATTGGAATCGACTTGCTGCAAGTGGTTCAAAGCAACTTCTTCAAACTCGACAGGTGTTCCTGGTTTAACCCTTACGGCCAGCTTGATAATCGCATAGCCGCCATCCATTTTGCTTAAATTACGTCGGATAATATAGGTAGGTTCTAACTTTGAGAATTCACCTTTGAATCTGAAATCGTCAATGACTCCTACAACTGTTTTTTTCCCATCCTCATCAATCACCTTACCAAGTGGATCTTCATCCTGGAAGAGCTCTTTGACCATTAACCTGTTTATTACGACAGGTTTCCAATCAAGAGCATTGTCTGATTTGTGAAATTTCCGTCCTCTCTGGATTTGTATATTAAATAAATCAAAAGCTTCATCCGAAACTTCGATTTGTTTCCCGGTGACAGTCCTGCCTCCGTAAGACATTTCATCTCTGAAGGTTGAGAAACCATAGGGATCCGGCAATACACTTGATACATAAACAACTTCAGGCATACCACGCAATTCTTCAATAACTTTCAAACATTTTTGAAAGTCATTACCATCATCCGCATCAGGTCTTATATCCATTCGGTTTTTCATGTCAAGATCAATTATATAGATGTCATCATAATCAAATCCAAGTGGTTTCAGATAACGTTTCAGTTGCACAACTGAAACGGATGAAACCCCGAAAATCGCTATAAAACAAATGAATATTTCAAGAAGTAAGAGCGAATTAGATCGCTTACGATACCAGAATAACTTAAAGAGATGACGAATCATAGCACACCTCCACGCAGTGCTTGAACAGGATGCATTCTTGACATTCGCCATGCCGGATAAACTCCGGAGAATACTCCAAAAAAAGTTGTTATTATTAATCCATATAAGAAGATTCGATAATTAAAAACAAAGTTTGCATGAGGTATTATTCCCAGCCCAGAGAAAAAATCGAGGGAAAGAAAAGCAAATATAAGTCCGGCGATTCCACCAACAAGTGAGAGAAGTACATTTTCCACAATGAATTGGCCAATAAGTGTCGATGTCGGAGCTCCGAAAGCTTTGCGAATGCCTATCTCAGAGGCTCTTTCTAAAATCCTTCCGGTGTTCAGATTAACCATATTCACAGCCGGAAGAATCATAAACAGTAATCCCGCTCCAATAATTAGGAACACATATAAATAAACAGCAGCCTCTTCTGATCGTCCCTGAGAGAACAAAACTCTTGCTGACAACTCAAGTGTCGTTTCCGGTACTGAAACAACCTTCGTGTATTTCGTCCCGGAAAGGTCAATATTACGCATGCGGGATCTGAATTCTTCTTTTATCTGCGGAAAGTAGGATTTATTTTTCGCGAGTATTAAGCCTAAATATGTCCCAACATAGGGATCAAAATTCTTTCTGATTAATTCAATTGAAAGGGGAGCCCAAATATCTGAGTAGGGGATAAGCCGAGTGAGTGGTACGTTTTTTACGACTCCTGTAACGCGATACCGCTTACCGCCAACCGTAATATTCTTCCCGGTTGCAGATTCTTCTCCGAAAAATTTGCTGCGCATTGCCTCATTTATTACCACGACGGGTGCGGCTATATCAAATTCGTCCTGTGTGTAGGGTCGCCCTTCAATAAAATCAAATTGGAGAATTCTCCAAAAATTGACGTCTGTATATCTAACATATGATTCTATCCTCTGACCCCTCGCATAAGATAGAACCTGCCATATCATACCGGTAACTGAAACCAACTCAACTCCCGGGAGATCGTAAATATGGTTCTCGAGGAGTTCAAAACTCGCAGCCCCATGCGTGCCCCCTATCCGACCATTTCTTTCAGTTTCTGCATAGGCATTCATTATCGCCAAAGATCTATTTTGATTTACTTCAGGTGGGATACCGCCATAAATATTATCAAGTACAGCAGTTGCAATCATCAGAACAGTTAATGTGAACGTAATGCCAAAGAGATTTACAAAAGTGTAGAACTTTCTGCGCATAAACACTGCGTAAGCAATTTTCAAGTAGTTTATCAGCATAATGTAACCCCGTTAATCTACCTGTCGTCCATCAAACAAATGTATTGTTCGACCGGTCTGCTTAGCAAGGTTTTGATCGTGTGTAACCATGATCACAATAGTCCCATTTTCCTCATTTAATTTCTTCAGAATATCCATTATCCCTTCACCCATTTGACTATCAAGGTTTCCTGTTGGTTCGTCAGCAAGTATAATGGATGGATTTCCTGCAATTGCCCGTGCAATTGCTACACGTTGCTGTTGCCCTCCGGAAAGTTGATTGGGTCGGTGGTATTTCCGAGAGAGCAGGTTTACTGATTCCAATGCTTCCAAGCATCTGTTCTTGCGCTCACTTCCTGACATTTTCCGGTAAAGCAATGGGATTTCCACATTATCAATAACGGGTAAATCATTAATCAAATGGAAAGATTGAAAAATAAATCCGATATTTTCGTTCCGGAGTTTAGCAAGTTTTTTGTCACCCCATCCAAGGACTTCCTTTTCGTCGATTGTTAAGGTTCCCTTTGTAGGTGAATCAAGAAGCCCAATCAAATTTAATAGTGTACTTTTTCCACATCCGGATGGCCCCATAACCGAAATGAATTCCCCCCTGGAAATAGAAAGATTGACATCCGAAAGAGCCAATGTTTCAATTCTATCGGTCCGGTATACCTTCTCTATGTTTTTCAGTGTAATCAAATCTTCTCCATTTTCTATTTTATTCTTATTTGCTGCATGTGAATTATATTTTCCGTTCCGGATAATATAACCTCCGCGCCTTCACTTAAACCGCTTGTCACCTCATAGAATTCAATCCCGGCAATACCGATTTTCACCTCTCTTCTGATGGCTCGATTTCCATTAATGACAAACACATACTGATCACCGGGTCCATTAATAAAAGGTCCCTTTTTAACTCTTATTACTTCATCATGGCTCTCTGTGACAATGTTAACATCAACACTCAGATTGGAACGAAGGTTTATGTGAGATGGATTTTTTAGTTGTATTATCAGGGTTATTATTCCTCCCTCGATGTTTGGCAGGATATTGTGAACAGTACCTTTCAGGATTGAGTTATTAACATTAATTTTCGCGGCCATTCCAGTTGACAATCTGGCTGAGTTCAGATCGGATACGGTTGCTTCTATACGGAATCGTTCAAGATTGGCGATTCTTGCCAGGATTTGGCCCTGTCGGAGTGTGGCTCCCTCCTCCGAAGCTATCCAGACTAAAACACCTTCCATATTAGATTTCACTGTGGCATGGTTAATTTGATCTTCAACCTTTCTCAGTTGTTGGTGAAGCAACCGCATCTCAATCTGTAAACCTTCAATTTTCTTTTTATTGGTGTCCAATAGGCGTGAAATATTTCTTAAATGCTGGTCTTTTTTCAAGTGCTTTATCTCTTCTTCGAGTTCAGCTTGTTTAACACTCCAGGCAGTAGCGGCATATATCTTCTCAAGAGCTTTAACCTGTTCGGTTTTTGCTTCCTGAAATTCCAGTTCAAGAGATAAAATGTCCCGTTCACTTTTCATTTCATCGAGTTGTCTTGCAATTTCAAGCTCGAGTTGCTCTCGTTGATTGCGCTTAAGCGCAATTTCATCGTTCAGCCGCTCGATCTCGAGCTCAATCAACCTGTCATCAAGCAGGAGCAGTTTCTGCCCGGGAACAAGCTGCTCACCTGGCTCGGCAATTACCTTTATAATGCGTGAGTCGTAAGGACAGGAAATCACCTGCTCGAATTCTGGGATGACTCTTCCGGATGATTGAATTACAGCATCTACAGAGCCTCTTTCAACAACTGCAGTTCTAATTTCAGATCTCTTCAGACTTGGAGAGAGTACACTCCTTACTCCAAGCACAATTATATATATGACGACCAGTGCTGAAGAAAGGAGTATGATTCGCTTATTACGCTTGCGTTGTAAGAAAGTATGATCTAAAGGCTTATCCATAACCTACATGAAGCAATAGCTGTGCCAGTTAAAAAGTGACTATAAAACAAGATGATAGGAATTTAGAAATAAACCAACTGTTCGAAAATGAACACTACTGTTCAAAATGATGATAGTAAATTACAAATAAATCAACTGTTCGAAAATGAACACTACTGTTCGAAATGATGATAGTAAATTACAAATAAATCAACTGTTCGAAAATGAACACTACTGTTCAATATTGAGAAAATCATTTTGAGAAAGAGAGTATTCTTTTAGTCAAAGTCTATCGAATTAGTATCACGCCTCTAATTTGAGTACGGTTGGGTGTAGTAAGAAAACAAAAGTAGGTTCCTGAACAGACCTTTGCATTCATTTTATCTGTTCCGTTCCAGGAGACATTCCAATTTTCAACTGGTTGTGAAGAATTTATCAGGTCCTTTACCAGCCTACCATAAACATCATAAATTCTCATATTTGCTTTCTCCTGAAATGGAAGAGAAAACGTAAAGGTTGTTATATTGTTAAATGGATTCGGATAATTAGTGAGAACATTGACTTGGGATGGTTCTTGGATTCTATCTCCTTGAGAAAGGGGTTCTCCCGGGAATAATTGCGTTGAGTAGGTCTCTGAGACACCCGGAGTAATGACCGGTTCGACAATAAGGGATATCTCATTCCACTCGTTAATATTGGGCACGAATCCTACAGCAGTAATGTTCGCACTGCGTTCAGCCGGAATTTCGATTAGTCCAATTTCATCATCAAACCACCCGGCACAATCTATCAACTCATATTGGAACGCTTGTGCTAATTCACCCTCGTTATTGATTTGAAAGCTAATCCAGGATTCCTGTGAAGGGATAATGACACTGTCTCCAGGGGTTGTAACCGTGTAGACAAGAGGGAAAAGTGTTAGCACTTTCTCAGCTCGGTAGTTACCAACTCGAATAACCGGATCAGCTTCCCAAACGAGTTCCCTTTCCGGTGTCAATTCGTAGAAATGGAAGTAACCACCCGGATTTATCAGGATATTACCATTTGGTAGTCTATCAACATCTCCCTGAGTTCTTGCAAATGGAGTATCATAGGTCCATTCGATCCAGCACTGATCTTCACCATCAGGATTGATACCGATTTGCATCACACGTGAGAAATCATTATCTCCACCGAGAATCCAATGATTGTCAAAAAGCAGCAACGATCCGTCTTCTTGAATTTCCGGTGAGTGTTGACGATGAAAATCGAGGTCATGTCCAAAGTCAACATCTCCGGAGGGCATATCCCGACCCATTTGCCAGATGATATTTCCACTCGGATATTCAATCTTCACTATCCTCGAAAGATTTCTAATCGAAAGGTAGATTGCATTTTCTGATTCATTGAAATAACAGGCATTTGAATGAGTCCAGTCAAACACACCACGAGGAGGAACTGTTGCAAGTTCATCCGGATCAAAATCATCCAGAGATAAGTGATCAAATGTTCGCCAAATCCAGACAATTTCATTATTTGGATTCATCTCAATAATATCATCGCTACGCCACATGAGAGAATCACCATCTGTAACAACCCACTGAGAGGCATATTTTATCGCAAAAAAATTCCCATCTGATTTTAGGACAACATCATGATGTATATTGACTTGTGGATTTGATCTCAAAAAAAGAAGAGTATCATTTTCAATATTAAAAATCCGGATACCGTGGTGGTGGATGGAAACCCAATCCCCATTAGGCAATTGGCTGAGAGCCCATTGTCCATTTGTCCAGTGTGTCTCACCGGGAAGAAACCACACAACTTCACCGTCATTTTCAAATCCATTCGGTACACCGAATGGGGATGAAACAATTATTCCGGGTGAAACTTGATCAGGCATATGCATTGAAATCTCATAGGCATTACGAACACTGTCAGGCAATTCAACGATTTGAAAATGGTTTGTTTCTGACCAAATAGAAGTATCTCCCGTTGTCAGGAACGCCCTGGTTCGCCATAAGTATTCATTACCAAAGTCAAGACCTGACTTCACAATAATTGCGTGAGTAGAGTCGAATAAATCAACTTCCGGTTCGTCAAATGGTGATTCTCCGTTCGGTTTGCAAATCTGAAGTTGATAGAATTCTGCAGATGAAACTTGTTCCCAGGCAATGAGTACATACTTACTGTAGATAGATCTTCCATCAGTGGGGGTAAGAGAGTTTAATGCGTTAGTTCTCGCTGCTGTTATTAGTAATAAGGTGATAATGATCACGTTTGAAATCTTTATCTGGTTCAAATAGTTTTTCTCCCCATTTAATAATTGTGATTATACTGAGATCGATTAATTGAATAATAGCATTGGTTTGCAAATTATTCTACTTCCTGTTTTTAACTGTATGAAGTACGTGCCAGCAGCAAGATCATAGTTGCAAAAGGTAACAGAATGCTCACCTTTATTTATCATCCGATCGATTATTGTTTTTACCAGCCTCCCTCGGATATCATATACTCTAACCTGCACATTCTCAGGTCTTGGCAAAAAAAATGATATCCTATTTGATTGATTAAGTCCTGTCGACGCAAGAA
Organism: uncultured bacterium; assembly: GCA_964387885.1. Classification (GTDB taxonomy): domain Bacteria; phylum Electryoneota; class AABM5-125-24; order Hatepunaeales; family Hatepunaeaceae; genus JABGPL01. Next base: position 14,472 of record CAYLYZ010000078.1, on the reverse strand, counting down.
AACTATATTGAGTTGATTTCTTGGATGACTTTATGACAGATGATGCTGGATCAGGGCTTATAATACTTATAACCTCTTTGACTTCGTCAATATCACCCAAAATATGCACCTGAAATCGCAATGTATCGAGTAGGTTATCATCAAATGGAATCAGTCCATGAAAAGTAACCGTCAGTGAATCACCAGAACGGATCTGAGCGGTATCGGATGCACTTTCAAACCAATCCATATCATCAATTAGTCTGTAGACATATTGACATTCGCCAGAACCGATATTGTAAACGGTATATGACAAATCAGCATCCCATCGAGGAACTAAAAATTGCTCGGGAGGACCTGAAACAACAAAAGTATAAGGGTAGAAGTCAGCGATTCGTTCGGACCTGTAAGTACCTGCCCGAAAATTAGTATGTGCTTCCCACAATAATTCTCCCTCGGAGTTGACTTCGTAAAATGAACCAGTACCGCCCGTTGCAATCAATGTGTTGCCATTTTCTAATCTATCAGCATCACCTTGGGTTGAAGAGAATTCGTGTCTGTACTGCCAGGCTATCTCTGCAGGTTCTTCACGTTCATTATCGAATTCAATTTCAATAGCTCTCGAAAAATGATCACCCTGGTTTGCATGATACCAATGGTTATCGTACAACAACAAGTTACCATTCGGAAGAGGTTGAGGGGCATGTTGACGATAGAATTCAAGGTTATTTCCGAAATCAACATCACCAGAGATCATCTCAGTCCCCATGCTCCAAACAATGTCTCCTGAAGGATATGCTATTTTCACAATTCGGTTTAGATTACGTATCGAGAAGTATATAGAATTATCTCTCGGGTCAAAAGGACAGGCATTTGCATGTGTCCAACCAAATAATCCTCCAGGAGGAACTTGTGCATAATCTACGGAGTCATAATCCTCATGTGAAATGTGCTCCCAACAATCCCAACGCCATACCTCGTTCCCGTTTCTGTCTATTTCCTGCAGATAGTCAGTTTTCCAGAGAGTCGTATCTTCTCCCATTATTCGTCGGTGGGTATTGTGTCTTACACCAAGAAATGTACCACCCGGCATAGGAAATACTTCATGATGAAAATTGTAATTCCCATAATCATCGGAATGCCAGAGAGTCTCATCATTCACTGTAAAAATCCTTACACCACCTGAATGATTTGAGAGGAATTTGCCTGTAGGTAACATACGGATATCGAAATTACTTCTGAACCAACCTTCAGGACCTGGGATATACCAATAGATTTCACCAACTGCATTGAATCCATAAACGGTTCCATATGCTGAAGTGACAGTATAACCGGCTTGAAGGTTGTCCTGATCATGAACCTCTGTTTGGAAAGCTTCTTGAAGCGAGTCTGGCAGATCTATAATTGAAAAACATCTTGCAGACTGCCATAGAGTTGTATCCTCGTCCATGATTATAGGTCGAATTCTCCAGGAATAAGCATTGGAGAAATTCAATCCTTCTCTTATAATAATTCCGGGAGGAGAAATAGTACTGTCAACTATGTTGTTTTCAAACATATTGTCACCTCTGCCTGAGGTGACTTGAAGCTGGTAACCGGAGGCTCCAAATGTATGAGGCCAGGTAAAACTAACCATTTTGCAGTGAACGATTGCACTATCAGGAGGATAATAGTCCTGCCCGGCTTCACACATTCCACATAAGAGGAGAGAATACACCAACAATAAGAAAGTTCTCAGCCGATTTGGAGCCATTTTTAATCTCACCAAAATTATTATCAGGTTTGATTAGCGGAGCAGAGTCATGCTCTTAACCACAGAATTGCTTGAATTCTGTAGTCGGCAAATATAAACACCTGCTGATAATAATCTGCCATAATGGTCAGTACCGTCCCAGCTAATTTCATATCTGCCGCTAAAGAGCGATTGATTGAGAAGAGTTTTAACTAATCGACCTTGAGTATCAAAAATATTCAGTCGGTTCTGTCCGGGAGAAGAAACTGAAAAGGCAATTGATGTCCCTGCATTAAAAGGATTTGGGTGATTATTCAGAAGTGACCAGGTAACAGGATTTGTCACCTTGGGATCAGTACTCATTTCCGGATCGGTGGTTAGAGTTACAGTCCACGTATCAACGAGTCCTCGTCTACGGGCTGGAAATACTTCAACTGTGACAGTGTTATCTGCGGTACCTTCAGGAGTTTCACCTCGGATCGTCATGGTCGACGATTCTCCCGCTGCCAATTGTACCCAACCATCCTGAACATCAAACCAACCCTCTTCATCTGTGACAACATAATGATAACTCTGTTCGCAATGCCCAAGGTTGTTCAAAGTCAAATGGAAATATGAATCACCATCCGGAATATGGTCACCATTCGAAGGACCATCTATGGTATAGACTAAAGGATATAGATTCGGGATACGGTCAGCACGGTAGATTTTATTCCCGCGAAAACCTTCAACAGGATTCCTTTCTAATTTCCAAAGTTCTTCACCATCAGCATTAACTTCATATGTATAACCATTCCGACCGGGAGTGATAAGAGTGTTACCGTTCGGGAGACGGTCAGCATCACCTTGTGCTGGTGCGTAAGTGGGACACCATGATTCCCAGACGATTTCTGCAACCGGATCACGCTCGAGATCAATTGAAATTTCTACGGCACGCGAAAATTCTTCAGGACCAAGGTTATGATTATCAAACATCAGAATATTCCCATTTGGTTGCCATTCCGGATCATGCTGATAACTGAAGTTTAAATCATGACCGAAATCAACTTCACCTGAGGGGAATTCTTTGCCCATGTTCCAGATTACATCCCCGGTTTCGTAGTCTATTAGGACTATTCTGCTTATGTGTCGCAACGAAATATAAACTGCGTTCATTTCCGGTAAATAATGACAAGTGTTTCCGTGAGTCCAGTCAAATTCACCTCCCTCCGGTACATCAAGTATTTCATCCGGTTCGAAGTCAAGATATGATACATGGTCGTGACAATCCCAGCTCCACAAGGTGTCACCGGCTGGATTGAATTCGAAAACAAAATCTCCCTCCCAGAGTAGTGAATCTGTTTGAATTGTGTCACCCTCGATTTCAGGTGTTGGAACCCACCGGTATGAACGACCAAGGGCGAGATAATTGCCATTGGGTAGTAAATCAACTTCGTGGTGCATACCCCCATGAGGTGAATAATAGGTTGTATCACCATCAAGATTGGTTCTCAATGCAAAACCTCTTTCCAATGACAGAAAATCACCATCGGGCAGGATCTGGTAATCACCACCACCGGGAAGAAACATTTTGTAGTTTCCATCAATATCAAAAGCAGCAGCGTAGTCGGTTTGTGTGTCGAGAATGGTTATTCCAGGTTGCACTTCATCGCGATTGGTGATGGTTAGGTCATAAACCGGGACATTTTCCGGGAAAGCCATAATGCTGAATCGATGAACTCGTGAGGTGTCTCCGTTGTTTCCATCTCCATCAACAATCCAGTACCTCCAGACGTATTCGTTTCCCCAGTCAATACCTGTAGATACAATTGTAGCGTTTGTGGGAGAATCCCCTTCAAATACGAGTGCGACTTCAAAGGCATCATATTCCTCAGCGACCGCTACTTGCAGGTGATAACCTTCTGTTCCCATTACGGGAGCCCATTGAAATAGAACCTGAGTGTAATTCAGAGTATCAAGTTCAGCGGGACGTTGTGGTTGAGATCCATCTGCTTTGCCAAAAAGGGTAAAAGTAATTAATATTGTTAAAAAGTACCGCACAGCTTTCATTTTATACTCCTGTGAAATGCATTTTAGATAGAAGAACCGTCTATCCATCTAAATTATTTTCAAAATAAATTCAAATCTCAATTGAGATTATCAAGGGCTCAAATTTCAGTTTAATTAGGCGTTGGTGTATGAGACACTATGCTCACGATTCAGTTGAAAACCAATATATCAATTCAATCAGAAGAGTGCAATACCTGATTGTTCCATTGATGTCTTTACCCATTTTTATAAAATTACATCACACTTGTCCAAAATAGGATTTTTGAAAGCTCCTCATTCCCATGAAAACGGGAATCCAGAGACTTTGCTATTTCTACAACCCATTTTCTGATTCATTGGAAATAAAATCATTTCAAAGTGTGTTGTCGCTATCAATGTGATTAATAAAAACATATACCGGATTCTGATTCACTTCGTTCACAGCGACAAGTCGTTTGCCCAATCAAGTTGGGCATGAGGAAACCAAGTTTCAGAATTATTTTGGACAGCAATGAAATTACATACATTTCTTGAGAGTTTGTTAAGATAAATGGCTACTATATCGTTTGTCAAATGAGTGTTACCTATATAGACAGAATAGATATAAGTATCGCGAATATAACATCAAAATACTGGAATCCTCATACGCATTATAATGCAACCGGATTGAGGATACTGAAGAATGGGACTTGGGTAAAATTACTTAACTAAATGTATTATCAAGAGATAAATCACCACAACCATAAGATTAAACACCAATAATTCTCCGAATTATTAAGAGGGGAAATATTTATCTAATTGAATACTTTGAATGTAAACTGATTAATTGTAAATTATCAAAATAATTTTCGATTTTGATTCAGGAAATTCTGCATGATCTGGCCAGAAACATTTTTGTTTAAAAAAAATCTGGGAGCATACCTTATAATTACAATTGTTACAGTCTCACAAATTCTATATTTTACTGGTTGTGATTCATTTGAAAAAGGCATTGGTATCCAATTAGAGCCCGACTATTCTGCCTTTGAGGTTTTTTCACCGCACAAAGTAAAATCCGGACAAATTCTGCCAGTTGTGATTTACATGCCTTACACAAATCCAAGAATTAATCAAAAGCAAGTGGTGATGTTATCTGCCCTGAATGCTTGTTTCAATAGTATTTCACTAAAAAGAGGCATGGGGAGTCAGTTGGTCAGGTTTGAGGATTTAGGGTGGTGTGCTGGAGATTCATCTGTCCTGAATGTAAACGTGATAAATGAAATGGGAATTACAGCTGAAGTTTTTCAAATCCGAATAATCGACAATTTTACGTCCAGAGAACTCTCTGGAGTGCTTTCACATTCAGATCTGATCTGGGACTCCACGGAGGTTATTCATATTACCGATAACCTCACTATCCCTGTGGGTTGCAGATTGAGAATAGAACCTGGTACCATTGTTGAGCTCGGTGAAAACGCCAGTGTCCTTGTCGAGGGAAGTGTCTCATGCACAGGGACGAGGAAAAACCCCGTCATATTTACATCTGATTCCTTAGGTCTACCCTGGGGGGAAATCTATCACCGAAATTCCGCTAATTATTATTCCTACACATTTTTTACAAATGGAGGTGGTGATGATTCACGTCCATTTGGTCATTCCGAAAGTCAACCTGTAGTTAGCGGTACCGATTGCGAAGTCTTTTTGGATCATGCTTTTATTATTGATAATCCGGGTAAGGCTTTCGGATTTACGAGAAGTGAAGTACATTTAGATTCATGCCTGATTTCAAGGTGCGATACTGGAGGTGAATTTAGAATGACAATCGCCAAGATTAAAAACTGCTACTTTATGGATATTCCCAACGATGACGGAGTTGAAATTGACGATGATAATGATGGCTTGTATCTTGTTTTACCCTGGAATGATGGGGATTCACCTTCCATTCTGGAAAATTGTGTTTTCATGGAGGGCAAGGATGATGGTATTGACCATAATGGCGCAAACGTTGTGATAAAAAATTGTGTAGTTGACGGATTCGATAATGAAGGAATCGCCACATCGAATAGAAACACAGTTCAAATAGTAAGTACGCTTGTAACCAATTGCGAACAGGGTATAGAGGCTGGTTACGGTTTGCCTCAGGTGTCAATTGACCATTGTCTTTTAATTAATAATGAGACAGGTATCCGATTTGGTGACTGGTACAATCGAGAATGCGATGGATTTATAACAATAACCAATACAATCTCGGTGAATAATTCACTTCACAACGTATGGAATCATGTTGTGCTGGAGGGAGGACCCGAGCAGGATGCAATTACAATATCCTATTCTCTCGTAAATGAAGAGGAATACAACCGCGAAGAAGGTTGCATTACAGGCAATCCGGAGTTCACATTAGATTACCTTTTAACAGATGATTCACCAGGAAAAAATGCAGCATCAGATTCTTCAGATATTGGTTTATTTCAATAGGATGAAAATGACTTCAAGAAGAATTATAGATAATATTAATCATTCTCCCAAAATCATACTTTTGGTAATAATAATCCTCTGTTTTGGTCTGTATACACACCTGAGCGCCGTAGAACTGAGAACCTATTATATAAGCTGCGATCCGGAGGAATTTAATTACATTATAAGTAATCCTTTGGAGGATCATTATATTGATTGCGTTTTCGAATATAACACCCGAACGTGGCGGGATGTCCGAATCCGGATAAGGGGAGAATCAAGCAGATACTTTCGCAAGAAGTCCTTTAAGGTCGATTTCTCATCTGAAGATCGGTTTTACGGAAGAGATAAACTTAATCTGGTTTCAGAGTATCGTGATCCATCTTTCTCCCGCGAATTTCTTTCTTTTGATCTCTACCATCGGGCAGGGCTTTTTGCCTCTCAAAGATGGTTTGCTAAGTTGATTGTTAACGGTGAATACCGCGGATTATATCTGGACGTTGAGAATGTGGATGAGTTCTATCTAAAAAGAGTTGATCTTAATGACAACTCAAGCATCTATAAAGCGGACCTGAACGGGACATGTTTAACACTCTCTGAAAATGTTGAGGAATTGTGGGAGAAAAAGACAAATTCCAAAACAGGATTTTACGATCTGAATAATTTGATTGAATGGATTGGTCTAGTAGGTGATGAAGATTTTTATAATGAACTTCAGAAAAGGTTTAATCCAGATGATTTAGCCAGAACCATCGCAGTAAACACTCTCTGTGGAAATTCATCAACTTACTATCACAACTACTATCTAATACATGATATTGATCAAGATGGTATCTGGCGGATGTTACCCTGGGACATGGACAATACCTGGATTTATGGAAATAATGGAAGAGCTCCGGACTATTTTCGTTCCGGTCATCAAGTAAAAAACAAGATAAATGCACTTTTGCGACGATGCTGGAGAGACAATGAATTCAGAGAGGTTGTTTTCAAACACCTGAACGGGATGATAGACAGCATTTTCACAGAGGATTATTACACTGCAAAAACAGATACGATTGAAACGCTGATCTTAAATGCAATTGAAGAAGATCCAGATTTTCAATTTTCCGTTGACGACTTCACATCCGAAATTCGGACCATCCCTGGCTTAGCTCGACAACGTGGTGAAGCAATACTAAATTCTATTGAAAAATGCCCATATCCGTTTGATCTTCATCCTGCAAGAATTGTCCCTGAAGGGATCGTTCTGTCATGGGAACCCACCGAATATGCTGACGGACATATCAATAGATATCGTGTGCAAATATCTGACACATCAACTTTTTGGCCTGAACGTATTGAATACTTTGTTGACCAGCCTTATAGTCTTTACAGTGAGCTCGAACCAGGAGATTATTTCTGGCGTGTGCGAGCATATTCTCCCTGGGACTTGTCCATTCAGAGCATAAGCTTTTTTTTGCCAATTAACATACCTGAGGGTGTTAACGGAGGAACAGAAGTATCTGATCGGATTGAAACTTCCACCGTTTGGACCACCGAAGGAAATCCCTATAAAGTATTGAGCGATATAACGGTTTTAGAAGGAGCAACATTAACTATTGAAAGTGGTGTTATCGTTACTGTATCAGAAAACAGTTCACTGATAATCAAGGGTGGCTTGCAGATAGAGGGTACAAAAAATGACTCTGTTATGTTCTATCCGTCTGGCGTTTCGGAGAATTGGGGTGGGATTATTATTGATAATTCGATTGCTCCTGTTCTGATCAGTTATGCAAATTTCGAAAATGCCAATGGGAATCCAACCGAACTATCAACCGGAGGAGCTATTCAAATAGATTCATGTATAATGACCATAGAAGACTGTTCTTTTCGAAATGGGAGTTCAGGCGGGATTAGTGGGAATAATTCTGTAATCAGTATACACAGAACTCATTTCAGTGGTTTTCAGCAAAACACAATCGAAATAAGTGGCGGTAGCTTCGACATGCAAAATTGCCAGATAAGCAGCAGTAAATCAGGTGAAGTTGAGGACTTAGTTAGTTTCGAGAAAACGACAGAAGTTCAGATACACTATTCTAACTTCTATGGAGGAGACGACATTATCGATCTTGATAGCGTTGAGTACGCGTCAATCACCTGTAATGTCATTAAAGAAGCTGAAGATAAGGGTATAACAATCGGACACGCATCAAAGAACATCAATCTCGAAAATAACATTGTTACAAATTGCGATATCGGAGTAGCAATTCACGAAGATTCAGAAGTCAAGCTGTATAATAATGTTATTGCTTTCAACAAGACGGGTCTGAAAATTGACAACTCGGGTGATGGAAATGCCACTTCTATCCGCAACACGGTAATTTGGCGGAATAATAATGAGATTCAATTTGACGAACCTGCAAATATCGATGTGGCATACTGTATGGTTAAGGGAACTTTTCCCTTTCCTGGACAAAATAACTACTTTGAGAATCCTCATTTCATTGACCAATGGAATAACAATTTCCGATTAAGAGATGACTCACCGCTGATTGATGCCGGATGGGGTACCGACTGTCCACATGGGGATATTGAAATGATGTCGAGGTTTGATGTTGAAGATGTGGACAATAATGGCTCTGGAGAAATCAACTATGTAGACATTGGCGTGTATGAATTCGGATCAGAATCCCCGTACGAGCCCGACGACCAGGTACTTCCCGATAAATTTGAGTTGATAAGTGTATATCCCAATCCATTTAATAATTCAGCCTTCATTTCATTTGAAGTCAGACAATCTGAGGAAGTTGAGATATCTATTTTTGATATTCTTGGTCGAAGATTGTTAACGCATAATGCAATCCCAATTATTACAGGTAGATACACTTACTCTCTGAATTCTGTCGATCTTGGAATCAGTTCAGGATTATATCTAATTCGGATAAAACAATCGGAAAAATACAATACACGACGAATTGTTTTTATTAAATGATGGCCAGTCAGAAAGGTCAACTTTATAATGGAGTATAGATTTGTATAAACTATTTGCAGCAACCTACAATTTGAAGGTTGTAAAATATATCCAAAATCAAACATTGCTTTTCTTTCAAATTCTGATTTTATCTGTTACCTCATTGTCGAATGTGAGAGATAAAGTAAAGATACTTGCACAAATTTACTCACGTAGCTATCTTATGAAAGATTTAATTATCTCCATAAAGTGGTGAGTGTTTAATGCCCATAGAACAAAGAATTTTAAGGATTGCACTCCACGCTATTGTATTTTCTGTCCTTTTCGGAGTGGTTCCTGTAGATGTAATTTATTCTCAAGATCTGACTCTTCCAATTTATGACATCACAATTGATTCTGTTCACATCGATAGCCTTGAAAATGACATTTGGTCCTCCGTGACTTATCCTGCAAAACTGAAGTATGAGAACGAGGAATATGAATGTCAGGTGCGGTATAGAGGAAACAGCGGTCGTATTAGTCCAAAACGGTCTTGGAAGGTTTTCTTTGCCAATACCGGACCCCTCGGAAGAGAACAAACCAATCTTAACTCTGAATACAGAGACAGATCAATAAGTCGAAACCATTTAGGATTGGAAATCTCCAGAAGATGCGGGTTGTTAACACCTGAATCTCGATTCATTTCGTTGATAATAAATGGTATTTATTCTGGAGTTTACCATGAAGTGGAGCAGGTTGACCGAAATTTCCTGAAGAGACGAAATCTACCCGATCGAGAGATATTCAAGATTCTTAATCACTGTGGGCGTTTTGCCCCATCCCTAAGAAGTGAAGATATTTTAAAAATCTACGAATTATCAAATTTTTGTCACGGTGCTTATGATAGGCTTGGGAAGAGATTGAGCTTTGTACAGAACTCGGATTCCGGATCTTTTGAGGAATGGATAGATGAATATTTTGATCCCACTGATGTATTAACATATTTTGCAGTGCAGTACTTTATCAGAAACGAAGATGGAATAACCAAGAATTTTTTTCTTTACCACGAGGAAGGTGGACAGTATGTTTTTATTCCATGGGATATCGACTGCTCATTCGGAAATAATGCCTGGGGGGATTTTATCGCTCCATCTGATACAAAATGTTTGTTTCCTATGCATTTCCAAGGCCTATTTCAGAGACTGATACGCAATCCTGAACGATTAAACGAGTTCCTTGGAATTATTGACGACCTTGCATCGGAGAAGTTTGATATGGTGACACAGCTGGTTGATGAAACATACGATCAAATCCAACACGATGCCCACATTGACACCTTTAAAAGATCGTCCAATGTGATTTTTGACCAGGAACGCCATCAAATAATTAGTTTCTTAGAGCAAAGAAGAGAAGTGCTTTCCAATATTGATTGGTTCAAGCGGATCGATATTGACCAATGGACTATATCAAATGAGTACATTTCCGAAGTTAGCGATATCATTAGAGTTGAAGCAACCGCAGGTGAAAAAGTTGCTAATGCCTATGTGTACTTTCTCGATAATTCACAGGAGTACGTTGCATTCAAATTATGGGATGATGGTTCTCATGGTGACGTAATTGCGGGTGATTTAAATTATTCCAGTGAGTGCTCACTTGAAGAATACAACTCTCCTTTTCATTATGGATTTCTTGTAAAACCAAATCCTTTTCTGTTTTGTCCAACACCACCAGCCGGAGGATGGTTATTCAGTAACATCCCGCTCAGTTTACCAATGATTAGAATTGATGAAAATCCACCTCAAGCCAATGAAATCGAAATTAGATCCTTCCATTATGATTCGACAACTGACTCTCATTATCTCACTTTAGTAAACTCTGTGGATAGAGAAGTTAATCTTTCTGGTTGTGTAGTTCGGATAGGACATGATTTTCGCATGCTGAGACTCGGTGAAATTCCAGCTCTTAAACCAAATGATACTCTTTTTGTCACAAATCACTGTGAGTTAGTGTCCGGAATGTTACCTGAGAAAACTGTTACAGGTAATCTCTATTTCAAACCTTCGGTTTCAGATACCGTTTACCTTGAAACCTCATCTGGTCGAGTTCTTTCTTCGAAAATCGTTAGCATTATCGAGGAATATTTTGAGCCCGTCGGACAGATAGTGATCAATGAGATTAATTACAACAGCTCCAATGATTTTAATCCCCGTGATTGGATTGAAATTTATTGTAGAATAGACTCACTCAACCTCAATAACTGGACTGTTAGTGACAGTAGGGCAGAACATTCTTTTCAGTTTCCTAATCAGACATTATCCGCTGGTGAATACCTTGTTATTGCTCGTGATTTAGTAACTTTTTCAAATCATTTCCCTAACGTTAAGAATGTGATAGGTGGATTTGATTTTGGGTTTTCTGGCAGAGGTGACGACGTAAAACTCTATGATAGCTGCGGTGTATTGGTAGATGTCGTAAGTTATGATGATAAAAATCCATGGCCTGAAGAGGCGGATGGAGAAGGCTATACTCTCGAACTAATATCTCCCTTATTACCAAACAATAATCAAATGAACTGGTTAGCATCGAGCATTCTATATGGAACCCCAGGTAAAGTAAATTCGGTTTGTAAGGAAGATAATCCCGGAAATGAGGATGTCACCAATTTTATATCCATTTTTCCGAATCCATTCAACTACATAACATACCTGACATACGAAATTCAGGAAGCAGGTTTGGTGAGTTTGAAGGTATATGATCTCAATGGAAGGTACGTCGATACCTTGTTTGAGGGTAAACAACCAATTGGACGACACATCCAGATTTGGAATGCTGTAGCATTACCATCAGGATTTTATATCGTTCGATTAACTATAAATACAATTGTAAAAGCATCGAAAGCTCTGCTTATAAAATAACAAAAATATAACGGCCTACCAGGGAAAACCATTCTACTTATGGCAATTGAAATTCTAGATAGTGTTGACTTAAATTGTAATATGGCGTATTTTGAGAAAAGATGATTTTGATTTTGGTGAGTGATTTGTGAAACTGGCAAGGGTAGATGCTAAACATTTCGAATAGTCAATGGATGTAAAATCTCAAAACAAGAGACGATTGTGGATTAGTAATATTTTAAGTATTCAAATTCTCTTCGTTGTTAGTTTAGGTTTCACATCTCCCGACCGAGAGTTAGGTAAGCCCTACCTATCAGCATTCTCGCCAACCGATTATAATGGACACAGCCAGATTTTCGAAATCGAACAGGACACATCCGGGTTGATTTATGCAACGGATATGGCTGGAATATTAGTCTATGATGGTAGCGCATGGAGAAGGATATATCACCCTGAAGGCTTTCCAATAATAACTATAGGCATAGATGAGAAGAATCGGATTTTTTATGGTGGAAGTAATGATTTTGGTTACCTGATCCCAGATTCATTAGGTGAAATAAGCTTCATTTCTCTTAAGCATCTCCTCCCGGACACTACCCAACGTCTTAATACCATTCATTCGATTGATTTTTCTTCAGAGGGCATTTTTTTTCAGGAGACCACCAACCTTCTTAAACTGAATTATTCAAATAATCCATCCGTAGATGGGAAGATAAATTCCTGGGAGTTATCCCGAAAAGATCGCATTTACCACCAGAGTGAGAATAATGGCAGGATGGTTTTTCATCGATTGGGATATGGATTGGTTGAGATGAAAAATGGTGAACTTAGTATAATTACCGGTACAGAACAATTATCCGAAATTATTGTTACTGATATTGTCGGCCTCTCAAATGAGATAATGTTAATCTGCACCTGGGAAGAGGGACTTTTTATCTTTGATGGTGTATCTGTTTTGCCATTTGATTCAGAAATAAATGATTATTCTCTCATTCAAGGTGGCAGTGGATGCGTTGTGTGCGGAAAAGATAAATTCGTTTTATCTACTGTCTTTGGTGGCGCTGTAATTTTTGATAAAAATGGAAATATCCTTAGAATATTAGATAAATCGGTTGGACTACCTAATAATTCGGTAAAAAACTCCTGTCTAACTGATAATCAGAACGGGCTCTGGATTCCACTGGATTACGGACTTGTTCGCGTTGAACATGAATCTCCACTTCAATATTATGACTCATCTATGGGACTTGAAGGTTTGATAAGGACACTCATACGCCATGAAAATCGGCTTTATATAGGCACAAGCCATTCTGTTTACATATTGAATGAAAATACATCTCCGGGGACGTTAGCAAGTTTTACTCCAATTCCGGGAATCCAGCCATTCACTGAAGCACTCCTGTCAGATAAGGGTCTACTTGTCGCAAATCATAGTGGACTGTTTGTCGTTGATTGCGATAATCAGGTGAGTGATACTTTATACACAGGGCGTACTTCCGGATTGGGGAAAACAGAAAACTCGCAGCAAAAGATGCTTCTTGATGCATATAAACACCGAATATTTCTTGGGACTTATAGAGATGGTGTTCACTCTTTCCGTTATGATTTCGATATTGATGGATGGATACACGAGGGTAGAATTGACAACACTCAGAATGCCGTTGTAAGTGTTATTGAGGACAACAACTGGAATCTGTGGATGTCTGCCCACCCGCAGCTTGATAATACACTCGAAAAATTATCCTTTGACAACCTGGATTCATTAAATAATGCACTGACAGTTTATAGAGCTGAACAGGGAATCCCGCCTAATCGACAGACCGGACCGTTTATGTTTAACGCTCAACTATGCTTGGGAACAGCAACGGGACTGGTTTATTACGACGAAGAGGAAGACAAATTCAGGGATCATCCTGAGTGGCGTAGTTATTTTGGTGATACATTGTCTATTTTTAGTCCTGTTGTATTCCATTTTAGAACCATGTGGTTTAGTGATCGCACGGATGTTTGTAAGGTTGAAGCATTGCCCCGTGGAGTACGACAATCTTCACCCCCGTATAAGATGTCACGCGTGATGCGCAGAGCTTTCGCTCGCAACTATCAGTCTCTCTGCCCTGACAGGCGTGGGACAAGACTATGGGCAGCTACAAATGATGGCAGTATAATAAGATGGGATCAACCAGAACAGGCTGCAACTGATGTTGAATTTTCCACCTTGGTGAGAAGAGTCTCAATCGGCAATGATTCAATTATTTTCAACGGATCATTACCGGATGATTGGAAAATGCCAATTATCGCAAATGAATTTAACTCATTAAGATTTCAATATTCACTCGTTCAATTCGAAGCCCCGGAAGAAAATGAGTTCCAATTTCGGCTGAATGGTATTGATGACAGATGGTCAACGTGGTCAAAAGAAACATACCATGATTTTACTTATCTTGCTGGTGGAAGCTATACCTTTGAGGTGCGTG